>NZ_JBNDIU010000026.1:0-83586 GCF_050434565.1 Ensifer sp. 4252
GAGACGATCACCCGCTCCGACTTGTAAAGACCTGACGATTTCAACCCGTCGAGTTCCGAGCGGAGATGCGAAAGAAAAGCACTGGTCATGGCGGGTAAAACCTCACTCTGGCTGACGGCACTCTTGGTGTCGCTGCACTGGGAAATCCATATTGAAACAACGAGGACGGGACGGTTTCCCGATCGTTTGCCCCGTTCGTCCGGCCCTCAAGCGCTACCGGCAGGCTGGCTGCCGCAAGCGCGTGAAGGCCGACGCTCGGCGCTGAAGTCAGGCCGCGACTGCAAACCCGTTGCGGCACAACTCCTTGAGTTCGTCGAGCGACATCGCGTCGAGATCAAGGGCTTTGAGAAGGTCGTTTTCCGCAGTGAAATCGCGGCCATACATTGCCGAGAAAATTCGAATGCCCGCCTCATGCAGTTCCGCGGGGTGGCCAGCGAGACGTCCGATCTTCGCCGTCATGACCAGGCCGAAGGGCACGTCTTCCGTCACATAGCGACTATCGGCGGTGGTCGGGCCGCTGCCACCATTGCCAGCCTCGTGCATCTCCTGGTTCATCTGGGAGATGGAGCTCATCGGCACGTGGAACGAGAGGTGGAAATGCTGAAAGATGTTGCGGACCTCAAGGCCGAGCTTGCTGGCGATGGCGATGCGCTCCTGGTCGAGGTCCTCAAGAAGGCGTCCGACGTTCGGCGTCACGTTCTGGCCCTGGCTCCAACTTTCGCCGCGCTCCATCCGGGTCATGTTGCCGAGCGCGATGCCCATGTGGTTCTGCGGATTGAGGTTGGAGAGCGCAATCGCCATCAGGCTGCCGCGGTCGAGGAAACGATCGCCGAACAGCGACTGGCAGACCGCGAGGCCCTTGGCGCTCTCTGACGCCGGCACCGTCGCAAGATCGACCTGCTTGCGGATCGTGTTCACATTGACCGAGGTCGGGCTCAACTGCCTGCCCGACACCGCCGTCGTGCCCCATGCAACGATCGGAACGACGACGCCGCGCGCTGCCAGCAGGCGCGATAGGTACAGCGCGCCAAACGATGCGTGCGAACTGAAGATGACGATCTGCAGCGGCGTGATATGCGGCGCGATGGCGTCGAGGACAGTCTTGTGGCCATAGGCCGGCAGCGCAATGACAAGCGCCTCGGCACCTGCAACGAGATCCTGCGCACTTGCTGCAACGGCCGGATGGAAGGTGCCCTTGATCGCTCCTTCGGCAACCAGCGCCTGGCCGCTGGCCAGGGCGCGCGTCCGCTCGCCGGATGGCGACCACAAGGTCACTTCGTGGCCTTGCTGTTCAACAAGCGCCGCCGTTCCAAAAGCGATCGAACCCGCGCCGACTATTCCTACCCGCATTGTCATTCCCTTTTCTGCTCATGAATTCGGCCGGCTGGCCGATCGTTATTTCGGACGTATCGACGTTCTCGGCGTGTTCGGTCCGACGTCGCCGGAAGCAACCACCAGGAATGCCCCCGCCCCGACAGGACCGACGCTCGTCAGCGAGTGTGGGACGTCGGCCGCATAGCGTGCGGTTTCTCCGGCCCGCACGATCATCGTGTTACCGGCGCTGCGCACCACGATCTCACCCTTGGTGCAGTGCAAATGCTCGACGGTCCCGGTCTCATGCGGGTCGCTCACCAGTTCCCCTTCGGCCTCAAAGCTCAGCAGGTACCATTCGATCAGCGACACCATGCTGGCCGGGGACAGGATCTGCAGCGTGCAACTGCCGTCCGCACTGCGGATGGTCGGCGTCAGGTTTCCCGGCTGGAGATCGATGATGGAACCGCCGCGCTCTTCACTTGCGCCGCTGACCAGACTGTTGAGGTCGATCTTGAGCGCACGCGTCAGATGCCACAGCGTGCCGTAGGTCGGGTTGGCGTTGCCGCGCTCTATTTCCGACAGCATGGAGCGCGACACGCCCGACATGGCAGCCAGTTCGGCGAGTGTCAGATTCAACTCTTTTCGATATGCCTGCAAGCGTGGCCCTATCTCGGGCGGGTTGACCAACACCATGGTTTGTCCCTCTTTGCCAATCGAGTGAGTGCCTCCTCCTGTCATTCCCTGATCGGCTCGCCGAGCGTGTGCATAAGCCGGTTGGCCCAGCCGAACAGAGACGTGGACAGAATGAGATCGAGGATTTCCTCCTTACCTAAACCGGCCTCCACCAGCGCCGCCATATCATCGGCGCTTGCTTCGGACGGGCATTTCGAAAGCTTGACTGCAAAATTCAGGATCGCCTTCAGCCGCGGCTCGATCTCGGCATCGACGCCATCGGCGAAAATGGCTGCGATCACATCGGCACTTTTGGTCAACTGGTTGTAGCGACTGGCATGAACGGCCGCGCAATAGATGCAACGGTTGACGATGGAAGCACCGACGGCCCCGATCTCGCGCTCGGCGCGTGACAGGCCGCCGCTATTATACATCACCCCGTTGAAGAGCGGGCTTCTGTGCGTCAGCGTTTCGACGTCATGCGCCAGCACCAGCACGTAGTCCGAGACCTTGGTGTTGGATGGTGTGACCTTGAGCGCTTCGAGCTGCTCGGCGCTCGCATCCGCCAGGTTGAGCGGCGTCACATAGGGCTTCCAGACCGGAATATCGGTGGTGAAGTCGTGCACGATCTCGCTCATGCCAGCCCCCGCATCAAGTCCAGGCCGACGGCAACCCTGATCTGGTAGCTGACGAAAGCGACAAGTTCTGAAAGCCGCACGATGTCGTCATCGGCAAGGCCGGCTTCCTGAAGCAGTTCGATGTCGCGACGGGTTGCCTCCTTGGGCGCATGCGCCACCAGGTCGACGTGGCGGATCAGCGCCTTGGCGCGGATATCTTTGCCACCGTCGAACCAGATATCGGCCATTCGGGCAGCGGCGTCCGGCGCACCCGCTTTTTCCAGCAATGCCTCGAAATGATCCTCGAAAGCCTTGTCATCATTGATCTTGGCGATGCGCCAGGCAAGTGCAGCGCGCTCGGCATGCGACAGGCCGCCTGGATTTTCCGGGGTCAGCGCACTGTCATGCGTCTTCTGGGTCAGCACCATGATGTCGGCCCGCCCCGACACGACGCCGGCGATCGCACTGCCGGCCCCGATGCCGACGATCGCGGCAATCACGTCTTCGTTCTCAGCCATGTCGTCCTCCTATGCCTGCTTGCGATCGTTGACCGTTACGCTGTCCGGCAAGGGCGATGCCGTCCATTCGTCGCCGCGCAATTCGGGCGTGTCGTAGTCAAGCAAACGCTGCCAATATTGGTCGAAATTCTCACTGTAGAGCTTGGCTGCGATCTCCCGCACCAGCCACGACGCGCCCTCGCTGATACCAGGAATGTCACCGCTGACCTTGCCGAGGCTGGCGGCCGCGCCCGAATTGAAACTGTGGATGTTGGCAAGCCACGGCGCCTGGCCCGGTTCGCGCTCGAGGAAGCTGAAGTCGTCGGCGAGATAGGGGAACCGGCCGAGCTGGTCATTCTCTTCGCCCGCGGACGGCGTGAAGCGGTCTTGCCACAAAAGGATCTTGTCGGCGTAGCCGTCGAGCTCCTTGCGCGCCAGCGGATCGACGCCGAAGCCAGTGCCCAGAATGAGGAAATCCGTGCGGACCGACTTGCCCTGCGACGTCTCGATGGCGATCTCGTCACCGTCGAGTTCGACGCTTTCGACCGCGGCGTCAAAATGGAAATAGGCGTTCGGATGACGGCTGACGCGCATCGTCGAACCACGCGGCGCGGGTGTCTGGGTGCGCAGCGAGTAGTTCATGATCTGCCACCGCCTGGCGTCACCCAGCTGCGGGAATGCGGCGGTGAAGCCGAAGGAGCCGATACCCATCAGCTTGTTGATGCACGGCATTTCCTTGCGCCGGATGAGATGGCGGACTTCGGAAGCCCCTGCCTCCAGCGCCTCTGCAGCGTTGTCGACGGCCGACGCGCCGACCCCGACAACCACCACCCGCTTGCCGCTGAGCGCAGCAAAGTCAATCTCGTGGGAGGAATGCGCCCAGAATTTCGCCGGCAGATCGCTGACGAAGTCGGGAATGCTCGGATGACCCATGCCGTCGCGGCCGGTCGCCATTATCACCTTGCGGGCGAGCACCGACGTTTGCCGGGCGCCCTTGCCCGTTGTCGTCAGCCGCATGAAAGCGCCTTCGGGCCGGATCGCCTTGACCTCAACGCCGTTTTCAACCGGCAGGGCGAGCACCTTGCGGTACCAGCGCAGATATTCCATCCACATCGGACGCGGGATTTTGTCGAGCGCTGCCCATGCCTCATCGCCGAACTGGGCAACATACCAGGCACGGAAGGTCAGCGAGGCCATGCCATAGGCTGGGCCGGTCAGTTGCTTTGGCGAACGCAGGGTTTCCATGCGCGCATAGGTCAGCCACGGCCCTTCAAGGCCCTCGTCGCTGCGATCGAAGATGCGGATGTTTTGAATGCCAGCGCCGATCAAGGCGAAACTGGCGACGAGGCCGCACATGCCGCCACCGATGACGACGACGTCATGGACCTGTTCTTCGCAAGCCGTGGGCACGACCCAGTTTGCCGGCGGATAGCACAGGCAGGCTAGGTCGTCTCGGACACGCTGCTCCAGCTCCGGCAGGCTCGTCGCCGCCGATGGGACCGGTGTCTCTACGTTATAGGCCATGGTTCACCTCCGTCGCCCAATGGAACTTAAGTCCGCATTGGCCGCCTTGCCTGCTTGTGGACCCGCACCAATGCGATGCGGGCCGTTAGTTGATTATTTGTGAGCGTGCCGGTCAGGAATGACCGTCGCCGTCTCGGGCTTCCAACCGACCCAGATGTCCTCGCCGTTAAGTTGCGCGACATCGCTTGGATGCACAAGGGTGTTGAGCAAGGTGCCCTCGCCGACTTCGACCATCAGCGACGTGTGGTTGCCCTTGAACACCCGTTGACGGATCTTGCCCTTGATGCGGTTTCCGCTCGTCGGCTCGGCGGCCGAACAATGGATCGCCTCCGGCCGCAGGACGACGTAGAGATGCTCGCCGGCCTTCGGCGAAAGCCCGCCTGGGTTTGCCTTGATGGTAATGCCGTTCCAGCTGAGGGCCGCGACATCGCCTTCGGTTCCGACAACGGTGCTGCGCAAAAGGTTGGTCTCGCCGATGAAGTTGGCGACGAAGACCGAGCCGGGGCGGCCGTACAGCGTATGGGGATCGCCCATCTGCTCGATCCTGCCCTTGTTCATGACCACGATCGTGTCGGACATGGTCAGCGCTTCCTCCTGATCGTGGGTGACGAACATGAAGGTCTTGCCGGTCTTTTCCTGAATGGCCTTGAGTTCAATCTGCATCTGCTGACGCAGCTTGGCGTCAAGTGCGGAGAGCGGCTCATCGAGCAGCAAGACGTCCGGATCTGGCGCAAGGGCGCGCATGAGCGCGACGCGCTGGCGCTGGCCACCGGACAGCTCGGCCGGCAGACGATTGGAATAGTCCTGGAGCTGGACCAGTTCCAGCAGCTCCGATACCCGGCGATGAATGGACCGGTTGTCGAGGCCCTTCAGCTCGAGGCCGAAGGCAATGTTCTTGGCAACGGTCATATGCGGAAACAGGGCATAGTCCTGGAAGACGATGTTGACGTTGCGCTTGTTGGGTGGAACCTTCGTGACATCCTTGCCGCTCAACAGGATGCGGCCGGACGTCGGCGTCTCGAAGCCGCCAAGCATGCGTAGCGACGTCGACTTTCCGCATCCGGAAGGTCCGAGCAAGGTGACGAACTTGCCTGCCTCGATGCTCAGGTTCAGGTTGTCGACGGCGACGTGCTTGCCGTAGCTCTTGTTGACATTGTCGAATTGGACGACGGGTTCCATCAGCGGGTCCTCGCGCGGCGGGTGAGATGTTCGGCGTACAGTCCGACAGCGGCCGTAACCACGAGGACAAGTGTCGCCATTGCGTTGATTTCGGGAGACATGCCGCCCTGCACCTTGGCAAAGATCAGCATGGGCAAGGTCGGACGATAGCCACCAAGGAAGAAGGTTCGGACAAAATCGTCGATCGACAGAAGCACGCAGAAGATCATGCCGCCGAGGAGTGCCGGCCCGAGATAGGGCAGCGTCACGCGGAAGAAGGCAACGACGCTGTCGGCACCAAGATCGCGGGCCGCATCGACGAGGTTGCCCGGCATCGAGCGCAGGCGGGTGAGCGCCATGACGACGACGAACGGCACGGCGTGCACGGTGTGGCCGAGGATGATTGCAGCCGTTCCCGTTGGCATATCGATGGTCGAGATGAAGATGCGCAGCGAAATCGCCGAAATCATGCCGGGCACGACCGCCGGCAGACAGGCGAGCGCGAAGATGATGACCTGGCCGCGGACGCCCTCGGCAACGATGAGCATGGCTATCCAGACGCCGAGGGTCGTCGCCGCAAGCGTCGTCGCTCCCGCGATCATGATCGAATAGAGGCAGGCTTCCAGGAACTGCTTGTCCTGCATCACCTTGACGTACCAGTCGAACGTCCACTCCCCGATCGGGAAGGCGACGAAATTGGCGCCCTTGAAGCTCATGGCCATCATCAGCGTGAGCGGTAGAAGCAGATAGAGGATGAAGGCCCAGTAGAACGCCGTCAGTGATGCGCGCGGGGCATCGGAAAACAGGGTGCGCATTAGATTGCTCTCCTTTTGCGCCCGCCGACCAGCCGCATGAAGATGGCGGCGGCGACAAGAGCGGTCACCAGCATGATCAGGGCGAAGGCGGCACCAACAGGCCATTTGTCGCTGGCGCCATGGAAGAAGCCGCTGATCGTTTCGGGAAACAGCACGGTGTTGGGGCCGCCGAGCAGCATGGGGGTCGCAAAGACGCCGATGCATGTGAGAAAGACCAGGCAGCAGCCCGATACGATGCCGTCGCGCGACAGCGGCAGAATGATCCGGCGGAAGCGCGTGAACGGACCGGCACCCAGATCGGCAGCTGCATCGAGCAACGGCGACGGGATCTTTTCGATCGCCGAATAGAGCGGCAGCAGCATGTAGAGGCAGATCAGATAGACAAGGCCGAAGCCCAGCGAGAAGGATGTATAGAGCATCGGGATCGGCCGGTCGATCACGCCGATCTCGCGCAGCAGAACGTTGACCGCGCCACGGTTGGCAAGCAGCATGATCACCGAGAACGTCCGGATCAGCTCGCCCGCCCAGAACGGCACGAGCAACAGCAAAAGCGCCTTGGAGCGGCCCTCGGGCTTTACGACCTTGGCGACGTAGTAGGCAACGGGATAGACGACCACCAGGGTGGCAGCGGTCGCCGCCGTCGCGAAGATGAAGCTCTTGATCAGAGGCGTGAAGTAGATCGATTCCCGAAAGAAGATCGCGTAGTTGTCGAGGGTGAAATGCGACTCCACGCCCGGTTGGACCGGATAGTGCGACAGAAGGCTGATCTTCAGCATCTGATAGATCGGCCCGACATGCAGCATGATCAGCCAGATCATCGGCACACCGGCCAGAAGGATGATGCGACCGATCCGCGACTCCACTGCCGCTCCCAGCGTGTGCCGGTAAAGCGCGGAGTTGACGACCTTGGCTATGCCGGTCGAATATTTCGGCACGGCCGCCTCGTGCAGCGTGCCGTATCCGGCTGTCGTGTTGCTACTCACCATGAAACGATCTCGGTTTGGCGCAGCCCGACCGGCACCGCGCGGCGTCGCCGGCAGTCGGTCATTGCGCGTTGTTGGCTGGAAGGGGCTCGCAGACCGGCAGCCATCCCGGAGCTTGCCGAAGCGCTCCGGGACAGGTGCAAGCTATGCGAAGCGTCGCCCGATCAGGCCGCCTTGACCTCTGCGGTCGCGCGGTCGATCATTTCGTTCTTCATGTCGCGGTTGACCGACGAGAAGAAGATGATGCGGTCGACTTCTTCCTGCGGAAGCGTCGAGGCAAGCTTTTCGCGCTCGTTCAGCAGATCGCCGACGCCGTTCATGGTCGAGCTGTAGCCCGACTGGCGGGTCATCGCAGCGCCGACTTCCGGGTTTGCGAGGATGGCGTCGAGCAGCTTGTAGGCATTTTCCGCGTTTGGCGCGTTGTTGACGACGTTGAGCGTGTAGCAGAAGCCGAACGTGCCTTCCTTCGGCACCGACAACTGGATCGGATGACCGTCGATGATCAGCTTCGCAGCCGGGCCCGACCACGAATGGGCGAGATAAATGTCCTCGTTGATGAACATCTGCTGCACTTCAGAACCGGCATCATAGTACTTGCGCACCATGTCCTTGTTCTTGATCAGGAAGTCGCGCGCTTCGTTGGTCGCCTTCTGGGCAACGTCTGCTTTGCCGGCATAACTGACGAAGTCGCCGTCATGGCCGAGATATTGCATGACGATGGTCATGAAGTCGCTGACGATGTAGGAGGTCTGGCCTTTGAACTGCGGATCGAACATGATCTCCCAGCTCGGCGCTTCCTTCACATAGTCGACGTTGCGGGCGAGCCCCTCGTAGCCGGCCAGGATCGGCAGGCCCCACAAATTGCCGTCGACACGCGCCCAGGGAGCGTCCTGATAGGCGGTGTTGAGATTTTTCCAGTTGGCAATCTTGCCGGTGTCGAGCGGCTGGAGCAGCTTTGAGCTGATGAACTGCGAATAGCGGTGGCCAGCAACAGTGACGATATCGGTCGAAGGATTGGCACCCTCGGCGGTGAGCAGGTTGTACTGCTTGCCCTGGTCGTCGGTCAGGCGGATGCGGACCTCGATACCGGTATCCTTCTGGAACTTGTCGATGAATTCCTGCGGCAGGAACTTATCATAGGTGGTGATGTTAAGGACACCATTGTCAGCCCAGGCCGGGCGCGGACGAATAATGTAAGGCGCCGCAAGAACAGCCCCTCCTGCGCCAAGCAGTTTCAGCGCAGTTCTACGGTTGATGGATACAATTTCACTCATTTAAGTCCCCCTTTTTTAGTTTTGACTTGTGAGAGCAGGTATTTTGGAATGTCTATACGCGCTGCGGACGCATTGGTCCGCCGGCAACATGGCTGCCTGGGCGTGATTTTGAAGAAAAGGCCTCCCCGCCTTTGTCCGGTATACCGAACTTTGTGTCCGCTAAACAGGAATTGACCTGTATAATGGATGAATGTCAAGCAGCCTTTATGGGAAAGTTACTGGGTCTCGCACTGGACAGGTCAAAACCAGGCCTGAGAGATGGCGCTGAGATCACACGACGGAGACCGCGCAGCACAATTGCATTAGCTCTGTCACTGAAAGTCGTGCGCAAGAGCGATTGCTTTCCTATATCGAGAAATGCCAAATCCGGCACAGTGACATGTTTTCGATGAGACAGGGTTGAACTTGATGACCGAGAAATCCCCCGCCGATAATTTCCCCGCCGGCTATGAGCTTCCTAAGGTCTGGACCTGGGAAGCGGGCAATGGCGGCGCGTTCGCCAGCATCAACCGCCCGATCGCTGGCCCGACCCACGACAGGGCACTGCCCGTCGGCAAGCACCCGCTGCAGCTCTACTCGCTCGCCACGCCCAATGGCGTGAAGGTCACGATCATGCTCGAGGAGCTTCTGGCTGCCGGCCATTCGGGCGCAGAGTATGATGCCTGGCCAATCCGCATAGGCGATGGTGACCAATTCGGTTCCGGCTTCGTCGAGGCCAATCCGAACTCCAAAATCCCAGCCATGATGGACCACGCGCCGAAGGGCGGCGGAGCACCGGTCCGCGTCTTCGAATCGGCTTCCATCCTGCTCTATCTCGCGGAAAAATTCGGCGCCTTTCTGCCGTCGGAGCTTCGAGCCCGCACGGAAACCTTCAACTGGCTGTTCTGGCAGATGGGTTCGGCCCCCTTCCTCGGCGGCGGTTTCGGCCATTTCTACGCCTACGCGCCGATGCACATCAAATACGCCATCGACCGCTATGCCATGGAGGTGAAGCGTCAGCTTGACGTGATCGACCGCCATCTGGAAGGCAATCAGTTCATGGCCGGCTCCGAATACACCATTGCCGACATGGCGATCTGGCCCTGGTACGGCAACCTCGCACTCAATCAGGCTTATGGCGACGCCGGCACGTTCCTCGATGTCCAGAGCTACAGGCACGTCCAGCGCTGGACGGCCGAAATCGCCGCCCGTCCGGCGGTCAAGCGTGGCCGTATGGTCAACCGGCTGAGCGGCGACCCGTCAGAGCAGCTACACGAACGCCACGACGCCTCCGACTTCGACACGAAGACGCAGGACAAGATCGAGCAGAAACAGACAGCGTAAGGAGAATAGAATGGCGAAGTTGGCTGATATGACGAAACACCGGGGTTTTCCCTACGCCATGCCGGGTACAGGCATCCAGTTCGTCATCCGTCGCGCCAATCCAAAGGGGGCAACGCCGATCAAGGCATTGCCCCGCCATGCCCGGCCGGGCTCGGGGGCGCACCGCATCGACGCGGCATTCCTCCACGCCCTTTGGCATCATTTCGGCGCGGAGCCGTTCGAGCGCGGCAATCTTGACGCCGCCCGGCTTAACCTCCTGTTCGGTCGCGAGGTTATGGCTGTCGAAAAGGATTTCGATCCGGTGTCCTATGAGGCCCTGCTCGTCATCAACGAAAAGGTCGCCCGCCAGAGCTTCCCGGAATCCTTCCAGGACGTCTTCGAGGTGTGAAGGTAACGGGCCGCGATCAGTGCAACTTCCGCGGCCCGCACCAGCAGATACCGGGATCAACGGCGACATGAGCCAACCGTGAGGCGGATGGAAACTCTCCGGACACGGACGCGACAATGCCTCGGCGCGATGCAGGCCCCGACCCACACAAAATCCGTCGGGTAACGCTTGAAGAGTGAAACGACGCGAGTGTGGGCGAAAAACTTGCGAACGCTGTGGTGAACAAGGGATCCCGATGAAAACGAAGATCGCGAAGACGGTGTTCGCCGGCGCGGCGGCACTTCTGGCAACATCCGTCGCCATGCCCGTCCTTGCGACCGATGGAACTGTCGTCATCCGCAATGCCGCGATCCATACCATGGCATCGTCCCAGGATGAGGCGCAAGCTCTGGCGATCGATGCCAAGGGCATCATCGTCGCCGTCGGCAAGGAAGCCGATGTGCTGTCGAAGGCTGGACCGGATGCACGTGTGATCGATCTCGGCGGCAAGGCGGTTCTGCCAGGCTTTCAGGACGCCCATGTCCACCTCATCGCGGCCGGCGTCAACGAGATCCTCTGCGACTTCGAGCCTTTCGCGACATTGAGGCAGACCCGAGAGGCGATCGAGGCCTGCGACGCCGAGACGGAGAGCGAATGGGTCCTCGGCTCAGGTGTGAGCATGCCGCATCTGCTTGACCAAACGGACGACCCGGTTGCGGTGCTGGACGATATCGTGCCCGACCGACCGGCTCTCATCCTGGATGACATCGGACACGGCGCCTGGGCCAACAGCAAGGCGCTCCAGGCGGCGGGTTATGACACGATAAAAGGGTACCCGCTTGGCGGAATCATCCTGCGCGATCCCGGGACTGGCCGGCCCAACGGCATCGTTCTTGAAAATGCCCAGCAGAAGCTGCGCAATCTGGCTTTTCCCGATACGCCTGAAAACGAAGAGTTTGTCTATGAAAGCATGCTGCCGACGCTGAAGACCTTCGCAGAGAACGGCATCACCACGATCAGCGATGCCGGCGGGTTCTGGCCCCAGGGTCACGTCAAGGCATGGGAGACAGCCGAGCAAAACGGGACGCTGACGGTGCGCGCCTTCAACGCCCTCTACGTTTACCCGGATCTGCCTTTCGACGAGCAAATACAGAAACTCGCGAAGCTCTACAGCAAGGATCCGGATCGGCTCCTGAAGTTCAACTAGGTGAAACGCTATGTCGATGGCATTCTTGAGCAGCGCACCGGTGCGGTGCTGCAGCCCTATCTGAAAGGGCCGGGCATCGATCATGGCTTCGACTCAGGATTCCTCTACTTCGAAACAGCGGTTTTGAATGACTACGCACAAGCCCTTTCGCGACTCGGCTTCAAATTGCACTTCCATGTAACGGGCGACCGGGGCGCGCGCTTTGCGCTTGATGCGATCGATCAGGCGGACAAGAAGGCCGGCCCGCATCGTCTGACGCACCTCTATCTGCTCGACCCGTCGGACTATTCCCGCTTTCGCGAGACGGGGACGGTTGCTGATTTGCAGTTGGCGCCAAGCTCGCTCGCACCTGATTACATCGCCTTCATCCGCAAATTCGTTGGTAAGCGCGCCGATCACATGATGCCGGCGGCGAGCCTCGAAAAGAGTGGCGCGACCGTGGTGATGAGCAGCGACTTCGACGCGGATGAGCTCTCGCCGCTGGTCAAGATCCAGGCCGCCCTGGAACGTCCGAAGGAAGGGGCGCGGGATGTGCGCACCGCGGTCAAGTGGATGACCGTCAATCCCGCCCGGCTCCTGAACCAGGAGGACCGCACCGGAACGCTCGAAGTGCGAAAATTCGCCGATATCGTGGTTCTGGAGCGAGATATCTTTGATATCCCGATCAACGAGATTGGAGAGACAAAAGTCGAGGCGACCCTGCTACAGGGTAAGCCGGTCTACGATGCGGACAAACTTTTCCAGCCAAGATGACGTACCGCAAGCGGCTATCTCGTCGCGCAGCCCGGGTTCGGCACGAAAATCCCGAACTCGATACTCCGGCACAACCAGCTCGGGCAGCGAACCAAACTGCAGCGCCTGAAGGGCGCTGGAACTGCTGCAAAAAATGCGCCACCTCTGCCCCGCGCGGAAGCCTGCCCCGTTTGAAGGCCGCCGGCTAGTTCGGAGCGATTGCCTTGACACCGGCAGAACTGAGTTGGCCGCACCGCCAGACGCCGTAGCCAGCGTGGGTATCCCAGTCATAGTAGAAAGCGGCTTCCAATCGTCCTGCCGACATTAGGTCGTTAAAAACCGATCGTATCGCCGCAACCGCGTCGGTGCGCTTCTGGTCGTCGAGCGGGCAGGAACGGGCGGAGTTTGCCACACCCCATTCGGTGATCCAGCAGGGCTTGCCCGCGTCCCCTGCCCCGCAGAAACGAAGGAGTTCGCGGATATCGCCGGCAAGCTTCGGCCCCGCCTTGCGCCCCGGATAGACATGAATGCCATAGGCATCGACGTGCTCGTCGAGCCCACGCAATTTGAGAAGCGTGATCACTTCTTGCGGGTCCAGGCGCTCCATGCCCCGTTGGTCCGCCTCCCCGGCGCTCATGTCGGACAACCCGGCCGAAACGACCACGGCGTTGCGGCTATGGTTCGTCGCCTTCAGCTCCTGCCGGGTAATCCTGGCAACCTCCACATAGGTTGCCAATCCGCGTTCGAAGGCCTGCCTGTTGCGGATGTCGGAGGCACGGCGCGGCGTCGCAGAACCGGGTTTTCGAAAAACGACGAGATCGCCATTGTAGGCGCTGTAGTTGATCTCGTTACCGGGCTCGACGGCCATGAGCGTGACGCCGGCATCGTCTAATCTGCGCAACGTCGCATTGAGGTTTTTACGGTACTTCCCCGGATCGAGGTCGGAAAGGCGGCGAATGTCCCAGATCCGCCCGAAGCCGGTCCGGGCGCGAACCTCATCGGCATAATAATCCGGGTTGGTGAGCTGAATCTCCAGCAAGATCTTCAACCCGAGGCCATGGGCGATCTCGATCGCGTCGATGCTCCGGTCAACCGGGGCCGACAGGGAGAGCCGCACGTGGGTTGCACCGCTTGCGGCGATGTCGCCCAGGATTTTTCTCTGCTCGCCGGGCGTCAGCCAAGCGAGATTGACCCTGTTGATGCCGACGATACCGGCCGGGTTTTGATCGCGTGCGATCGCCGAGCCGGTGCAGAAGACAGGAAGCGAAAGCAGCGCGCAAAGAAGGACTCTGTGCGCTGCAACCTTCCATGCGACGCGCTCAGATCCCGATCTGACCAAGTACATTTCTGAAGTTGGCTTCACAGGCCCGATAACGGTCGATGGCCGCCTCTGCGTCAATCTTGGACAGGAAATTCGAGAGGTAGGTCCGCTTGTCCGCGTCGCGGTTCCAGGTTCCCGCCTCGATATAGGGGAAGCCGATGAACTCCAGCATTTCGCGCATGCGATCGTCCACCGCGATCATCAGCGCTGGCACACCGGCCTGCATGCCGATGATGCAGCCGTGGAACCGGCGACCGAAGCACATGTCTCTTGTCGTCGTCCAACCTCGCCATTGATTGGTATCGAAGAAAGCGATCAGCTCGTGTTCGCGCTGCCACTTCTCCTTGTGCTTGTACTGCGTCGCTCCGGTAATCCGGCCACTGGCACGATCGTAGACCGGGATCATGTCGTCTCCCGGCAGATCAAGATTGTAGGCGATGACCTCGTCCTGGACGACATAGCTGGCGACGGACTTCGGCCCGAGCAACGCGTGCGCGTCGACGATCGTATCGGCGACGCTGCCGAGGTAACCGCCGAAGGCGATCTTCTGCGCATCGGCCAAAGCCGGATTGGCGAGTGCCGTGAGCGAGCGGACCATCTCGTTCGGCGCGAAATAGAGTGAGGGGCAGCCCGTTGGCTTGACGAATTTCATCCCCTGCTCTCTCAGGAACTCCGCGGTAAAATAGCCGCGCGTCAGGAAGAAGCTTTCCCGGTTTCTGAGAACGTCCAGGAACTTGAGCGTCCCGGCCGGCAGCAACTCCTTGAGGCCTTCCTTGCGCTGGATGCCGATGCCCATCACCACCACGGGCATCTTCAGCTTGGCGAAAACCTCTGCTTCGAGGTCAGCGGAATATCCGGGCCGCAACAGGTTGGCAGAAGCGAAGACGCAGATATCGAATTCGCGGTTTGCCTGCTCGTAAACATCGTCGGAGGTGCGGTTGTTGACGAGGTGCCAGAAGGGCACATAGGTGACGTCGTGCCCGCGCAGGCTTTGGGCTGCCCCTTCGCCGATCAGGTAGTTGCCGGTATTGGCGATTTTCCTGACCTGGGAGAGGAAGTCCTTCTTCGCCGACACCTCGTCGAAATAGGGGCGGTGGTGCACCGTCATGCCGGCAACCGAGCCGATCGTGCGCTGCAGATACGAGGGGATCCCTGTAAGTAAGATACGCATAACTGTCCTTTGAACGAGCCCTTGGGAGGATGCCGGGTTCAGCCAGAGCGTTTCCAGCTCGAACGGAGCCGCAGAAACGCTCTGTCTCTTTGTTTTTCACGCACTTCCTGACGGAAAACCGCGTCGTACTTTCCTGAAAATGCTCTACTGACCGATGCCGATTTCGCGCAACGTAGAACGGAACGCACGCTCCCGATCGGAATATCTGTCGACGAGTTCCGAGGCATTGAGCTTCCTCAGATGGCCGGCGACGAATTCGCTGCGGTCCTCGGCGCTGTCGATCTCGTTGATGTCGACCGCCGGCAATCCGGTGTAGCCGAGCATTTCGCGCATGCGGTCGTCTACCGCGACCATCAGGCTCGGCACGCCCGCCTGCATGGCGATGATCGAGCCGTGGAAACGGCGGCCCAGATTGAAATCCATCGACGAAGCCCAGGCTCGCCACTGGTTGGTATCAAAGAAGGTGCGCACCTGGAAAGGCTTGCCGAGCCTGTCGGCGCCGGGATAGGCGAGGTCGCCGACCATCGTGCCCGACGCCGTGTCGTAAACGCGCCCCTCCGCGTTGGGCTCGACGCTCATGTCGAAATGGAGGAACTCGTCCTGGACAACGTATTGCGGGACGCTGTTGCCACCGGGCAGAGCCTTCGCATCCAGGACCGTGTCCTGGTTGCCGCCGAGGTAGCCGGAGAAAATGGTGCGCGCCTTGCCGACATCGACCTCAGGCAGTTTTCTGAGCGATTTCCGCATATTGTCGGGCATGAAATAGACGGACGGGCAGCCCGTCGGCCGCACGAAGTTAAAGCCTTGATCTTTCAGGAAACCTTCCGTCTCGAAGCCGCGCGTCAGGAAGAAGTGCTCGCGATCCTTGAGGATGGCGAGGAGCCGCTTGGTTCCCTCCGGCAGATTGTTCTCGAGGTCCTTGCGGTTCTGCTGGCCGATGCCGAGCATGACGATCGGCATCTTGAGCTTCTCGAGCACATCCGCCTCGGCGTCCGCCGAAAGGCCCTTGCGCAGCAGGTTGGCGCAGGTGAAGACGCAGATATCGAAATTCGCGTTGAACTCGTCGAGACCGACGCCATTCTTGGCGCAATTATAGAGATGCCAGAACGGCACGTGCTTGGCGTGGGGTGAAAGCGCACGCAGGGCCCCTTCGCCGATGAGGTAGTTGCCGGTGTTGCTGATGTTGCGCAGCTCCTGCAGAAACTCCTCTTTCGTCTCCGGCTGTTTCTGGCGCTCCGCATAGGAGACGGACAAACCGTGGGCGCCGTTGACGAGGCGGGTGTAGTGACCGGGAATACCGGTCACAAGAATCCTTGCAGGCATGCAATCGACCTTTCTGCTTGATAAACCGGCGTGGCTCAGCCAGCCGCCCGGATACCAGCGTCTACCGCTGTATCCGCTGGAAAGACGGCGGTTCTCGCCTGGGACGAATTGTCGACCCAGGTGTCGCACCACGCGAGAAACTGCGAAAACGAGGATGTCCACGAACGACGGGATGCAGTCTTGATGCAGCCCTCTATCAGCGGAGCAAGCTGGTCCGGGTTGAGGGCAACCTTTTCGATGGCCTCAGCCATTAACCTGACGACTTCGGGATCGGCCGCCGCATGGATCAGCACACCGTCTTCGCCGTCGATGATGAGCTCGTCGACGGCCCCAACCGCCGTGGCGATGGGAACGCATCCGAGCTGCTGCGCCTCGGCAATGGCGAGCGGTGCACCTTCCCAACGGGAGGGCATGACGAGCACATCCGCCCAGGACAGCGCCTTGATGAGTTCCTTGCTAGCGAAGGCCGGTGGGCGGACATCGACGGAGAGATCCTTCAATCGTTCCGTCCATGAGACGCTCGAGTCGGCAAGAATTTCGCCGCCGACTGCACGCGCCTCGAACGGAACATTCCTCGCCCTGAGTTCGGACAGCGTCGCGGCCAGCCTGTCGATTCCCTTCTGCCGGTCAAGCCGCCCCATGTAGAGTACGTGCAGACGCCCGTCGCTGCGCGGCTGCCGGCGGGCGGCGATCACCTCTGCCTGGACTTTCGGCGGAACCGAAAAGCCCGCGCTGTTGGAGACGGCAAAGACCTTTGCGTGCGGCACTCCGAAACTGTGCAGGTAGGTCTTCAGCTGTTCAGAGCAGGTGAGGAATGCATCGTAGCAATGTTCGTGGGCGATGGCGGCGAAGGGTTGGCCCGCAGGGCGCTTGAACGCTGTGTTATCGACGACGTGAAGATAGCATGCCGTGCGCGTTCCCTCGGAACGCAGCCGGGCGATGAGGGGATGGACGGCCATGACATGGTTGTTGATCACCAGATCGAAACCAGACAGTTGGCCCTTCAATGCCTGCCAATCGACCCCATGCTCTTCGGCGATGAAATCCTGGCCGAGAAACGAACCCGACCCGCCCCACGCAGGAACGCCGGCATCCCAGAAGTGGATGTGATCGAAGCTCTGATCGAATTCGTCGATGACGTCCATCTTGGCGCTGCCGAGCACGAACAGATGCGTTTCGAAACCGGTCCGCTTGAGTTCTCGCGCGACGGCATAAATAACCTTTTCAGCCCCACCGAACGAAGCGTTCGGCACCAGCAGCGCGGCGGTCCGCCTGCCGGAGCTGTGGCCGAGCGGAAGGATCGGCGAGCCTCCGATTTCCCTTCGCAGCTCCTTGTAGAGGCTCCCATAGGGCACCAGCCGCGAAGGCCGCCATGTCCACCGTTTGCCCGCCGTATGACGCAAGGGGCTCGAAGCAATGGCATTGATGCAATTGATCATCATCTGCTGCGGCGTAATCAGCGATCGGCGCGACAGGCTCTTGGGGAAGGGAAAGCGAACTTTCAGCAGCGTCACTGTCGGCCAGATCTGCTGGTTGCCGATCGACGCGAACCACTCCAGCGCGTTGTTCTGGATCACGTCTCTGACCAGCGGCGTCGGAAGGAAAACGAGGTCCGCCGGACCGACGTTCTGCGAACCCGCCGGCAGGGCAATCGCCTCGATCCCGCGCTTCACGCCATCATTTGCAAGCTGCACGAACAAGGCGTTGGTATTTTCGCTCAACCGCTCCAGGTGGGCGAGAATGTTTGGGAGCATGCGCGAGCGCAGCAGCAAATCGAAAGCCGAACCACTGCCTGCCACAAGAAAGGGCGGGAAATGCACGTTGTCGGGTTCGCCGACATTCGCCCAGAACGCCGGAATGATGTCGTCCAGCCGAAGCACGGTCGGCGCCTTGGTCGGATCGGTAAACAGCGAGATCGACGCATTTTCGGTGCGTGCAAAGAGATAGCGCGGCGCTTCCTCATGCTCGAAATCGACGAGCATCGGCCGGCGATACAGAGCCTTGTGGCGTTTTCTGAGGTAGCTGACCGATGTGGCGCGTTCCCGGTTGGCTTCCTTGAAACGGCTTTCGGCGCGCAACCGATACTCGAAGACCGTGTCGTGGCATGGCACACCGACGAAGCCGTTCTCGATGCAGGACAACCAGAATTCCCAGTCTTCAAATCCGTTCTGCCGGTCGTCGCTGAAGCGCACGCCAGCGCGGAAAACGTCGATGGAAATCAGCGATCCCGTGTCGCAAATGTTATCGGTGATGCAGTGAGCCAGCCGCGAATATTGATTGCCGTAATGCGCGCGCCAGGACACGGAGAACGTATCGATGTTGGTATAGACCCAGCCACAAGAACTGCTGCCGAGCTTTTCATAGAGCGTCTCGATCGTGCGAGGCAGAACGCGATTGTCGGCATCGAGGAAATACACCGCCCGCGCCTCGGGCAGTTGCTCGAGAATGAACTCGATGGCGCGATTGCGGGCACCGCCCGGCCCTGCGTTGCGGCCGAATATCACGTGAATGAAAGGATGGGCCGCAGCATAGAGCAACAACTGGTCGAACGTTTCGTGGCACGGATCGCCATCGACCGAAACCACGATTGCAAGTCGGGATGTGCTCAGATCGGACGCCAGAGCGGATTCGATGGCTTCCAGGACAAGCGCCGCATGACCGTAAAGCGGCATCGCGATGGCGATGAGATCGGCCTCCGGATTACCTGGCATTCAGGGCCTCCGTCGATTGTTTTACCAGTCGGAAACTCGACAACTTGAGCCAGCAAAAATCGACGGTGTCGCCCACGGCCCGGCTGAGGATGATCAGATCCATCGGAACGCGGATCGCCTCGTCCATCTGCATGCTGATGCTGATGGATTGCTGGGCACCAACCTCGCGCCAGCCGCTGAACAGGGTCGAAGGTTTTACCGAGCCCTTGCGTGCGAGCTCGGCGACTTCCGCGCGGGCGTTCGAACTGGCGGGGCTCAAGAGAAAACTGACGGCTGCAGGCGCGCCCTTGGGATGATCGATAATGGCGCTGGCCGACAACGAGACGGTGCCAGGCTCGATGGCGCGATTGATTGCCCCGGCTGAGATGCCGCTCGGCAGGGGGTGACAGACGATCGCATGTTCGTGTTCCAGGAACCGGATGGTCTGGAAATCCGGGACGATTTGGGTCACCGAAACGTCGGTTATCTGGCTGAGCTTCTCCAGCCCAAGCCTGTAGTCGACGGTGAATTGTCCTTCCAGCAAACTGGTGGGAGCGATCATGTTCGCCGTGCTGGCGGGCTTGACCCCGGGCAGCCCCGTAAACACCCGGAACGCGAGCGGGCGCAGATCGAGGTCAGGATGCGGGTGTTCCGATCTCGCCGAGTAGCGCTCGCTTGCGATGTGGTGCCCGAGCGAAAGGCCAAGCGCGTCCGAGCCGCTGGCCGATACGCGCAGACGAAGGGTTCTAGCCGCGCCGCCGCAGGCACGCGGCAACGAAAAGAAGTTCCAGCCGGAAACCAGGCCGACATAGGGAACATTCCATTCCGCAACGCCTTCGCCACTTTCCAGGTAGTTCAAAGTGACGATCAGCTCTCCACTGCCCTTCGGCAATGAGTGAAGGTGAAGCGCAAAGCCGGCGACCCCGAGGCTCGAGACGGGCAGGAGCTGCTCTATGAACGCGCTGCTCAACAGCTGCCCCACGCCCTCATCCTTCGGATCGGCAAAGGGATCATGGGCAAAGACTTCGGCAACCGGCTCCCAGTTTCGCGCATGGAAGGCGTCTTCCAGAAGGCGATAGTTTTCGAACAGCTCTTCGCGCTCACGCCGGAGCATGGCGAGTTCCGACGTGATCGAAGCCGAATATCGGGCAAGTCGGCCCACGCCGTCTTCGGCAAGCGCACGCAGGAGCGCCGAGCTCTCGGCCACATTGGTGGGGTCAAGACGCAAGACCGCCAACTCTGGGATAGTTCGCAAGGCCGACAGTCGCTCCAGCCCCTTCTTCAGATCCACCTCTCCCTTGTCGGAAAAGGCGACCGCAGCAATCGGAAACGCATCCTTCAACGTGTCGAAGGAACCACCATCGGCTTCCACGTAGTCCACCAGATGGGCAACATTGCTGCCCTGCAAGATCGCCCGATCGCGATCCGATGCCAGCAGCAGCTTTTTCAAACCGAGCCGAGGCCCCAAGGCGGATTGTCTTACTTCTTGCACGTAACGCCCTCAGAAGAAACGATAACGCATATCGATGGAGTTTCTGAACCGGCGACAGATATACTGTCGATCGCCATTCATCACGCTAACTACGTAGCAGTGAATTTCGCAGTGCACAACGGCAAAATACATAGAGCACGCAACAATAAACATAACAAATACTTCAATATTTGAAGTATTGTGAAATGTTATTGTCACATGGCTGCCGCATGCCCCGTCATCGTTGTCATAAGCTCTCGCTGGCGCAGCAGGCAATCCTCCAGCCGGAAGCGCCGCTCGATGGTTCTTCGCGCGGCGGCGCGCATACCGACGGACGCCTGCGGATTGCTGACGGCGCCGAGGATTGCTTCGCCGAGTGCGTCGGCGTCGAAGAACGGCACAAGGATACCGTTGTGGCCCGTGCGGATGACCTCGCGAACCGGAGGCGTGTCGGATCCGATGACCAAGGCGCCACATGCCATGGCCTCGAGCACGGACCAGGAAAGCACGAAGGGATAAGTCATGTAGACATGCGCCGCTGAGACCTGGAACAGCTGGCGAAGAATATGATGCGGGACGACGCCTGGAAAAATGATGTTGTCCGGCGGCACGTCGAGCGAGGCCAGCAGGTGCGATTTCCATGAACCACCACCAGGAGGAGGAGGCCCGTAACTGGTTCCGTCACCTCCGACGAAGACGAAAACCGTGTCGGGACGTTTCCTCACCACCTGAGCGGCAGCCTGCAACGCCTGGGGAAAACCACGATAGGGCTCAAGATCGCGCGCGACAAAAGTGACAACCGGCGGATCGTTGGCCTTCAGCACGCGACCATCCGGAAGCCTCACCGACGCCGAAGCGTTGGGGCGGAACAGCGCGGTATCGATACCTTCGTGGCAAACGGCAATGCGCTCGCGTGTGTCGGCGGGATAAAGGCTCTTTTGCCATTCGGTGGGGCTGATGCCGCCATCCATGGCTTCCAGCGACAGCAGTTGGGCGACGTTGCGCAGTCGCAATCGCTTGCGCTCTTCGAGGTCTGGTTCATCGTCGGGCGCAAAGCCGATGTCGGCCCCCTGCGACCGATAGAAGAACTCGCAATAGCCAAGGGCCGGAACGCGAGGAAGGGCATCCTTGACGAACATCATGCTGCCCCAGCCGATGTGGCCGACGACGATGTCCGGCGTCATGTCCTGCCGTGTCATCGCATCGAGCGTTTCGGCGACGCGATGTCCGATCCTGGCATGGTGATCCGGCACCGCCATGTGCCGAGCGATGGCCGCGGACATGCGCGGCCCGGGCTCGGCCCGGTGCCGAATGACGCGCACGGACGGAATCTTCTGATCCACGGTTTCGGTGATCAGGCTGACGCTGTTGCCCGACCGCACCAGGTCAGCCGCCAACGCGGCGAACTGGCCGAAGCCGCGCCGATGAACAAATGCCACATGCATGCTATCTAATCCGCTACCTGAATGACGTGCACATTGGGTTCCGCCCGGTCACATGTCGTAACGTGACACGCTGCCCCAAACGAGTTCGAGTTGATGCAGGGTTTGGAAGGCGGTCTCCAGGTTCTGGCGATCCTGATGCCCGCGATTGAGCGCCCGCTCATAGGCCATCGCCGCATCGCGCAAGTTCGCCCGAAGCAGCCGGCCTTTTTCGGTCAGCTTGATACGCGCCGAACGCTTGTCGCGCTGGGAGGCAACCCGATCGATGTAGTCTCCATCTGCCAACTGCTTCAGATAGTACGACACGTTCGAGCCGACATAGTGCCCGCGATCGAGCAGTTCGGCCACCGAAAGCTCGGCATCCCCGATTGCCAGCAGGACCATGGCCTGAGCCGGCCCGATGTCGTCGACACGCAGCTTGGTCAGCTCGGCGCGCACCAAGCCGGAAAACCGCCTGCTCACCCTCTCCATCAGGCGCGCAAGCTCGAAATAGGTTAGCTGTCGGCAATCGTTCGCGGCTTCGGCTTGATCGTGGGCTCCTACCGCCTTCGACGTCTGGTCCTCCTGCTGGAGCAACGACACATCTTTGATCCCCGTGGACGGATAGAGTACTCTTTCATTCATCCAACTCTCCATTTCGAAATTTACTTCAAATCTTGAAGTAAATCTAACTACAACAATCCCCTCCCCTCGACCTTGAACTTGCATTACCTCTTACTTTTGTGCCACACATAGCGAAGCAATACTACGCTTCACCCTACTTTAAAGCCAGGCGTCCTCCACGGATGGCTTTAACGTTAACTTCAGGCAACCGCCCATGCGTGATACTGTTCGGAACGAGACGATAAGCAATGGTCAAATTTTAGGGGTTATGCGCCAGGATGAGATTATCAATCCAAGATTGCTAATGCTGCAAGCCAAGCGTGTGTTTCTTTCCGTATCACTTTACGCCGCATTGCTCAGTGTCTGCATAAGCCTGCTTCAGCTTACGATACCGCTGTTCATGTTGCAGATTCATGACAGGGTTCTCAACAGCCAGAGCTTTGATACACTTACGATGCTGACGCTGCTCGCGATCAGCGCATTGGTCGTCTATGGCGTCCTCGACCTCATCCGCGCCCTTGCTTTCCAGGCGATGGGCAGCGCCATCGTGCGAAGGCTAAATGCCCCGGTTCTGGCATCGGCGGTGCAGGCGTCGGTGAACCAGGGGCTTACTCGCGCCGCACAATCCCTCCGCGATCTGTCGGAACTTCGCGGCTTCCTCACGTCATCCGCGGTGGTCGCACCGCTCGACGCCGCCTGGTCCCCGATCTTTCTAGGGGCACTGTTCCTGTTGCATCCTCTTTTCGGCCTTGTCGGCGTCGTGTCGGTTGCGTTGCTCGTGTGTTGCGGGCTGGTCAACGATTTGATGACGCGTCAGCTGACCAAGGAGGCCAACCAGGCGAATGTCGAAGCGGTCTCGAAGATCGCCGGCTCCCTTAGGCACGCCGAAGCGATCGAGGCGATGGGCATGCTGCCGGCGCTCGCAAAGCGGTGGCGCACCCTGCAAATTCACGCTTTGGGCGCACTTGAAGCCGGAGGAAGCAGGAGCAAGGCGATGACGTCGCTGACGCGCAGCCTGCGGTACTCGATCCAGGTCATCACGCTTGCGGCAGGCGCCCTGCTGGTGCTCGACCAGGCCATTACCCCCGGCGCGATGATGGCTGCGAGCATCCTCGTCGGCCGCCTGCTCATCCCCTTCGACACGATCATCGAAAACTGGCGCCAATGGGTGCTTGCCGCTGCCGGCTGGCGCCGGCTCGAGGCGGCGATCGGCGAAGATCTGGCGATCCGCCAGACGACACCGACGCCCCATTCGGCCGGCGACATGATTGTGGATAAACTCGTCTACGCCGTCCCGGGCGTCGAGGTTCCGATCATCAAGGGCATTTCCTTCTCGCTTTCCCCCGGCGAAGTTCTGGGCGTGGTCGGCCCATCGGCCGCCGGCAAATCGACGCTTGCCCGGCTACTGGTCGGCATCTTGAAGCCGACTTCGGGTGGGGTCTTTCTCGATGGCCACAATACTTACCTCTGGGAGCGCGGATCCTTCGGGGAATCGGTTGGATACCTCCCGCAATCGGTATCGCTGCTGGAGGGCACGATCCGGGAAAACATCGCCAGAATGGAAGATGGCGACCCCTACAAGGTCATCGAGGCCGCACGCTTGGCAGAAGTGCACGAAATGATCGGCCGCCTGCCGCTCGGCTATGACACGCCCGTCGGCGACGGTCACCTGACGCTTTCCGGTGGACAACGGCAGCGCATCGCGCTGGCGCGCTGCCTCTACAATCGCCCGCGCCTTGTCGTTCTCGATGAACCCAATGCCAATCTTGATTCGCTGGGCGAGCGCGCTCTGGTGCGTGCGATCCAGCGCATGCGCGACCAGGGCGCTATCGTCATCATGATCGCCCATCGGCCATCGATCATGCAGGTCGCCGACAAGCTTCTTGTCCTCGAGAATGGTCGTATCAGTCAGTTTGGGCCACGAACGGACATCCTGACGACCGTGCCTGGGCCCGGCGAAACTCTGCGCGAGGTTGCTTCCGCATGACCGACAAACACATGCTTCCGCTTCGACCGCAACCTTCGGAGCCCGCTGTCAGACCGCTTACAAAAATCACCCATCAGGCGGCACCGACCCTGACCGATATCGATGAAGCGCATGCCGAACGCGCCCTTCGCCGCCTGATGGTCGCAGGGCTTGCGACCATCATCGTATCCTTCGGCGGCTTCTTCACATGGGCGGTATCGACGGAACTCAGCAGTGCGACCGTTGCCAACGGCAGCGTCATCGTCGACTCCAAGCGCAAGACGATCAGTCATTTCGAAGGGGGCGTCATGGGGCGCCTTCTGGTTCAGGAGGGCGAGCAGGTGGCCGTAGGTCAGCCGCTCATCCTCCTGGAAGACACGCGGGCACGCTCTAACTTGAATGCCCTCAACAGCCGTCGCATCGGCCTCATCGCCAGGCTCGCCAGGCTTAAGGCGGAACAGGACGGCGCGGCCGCAATCACCTTCCCGAAAAACTTCGGCGAAGCCGGCGAAATCGCCGTCGATGAAGCGATCAAGGCGGAGAATGTCTTCTTCGACAAGCGACACGAGGCCAAGGCCGGGCGCGTCGACGTTCAGACGAAAACGATCGAGGAATATGGCGAACAGACAAAGTCGCTGCTCATCCAGCTCGAAGCGACCGACCGGCAGATCGCCCTCATCACCGAACAGCGCACCGCAATCGCCACGCTGGTCGCGAAAGGCTTCGTGCAGCGCGCCAAGCTCATAGAGGTCGATACGCGCCTGAGCGAACTCGCCAGAGCGCGCGGCGAACTGGCCGGCGACAAGGCACAGGCGGAAAAGGCAAGGGCCGGCGCCCAGCTCGCGCTGATCGGCATCGAAAGCGAGTTTCAATCGACCATCGCAGGCGAGATCACCACGGCACGCATTGACCTGACGGATGTCGAAGAACAGATCGTTGCGGCAAAGGATGTCTTGCGGCGCATGGAAATCCGCTCTCCGCAGGCGGGTGTGGTCAGCAACATCTGGCTACGCACCCCCGGAAGCGCGGTCACGCCCGGCCAGCCCCTGATGGAAATCGTACCCGAGGACGAACCATTGGTCGTCGAGATGCGCGTGAACCCTCGCGACATCGACAGCATATCGGTGGGCTCCCCGACGCAAATCCGGCTGACCGCCTACAATCAGCGCTCGCGCATGCCCTTCAATGGGGCAGTGACCTACGTTGCCGCAGACCAGTCGGTCGACGAGAAATCGGGCGTCTCCTATTTCACCGCTCGCGCCAAGATCGATGCGGCGTCTCTTGCCGCCGATCCCGATGTTCGCCTGTATCCGGGCATGCCAGCCGAGGTGCTGATCGTGCACAAGGCGCGCCGTGCCATCGACTACCTGGTGTCTCCGCTCACCGAGAGCTTCAATCGCGCCTTCAGGGAAGATTGACCCAAGACCCCTGGGAAAAATGACGCAGTAAATTACTGCAACTTTTGAAATAATTTGGAGGTAAAGTATCAGAACAATTCTGATAAACTGTGTATAGGTTAATTTGTACATCAAATACCCATAAATAGTGACAATAACATCGGCAAGATTTCATGATTTAATCATGGAATCTCTGTTGAAATATACTCGGAGCCAAGGCACACTCCCGGCGCATCAACATCGACCCGGTCGATGGACGTGCGATTTATCCACCAAGAGGAGAGGCAGATGGCCACACTAGAAGGCGGCGCATACGATGACGCGCTGTTCGGCTCTCGCTTCAACGATTTCATCCATGCCCGAGCGGGTGATGATTTCGTGAGCGGCGGCAACGGACATGACATCATTTTCGGTGACGAAGGTGACGACCAGCTATTCGGCGGCAACGGCAACGATGCGCTGTTTGGCGGCGAAGGCGACGACGTTCTCTACGGCGAGAACGGCAACGATACGCTGACCGGCGGATGGGGTGACGATCTCCTGTCCGGCGGCAATGGCAGCGACATTTTGCTCGGCGGTCAGGGTAACGACTTCCTGTCCGGCGGCAAAGGCAGCGACATGCTGTTCGGCGGTGGTGGCAATGACGTCATCGACGGCGGCGCTGGCGACGACCTCCTGGTTGGCGGAGCCGGCAGTGACGTCTTCGTATTCGACGGCGGCGGCGGCAACGACGTCATCCTCGACTTCACACCCGGCGAAGATCTGCTGCAGATCTCGAAGGGCATCAATGGTCTCGATATCACCACGCCTGACGATCTCGCTTCGCGGATCACCCAGGTCGGCGGCAATGTCATCATCGACCTCGGCCACGGCGATTCACTGACCCTGGTCAACGTCGACGTCGACGACATTCACGCAAATCCCGAGAACTATTTCACGGTTCACTAAGCGTGGACGAGGCGTGCCCTGCATTCCTCCCGCAGGGCGCGCACTCCAAGAGGGATCGAATTTGCCGTTCAGCGATATCAAGCAGCCGAATACCGATCATCGGGACGCAAACGCATTTCGTTTAGGATCGGACCTGGCTGTTCTCATCTGGGACCTGCCGCCGGCGCTGCCAATTCCGACGCGGCCGGTGCTGACGATGTCAAAGCCGCCGGTGCCGCTCGTGAGCGTAACTCTCTCGCTCGTTGACGGACATCAGCGAACGCTGTGGGCAATGCGGACAGCGAGAGCGCCGATGTCGGCCGTCATTGCCGTCGAAGGCAGCGACAGCGCGGTACCGATCAGCATCGAACCGGCAAGCGGTCTGCCTCCTCTCGACATGGAGCAATTGTTCCTGGAACTCGCGCCGGAAGCGCGCGTCAGATTTCTCAACGTCCTGCTGACGACGTGGCGAAGCGCATTCAAGGTCGCCAATGATCCATACTTCGGCCTTATCGTCGAAGACGCCCTCAACGCATTGGCGCCGACGCCTCGACCGGCGCGCATCGCCTGCGAACTGGGCCGCGGACGGTTCTTGATCGAAACGACCATCAATCCGGAGTTCGACGACAAGCTCGGGATCTATGTCGTCGGCTCGGCAAGCGTCAGCCAATTGCGGCCCAAGGCGATCATCCGCCGCGGCACACGGGCAGCCTGGCAGGCCTGCCACTTCATTGCCGAGATGCCAAGTCTCAGCCCACCCTTTCAGCTTGTGCTGCTCAGCAAGAACGGCGTCGCCATTAGGCAGCTTTCCGAGCGCGAAGCGCAATGTCCAAACCTTACGCGCTGGTGGGCCGACAAACGCGACGCGGTCGAACTGCGCGAATTGCTCGTTCAGCATCTCGCCACCTGGCCGAACGGTGGACCGGCTACCGCGATCGACCTGCAGATCCGGGCGCCATTGAAAGAGCGGCACGTTCCGAGAGCGGCACAGCAGCCATCCGGCCAGGTCGACCTGGCGCTCGCACTTTCCGACAGTCTGCTCGTCGGCGGCTGGTATCATGATCCGTCATCCATGCTCGCCGGCATCGACTATCTGCAGGCGGATGGGAAAACGGTGCCGCTGGACGGCAATATCTACGAATTCCCCGGATGGGCGCAGACACAGGCCGACAAATCGAAGACCGATGTGACGGGCTTCGTTGCCCGGCTACCGCTCGATCAATCGCTCGGCCCGCTGCTTCAGCCGCGTTTTCAGATGCGGCTCGCCTCAGGGGCCGTGAAGCCCCTCATCCCGCCGCCGCAACCCTTCGAACCGGTGCTGCAGCGAAACCAGATCCTGCGCGCGGTCCCGCCGCAACACGCCATCGATGATGCATTCCGCACGATACTTGCGCCGGCACTGAGAGAAGTGGAGCAACGTCTGGGCAAGACGGTCGAGGTGAAGCGGACGAGAGACTACGGCCTGTCGCAGCATGCACCGCTCGTTTCCATCGTCATTCCGCTCTACAAGGTTCTCGATTTTCTCCGCTTCCAGCTGTCGGGCATGGCCACGGACCCCTGGCTCATGGAAAATGCGGAACTGGTCTTCGTTCTGGATTCCCCGGAAATTCAGGACGAGACCGAGCATCTGCTCGGCGGGCTGCATCTGTTGCACGGTTTGCCCATGCGGCTGGTGGTCATGAACCGGAACGGCGGCTACGCGCGGGCGTGCAATACCGGCGCGCGTATGGCGCGCGGCTCCGTTCTTGTCATGCTCAATTCCGATGTCGTGCCCTGCGAACCCGGCTGGGTTCAGACCCTGATACAACCGATCGTCACCGGGGCGTTCGGCGCGGTCGGCCCCAGGCTGATCTTCGAAGACAGATCGCTGCAGCACGCGGGCCTCTATTTCGGCCGCGACCAGCGTGGGATCTGGCTTAACCACCACTTCTACAAGGGCATGCCCAGCGACTACGCGCCGGCACAGCACGCACGAACGGTTCCCGGTGTCACAGGCGCCTGCCTCGTCACCTTGAGGGACATCTACGAGAGCGTCGGCGGCTTCACCGAGGACTATATCATCGGCGACTATGAAGACAGCGACCTTTGCCTGAAGATCCGCCGGGCCGGCTTCGAGATCGGCTACGAGCCGTCGGCTTGCCTGTATCACTTCGAGCGCCAGTCGATCCGACGCAGCCAGGACTACATGCGTGGGGTCGCCAGCCAATACAACTCCTGGCTCCACACCCAGCGCTGGGACGGTGACATCGCCGCGCTGATGGCGCGCGACTACCGATCGCCGAGCAGACCCAAGACCACGTCGCCCGATGACCACACAATTGAATGGACGAATGCATGATCGATGCCCTGCCGCGCGATGAAATCGGTGCGCCACCGCCACTGGACGACGCACACCTTCGCTGGCTGACCGACAGCGTCTCGCGCAACCGGTTCCTCCCGCAGCCGGACGCGAGCAGCATTTTCGTCGGCGACGGTGATTTCCGGGCGATCGGCGCGGAATTTCTCGGGCATTTCATCCGCATGGGCGGCTTGCGCGCCAATCATCGCGTCCTCGATATCGGCTGCGGCATCGGTCGCATGGCCGTGCCGCTCACCCAATATCTCGATGGCGACCGCGGTCGCTACGATGGCCTCGACCCCGTGGAGGGCGGCATCCGCTGGTGTCGTGCGACGGTGACGCCGACCTATCCGAACTTCACGTTCCAACGCCTCGACATCGCCCATGATCTCTACAACCCTACGGGCTCGATCAAGGGCCAGGAGCTGAAACTGCCATTTGCCGACGCCCAGTTCGATTTCATCATCATGACGTCGGTCGTCACGCATCTGCCGGCAGACGAGGTCATGGCCTATCTGGCGGAAATCGTCCGGGTGCTTGCACATGGCGGCCGGTTGTTCATGACAGCCTTCATCGTCGACGACATTGCCAGGCGAAATGCCACGGGCCGCCGCGATCCGCGCCTTGCCTTCGAGCGCGCCGGTCAGGGGCCCTGCTGGTTCGTGCCGGGTCAACCGCCACTGGCCGCCGTCGGCTTCGACGACGGCTTTCTTGAGGGCGCGTTCAATCGTACCGGTCTCTCGGTCGCCCTCAAATCCTACGGCCACTGGCGCGAGCCGGGCGGTACGCACTATCAGGATGTTCTCGTGGGTGAGCGTCAACGGAGCCGCCCATGAGCAAGCGCATACTCGTGGTGGCGCACAACCATCCGGCCCTTCATCCCGGCGGCACCGAGGTTTTTGCCCATGACCTCTTCCGCGCCTACCAGCGGGCAGGACACGAGGCCCTGTTCCTGGGCGCGGTCAACCAGGTTCATCGCGAGGCAAGACCGGGTACGAGTTTCCAGGCCATTGGGCCGACGGGCGACGAAATCCTGCTTTGGGCTGGGCATTTCGATCGCTTCTTCATGAGCCAGATCGACCTCTACGGTTTCGTGCCTGATCTGGTGGAGTTGCTCCGCGAATTCCGGCCCGACGTGGTGCATCTTCATCATATCCTGCTGATGGGCGCCGAGTTCCCGCATATCGTGCGCCGGACGCTCCCGGCGTGCAAGATCGTCATGACGCTGCATGACTACTACCCCATCTGCCACCATGACGGCCTGATGGTGCGCACCGACAGGCGAGAGCTCTGCCACAGCTCCAGTCCGGACCGCTGTCACGCCTGCTTCAAGGACATCAAGCCCGACCGCTTCGCGCTGCGGGAACAACATCTGAAGGCACTTCTAAGCACAGTTGATTGTTTCGCCGCGCCAAGCGAGTTCCTGAAACGACGATATGTCGACTGGGGAATTGCCGAAAACCGCATCTCCGTCATTGCCAACGGCCTGCCGCCCCGGGCGCTCGAAGCCGGCAAGGACAAACCCAAGAGCGGCCGCCCCGTCTTCGGTTACTTCGGCAACCTGAACCCTTGGAAAGGGATCAAGGTACTGCTGGAGGCGGCGCGCCAGCTGATCGCCGATGGTGTCGATTTCGAGCTGCGCGTTCATGGCGGCGCTCCGTTTCAGACCCAGGAATTCGTTGCCGACATCGACCGCCTGTTTTCCGAAACCGCCCCCTTCGTCCAACGGCGTGGCCCCTATCGACGGGAGGATGTCGCCGCCCTTATCGGCGCCGTCGACTGCACCGTCGTCCCCTCCATCTGGTGGGAAAATGCGCCGCTGGTGATCCAGGAGGCGCAGGCGCAAGGCCGCCCCGTGATCGCCAGCAATATCGGCGGAATGGCCGAACTGGTCAGGAACGGCATCAATGGCCTGACCGTGGCACCCGATGATCCACGCCAGCTCGCTGCGGCCATGCGCCAGATGATCGAAAAGCCGACGCTTCTACGCCAGCTCGCCGGCCGAGCCGTTCGGCCCGATGATATCGACACGACAGCTGGACGTTACCTCGCTCTTTTCAATCTCCAGCAGGTTCAGGCCGCATAAAGAGGACCCATGGCTCAAGTCGCAGAGAAACTCGACACGCCGCCCGAGAACGAAGGCGCCAACCCCCTCAACGGTCGCGTCGATGCCATCGATGGGGGACGCATGTTCGGCTGGGCACACGATCCCGCCGCCCCCGGCGAACGGCTCAAGGTGCGCGTCCTTCTCGATGGCGCACCGGTCGCAGAAGCGGTCGCGGACCGCAACCGCCCGGACCTCAGGCGAAACGGGATCGGGGACGGCAAGCACGCGTTCGAGATCGCCCTGCCGGAGGCGGTGCAGAAGCGGAGCCGCGATCTCGTCGTCATGGCGATCACGGGAGACGGCGCGGGGCAGCCTCTGCGCGTACCCCAGCCAGATGAGCAAGCAGCCGAAGCGCTGATCGCAGCACCGTTGACCAGGGTGCTCGACAAGCTCGACGTGCTCATGGCTGCGCAGCGGCAGCTGCAGATTTCTCAACGTTCGCTGCAGCGCGCACCTCATATCGGCGCAGATGCGGCGGAGCCCGACGCAGCGGAAGACCCGCGTGCCGGCATCGTCGGCCTTCGAGCCGAGATGAGCCGGCGGCTTGATGATCTGGATGTACATCTGCTGCGCATGGATGGTGTCGTGGCGGGCATGGAGAAGACACTCTCTACACTTCAGAAGCGGGCGGGCGGCGACACCAAACCACTCGTGCTGCTTCTCTTCGTCCTCATGGGATTTGCAGCGGGGGCGCTGCTGGCGTTGCTGGCAAGATGATGATGCGGCAGGCGACAGCAATCGAGGAAAGGCTCGCTGGCACCAACGGCACCCGCAGCGCGGGGGCGGCACCCTTGCGCTTCGGGAAGGGTCGGGCCGTTTGCAGCCGGATCGATCAGGAAACCGTGCTCGTCCTTGGCGGCGGCCGGACCAGGGGTCATTCGGTTTCCGTCAGGGCGGATGGCGCAACGTCCGCGCGGGACGGCGCTTTTGTCGCAAACTGGGCCTTGTCGGCGTCTTCGCCGTCGGCGACACACGGCTTCGCGGCACTCCTGACGCAACCGAAGCCCGATCAGCCCATCTCGATGATCGACCTTGACGACGGGCGCATGAGCGAGCGTTTCATCGTTGCCCCGAGACCGATTTCGATCGAAGACGCGGCAACCCTTATTGCGCAGACCGCAGCGGGAGAAACGGCCGCCGTCGTCAGTCGCCTCGCCGACCAGCTCATGGCGCAGCCGGGCAATCGTAACAGGGTTTCCGCCGGGCTTTCGCTGATCAAGGCGCTGCAGCCGTCCGACGGCTTCATCGAACTGGTCGGAGAGACGCATGATGGCGTCATCGTCATCATGGGGTGGAGCCGCGCATTCATTCCTGGACGTTGCCGGGCCTATCTTCTGGCCGGTGCAACGACGGTCGCCGATTGTTTCGTCGCCAGTTTTGCCCGACCGGACATCCCGGAGGGTGAGCTGGGCTTCATCGCCGTTCTGGAAACGGCCGGAGGGGTGCGCGCTGACGCTCTCAAAGGCATCATCTACAATGCGGGCGGAGGCTGGCATCTGACACCGGCGCATTCGCGGGTGCAGGTCAGTGCGGCCCTGGACACCCCGGACCACATCCGTTCCGTGCTGCTCGAAGCCCGGGCGACGCCAGAGGCCCTGCTGCGCCTGCGTTCGGCGGCAAACGCCTTCACCGGCAAGGACACGATATCGAGCCTTCCATACCCGGTTCGCATGGACGTCGACAGGGTTTTCGAGACCGACGAAGGCGACATGCTGATTTCCGGCTGGCTGCTCGACCCGGAACAACATGTCTCCGCCGTCAAACTGCGGCGGCCGGGCGGGCAAGCCAGGCTCGACGACATCTGGACGCGGCTCGATCGGGTCGACGTTTCGCAAAGCTTCGCCGATCAGCCCGCATTCCGGGCATCGCTCGACAACGACGAGCAGGCACACGGATTTGTCGCGCATGCGAAACTGCCTGGCAGCAATCTCGACGCCACACCCTATCTCGAACTGACCTTGAGAGAAGGTCGGCGCGCGTTTCTGCCCTTGACACCCAAGCGGATGCCTGCGCGGCGCGCCGCACTCCAGCAATTGGCGCTGTTCGATACCGCCAACTGGGCGCTGCCGGCGATTGTCGATCACCAGATCGTTCCGCTCCTCTCAAAGGCCGCCTGCGCTGCGCCGCGCATGGAAACGTTTGTCGACGTCGGGGTGTTCGATGAAAATGCCGGCGTTCCCATCATCGTCGGATCCACGGTCGGCGTGCCCGAAGTCGGCCCGCTTCTCGCATTGGTTGCGCTCGACCCGCAGACGCGCTGCGCTCCGCTCGTGATCGTTATCAGCAAGCCCGCCTTCCAGAGGGATCTCGTCCGTCTACGACAGCTGGCACGCTTCTATGGGCTCTCGGTTCGCTTGGTCTGCGCAGCTGCGGCGCAGGATCGCTTCGATCTCCTGTCAGTCGGGGCGGAGGTCGTTTCATGCGACACCATCGTAACCATGGCGGGTTCGCTCGTCCCTACCGGCAAAGGCTGGTACGACGCACTGACGGCAGTCGGATTGGCGCACGTGGGAAGCGTGATTTCGCCGATGCTTGCCTATGACGATCACTCGGTGAAATGGGCGGGAAGCTGGCTCGCCGAGGACGGCGATCAACTGCTGCTCGATCGCTATGCCGGGTATCCGCTGATGGCGATTGCAGCACTGCAATTGACGCGCGTCGACGTCGCGTCGCTCGAATGCTGCATCATGCCGCGTGCGGTCATGAAGGACGCGATGCGCGATTGCGGCGTCTATCTCGGTTCAAAGCAAAAGGCCAGCGAGATAGGTCTCCGGATCAACCGGGCAGGCATCCCTGCCTTCTTGCTGCCATCGATCCAGTTGCTCGGCTGCGACGAGCCGATGTCAGGAGAGCAAAGCGGCAAACTTGCCGCGCTCGCCGAACGCATCGATGCGGAAATACTCAAGTCGCGGTGGCGAAGCGCCCACCAGAGCCAAAGATTGTGTGACAGGATTTCCGCATGAGGGAGCAAAAGCTTCGCGTCCTAGTGATCTCGCATGCGCACCCCTCCTTTTCGCTGGGCGGGGCGGAGATCGCCTCGCACAACCTGCATCGCGGGCTGAACGTGATGGAAGGTGTCGAATCCGTGTACCTCGCGGCCGCCTCCCCGCCGCTGCAAAGGCACGCGTCGTCCGCACTGATGAGTGCGCGCCTGCCGCAGGAAGAGGTGTTGTTCCACACGGATGCGTATGATCATTTTCACCTCGCGAATGAGGATGTCTTGTCGATCGAGCGCGATCTCCTGCGGTTCGTGCGAGATGTGAAACCGGATGTCATTCATTTCCATCACGTTCTGGGTTTCGGCCTCGAAGCGCTCTATGCGGTGCGCTCGGCACTGCCCGACGCGGCAATCCTTCTCACGCTCCACGAATTCGTGCCGATTTGCCATAACCACGGGCAGATGGTGAAACGGCCAACGGGCCAGCTTTGCGAGCAGGCTTCGCCCACAGCCTGCAACAGCTGTTTTCCGGATATTCCGGCATCAAGGTTCCTCCGGCGTGAAGCGCTCGTGCGCACCATGCTCCTCGATATGGTCGACGCGTTCGTTGCGCCGAGCGCCTTTCTCGCCAAGCGCTATGCGGAGTGGGGCATAGATCGCCAACGCATTCACGTCATTGAAAACGGGATCATGGGCGAGGAGGCGACGCCGGCGCGCGAACTGGCGCGAAGCGACGCGCGACGCAATCGCTTCGCCTTCTTCGGTCAGATGACACCGTTCAAGGGCGTGGATGTGCTGATCGATGCCATCGGCCGTGTACCGGATGAGATATGGGGCGATGACGCCTACCTGATGATCTTCGGCGCGAACCTCGAGCGCCAGCCGGTCGAGTTCCAGGAGCGGATGAAGAAGCTGATCGAGCGAGCCGGTCGTCGGGTGCGCTTTTACGGCAGCTACCAGAATGCGGATCTGCCAAAGCTCATGCGCTCCGTTGATTGGGTGATCTTTCCATCGATCTGGTGGGAGAATTCACCCGTCGTCATCCAGGAAGCGCTGCTGCACCGCCGGCCGATCATCTGCTCGGACATTGGCGGCATGGCCGAGAAAGTCCGCGATGGCGCCGATGGCCTGCACTTCCGCGCCGGCAACGGCCAGCATCTCGCAGACCGGATCGTCGAGGTCCTGAACGACGACACGGTCTGGGAACGATTGCGCAGCACCATGCGCGGTCCGTTCAGCTTCAAGGATTGCGCGCGGGAACACCTCGGCGTCTATCGCAGCCTGCTGCGCGAGAAAGACAATGCCGCGCCTCGCGAACATCGCGTCGAGATGCGCGTCTCGTCACAGTTCCAATGACGGAATAAGCTTTTGGCACGCATATTGGTCATGATCCCCGCCGGCGAAGTCTACGCACATGACAGCGTTCGCTGGTATCAACATCAAGACATCCAGTCTCACATCAACACCTATCACAATATGGGCGATGCGTTCGTCTTCGACTCGTCGCTGAAACTGCTGCGTTTCGAAGAACTCGGCGTGCTCGAAATATCGGAATTCAGGCCGCGCGAAATCGCCCGGCTTCGGGAGGAATACGATTACGTGTTCCTGCGTGGGTCCAATTACATTCACGACGCCATGAACTGGGAGGCAGCAGCGACGGTCCTGCAGGCGCTCGGCCTGCCTGTGATCGGCTTTGGCATCGGCGCACAGGCGCCGGTAGATGGAAAAATCAGGCTCTCCGACGATACGCGCGCCGTCCTGCGCCTGATGTCCGAATCGACGACCTCGATCGGTGTGCGCGGCGCCTATTCGGCCGAAGTCCTCTGGGACCTCGGCATCCGCAACGTCCGGATCATCGGATGCCCGACCGCCTTCCGCCTGAACGACCCGGAACTGCGTATCACGCTGCCGCCACTCGAACAGGTTCGCAAAGTCGGGGTCACCGTCAGGCGAGAGGTCTCCGACGCCTACGCCAAGGACATCGAACGTTATCTCGGTTTCCACCGCGAACTGGTGAAAACCATGGCCGGGCGCTTCGAGACCGTGCTGTTGACGCAAGGCGAGGTCGAGGAGAAAAAGCTCGTTCTGGGAGACGGTGTGCAGCGCGACGAAGCGCTCGCCGCGCTCAAGGCCGACCATTGGACATCATCGTGGTATCTCGATGAGACGATGCTGCGTCTCTACCAGCAAAGGCTTTTTTATTCCGATGTCGTTGCCGATTACGAACGGCTGATCAGCGCCCAGGACCTGGTGCTCGGCTACCGCCTGCACGGCAATCTCATGGCGCTGGCGAACGGGGTCCCGTCGATCTACTGCACCTATGACAGCCGAACGGCCGAATTCTCAGACACATTCAAGATCCCCAGTTTCGACATCTTCGGGCAGACGGCGTTCTGCCTGGAGGACTATTGGGACCAGGCCCTTTTCGACAGGTACAACCGAGCCTGGTTCCACACATACGGCGAAATGTACCGTTTCCTCACCGAAAACGGTGTCGCGCACAAGATGCACGACATCCTCAAATCCCCACCCGCGAAAATCTCCCGAGTTGCTTGAAGCGAAAAGGTGCTGACATGCAAAACAAAGTGCGCAAGGCGATCATCCCGGCCGCCGGATTCGGTACGCGAATGCTGCCGGCAACGAAAAGCGTTCCCAAGGAACTCCTGCCGATCGTCGACCGGCCCATCCTCGACTATATCGTCAGCGAGGCGTTTGCCGCGGGCATTGAACACGTCATTATCGTCACCGGCCGCATGAAGGGCGCGATCGAAGATTACTTCGATCATGCATTCGAGGTCGATGCCACGCTTCGCAAGGCGGGCAAGAACCCGCTTGCCGACCGGCTGGCAACGGCAACGCCCGATGTGGGAAGCATCTCATTCGTGCGTCAGCAACAGGCCCGTGGCCTTGGCCACGCTGTGTGGACCGCGCGCCACATCGTCGGCGACGAACCGTTCGCCGTGCTGCTGCCGGATATGCTGATGGTCGATCACGAGCCCTGCCTCCAATCGATGACGAGCCTTCATCAACGGCATGGCGGCAATGTCGTGGCGGTCGAACGGTGCTTGCCGGAAGAGGCCCACAAATTCGGCATCGTTTCCCTGAAGCAGACCATCGGGGGCGCACTGGTCGATGGCCTCGTGGAAAAACCGGCTCCGGGCACGGCGCCGAGCAACCTGTTTATCTCAGGGCGCTATATTCTCCAGCCCGAGATCTTCAACATCCTCGAAAACCAGGAACCCGGCGCAGGCGGCGAGATCCAGTTGACCGACGCTATGATCACTCTGATGAAAGACCAGGAAATTCGCGCCTTCGAATTTGGCGGCCGCACGTTCGACTGCGGAAATCCTGCCGGCTTTGTCGCAGCCAACCTGCACATGGCAATGACGCGCGCGGACATTGCAGCGGGGATCTCCGGCGAGATGCATGCGCTCATGGCGCCCGTGCGCGCAATCGCCTGATGGTGTCATGAAGGCGCTTCGAAGTCCGACGCCGGCGACAGACTGAAGCAGAAAGCAAGTTCGATAGGCGACCAGCGATCCTCTCGCGTAGGTCGCCTTCGAGCTGTTGTGTGGAAATACGACGGCGGAGGTCACCCGCACAACGCCCGTCAATTCCGCCGAGGCGAGTGCCGCCGTCAGTGTGCAGCCGCTCCACGGCATCCGCCTCGGTGGATTGTTCGTGTGCGTTGCAGCCATCGCGGCCGCGCGCTGGCGTCAGAAAAACAGATCACTCATGACAGATCCTCCTGCCATGAGTGAATCAAAACTCAGCTGAACTTGGAACCGCCTCACTCAGTAGGTCCTGAGCCTGGTTCTCAGCTCAATTGCGGACCCGGATCAACTGTCTGGGCCCGCAGAGCTGGCTGTCCACAACCGTCAATTCAAGGTGGTCGGAGGAAGTGTGTCGCGGATCTGATCGATCTTGCCGACATCGGGCCCGACGCCAAGAATATCCTTGGCTTCGTCAAGCATATCATCGGTCACGACACCGTCTTTCGAGAAGCCGGCAAGCGCGTCGCGCAGGGCCTCGTCGCTGAGGGCCGGGTCGCTTGGGATGGCGTCTACGCCATTCTCGGCTTCGAACTCGGCATAGGCGATGGCGTAGGCAGAAACCGCGGCCATTCGGGGATCGTTCGAGTTGAGATAAGCGTGATAGTTGCGGTTCAGGGAGCGCAGTCCCGGCGTGCCGACGCCAGCTTCAATTGGCTCCACCTTGGTCAGCTTGTCGGCCTTCGCAGCTTTTTTCGCCGTGTCCGGTCCTTTGCCACGTGTGAACAACGATTTCCACGTCGGCTTGTCGCTGGCGCTGGCCTTGCTCGGCCGGGTGTCCTTGTTTGCACGCGCGGTTCCCGATTTTCCATGGCTGGAACCCGAGCCCCCGCCATGGCTGCCGCCATTTCCGTTACCGCCGCCACCACCACCGGAATTGCCATGGCCCTCCTTGGCCAGGGCTGTGCCGGCAGCACCGACCATCCCGCCCGCCGCGGGAGCCACGACCAAACTCAGCGCCACGACGCCACGAGCGATTGCTTTCGCGAAAACCATAGGAAACTCCTCCTCGAATAGCCGCGGCACCGACTTTGATGAGGGCCGCGCTTGCAGGTGAGCTGAACTTATCTTGGGCAAAAGGGAGCGACTATGCCCCCCGGACCATTGCGGCAGCCAATAGGACCTTGGTCCTGTCGGGCAGACAGCCAAAGGTCCGACAAGGATTGAGAACCGAGCCACAGGATTGACCGGCCTGCCCAAGCGGTTAGGGTATCGCGGGTTTGTTGTACCACAGCGACGCTGGCGACCAGCGTCGATCCCGGGAAATTTCGTGCGCGCCACCCAACTCATCAAAAATTGGAACGCCCGTTCACTGGCAACGCAGTTCCTGCTGATCGGCGGCCTTGTTGCAGCGGCTGCAATGGTGCTGGTCGGGGCGTTTGTTTCACGCCTTATCGAGGAGGCAGTCACTCGGAACTCCGCCGCGACCACGGCCCTCTATGTCGACAGTGTGATCGCACCGTTGTTGCCCGATATGCAAAGGACCCAGATACTCGACGGCGCTGTCGCACGCGCGCTCGACGAAACCCTTGGTCAGGGCGCCTTGGGAGACCGTCTTTTGTCCTTCCGCCTCTGGCGGGCAGACGGCACGGTTCTCTATTCAAGCGACGAGGCCCAGATTGGAAAACGGCTCGAACTCAACGACGAACTGCGAACGGCATTCTCTGGCAGCATGGTGGCGCTCTTCGATCAATCAGGGGAGCAGTCAGACAAACGCCCAGCCGACATGCCGGTCCTTGAGATCTACAATCCGGTGCTGCAACCGTGGTCGGGAGAGGTCGTCGCAGTTTCCGAATTTCATGAAGTCTCCTATGATTTCCAACATGGCTTGAACCAAGCGCGTTTCTATACCTGGTTAGCGGTCGCAGCCTTTACGCTCGCTTTTTTCGTGGTCCTGTCTGCGATCGTGCTGCGAGGCAGCCGGACGATCGAAAACCAGCGCCATGCACTCAAGGATCGGATCGCCGAGCTTTCCACGTTGCTCGCTCAGAACGAGGCTCTACGTGGACGTCTCCAGCGGGCCTCACAGCGCACGGCGGCGCTCAACGAAAGCCATCTGCGCCGCATCGGAGCTGATCTGCACGACGGGCCGGCGCAACTGCTGGCCTTCGCCTCCCTGCGGCTCGACAGCGATGCCTTCACCAACCCGAAAACATCCCGCGCAACGCGCGAGCGCAGCATCGCCGAAATCAAGGAAAGCCTTGATGAAGCAATGCAGGAGATCCGGACGATCTGCAGCGGTCTTGTTCTGCCGCAGATAGAAACGGCGACCCTGCCCGAGATCTTGAAGCGGGTCGTTCACGCCCATCAGCAGCGAACGGGAACGACCGTGGAGCTGTCGGCGTTCGACCCGCCTGACCACCTCTCTCTATCTGCCAAAATCTGCATCTACCGCTTCGTGCAGGAAGCTCTCAACAACGCCTACCGCCATGGTGGCGGCGTCGGCCAGCGTGTCTCGCAATCGACGGTGGGTGAGCAGGTGATGGTCGAGGTCGGGGACAATGGGCCTGGCTTCGACCCGGATCACGTTGTGCCAACCGGCCTTGGCCTTGAGGGATTAAGGGAACGCATCGAAAGCTTGGGTGGAGCCTTCGAGATTAAAGTCTCCACCACCGGCACCGTTATTCGTATGACAATCAGCACCGAGGAGACAAAAGCGGTATGAAGACAGCGATACGCATAGCCGTGGTAGATGATCATCCCTTGTTTCGAGAGGGCGTAACGAGAAGCCTGCTGGAGATCGGCGGCTTCGAAATCGTTGCCGAGGGGAGTTCCAGGGATGATGCCCTACTTATTGCCGAGAATCTGCGTCCCGATGTCTTGCTGCTGGACATATCCATGCCGGGGGGCGGCCTGAACGCAATCCTCCCTATCCTCGAGTTATCGCCATCGCAAAAGATCATCATGCTAACCGTTTCCGAAACGAGCGACGATGTCACCGCGGCCCTCGACCGAGGAGCGCTGGGATATGTGCTAAAGGGTGTCGGCGGTCGAGCGCTGGCGGAAATCATACGCAGCGTCGCCGCGGGCGAGAGCTATGTCACTCCGGCGCTCTCAGCCAAACTTCTCTCCAACCGCACGCGCGGTCCGACAAACCTTTCGGGCCTGGTCGCCAGCCTGACCGCGCGCGAACATGAAGTGCTACAGTTGGTGGCTGCAGGCATGAGCAACAAGCATGTCGCCCGGAAGCTCGAGCTTCAGGAAAAGACAGTAAAGCACCATATGACGCAGATCATGGCCAAACTCGGCGTCACCAACCGAACCGAGGCTGCCATGGTGCTGCGGGACGCGGTCGATTGGCGTCCGGTCATTGAATGAGGGACTGAATTCGCTTCAGGTCCGCAAGGGTCGCCCTTCGGTTGATGATCGTTCGCCCACGCGCATCCTTCATGATGTAGCGGCCGCCGCTGATCTCCTCGCTCATGCCATCGGAATGGCGCACGCCGACCCTGGGCGCACCGCCGCCGGCACCCGTCGAATTGCCACGAGCATTGCCGCCGCTCGAGTTGTCTTTTCCGGACCTGCCCCCTCCGTTTCCTCCGCCGTTACCACCGCCATGTCCTCCGCCATTGCCTCCACCGTTTCCACCGCCGCCCCCCCCACCATTGCCATTGTTCTCGCCGTTCTTGGCAAAAGCGGCTTGGGGAACAAGTTCCAGCAACACGCCGGCAGGGTCGACGGTGTATGGAAGAGCTGTGGCGAACAGACAAACGGCTCCCGAGCTGACTGCGGTAAGAAATTTCCGACGCGTAGGCATGACATCTCCTCGGAACAGAACTTTGCCCGGGCTTCGACAGGTTGTCGAGATTGGGCATGTTCTGCCAGACGGCAAACCGGCCGTCGATAGTGTGGGTTCGACCGAGACAACCGCCTCGACAAAACCTGTAGATAAAAGCCCGGATCGCTAGAGGGCATTGGGCGAGCGCGCCCGCAAACGACCCGTGGCAGGCTTTCAGTGCGGACCTTCCGCTTTGCCGACGCGGTCCACCTTCTCTATGCATGACATGAGCTGTACTTCAATATCGCGACACAGCACTTCAAACTCCCGGATCGCATCTTCCCGCGGATGCGTTTCTACCTGCAACCTGTGCAGCTCCGCGACCGCCAGGTTGTAGGCTTGGCAAAGGTCAAGAAGCGACTCCAGAACATACGTCCTGGGCGCCGGTCTTTGCCCGACCGACGGCGAAAGAAGTCGGCGCAGAGAGTTCTTGATCCTCATTTTCGCGACACCAGCCAACAATGCTATCAGCGTGCGGAACAAGCGGGCCGGTGTCAAAGCGGACTGAAGTCGGATCAGGAGTAGGACCAAAGTCCGCCAAGCGCCAGGGTCAAATGGTGGACGAGAATCAAAAGACACCCCGTTGGTCCGGCATAGGATCGTAGCATGTCGCCGCTCCGATCAGCGAATACCTGTCCCCCCGCAGAGCGGCATCATATCAACCTGCGCTGGTATTACAGGTGAACCTTCGAGTGCGCACGAGGAGCCAGGCGCGCTTTTCCGACAGCGGAAGAACAGGATTTTCCCCGCGGCTATCTTGAAATCGCACGCCGGGCGCGAATATTCAGGCGGCAGTTATGCCGTTTTGGTGCATTCCCGTGGGCATTCTGTCCGGTGCATAAAGTTGTAGATACCTGGGAAAGGGAATATGCATAAAACTGCACTAGACCGATTATCGTCAGTGAATCGGGAGCTGGATGCATGCAGAGAGAGTTACCATTCAACGGGCAGAGGGACTGGCGGATCGTGCGATATGTCCTCGGCGGCATCGTTGGTTTCGCCGTACTCGCCCAGGTTCTGGTCTATCTCAGCCTAGTCGCTCTCGTCGATCGGCCCTATGCGGCCGCAGTGGTCGGCGCGGCCTTGATTTCCTTGCTGATGGGTGTGCCGCTGATCGTCGCTGCGGCCATGCAGTTTCGCCGGGCCCAGCGCCTCCGCAACCAGATCAACCACGTCGTTGCCCATGACGCTACGACCGGCTGCGTTACCGGCCGCGGGCTTGTCCAGCATGTCAATGGTCTCGAGCGCCGCCGTCAGCGCGCTGACGAGGAGCTTCATGGGGCTCTCATCCATCTGCGGATCAACAACCTCGACGATGTCGGCGCCGCCTTCGGCCCGGAATGGAGTGACGAACTGCTCCAATTCGTCGCCTCCACCATCAGCACCTCGGTGCGGCGCGATGATGTCGTCGCGCGAACCGGTCCAGCGAGCTTCGACGTCCTGTTGGTGGGTGCGACCGAAGCCGATGCAGAGCAGGTTTGCACACGCCTGACGAAAGCGCTGACCTCGTCGCATTTTGCGGCCGACGGCAGCAAGGTCGATCTTGCATTCAGCGTTGGCGGTGCGTTGTTCGACGGCAGTGTTGATCTGGAGCGGCTACGCCGCGCCGCCGCTTCCGAGGCCGTTGCAGTTGCTGCCGCGGAGACTCAGAGCGTCGGTTTTGTCCGCCTGCCCTCGGCTTGAATCAATGCGGGCGCTGGCGCCCGCGTCAGGTGAAAATCTAGTCTTTGCACGCCGCGACTGAGGTTCAACTGCTGATTTCGCGTCTTCATTGAATTGTGGACCGCTTCTTAGTCGCTCTGAACTGGCTCAAGTCCTGAAGCAGCTACGCGCGACCAATTTCATTTCAATAGGTTAGCGGGTCCCGGTTTAGCGGGGCGATTGTTCCATTTTTGCAACATGGCCGTGCGAAAGGTTGGGATGCACTTGCACCACCCCAAAAGTGGTGGCCGCCCTTTATTACAGCTGTATTATTTAGCGATAAATTTCTGCAGCTTTAATGTGCGCTTGGATTTGCAAGCGTGGCGTACTGATTGCGAGGGGGATAGTATTGAACGTGGGGAAAACCTTTAAGGGCGGGCTGTTTTCCATTCTGCTCGCGTCGACCGTGTTTGCGGGTGGTGCGGCCGAAGCGATGACGCTCAGGGAAGCGCTTCAAATCGCGATGGAATCGAACCCGGAGATCGGGCAGTCGATGGAGAACCGCGAGGCGATCGAGTTCGAACTGCGGCAGGCCCGCGGCCTCTATCTGCCGAGCCTCGATGTGGAAGCTTCGACGGGTGTGCGCCATCTCGAGGACAACGGCCGACGGCTCGCCTCCATCGAGAACGACCCGCTCTATCCTTCCGATGTTGGTCTGACCGTCACTCAGAAGCTCTTCGACGGCGGCGGTCGTCGGGCCGAGCTGGAGCGGCAGGCAGCACGCGTCGACAGCGCCTCCTTCCGTGTTCTGGAGCGTTCCGAAACCATCGGGTTGCAGATCGTCCGCGAGTACTTCGAGTATATTCTTCAGCAGCAGATCGTGGCGGAAGCCCGCAAGAACGTCGGCGTGCATCAGTCGATCCTGTCGGATATCAGCTCGCTGATTTCAGGTGGAACGTTGACCGACGCGGATCGCCAGCAGGCCAGTGAACGCCTGCTTTCCGCAAAGGCCCGCCTACTGGAAGCGGAGGAAGCGCTCGATACCGTCAAGATCAGCTTCAATCGCTTGGTAGGCCAGCCGCTTACCAAGCCGTCCATGCCGAAGTCGGTTGCCAACGTCTTGCCGAAAACGCTGGAGACAGCGATCGGCATCGCCCGCGGCAACAACCCGCGCATCAAGGCCGCCGATGCCGACATCAATGTCGCGGACTCGCAGGTAAAGGCCGCGCGCTCGAACATGCTTCCGGAAGTCTTTGCCGAAGGGCGCGTGCGCAGCGGGAACGATATCGACGGCTCGACCGGCAATACCTGGGACGCGCAGGCGCGGATCGTCGCGAAGTGGAATCTCTATCGTGGCGGCATCGACATCGCCAATGAGCAGGAGCAGATGCGCCGGGCAAGCGAGCAGCGGCTGGTCTTCCACCAGGCGCATCGTGAGGTCGAGGAGGCCGTTCGCATTTCCTGGGAACGCCGCACGAGCCAGTATGACATTTCGCGCACGCTGAATGCGCAGGCCCAGATGAACGTGCAGCTCGTCGAGTCCTATCGCGAGCAGCTCAAGGTCGGCCAGCGTTCGCTGCTCGACGTGCTGGGCGCGCAGAACGCGCGTTTCAACGTCAGTATCCTGGCAAAGACGTCGCAGTACGCGGCCTTGTTTGCCGAATATCGCCTGCTTGCCGCAACCGGACAGCTTCTGTCGACGATGCAGATCAAAGCACCGGCTCAATCCGAAGCCTACGCCCGCAACGAGTTCAATGTTCCGGACGCGCCGGCTACGGAAACCTATCGCCGTGTTCCGTCGCGCCAGACGAACGACTTGCCACTCGACTTGTTGGCGCCGATCCGGCAGAAATGATAGTCCTCGCGAGGGCGGACACAACCGGTGGTGATGCAAGCTATTGACAGGCATGTGCAGATTGGCCCGTCCCTGACCGGCTTTTCCGAGGCGTTCAAGGAGATTTGCATCTTCTTGAACCGCCCTTCGTCAGACAGCGTGCTCTATTCCGACGTTCCCTTCGACGCCCGGTCGCCGAGCGCCGAAGACGTTTCCCGCATAGCCGAGCGCGTTGGCCTGGAGACGGAGCTCGTTTCCACCCGGGCCCTTGCCAATCGCGATTTCGTGTTCCCGCTGCTGCTCGTCTTTCGCGATGGCAGCGCCACGGCGTTGTTGGAGGAGGCGCCGGACGGCACTCTCAGTCTTTCGAACAAATTGGCGAGGCCCGACGAGACGGCAGCGAAGCTTTCTGATCTGCAACTCGGCGGGCTCGCCTATGCCGTGTCGTTCTCGGCGACCTATTTGAACACGGCAGCCGGTCGGGGTGTTGGCGAGGCGCGCAACATCGACCGCCGACACTGGCTGACCTCGACGATCAAGCCCTTCTGGCAAGCCTATGTGCAGGTGGCGGTCGCGACATTCTTCATCAACGTCCTGGCGCTCGCCGCGCCGCTCTTCACGATGAATGTGTACGATCGCATCCTACCGAACAAGGCGGTCGCGACACTCTGGGTCCTGGCGCTGGGCATCAGTACCGCCATCCTCTTCGACTTTCTATTGAAGACGGTACGCGCGGCGCTGATCGACTACGCCGGCCGCAAGGCCGATCTGAAACTCTCCTACATGCTGTTCGAGAAGATCCTGCATGCAACCATGGCGTCGCGGCCGCCGTCCACCGGCGAGTATGCGAACCGGGCGATGCAGTACGAATTCGTGCGGGAGTTTTTCACGTCGAATACGCTCAGCATGATCATCGACAGTCTTTTCGTCTTCGTCTTCATCGCGGCCATCTATGGGGTGGCAGGCTGGATCGCACTCATTCCAGCGATTGCTTTTATCTTGAGCCTCGTGATCGGCTACGTTGCGCAGCACAAGATCGGCAATCGCGTCGCCGCGGCGTCTAACGAGTCCGCCCAGCGCCAGGCGCTGCTGGTCGAAACGATCAGCGCGATCGAGACGGTGAAAACGCTGCATTCGGAAAAACAGCTGCTCCGCCGCTGGAACGAACTGGCCAAGCATTCCTCAAACACGGCCGAGAAAATCAAGGAAATCTCCTCCTGGGCGTCGCACGCGACGCAGTTCGTGCAGCAATTGGTGACGGTCTGCATCGTCGTGGCCGGCGCCTATGAATTCACGGAGGGCAATATCTCCTCCGGCGCGATCATCGCCGCCAGCATGTTGGCCGGCCGCGCCGTCGCGCCGCTCGGCCAGATTGCGATGACGCTGGCGCGGCTGCGCCAGGCACTTCTATCGCTGCGGATCCTGAATGCGGTGATGGAGCAGCCGGAGGATCGGCCCGATACGATCGGTTTCGTCAATCGCGAGATCCGCAACGGCAGCATTACCTTCGCAAATCTCGACTTCGCCTATCCGGGTACCGACCACAAGGTCGTCAGCGGCATGAACGTGGCGATCAAGGCAGGAGAGCGGGTCGGCATCATCGGCCGCATCGGTTCCGGCAAGACGACGATCGGCCGGCTGCTTGCCGGCCTCTATCCGCCAAGCGCGGGGCGAATCCTGCTCGATGGTGTCGATATTCGCCAACTGCACCCCTCCGTCGTTCGCTCGGCAGTCTCGTTCGTGTCGCAGAATTCGGATCTGTTCTCGGGCACTATCAAGGAAAACCTCCTGATGGCAAACCCGACCGCCAGCGATGAAGAAGTGGTGGCGGCAGCGCGGCTTGCCGGCGTGGACGAATTCGTTTCCCACCATCCGCGCGGCTACGACATGCCCGTGGGTGAACGCGGTTCTCAACTTTCCGGCGGGCAACGCCAGGCCGTTGCCATCGCACGGCTGCTGTTGCGCAAGCCAAAGGTCGTCTTCCTTGATGAACCATCCGGGGCAATGGACCTTGCAAGCGAACGTGAGCTGATCAACAAGCTCTCCACTGTCTTCAGCAGCGATGTCACTCTTTTGATATCGACGCATCGCCACAGCATGCTGAGCCTCGTCGATCGGCTGCTGGTTCTTGACCGCGGGCGCGTCGTTGCCGATGGCCCGAAGGCCGAGGTCATCGAGCAGTTGCAGAGGCGGCCCGGCCCTGCCGGCCCGGTGGCGGGAGCTGGCCTATGATGCACGCTTTCACAAAGATAACAAAAAGGCGTCGGTTCGCACGTGGCGGGAGGGGTCAGCATGACTGAGAAACCGCCACTAGCCGCGCGCGCCGGGTTGCTTGTCATAGGCTTGCTGATCAGCTCTTTCGTCGCCTGGGCGGCGATCGCGGAGGTTGATGAGATCGCCCGCGGTGAAGGCAAGGTCATCCCCGTCTCGAAGACGCAGATCATCCAGTCGAGCGAGCCCGGCATCGTGCGCGAGATCGCGGTGCAGCCCGGACAGGTCGTTCGCCGCGGCGACCTGATCCTCCGGCTCGACGATACCGCGAGCGGCTCCTCCCTTGGCGAACTCGAGGCCAAAGGGCGATCGCTGCGCGCGCAAATCGCGCGGCTGGCGCTCGAGGAGACCGGGGCCTACGACGCAAAATACAAATGTCCTGACGACATCACCAAGGTCGCGCCGGCCATCTGCGCCAACGAGGAACAATTGCTTCAAGCCAAGGCCGGCAATTTCAACAACAAGCTGTCGGTCATGCAGGCCCGTGAAGGTCAGCGCCAGAAGGAACTGGCCGAAGCAGCGGCCAATATCGCCCGCCTGACAGAGAGCCTGCAGTTGAGCGAGCAAGAACAGGGAATGCTCGCGCCGATGATCAAGCGCAAGCTCGTCGCGCAGACCGAGGTGCTCAGGGTCGAGAAAGAACTGACCGACACCAGGGGTCAGCTTGCCCTCTGGAAGGAGTCGGTCGGAAAGCTGGAGGCGGCACTCAGGGAGGCAACCCTCCAGGTGACCGAATTGTCGCTGCAACTGAAGCAGGAGGCCCTGGCTGAGAAGACCGAGGCGCTTTCGCAGCTTTCCGTAATAGAGGAAACCATCCGCGGCGCCAGCAGCCGGGTGGCCAACACCGACATTCGTTCGCCGGTCGACGGCATCATCAACACACTCGATGTCAACACGGTCGGCGCCTATGTCACGCCCGGTGGGGTGATCGCCGGGGTCGTGCCGACGTCGGAGATTCTGCTCGTGGAGGCGCGGCTATCTCCACGGGACGTTGCGTTCGTGCGCGCCGGCCAGCCGGCGCTGATCAAGGTCTCGGCTTATGATTTCTCGATTTACGGTGGCCTCGGCGGTGTCGTCGAGACCATCAGCGCCGACAGTCTGGTCGATCAGAACAATGGCGAAACCTACTATCTCGTGCGCGTCAAGACCGACACAGCCGCGCTGGTGAAGGATGGGCGCGAATATGCGATCATGCCCGGCATGATTGCGTCTGTGGATATCATGACCGGCAAGAAAACGATCCTTGCCTATCTGATGAAGCCGATCAACAAGGCGCGCGAGGAAGCTCTGCGGGAGCGCTGACCAATGAACGAGACGCCGCCTCCCCCGCCCAACGCTGACCTGAGCGCGCTGCGGTTCCGCGTCGTCACCGTCGGCGGTCAACGCCGCGGGATCAAGCTCGAGGAGATCTATTGGCAGAGCCTTCAAGAACTCGCCGCGCGGCAAGGCAGCAGGCTCGCCGATATCATTGCTGCCTGCGAAACAGAACTCGAGGGAGAAGGCAACCTGACGGCGCGGCTGCGTTTTATCGCCACGTGCTACCTGCGCGACGAACTATCGTCGGCCAAGGAGCGCAGCAATCTTGCGATGGTTGCGGGCCAGGTCCGCGCAAGCCCGTCGCCGGCCTTTGCGCTCACGGGGAACAAGCAAATCATTGCCTATAACCCACCCTTCCTCTCCTTCGTCCAATCTCGTGTCCTGCGGTCGCACCTGCCCCAACCCGCACAGGGCTTGCGGCTCACCTTCGACGTTCAGTTTGTCGATCTCGTGCGCCGCCTCAAGGAGACCCCCGGCGAGCCGCAATCGGCCGGCTTCACCATAGGAGCGCAGGGGCAGATCGCGCGGGGCAAGCTTACCGCCGCCCTCGCTCCGCTCTCCGACCAGGACGTTATCATCGGCTTTATTCTAGCCTGATCCAACGGGACCGTCGCTGCGGCTGCGTATTTACAATGGCCACCCTTTCGAGCCGCCGCCCATTCGGCGAAAGGTACTGCATTTGGGATTGAGGTTTAGCGAAGCGCGACGCCCTCCCCGGGGACAATTCCGGATTTGGGGGCGAAAGGCACCCTAAACGTTTTGCTCCTTCGGCCATAGATACTCGCCGAGGATCACAGATACGGCGAGTGCTGTTTGCGTGGGGAAGTCATGAGGCATCGGATATCGGCGGGCACTCGCCACTGGATGCAATTGAGCCTTTCGGCGCGGCTTAGCTCCCATCAATAGTGGGAGTTTCGCCAAGCTCTATCGCGCCGTCTTCCGGCTCGCTATTTCCCGAGCTGCCGTGGGCTTCCCTGCTGCCGCAGAGCAATCCGATTGCCATCGAGATCCAGGGCAGTCACCCGCACGCCATAGGCGTAGTCCTCGGGCTCCGGCTCGACGAACTTGATGCCGCGCGCCTTGAGCTCGGCGAAGTCCTTCCGAAGATCGTCCGTCTGAAGAAAGATCGTGCCCATTTTGTCCTCCTCGGAAGCCGCGCGGCCTCCTCTGCCGGGCCAAAGCAGGATCGGCCATCCCTGACCTTTGTAGCTCATCGACAGGAATCGGCCCTCAGGCCCGGGGTTGTCGGCCACCTTCTCGAAGCCGAAGTTACTCGTGTAGAAGTCGAGTGCCTTTTCTTGATCTGACACAAACAAGACGGCGAACATGATTTTGCTGAACATTGTTATACCTCTCTGCTCCGTGCGAGCGTCGGCGTTTGAATGAGACGACACCACCGCCGGAACCGACCGCTGTCACATCCGCCAGGTTTCGTTCGTCATGCTCATGACGGAGCCAACGAAGGAAATGTGACCGATGGAAGCAAAAAAAATCTCACTGGAACAGTTCGAGACCAATCGCCCCCACCTGCGCGCAGTCGCCTGCCGCATGCTCGGTTCATTGAACGAGGCGGAGGACGCGGTGCAGGAAACGTGGCTGCGCCTGTCCCAGACGGAGGCAGGGGACATCACGAACCTGGACGGTTGGCTAACCACGGTCACAGCCCGAATCTGCCTCGATATTCTGCGATCACGCAAAGCGCGGCGCGAGGAACCGCTCGACAAAATCGAATCCGATCCTATCGGCACAGGCGAACCTGGCAAAAGTCCGGAGGATCAAATATCCGCAGCGGATTCGGTTGGCCTAGCCCTGTTTGTAGTACTCGAAAAACTTGCCCCCGCAGAGCGGCTGGCGTTCGTGCTGCACGATGTATTTGCCGTACCGTACGGTGAGATCGCTCCCATTGTCGGCCGTTCCACGGAGGCAACACGCCAGCTCGCAAGCCGAGCCCGCCGCCGCGTACAAGGTTCGCCCATTGCGTCCAACGCCAACCGCGCCAGCCAGCGGAGGCTCGTCGAAGCCTTTCTCGCAGCCGCGCAAAACGGCGACTTCGATGCACTTGTTTCAGTGCTCGATCCGGACGTCGCCTTCCGGGCTGACAACGAAGCTATGCGTCAGGGTTCAGCTCCTGAAATCCGCGGCGCAATGGCGGTGGCAGAGGCGTTCAAAGGTCGTGCGCGCAGCGCATTGCCGGTGCTTGTGGATAGAGGCTTTGGTCTCGTCATAGCTCCCGACGAACGTCAGCGCATCGTGCTCCGTCTCTCGTTCAAGGATGAAAAAATCACTGCGATCTGGGCGATTGCGGATCCGGAGAGCCTCGCACGGCTCGACCTGGCACTGCTGCCGGATTGAAGCGGCTGCTAGCGTCCCCGCCGCCCTCGTCCGGGAGAGATCGCGCATTATCGAAGGGCCCTGTGCTTCTGTGTGCGATGGGGATGCCAGGTCAACTGCAGTGATTGCCACCGGGTGCAAGGACCGCTTGGTAACCCCTTCCAAGCTTCGTGTCTCGCGACGGCAACGGCCGGAGAGGGTCGCGCCATGCCGTCTACTAGGTGCCCGTCCAACCACCGTTGTGCGGCGGAAACCGGCCATATGCCCGTCGTGTGAACGTGGCCACGGCGCTTAGCGTGTCATTTCGTCCCCTACCGGAATCGACCCCTCCCCGGGCATGACATCGGACAGAGGTGCAGCCGAAGCGACCTTGTCGCCGGTCGACTTGACGCCGTGGATCCAAGAGCGGTCGGCGCTGACCGAGAAGAGCGGCTGGTAGTTGGGCAGGGCACGGTCGAGCTTCACCTCATCGCTCAGATTGTCGAGAATGAAGTGGCCCTGGCTCGTCGTGATCGCTAGCACCGCGTGATAGAGGTTGCGTCGGACATCGCGCAGAACGACGACCGACATCGCCTCCGCCGGCAGGCCGGCCGCCGTCAGAGCGGCCATCTTCAGAATGGCATAGTCTTCGCAGTCGCCCTTGCCGCGAGCGAGAATTTCGTCCGGCGTTGCCCAATAATCCTTGGAGCCGTAGTTCTCAGCGTCCGGCTGGTAGCGCACAAGCCGGTTCACCGTTCGGTTGATGCCGCTGATCTTCTGCCGGAAGGCGAGGTGGTTGGCGTTTTCGATCGCCTTGCCGAGGATGCCGCGAGCGGCACAACCACTCTCCTTTGCGCAGTGGTCGAAATCGGCTGCAGCGACCGCCGGAAAGACGGTTTTCCATTTGCGGGCCACAGGGATCGAGGAGACGCGGAAGGCTACGGAATGGAAGACGGCGGAGGGTGTCGACTGCGCCGGTGTTTGGCCGCCGAAGTTCGTGCGTGTCGTCACCGCCACTTTTTGCACGTGCTGACGCGTAAGCACTTCGGAAGCTTGCTTCGTCCAGACGCCGATTGTCTCAGTGGCGACGGCCGCCAGCGGACTTGCGAGGCTCAGCATCTGCTGGACGAGGCCAAGCTGGAGCATGCCGGACTGTCCGGCCTGCACTGAGGATGTCGCAGAAAGCGATACCAGGCCGATCGCAAACACCGAAGTCTTCAGGTATTTTCCGCAGTGCTTCCAGCTCTTCTTGGTCATCGCCGTGTCTCTCGGTTGCATGAAGACACTCTACGAATGAAAAGAAAAACTCAGGTAAAGCCGTATGTATTATTTAGCGTGTGCCGCAATAATACGTTTTATGTAAAATTTTATTCAAATTTTATACTTTTGTATATTTTTGGGGCGGCGGCGAATTCGCTTATAAAAGTCGCCGACTTCTCATCATGAAGTGTTGCAACGGGCTGGAACATGCCGTTTGCCCTTCGTGCCGGCTTGTTTCGTGGGGATGCGTTCGAGGGAACGCCTTGCAATGCGGCCAACTGCGATTGACGGGTGCATCTTGCCACTGTTCTCTGTGAGGTCAGGGCTTCTTTTTGTGGCTCCGGCGGCCTGGATGGGCATTCGTTTCGGGTCCATGACCAGAACCGTTAAAATTGCGCTAATCTAACCAATTTTGGGTATTAGCATAACATATTATGCTGTTTTTCTCTAATCCCTCCGATGCCGATTGCGACCGCACAAGGTTGATGTTTTCTTGCCCGCAAAGGTCGAGGAGTATTTTCTATGGCAACCGAAGGCACCGCAATTTCCAATGAATCCGCCGCAGCGCCGGCAGAGGCAATCGAGTACCGCGACGCACCGGATGGCAAGGCCGGCCGATTGGTGGCACAGACCGGTGCTGGCGCGGCGGGAGAGCCGCAGCTCCTGGACCAGGCAACCGGCGCTCCGGTGAAGGGCGCTGAGAGCGTGCCCCAAACGCCGCCGATGCCGGCGACGGTCAGCGCCGATGCTTCGAATATCGTGCACCTGCCTGAAGGCGCGTCGGTCGAAAAGATCAAGGTGGTCGGCACGGATATCGTTTTGGAACAGCCTGATGGCTCCACGATCACGATCCAGAATGCCGCATTGAAAGTCCCGACCTTCGTCATCGGCGACGCCGAAATCCCGCGCGAAACCCTTGTGGCGGTGCTTGGAGAAAACGGCATCAACGTCGCCGCAGGCCCGGATGGCAGCATCAGCGTCGTGTCGAACCAAAGCAGCGGCGGGGATCTCTCCGATGCCGACGGCGACATCGGCCAGGCCGGCCCGGTCATCGACTTGCTCGCCCCGACCGCCCTCGAGTTTCCTGCGCTTGAAGCGACCGAGCGACTGCCCTTCGCGCTTGACCCCAACGAAGGTCCGTCGATCATCCCCGATTCCGAAGATAATCCAGGCGGCATCGCGGTGAGCGACAGGCAAGTCGACGAAGCCGGCGTCGGAGGCGGATCGCGTGCGGGCGATGGTACTGCGTCGGTCAGCGGTGTATTTGTTCTCACCGATCCGGACGGCCTCGACGACATCGCTAGCCTGACCATCAACGGTCAGACGTTCGCCATCGGCGGTCTCATCGGACAAACGGTTGCGGGTCAGTTCGGGACATTGACCATCACCAGCTACAATCCGGTTACCGGTGTGGCGGAGTACACCTACGAGCTGACGAGCTCGGTTACGAGTTCCGGGGTTAATCCTGGCACGAATATTGAGCAGGACCGGGACATCTTCGACCTCACGGTCACCGATCGGGATGGCGCCGGCGGTTCGGCCATCCTCCAGATCGATATCGTCGACGACGTGCCGGTGATCGGGATCACCGATCCGGCCTCGCCGAACGTGGTGGAAGGCCAGACGCTTGCCGGCAACTGGACGCTTTCGGCAGGTGCCGACGGTGTCGGCACGGTCGACGTGACGGTCGGCAACACGACGCAGATACTGACCCTGACGGCAGGACAGTCGGTGGCGTTCACGCTGGCCGAGGGCACGCTGACGGTCAATGCCGACAAGACCTGGACGTTTGCGGCCAACGACAACCTGTCCAACCCGGCTGGTGTCAATGTCAGCTTCACGCTGTCGGCCAAGGATGCCGACAACGACACGACCAGCGACAGCCAGACGATCACGGTGACCGACGGCGCCGGTCCGACGGTCGACCCGCTTGCGGCGTCCGCATCGCTTGCACTCGACGACCAGAACCTGGCCGGCGGCTCGACGCCGCTGGGCTCCGACACCAGCAGCGGCACGATCGGCTTCGTCGCCGGTTCGGATGCGATCGCCACCATCGTCTTCGGCGACACCTCGACGCTCACCGGTGCGCTGACTTGGGATCGGGTCTCCGACACCCAGATCGTCGGCAAGGCCGGCGGCGTCACCATCGTCACGCTCGACCTGGTGCGCAACGGCGACGGCGCGACGGTGACGGCGACGCTTTCCGACAACTACGCCAGCCATCCCGGCATCAACGCCGACGACCTCGCCAGCCTTGGCTCGGTCAAGGTCATCGCCTCCGACACCGACGGCGACCAGGCCGAAGGCACCGTCTCCGTCTCGGTCTCCGACGACGTGCCGACGGCAGTGGCGGACACCGATAGCGCGACGGAAGATGGTGTGCTCGTTGCGGACGGCAATGTCCTGACCGGCTCGGGTGGCACGGATGCCAACGGTACGGACGGTGTCAAGGACGTGCGGGGGGCAGACGGGGCGTCGGTCACAGCCGTATCGTTTGGCGACACAGCGGGCGTGGTCGGTGCTTTCACGGCGGGGCAGTACGGCACGTTGGTGCTCAATGCCGACGGCAGTTACAGCTATGCGCTAAACAATGCGCATGCTGTCGTACAGGGCCTTGCTGCGGGCCAGGTGGCAATAGATACGTTCAGCTACGAGATCACCGATGGCGATGGCGACAAATCGTCAACGACGGTGACGATCACGATCACCGGCACAAACGATGTTCCGGTGATCACCTCTGCGGTGCAGAGCGGTTCGGTGACGGAGGTCGCCGACAACGCGGGTGGCGAAAACGCCACGACACATGCGCAGAACGGCGCGGTGACCTTCGCCGACGTCGACACGCTGGACACCCACAGCGCCAGCTTCTCGGCACAGGGCGGCAGCTATCTCGGCAGCTTCGCGCTGGCGGCGGTCAACCAGGCGGGCGATGCGGTCGGCTGGAGCTTCGAGGTCGCCGACAGCGTGCTCGACTCGCTGCAGGCCGGCCAGACGCTGACGCAGAAGTACGACGTGACCGTCGACGACGGCCATGGCGGCACGGCGACACAGACGGTGACCATCACCATCACCGGCACGAACGACGTTCCGGTGATCACCTCTGCGGTGCAGAGCGGTTCGGTGACGGAGATCGCCGACGGTGTTGCGGGCGAGAATGCCACGACGCATGCCAAAAGCGGCGCAGTGACTTTTGCCGATGTCGACACGCTCGACACCCACAGCGCCAGCTTCTCGGCCCAGGGCGGCAGCTATCTCGGCAGCTTCGCGCTGGCGGCGGTGAACCAGACAGGCGATTCGATCGGCTGGAGCTTCGAGGTCGCCGACGGCGTGCTCGACAGCCTGCAGGCCGGCCAGGTGCTGACGCAGAAGTATGACGTGACGGTCGACGACGGCCATGGCGGTACGGCAACACAGACGGTGACGATCACCATAACCGGCACCAACGACGTTCCGGTGATTACCTCGGTTGCGCAGAGCGGTGCGGTGACGGAACGCGCGGATAACGCGGCCGGTGAGAATGCGGTTGTACATGTGCAGGGCGGCGCGGTCACCTTTGCCGATGTGGATACGCTCGACACACACAGCGCCAGCTTCGCGGCGCAGGGTGGCGGTTATCTCGGCACCTTCTCGCTCGGTCCGGTGAATCAGGCGACTGACAAGGTTGGCTGGAGCTTCAAGGTCGCTGACGGCTTGTTGGACTCGCTGCAAGCCGGCCAGACGTTGACGCAGAAGTACGACGTGACCGTCGATGACGGGCATGGCGGCACGGCAGTGCAGACGGTGACGATTACGATCACCGGCACCAACGACGCCCCGGTGATCACGTCCGGTTGGCAACTCGGTGGCGTGATGGAACGCTTTGACGGTACTGTGGGCGAGAATGCGGTGACGCACACAGAGAACGGCACGGTGACCTTTGCTGACGTGGACACGCTGGACACGCACAGCGCCAGCTTCACGGCGCAGGGTGGCGGTTATCTCGGCACCTTCTCGCTCGACTCCGTCAACCAGACCAACGACGCGGTCGGCTGGAACTTCCAGGTTGCCGACGGCGTGCTCGACTCGCTGCAGGCAGGCCAGATCCTGACACAGAAATACAAGGTGGTCGTCAATGACGGCCACGGAGGTACGGCGGCGCAGACGGTTACGATTGTAATCCTCGGGACGAACGACGCACCGGTGATCACCTCTGGTACACAGAGCGCTACCGTGACGGAGCGTGCTGACGGTGCAGCCGGCGAAAATGCGGTCATACATGTCCAGGGGGGTGCAGTAACGTTTGCCGACGTCGATACGCTCGACACCCACAGCGCCAGCTTCTGGCCGCAGGGCGGCGGTTATCTTGGCAGCTTCTCGCTCGGCTCCCTAAACCAGGCGACTGACTCGGTCGGTTGGACCTTCAAGGTTGCCGATGGCGTGCTGGACTCGCTCCAGGCCGGCCAGACCTTGACCCAGAAATACAACGTGATCGTCAATGACGGCCATGGCGGTATCGCGACGCAGACTGTTACGATCGTGATCACCGGCACGAATGACGCACCGGTGATCACCTCTGGTGCACAGAGCGCTGCAGTGACGGAGCGTGCCGACGGTGCGGCCGGCGAGAATGCAGTGGTGCATGTTCACGGCGGCGCGGTGGCGTTTGCCGACGTCGATACGCTCGACACCCACAGCGCCAGCTTTGCTGCGCAAGGCGGCGGCTATCTCGGTACTTTCGCGCTCGCCGCTGTGAACCAGGTGGGCAATTCGGTCGGCTGGAGCTTCAAGGTTGCCGACGGCGTAATAGACTCGCTACAGGCCGGTCAGTCGCTGACGCAGAAATACGACGTAACCGTCAACGATGGCCATGGCGGCACCGCGACACAAACGGTGACCGTGGTGATCACCGGCACAAACGACGCACCGGTGATCACCTCGGGTATGCAAAATGGGACTGTGACGGAGGTCGCCGACAACGCGGGTGGCGAAAACGCCACGACACATGCGCAGAACGGCGCGGTGACCTTCGCCGACGTCGACACGCTGGACACCCACAGCGCCAGCTTCTCGGCACAGGGCGGCAGCTATCTCGGCAGCTTCGCGCTGGCGGCGGTCAACCAGGCGGGCGATGCGGTCGGCTGGAGCTTCGAGGTCGCCGACAGCGTGCTCGACTCGCTGCAGGCCGGCCAGACGCTGACGCAGAAGTACGACGTGACCGTCGATGACGGTCATGGCGGCACGGCGACACAGACGGTGACCATCACCATCACCGGCACGAACGACGTTCCGGTGATCACCTCTGCGGTGCAGAGCGGTTCGGTGACGGAGATCGCCGACGGTGCTGCGGGCGAGAATGCCACGACGCATGCCAAAAGCGGCGCAGTGACTTTTGCCGATGTCGACACGCTCGACACCCACAGCGCCAGCTTCTCGGCCCAGGGCGGCAGCTATCTCGGCAGCTTCGCGCTGGCGGCGGTGAACCAGGCGGGCGACTCGGTCGGCTGGAGCTTCGAGGTCGCCGACGGCGTGCTCGACAGCCTGCAGGCCGGCCAGACGCTGACGCAGAAGTATGACGTGACTGTCGACGACGGCCATGGCGGCACGGCGACGCAGACGGTGACGATCACCATCACCGGCACGAACGACGTTCCGGTGATCACCTCTGCGGTGCAGAGCGGCTCGGTGACGGAGACCGCCGACGGTGCTGCGGGCGAGAATGCCACGACGCACGCACAGGCCGGCTCGGTGACCTTCGCCGATGTCGACACGCTGGACACCCACAGCGCCGGCTTCACGGCCCAGGGCGGCAGCTATCTCGGCACCTTCGCGCTTGGCACGCTGAACCAGGCGGGCGATGCGGTCGGCTGGAGCTTTGAGGTCGCCGACAGCGTGCTCAACTCGCTGCAGGCCGGCCAGACGCTGACGCAGAAGTATGACGTGACGGTCGACGACGGCCATGGCGGTACGGCGACGCAGACGGTGACGATCACCATCACCGGCACGAACGACGTTCCGGTGATCACCTCTGCGGTGCAGAGCGGTTCGGTGACGGAGATCGCCGACGGTGTTGCGGGCGAGAATGCCACGACGCACGCACAGGCCGGTTCGGTGACCTTCGCCGATGTCGACACGCTCGACACCCACAGCGCCGGCTTCACGGCCCAGGGCGGCGGCTATCTCGGTACCTTCGCGCTTGGCACGCTGAACCAGGCGGGTGACTCGGTCGGCTGGAGCTTCGAGGTCGCCGACGGCGTGCTCGACAGCCTGCAGGCCGGCCAGACGCTGACGCAGAAGTATGACGTGACGGTCGATGACGGCCATGGCGGTACGGCAACACAGACGGTGACGATTACGATCACCGGCACGAACGACGTTCCGGTGATCACCTCTGCGGTGCAGAGCGGTTCGGTGACGGAGATCGCCGACGGTGCTGCGGGCGAGAATGCGACGACACATGCGCAGAACGGCGCGGTGACCTTCGCCGACGTCGACACGCTCGACACGCACAGCGCCGGCTTCTCGGCCCAGGGCGGCGGCTACCTCGGCAGCTTCGCCCTGGCCGCGGTCAACCAGACAGGCGATTCGATCGGCTGGAGCTTCGAGGTCGCCGACGGCGTGCTCGATAGCCTGCAGGCCGGCCAGACGCTGACGCAGAAGTATGACGTGACGATCGACGACGGCCATGGCGGCACAGCGACACAGACGGTGACGATCACCCTCACCGGCACCAACGACGTTCCGGTGATCACCTCTGCGGTGCAGAGCGGTGCGGTGGCGGAGATCGCCGACGGTGTTGCGGGCGAGAATACGACGACACATGCGCAGAACGGCGCGGTGACCTTCGCCGACGTCGACACGCTCGACACCCACAGCGCCAGCTTCTCGGCCCAGGGCGGCAGCTATCTCGGCAGCTTCGCGCTGGCCGCGGTCAACCAGGCGGGTGACTCGGTCGGCTGGAGCTTCCAGGTTGCCGACAGCGTGCTCGACTCGCTGAATGCAGGCGAGACGCTGACGCAGAAGTACGACGTGACCGTGGACGACGGCCATGGCGGCACGGCGACGCAGACGGTGACCATCACGATCACCGGCACGAACGACGGTGTCAGCGTGAACGGGCTGTCGTCGAGTGCCGAAGTGACGATGTATGAGAAAAATCTCCCTGACGGCTCGTCCCCAAATGCAGCTGCCTTGACGCAGGCCGGTAGCTTCTCGGTGACTGCCCCGGACGGACTCGCCGGGCTGAAGGTAAATGGCACAGCGGTGATGACCGGTGGCGTGTTTGCCGTCGGCACTACCGTGGACACGGCGCTCGGGCTGCTGACAATCACCGGCTACACGCCCACGATGGTCAATGGCGTGATGACGGGGGCAACCTTCACTTACAGCTATCTGTTCCAGGACAACAGCCTGGGGCATACCGGAGCTGGGGCCGACAATGGGGTGTTCGACAACTTCAGCGTCGTAGTAACGGATGAGGATGGCTCGACAGCCAGCGGCACGCTCAACGTCCAGATCATCGACGACGTACCGTGCATTCTGTCCATCAGCAACGCCTACATGGCCAACGGCATTGGCGCGCTCGAAGGTGCCATCGAGGCGACCCCGGGGGCAGACGGTATTGCGGTGTATCGCATCGATAGTGTGAGCGGACTGCCGACCGGCTGGACTGCCTCCGGTACTGGGACCGGGCAGGTGCTGCTCAAGGATAACCTGGGTGCCGATATCTATCGTCTTACGACGAACACTGATGGAACCTACGAACTGGAGCAACTCAAGGAACGCCCTGGCACGCCCGTGACGATCCAAGCTGCCAACCAGTTCAACAACAGCCCGACGAGCAGCTACGATTTCGGCTTTGCGACGTTTACAGCCCTCGCGGCCTCCTCAGGACAAGTTAAGTTCAACGCGAACACCTCTCAAACTGGTGGAAACGAATTCGGCATCGGCAACACTGCATTTACTACCGGAGAAAAATTCAAGATCGAGTTCGAAGACGACGTTTCCTCGGTAACGCTGCAACTCGGAACCGTGCAGAATGCGGGATCTATTCAATTCACGGTCAAGGATGGAAACGGTACGCCGTTTACGTTCAGTAAGACCGTTGCTGTTGGCCAGACCAGCGTAACGATCCTTCCGAGCGATGTCGGATTTAAGTTCGACTACATCGAAGTTCTCGGCACAAATAGCATCAATGCGTCGTTCAAGACCGTAAGCTATACCGAGACTGTTGCCGCATCGGATTTGACATTGACCTTCGCAGTTACCGGCCGTGACCAGGACGGAGATCTGTCCAACTCGTCGACGCTCACCTTTGTCTCCGACGGGTCCGAAACGACTGCAAATGCGATCACTGGCAGCGCGCAGGATGACGTCATCTATGGCGGCGTCGGCAATGATAACCTTAGCGGCAGCAGCGGCAACGACGTAATCTATGCAAGCGTCGGAACTGACACCATCGATGGAGGAACAGGTACTGACGTGCTCGATCTATCCGATGCCACAGGGCCGGTGACGTTTACGCTGACGCAAAGCAGCTCGAATACTTTTGCAAGCCTTTCGGCCTTCGGTTTGGGCAACGAAACCTACAAGAACATGGAGGGCGTCAAGGGCTCGGACTACGATGACACCCTTAATGGCAGCGGAAGCAATGACGCTCTCATTGGTGGTGCGGGTAACGATACGCTCTCCGGAAATGGGGGCAGCGACACGCTCTACGGCGGAGTGGGCAACGATGCGCTCTACGGCAATCCGGGCAATGACATTCTCGTCGGCGGTACGGGCGACGATATTCTCTATGGCGGCCCCGGCTCGGATACGATGACCGGCGGTTCGGGCCAGGACACCTTCGTGGTTGACCTCGACTCGCTTCAGCTTGGCATCGACGATGTCATCGCCGACTACAACGCCACCGAGAACGATTACGTCGACCTGTCCGCCCTGCTCGGCAACCTGCCGACAGGTACCAATCTCGATGGCAACTACGTGCAGTTGGTGCAGGATGGACAGAACGCCAACCTGCAGGTGGATACGGACGGCAGTGCCGGGAATGCTTCGGGGTGGCACACGGTCGCCGTCCTCGAGGACTTCCAAGTATCGACCGAGGTGGTGAAGATCTTGTTCAACGAAAACGGGACGAAAACGTCGCAAGACGTGTGATCGACGCAAAGTCGATCTCGACAGCACAGCGGTTCTCGGCAATCATCGGGAACCGCATTTCCAGGGGGAGCCTTTTCATGATCAGAAGCATGCTGGCGGGGGCGATGGTCGCTCTGATGCCCTTTTCAGGATTCGCGGCCGATCTCATAGCCGACTATGCGCCGGCCGCCAGGCAGTGCACCGAGCTTAGCCAATCCTCGTTGACGGTCGAGCAGGATGTAAGCACCCTGACGAAGGAAGTCGTATCGCGCATGGACGAGGCAATCGCCGTTGCCGACGATCCGCGCTGGATCTACTCGACACGACCAGCTTTCGTCTGGGCGTCCGAGACCAAGGTCGCTTGCGGCAAGGCCTACGGTTACCTTCGATCCAATTGGCGCGACGAGGACTACCTCGCCAAGTGCGACTGCTTCTACGCCAAAATGCACCACTTCATGAACTGACACAGGCGGTCTGATCGTCATGTCTCGCTCTGTCGTTTCACCGGCTAAGTGTGTGTCGTTCCGCTGGCAATGGCTAAGCCTCGGCGTGTTCGCGCTCGGCGTGCTTGCCGGCTGCCAGGGCACCCCCACCCCTCAAGACGTGCTCGACGTGGAATCGCCGCAGGCGATGCATGCCCGGCGCGCGGCCGAACATGCGGCGAAACCGCAGGAAACCTTCGGCAACGGTGCGACGCGGATCGCGCTCATCACAGCCCTCATGTCGCCGACCGGAGAAACGGTGCGCGAACGCGACATCCGGGATGGCGCGTCGCTCGCCGTGGATGAGGTTGGCGGCGGCCAGCTCTCGCTGCTGGTCGAGAATACCGACGGATCACCACAGCAGATCCAGGACGCGGCAAAGCGGCTCGCCGGCCAGAACGTCGCACTCGTCGCCGTTTCCGTTACCGCCGTGCCTGTCAGCACCGTCCGCCAGGGGCTCGGCAGTGCGCGCGCGCCACTGCTGGTACTACGCGACAACGGCGCCGAGCGACCGACAGGCACCTTCGCCTTCGTGTCCGACCGCATCGACAGCGCCGTCGAGGGCGCGTCGTACGCAGTGGCTTCCGGCCATAGGCGAATTGTCGTGCTTTTGCCGAGCGATGCCTCTGCTGCCGAACGGCAAAGGCTCGAGCGCGAGCTTGCCGGCTATGGCATCAAGCCGGTCCTCGTTGCCGTGACGGGCACGACCGCGTTTTCCGCCGACGCGGCTACCAAGGCCAAGCTGAAGGACGTCGATGCGGTGGTATTGGTCGGTGCTGGAGATTCCGACGTCGGCGCGTTGTCGCAACTCAAGGCCAACGGTTATCTGAAACCGAACGCGATGGTCGTTGGAAGCTCCGGCTGGGGCGCGGCCGCCTACAAGCGCCCGGAGTTTTCCGGAAGTCATCTCTGTCTCTTCGGTCCGGAGAACGGTTCGCGGATGACCTCGCGCTATCTCGACCGCTACGAGCGTGCTGCCAGCCCCGACGCGGCCTATGGCTTCGACATCATTGCGCTTGCAGCCGGTCTCGTCCGCACCCAGGGCGAAGACGCCATCAACCAGGAGAACATCCGTTCTCCGAACGGCTTCATCGGCGCAGCGGCGGCATTCCGCTTCGAAAAGAACGGCACCGTGCGGCGGACCTGCGCAATCCATCAAGTTACGGGCGGAAGCGTGAAGCTCCTGGATCCGGCCCCACGCTCGTTCTGAGCCGGGCGGCTGGACTCTGTGCGAGCCTGAAATCGACAGGGCCTCGCGATTTGGTCGCGGGGGCCTGATTGCGCTGAGACTTGTACGACCCAGCTGAATTCAAGTTTTGAGTGAAGTCGTTTGCGCCAAACGCCCAACAGCGATGCGGAAATGATTTCCGCTTTGCAAGTAATGCATCGCCGCTGTACCGTAAAGACTGGCAAGCGTAGTGTTCAACGTATAGCTGAAGCCAACGTCCGGGCGTTGTTTCAACCCGATGAATAAGTAGCCGCCGATCATGGAACTTATCGTCGCTCTTGGCCTGATCGTCTTCAAGGTCGCGTTTCTGATCGCGATCCTGCTACTGCTGCCCTTGCCGCTGACCTGGGTGGAGCGCAAGGTCGCCGGTCACATCCAGCAGCGTATGGGGCCAATGCGTGTGGGTTGGCACGGGCTGCTGCAGCCGCTGGCGGACGGTATCAAGCTGTTAACCAAAGAGGACCATATCCCGGCCGAGGCCGATCGCTTCCTCTTCAAACTGGCGCCGATCCTGGCGCTTGCCCCACCCTTCGTAGTGTTCGTCGCGATCCCCTTCGGCGAAACCGTCTCGGTTCTCGGCACCGAAATTACGCTCTACGTCTCCAACATGAACGTGGCGCTCCTTTTCGTTCTCGCGGTGATCGGGATCGAGGTCTACGGCGTCATCTTCGGTGGCTGGGCGGCCAACAGCAAATACGCTGTCCTGGGCAGCCTCAGGACCTGCGCGCAGATGATCAGCTACGAGATCCCGATGGGGTTCGCGGTCATCGGCGTGGTCATGCTGGCGCAATCCATGAGCCTGCTCGAGATCGTGCGGGCGCAGGCCGATGTCTGGAACATCGTCTACCAACCTGTCGGCTTCTTCGTGTTCTTCGTCGCCGGACTGGCCGAAGCGCAACGCATTCCCTTCGACCTGGCAGAAGCGGAAGGCGATCTGGGGGCCGGGTTCCACACCGAGTACAGCGGCATCCGCTTCGCGTTCTTCATGGTCAGCGAATATGCCATTATGCTGCTGGTGTCGGTCCTGGTGGTGATCCTGTTCTTCGGCGGCTGGAACGGCGTGTTGCTCCCCTTGCCGCCGCTTCTCTGGTTTGTGCTCAAGGTCGCCTTCTTCATCTATGTCTTCATATGGTTCCGCTTCACTTTCCCACGCTATCGCTACGACCAGCTGATGGCGATCGGATGGAAAGTCTTGCTTCCTCTGTCGATGGCGAACATAATTATTACAGGTGTTCTTTTAGGAGCCACAGCGGCTCCGTAGCGGGGCGGCGATGTCGCACGCAGGAGACAGAGTTGGAACATGGATCGGCTGGGTGTTCTTCGCCGATCTAGTGAACGCTTTGGCTCTGACCTTCGGCTACATGTTCTCCAGACCAGTGACCATGCAGTATCCGGACAAGGAAAAATGGTTGCCTTACGCGCGTTACCGCGGGCACCATTTCCTGAAGCGCGACGACGAGGGCGAGATCAAATGCGTGGCCTGCGAACTCTGCGCGCGGATTTGTCCCTGCGACTGCATCGAAGTCGTTCCCTACGAAGATGAGAAGGGCAACCGTCGGCCAGCAATATTTGAAATCGACACGGCCCGATGCCTATTCTGCGGGCTGTGCGAAGACGCTTGCCCAGCGGACGCAATCGCGCTTGGCCAGCAATACGAATTCTCGAGTTTTTCCTCGCGTGACCTGGTGATCGGGCGTGACGATCTGCTCGGCAAGCCGGGTAAGGCGACGACCGGCGGCGGTGTGGTCGCGGCGCGCCTGAACACAGAAAAGGACGTTCTGGTCGAGACGACCGAGCTGCAGGGGTACAACTGGTGGCGGGATATCCGGCGAACGTGAACGCGCGTCCGCCGTCAAGCCGGAACGCGTAGACAGGAGGCTCAGATGCATGTCTGCCAAATTTTGAAAACCAAGTCTCCCGAACTCATCTCGGTTACGCCGGATCAGACGATGGTAGAAGTCCTGCGGTTGTTTCGGGAGAACAACATCGGCTTCGTGGTTGTCAGCCGTTCGCCCGGGGAATGCCTGGGCACGCTGTCGGAGCGGGACTGCTGCAATGCGGTGGCGGAATACGGAATCGAGGCGCCCACCATGCCGGTCGCCGACATCATGAACCGCAATGTCGCGACGTGCTCGACAGAGGATTTTCTTCCCTTTGTGATGGCGATCATGACCAATTGGCGCACACGCCATGTGCTGGTCATGGATGGCGGCGCTGCTGTCGGCGTGGTGAGCATCGGCGACGTGGTCAAGCACCGCCTCGAAGAAGCCCTGCGCAATGAACAGGCGCTGCACGAATACATCGCCGGCGCTGCCTATCGCTGAGGACGCAACCCGGGAACGTCGTTTAAAGCCTTTCCAGGAAAAGCGCGAGGCGGTTTTCCGTCAGGAAATGCTAAAAAAACAATGATCTAGCGTGTTTTCGCGACTCCATTTAAAGCGGAAACCCGCTAGGGTCGACTGCCCGGAAGCTCGGCAATGCCTCGGCCGGGATTTTCAGCGGCCGCCCCCGCTCCCGTCGCCGCATCGAAGGCGCCGCGCACCTTTTCCACCTCCACCGGACAAGGGTATTCGCCCTGCCGCATCAGGCTGTTGAGACGCAGGTCTCTGTAGTTTTCCGGCACGAACACCAGGCCGCTGGGAAAGTGCCTGTTGACCTTGAGTTGCGCTCTCAGTTCGCCCTGGGTGGATCGCACGACCACGTGATCGCGATCCGAAAGACCAAGCTGCGCGGCATCGTGCGCGCTCATCTCGACATAGGGGTCGGCCGCAACCGTATTCAGGATCGCGGAGCGTTCGGAGAGATATCCGTTGTGGAACAGGCAGTTGCCGGTGATCAGCATGAGCCGGTCGCCGGCATTCGGGGTGGCAGGCGGTGGCGCTGAGAACTCATCAGCAGGTGGTGTCGGGATCGATCTGGTAAAGGCGCCGTCGGCACCAAGCCCGTCCAGCGTCAGCCCCTGATAGGCCGGAACCAGTTGGGTCATCTCGTTGAAGATTTCGGCTTGCGTTGACGACCGCAACAGCTGATCTCGGAGCGCCGCGACAAAGTCGAGGATCGCCAGATTGCCCCGCGCCTCGAAGGCGGCTTCGCGGAACTTGCAGACTTTCTGGTTCCGGCCCTCATTGTTGGTGAAGGTGCCGGATTCTTCGCCGTAACTCGCTGCGGGCAGCACCACATCGGCGAGCCCCACCGTATCGGTGAGGAATGCGTCCTGCACGATCAGGAGATCGGCGGCGCCAAGCGCCCGCGTCACGAGTTTCCGGTCGGGGTAGCTCATCAGGGGGTCGCTTCCAACGATGTAGAGCGCGCCCATCCGCCCGCCGTCGCAGAGCTCGAGCATGGTCTGAAAATCTGCGCCCGGTTCAGACGGGATCCCGGCGCCCCAGGCCCTTTCGAAAGTTGTGCGCGCAGCATCATCGACGACGGCACGCAGTCCCGGCAGCGCCGCCGGCAGAACCCCCATGTCCCAGGCGCCCAGCTGGTTGGCGCGGTCGAAGAGAAATTGCATCGCCAGATCCTTGCCGAGGGCACGGAGAATCCGCAGCAGCTTGTTGATCTGCTGTAATGCGGCGCGGGCCAGTGGCGACCTCAGGAGATCGACACTGACAAGAACGGTTATGCTCCCGCTGTCCAGCAGCGCAGCAGCTACGCGGTCCGGCCCGTCACCATCGGTTGCTCCCGGCTTGCCGGTAGGCGCGCCGATACCCGCTGGAACATCGCTCGGCAAGGCCCGACTGGCCGCCGCAGCGAGACAGGCCACCACCGCGGCAAGGCCCGCCGCCTCACCACCCGGCGGAACGCGAACGACTGCCCGAGCATCTGCTTCCAGACGGGATGGCCGCGCCGAGAGCATGAGCAGGTCGGTCTGCCGTCGCCGCGCACCGTCCCGCAGCAGATATTCGGTGACCGGGTTTTCCTCAGTCACGTTGCCACCGACGACCAGCACGCAGTCGTTGCCGATCACCTCTTCCAGCGGCGCGCGCGTGTAGAAGCCGGCCACCAATGGGCCGAGCGCATCGAACGGTGTGTTCCAGCGAGACGCGCAGTCTATGTTATTGGTCCGGAACACCGTCCGCATTACTTTCTGGAACTGATAAAGAATCTCATTGGGAAGGCGCGGCGAGGCCAGCCCGCCCGCAACCTTTCCCTCGACGGCCGAGAGCCGCCGTCGCAGATAGTCCGCCGCTTCTTCCCAGGAAACCGGAACAAGGGCGCCATCACGACGGACCATCGGCCGTTTGATCCTGTCCCGGCTCCCGACGAAATCGAGGCCGAAGCGTCCCCGTACGCAGAGCGTTTCGCGGTTGACCCCATGCTCCTGTTTCGAGCGGACCCGCATGAACTCGCCTTTGCGCGTGCCGACGGTCAGCTGGCAGCCAGTGCCGCAATGCGGGCAGACGGTGTCGGTCTCGGTGAGATCCCAGGGCCGCGCCTTGTAGCGATAAGGAAAGCTCATCAGCGCGCCGACCGGGCAGACCTCGACGCAATTGCCGCATTGGTCGCAACTCGCGAGACTGCCTTCGAAGCCGGTCACGGCGGTATCCATGCCTTTTTCGACCGTGCCCAGGGCGACGGCGCCAACCACTTCCTCGCACATCCGGACGCAACGCTGGCACTGGATACAGCGGTTGACATTCATGATGATGACCGGGCTGAGGCGGATGTCCTTGGAGTGGAACACGCGTTTGGCATCACGGAACCGGCTTTCGCGGGGCCCGTAGGCCATCACCAGGTCCTGCAGTTCGCACTCGCCGCCCTTGTCGCAGACCGGGCAGTCGAGCGGATGGTTGGCGAGCAGCATGTCGAGCATGGAAGAGCGTGTTTCCTCGATCAGCGGCGTGCTCGCCCGCACGACCATGCCGTCGATGACTGCGGTCGCGCATGCTGGCTGCAGTCGCCGCTGTCCCTCGATCTCAACCAGGCACATGCGGCAGGAGGCCAGCGCCGGCAGCCGCTTCAGATAGCAGAAGGTCGGGATGTCGATCCCCAAACGCTCGGCAGCCTGCAGTACGGTAGAGCCCGCCTCCACTTCCAGCGTCTGTTCGTTTATCGTGATGCTAACCATTGCTTTGCTGTGGCCTTCTACTTGCTCTCCTCAGTGAAACGGGCACCGCCTCGCCTCGATATGGGCGACGAATTCATGCTCGAAATGCGTTAGGGCCGCCCGCAGCCCCATGGCTGCACCGTCGCCCAGAGCGCAGAACGTGTTGCCGAAAATGCCCTTGCAAAGCGCCTCCAGCTGTTCCAGATCGCCCGGCGCCCCTTGCCCCGCCTCGACCCGGCGCAGCACTTTTACAACCCAATTGAGCCCTTCGCGGCACGGGGTGCACTTGCCGCAGGACTCATGGTGGAAGAATTCGATGATCCGGGTGGCGACCTTGACCATGCAGGTCGAGTCGTCGATGACGATTACCCCAGCCGAACCGAGCATCGAACCGGCGGCGGCCAGCGAGTCGAAGTCCATTCCAACGTCCAGCCCGCGCTCCGGGATCAGCGGCGCCGAGACCCCGCCGGGGATCACGGCCTTGATCTTGCGCCCCGGCAGTGGCCCGCCGGCGCGGTCCTCCACCAGTTCGCGCAGTGGTATGCCCATCGGCAGCTCGTAGAGGCCCGGTTTCCGCACCTGGCCGCTGAGGCAATAGAGCTTCGGGCCGGGGCTTTTGTCCGGGCCGATGCCGCGGAACCAATCCGGCCCCCGCGCCACGATATGCGGAACGCAGGCCAATGTTTCGACGTTGTTGATGACGGTCGGGCTGGCGTAGAGCCCTTCGACCGCCGGAAACGGCGGTTTCAAGCGCGGCTGCGCCCGCTTGCCTTCAAGCGAGTCGAGCATCGCTGTTTCTTCGCCGCAGATGTAGGCGCCGGCGCCGCAATGGATATGCACGGCGAAATTGAAATCCGAGCCGAGAATCCGCTTTCCCAGATATCCCTTCGCATGGGCCTCGGCGAGCGCCTGCTCGAGCCGCCGGATCGCCAGCACGTATTCCCCGCGGATGTAGACATAGGCGGTTTCAGCCCCGATCGCGTAACCGCCGATAGCCATGCCCTCGATCAGCTGGTGCGGATCACGCTCCATGATGATCCGGTCCTTGAAGGTGCCCGGCTCGCCCTCATCGGCGTTGCAGCACAGGTATTTCGGCTTGCCGGCCGGCTTCGGCACGAAGCTCCATTTCATGCCCGTCGGGAATCCGGCCCCGCCGCGGCCGCGCAGGTTGGATTTCTTGACAAGATCGATGATCTCGTCGGGCGTGTGCTCGCGAAGCGCCTTCGCCAGTGCCTGGTAGCCGCCGCCGGCCTCGTAGGTCGCGAGCAGATGGCCATCCGGCACGTCCACGTTCCTGAGAAGGACGGCTTCTGACATGACGCTACTCTCCCAGCGGTGCTGCGGTGGCGGGATCGGCGCCAATCGCCTGCCCCGTCATCGCCCGCAGCCTTTCCAACAGGGCGTCGATCCGCGCGATGTCGAGGCCGCCGTGATAGTCGTCGCCGACCTGCATTACCGGGGCCATCTCGCAAGCGCCGAGGCATTCGACGGTCGAAAGCGTGAACAGCCCATCCAGGGTCGTGCCGTCCTTTTTGATCCCCAGCACCGCCTCCAGATGCCTCAGCAAGTCTTCCGATCCACGCAGCATGCAGGATACATTGTCGCAGAGCTGCAAGTGGAACACCCCCACCGGCTCGGTGCGGAAAAGGGTGTAGAACGTCGCCAACTCGTAAACCCAGATCCGCTCGACACCGAGGATGTCGGCGACCTCTTCCAGCACGGGGCCGGGCAGATGGCCATGTTCCTTCTGCGCGATTAGAAGCGCGGGCATAATCGCCGAGCGCTGGTCCGGATACCGCGCCGCCGCCACTTCGATCTTTTCGCGCATGTTCATCGCGTCCAAATCTCCCGTTACTTGTCCACCTCGGCCATCACCGGGTCGAGGCTGCCCAGAACGGCGATCATGTCGGCCAGGTAGTGCGCATTGCTCGTCCCGAACAGGCCTTGGAGGTTGACGAACGACGGTGCCCGCACCTTCATGCGGAACGGTTTTTCCGACCCGTCGCTGATGATGTAGAACCCGAGCTCGCCCTTTGGCGCCTCGATCGCCGAATAGACTTCGCCCTTCGGTACCTTGAAGCCGTACGCCGACAGGTCAAAGTGCTGGATCAGTGCCTCCATCGAGCAATGCACCTTGTCCTTGTCCACCGGGAAAGCGATCGTCGGCATGTCGATCTGGAACGGCCCCTCGGGCATCTGCTCGAGGCATTGTTCGATGATGCGCATACTCTCGCGCATCTCCTCGACCCGACATTGCCAGCGCGCGTAGCAATCGCCCTCGTTGCGGGTGATGACGTTGAAGTCGAGCCGGTCGTAGATCTCGTAGGGCTCGTCGCGGCGGATGTCCCAGTCGACGCCGGAGGCGCGCAGGTTCGGGCCGCTCAGGCCCAAATCGATACCGTCTTCGGCGGTGATCACGCCTATTCCCTGCGTGCGCTTCAGGAACACCCTGTTGTTCTCGACCAGCCGTTCATAGTCGCGGATCCGGTTCGGGAAGATGTCGCAGAACTCCCTGATCTTGGGGAAAAAACCGTCGGGCAGGTCCTCGCGCACACCGCCGACCCGGCAGAAGGAGGTGTGCATCCGCGCGCCGCTGATCATCTCTAAGAGGTCCATGATCATTTCGCGCTCGCGCATGGCGTAGAGCAACGCGGTCATTGCGCCCAGGTCCAGCGGCAGCGCGCCGGTGATCAGGAGATGACCGGAGATCCGCGCCAGCTCCGCCATCAGCACGCGGATATATTGCGCACGGATCGGCGCTTTGATGCCCAGGAGCTTCTCCACCGCGAGCGCGAAAGCCAGGTTGTTCGACGGCGGGCAGACGTAATCGAGCCGATCGGTCAGCGGAAAAATCTGGGTGTAGGTGAAGCTCTCGGCCAGTTTTTCCGTGCCGCGGTGGAGGTAGCCGATATGCGGGTCGACGCGAGCGACATATTCGCCGTCGAGCTCAAGGACAAGCCGCAGCACCCCGTGTGTGCTGGGATGTTGTGGGCCGAGATTGAGGAGCACCTCCTTGGTGTCGAGCGCTTCGCCTTCCGGCCTGCTCAGTTCCGTGACTTCGGTCATCTCAAGTTCCCGGCGTGGAGCGGCCTCCTTAGATCACGATGATTTGGGTCGAATCGACCCAAATCATGAACGTGATCGGTTCCAAAAAGTTTGAGCGGGATGCGGGCGGAAAACCGCGCACACTTTTCCTCATCCCGCTCTACGGAATGTTCTTGGTCGCGAGGTCGGGCCGCGTCGGCGGCGGGCCTTCGACGCCAAACGGGTTCAGCTCGTCCTTGTAGCCGCGAAGCGGAAAGTCCTTGCGCTGAGGGAAACCCTCGAAGCCTTCCCACATGTAGATCCGCCGCAAGTCGGGGTGGCCCTCGAACCTTATCCCGTACATGTCCCAGGCTTCGCGCTCATGCCAATTGGCGGTCCGCCAGACGCCCGTCACCGACGGGACCCGTGGCGGATCGTCGAGGCGGCATTTGATTCGAACGCGCCATTTGTTCGGCAGCGAGTAGAGGTGGTACACGGCCTCGTAGCGCGGCACCTCCGGGTAATGATCGACCCCGCAGATGTCCGACAGGAAATTGAACCGCAGCGCCGGGTGTTCCTTCAGAAACCGACAAAGCTCGACGATTATCCCCGGCGGAGCGGCGAAGGCATGAACACCATGGGCGAAGCCAAGATCATCGATTGCGTTGCCGAAGTGCTCCGTGATCAGGATGAGATTGAGGGGTGTCTCCACGCTCATGGCACCGCGATCCGGTCCAGAGGCGTCCCGGCCAGCCCTCGGGACTTCTTGATCTTCTCCTGAAGCAGGAGGAAGCCATGCATCAGCGCCTCGGGCCGTGGCGGGCAGCCGGGAACATGCACGTCTACCGGTACGAAGGTCTCCGCCCCCTGCACCACGGCGTAGGTGTTGTAGACCCCGCCCGATATAGCGCAGGTGCCCATTGCGATAACCCAGCGTGGTTCCGGCATCTGATCATAGAGCCGGCGTACGACGGGCGCGAATTTCCGGGTTATGGTACCGGCGATAATCATCACGTCGGACTGGCGCGGTGATGGCCGGAACACCACGCCGAACCGATCGAGATCATAGCGGGCGCACCCCGCCGAAATCATCTCGATGGCGCAGCAGGCAATACCGAACGTCTCGGGCCACAGCGCCGATTTTCGGCTCCAGTTGATAACGCTCTCGGCGGTGGTGAACAGCACGCTGTCGCGGATCGCATTGTTTACGCCTCCCATTCCAGCGCTCCCTTCAGCCAGGCGTAGGCGAAGCCCACAAGAAGCAGCAATATGAAGACGAACATCTCGACATAGCCGACGAGCCCAATGTCTTTCAGCACGACGGCCCAGGGAAAGAGGAACATCGTTTCGACATCGAAGACAACCAACAGGATTGCGAGAACAAAGAACTGCACCCGGAATCGGCCTCCGGCGGCCTCGCCTGCCGGGTCCACGCCGCATTCATAGGGCATGTTCTTCGCGGGATAGGGATTGGACGGACGCAGCAGCGAAGAGACAAACAGCGTCGCCCCCGCCACCAGAACAATTCCGGCGACCATGACAAGAACCGGGAGGAACTCCATCGCAATCATATCGCGTTGCCCCGTTCACCCGCCGAGGGCTTTCCTCAAGCCGCGACCGACCCAATTCAGGACCGGCAATGCGTCGCCCAGGGAAGGGACTTGGGCTGTCCTTTCTTGAACTCCCAGTCTATTCTGCCGGGCGGATCATTGCAAATCCAATCGATTAGCCCCCAAACACCGAATGCTGGGCAAGCCTCAGAAACCATGCCGGGAATAGGCCGATGCCGATGGTGCCGATGGCGGTGAAGGCGAGCGTGGCGCGGACCAAGGGCGTCAGCGCCGGGTCGAACGCCCTCTCCGGCCCCCGCATGTAGATCACCATGACGATGCGGATGTAAAAGTAGGCGGCGACGGCGCTCAGCAGCACTGCGATCACCGCCAGGATGACGAAACCGCGCTCGACGAGCGCGACCAGGACGTAGAACTTGGCGAAGAACCCGGCCGTCGGCGGAATGCCGGCCAGCGAGAACAGATAGAGCAGCATCAGAAGCGCCAATCCGGGATGCGACTTGGCGAAACCCGCGTAGTCTTCGATAATCTCGCCCGAGAAATCGCCGTTCCGCATCATGATGACGGTACCGAAAATGCCGAGATTCATCAAAGAGTAGATCAACAGGTAGAGCATCACGCTGGCGATCCCGTCGGCACTGCCGGCCACCACGCCGAACATGGCGAACCCGGCATGGGCGATGCTGGAATAGGCCAGCAGGCGCTTGAAATTATCCTGCACCAGCGCCACGAAACTGCCGAGCGCCATCGTCACCACCGCAATGACCGCGACGATGATCCAAACGTCCGAAGCTGCGAACAGCGGGTTGAGAAACACCCGCAGGATCACCGCGAACCCAGCCGCCTTGGGGCCTACCGACATGAAGGCGGTGATCGTCGTCGGCGCGCCTTCATAGACGTCCGGTACCCACATGTGAAACGGCACCGCGCCGACCTTGAAGACCAACCCCGCGACGATGAAGACCACAGCCAGCAGCAATCCGGGATCGAGCGGATCGCCGGTCGCCGCCGCAGCCATCGCGTCCAGCTGCGTGGTGCCGGTGAGCCCGTAGAGCAGCGAAACGCCGTACAGGAAAATCCCGGTCGAGACAGAGCCAAGGATCACATATTTCAGCGCCGCTTCGTTCGATCGCTGCTCTCGCCGCAGGAAGCCAGTCAGCACATAGGTGCAGATCGCCATCAGTTCGACGCCGACATAGACCGACAGGAGGTCGGTCGCCGAGGCCATGATCATCATTCCCGAAAGCGCAAGAAGCAGCAGGACATAGTATTCGCTGCTCCCGATCCCTTCGGTCTCGGCATATCGTCGCGAAAGCAGGAATGTCAGAACGGTGGCGAGGTAGAACACAAACTTGAAGAAGACTGCGAAGCGGTCAGCGATGAACATGCCCGTGTAGGCCGGCCGCACCTCGCCGGCCAGCTTGAGTGTCACAAAGGCGGCAATCAGCACGACCGCGACGGAAGCCCAGACAAGGAAAGCTTCCTGCCCCTTGCGCAGAAACTGTCCCAGGATCAGCAGGATGCAGGCCCCAGTGATCACCACGATCTCGGGCAGGCTCGCGAGCACCGACTGGAGGAGCGCGGCGGCAGTCATTGGCCGCTCCCCTTACCGTGCACTTGCATCAGCAGATGCTTCGCGGAGGCGTCGATAATGTCGAGAAAGGGTTTCGGATAGAGCCCTACCCAAAGCACGAAGACGGCCAGGGGCAGGATTGCGGCCATCTCGCGGGCATTTACATCGTGTATGCTGAACCGGGCGCCGACGCTGGCTGGACCAAGCGCGACTTTCCTGTACATGCCAAGCAGATAGGCCGCGCCCAGCAATGCGCCCACAACGGCGGTCGCGCCAACGGCCAGGTCCGCCGCAAAACCGCCCGACAGCACGAGCAACTCTCCCACGAACGAATTCGTTCCCGGCAGCGCCATCGCCGACAGGACGAACAACGCGAGAAACGCGGTATAAACCGGCGCCGCCTTCATCAACCCGCCATATTGCGCCATACTGCGAGTGTGTGTCCGCTCGTAGATCAGGCCGACGAACAGGAACAACGCGCCTGTCGTTACGCCGTGATTGAACATTTGCAGGATGCCGCCCTCAAGCCCGCGCAGGTTCAGCGCAAAAATCCCTAATGTCACGAAGCCCATGTGGCTGATGCTCGAATAGGCCACCAGCTTCTTCAGGTCGTCCTGCGCCAGCGCAAGCAACCCGCCATAGACGATCGCAAGCGCCGAAAGTGCCAGCATCAGCGTCGAATAGTGCACCGACGCCTCCGGCAGCATCGGCAGCGAGAACCGCAGGAATCCGTACGCGCCCATTTTCAGGAGCACGCCCGCGAGGATGATGCTGCCCGCCGTCGGTGCCTGCACATGGGCATCCGGCAGCCAGGTATGGACCGGGACCATCGGCACCTTGACCGCGAAGGCGATCAGGAACGCGAAGAACAGCCAGGACTGGACCTCGAACGGCAAATCCTGCGCTGTCAGGGCGAGGATGTCGAAGGTCTCGCCACCGTGGAAATAGAGCACGATGACACCGATTAGGAATAGAAGGCTTCCCGCCAGCGTGTAGAGGAAGAACTTGAATGCTGCATAGACCCGGCCTTCGCCGCCCCAGACGCCGATGATCAGATACATCGGGATCAGCATCGCCTCCCAGAAGACGTAGAACAAGAACAGGTCGAGCGCGCAGAACACGCCCAGCATCAACGCCTGCATGACCAGCAGGCTGACCATGAACTCCTTCACCTTGCGGTCGATCGCGGTCCACGAGGCAACCACGCAGATCCAGCCCAGCAGCGCAGTCAGGAACACGAAGAGCGCGCTTATTCCGTCGATGCCGAGCGCATATGTGATCCCAAGCGCGGGCACCCACGGGCGCCTCTCGGTGAACTGCATCTCATGGGTGGTGGTGTCAAAGCTGGCCAGCATGGCCAGGCAGAGAGCGAGGTCGAGGATGGTGACACCCAGCGCTGTCCATCGTACCGCATCGTCACGGCGAAGAAAGATCAGAACCGCTGCCCCGGCGACGGGTGTGAATACGATGAGACTTAGTAGCGGGAATCCCATCGCACCTCCTACCGCCACGCCACGGCGAAGACGGCAACGGCGGCGATCACACCGACAATCATCGCCAGCACGTAGTGCGTCACGACGCCGGTCTGGAGCCGACGCAGCGCCCCGCCGCCACGCAGGATCGAGCGGGCGACGCCGTTCACGATGGCGTCCACGCCGGTGAGATCGATCCGCAGTCCCGCCCGTGCGGCCCCATGCAGGAAGGGCAGCGCCGCGGTCTCTGACACGTCGCTCACCGCCTTTTCGTAGCGCGCCAGCGGTTTTTCGGCGATCCACATGAAGACCCGCGCACCCTTGCGGTAGAACCAGTCAGTGTCGAGGCTGATCGTGTTCTCGGGATCGAGCGCCTTGAGGAACAACACGAACCCCAACGCGGTGAACATCAGCACGCCCAGGCTTTCGGTGATATGGACGCCAGTGTAGGGTTCGAAGTCGACCGGATAGGGCAGCAGCGCGTAAAGCATCTGGGGGAACACCCCGATCGCGATGCAGAGCACCGCCGCCATGCCCATGGCGACCAGCATGTTGCCGGGCGGTTCCCGCGCCTCCAGCTTCCGGTCTGTGCCGAAGAACATGTAGTACGGGAGCTTCAGTCCAGTGTGCAGGAAGGTCCCCGACGACGCCATCGTCAGCGCCAGCACCACCAGCGCCCGATGATCCTGCCCGGCGGCGGCCACCACCATCGATTTGGTGACGAAGCCGGAGAAGAAAGGAAATGCCGAAATCGCGAAGGCACCGACCATATAGAGCGCCACGGTCATCGGCATGGTTTTGTAGAGCCCACCAAGCTCGGTGAGCTTGCGACGGCCAGTAACATAGATTACCGCCCCGGCCCCCATGAACAAAAGCGCCTTGTAGAGGATATGCGCGAAGGCATGGCCGGTTGCCCCGTTCACAGCCATCTCCGTCCCGATGCCGACGCCCGCCACCATGTAGCCCACCTGACTGACGATGTGGTAGGCCAACAGTCGCCGGCAGTCGTTCTCCAGCACCGCGTAGATGACGCCGTAGAGCGCCATCGCGGTGCCGAGCCAGACCAGAAGCTCGGTGCCCGGAAACGCCCGTGCCAGCACGTAGACGGCGGTCTTGGTGGTAAAAGCGCTCATGAACACCGCCCCCGTGACGGTCGCCTCCGGATAGGCGTCGGTCAGCCAGGCGTTGAGCGGCGGCACAGCCGCGTTGAGCAGGAACCCGGCAAGAATCAGGTAGGCGCCCACCCCCATCCCCCCCTCGATCGGGCCGAGGAGCAGCGAGCCGGTGGCGAGCCCGTGGAGAATGATGCCGCCGAGCAGCGCCACGCCGCCGGTGATGTGGACCATGAGATAGCGAAAACCGGCGGCGACCGCCTGCCGGCTGCCCTGGGCGAAGACCAGATAGGCAGAGGCAAATGCCATGCCCTCCCAGAACAGGTACAAGGTCAGGTAATCGCCGGCGAACACCACACCGAGCGCGCTGCCGACGTAGACGAACGCGGCGACATGCTGGCCAGCGTGAGGCAGGTGCAGCGCGTAGACCGTTCCGATCAGCGCCATGATGGTAAAAACGGTGGCGAAGACGATGCTCAGCTTGTCGACCTTCGCGATCAGGACTTCCTGCCCGATGAACTGCATCTCGCCGTGGCTGCCCGGCGGCATCGCCAGCACGGCGAGGATCGCCAGCGCCGGAATCAGCAGCAGATATGCCTTGCGGATCGACCCACCGAGCAACGGGATCGCCAACGCGCCGAGAATGAAGATCAGACCCGGATGGATGAAATCAGTCATAATAGTCCTCGCGCCGCATGAGCCCACCCTGATGGCCGAGGAACTTGGAAACGAAAATCAAAAGCACACAGGAGCCGAAGCCGTAGACGGCAGACCAGCCAGGCAGGCGGTCCCACAGGTATTCGGCGTGCTCGCGAGAAACCAGAAAGTCGGCGACGACGATCAGGACGAGCACCAGATAGAACAGTCGGCGGCGCTGCCTCGCATGTTCTTCGTCACCAAAGAAGTCGACGACGCGCTTGATCATTTGACCACTCCGTCCGCCAGAGCGAGAAAATAGCCGGGGAAGATGCCCATCAGCACTGACAGGATGGCGGTTGCGACCAAGGGGATCGTCATCATCGGAATTTCACGGACCGTCGCCGGACTTTCCTGCACCTCCGTCCCGAAAAAGGCGACATAGCTGACCGGCAGGAAGTAGGCGGCGTTCAGGACCGAACTCACTAACAGCACGATCAGGAATGCAATCTCCCCCGCCTCCACAGAGCCCAGCGCCAGATACCACTTGCTGACGAAGCCAGCGGTCGGCGGCACCCCGATCATGCTGAGCGAGCCGACAAAGAATGCCCCCATCGTCCAGGGCAGCCTGCGGCCGATACCGGCCATGTCGCTGATGTTCCGTTTGCCGGAAGCGCAATAGATCGACCCGGCGCAGAAAAAGAGTGTGATTTTCGAGAAGGCATGAGCGGCAATGTGGATAATCCCGCCGACCATTGCGACCGGCGACAACAGAACCACGCCCAGCACGATGTAGGAGAGTTGGCTCACGGTCGAATAGGCGAGCCTGGCCTTCAGGTCGTCCCGGGTCAGGGCGTAGACCGACGCCATCAGGATGGTGAACGAGACCAGATAGGCCGTGGCTATGCCGAGGCCCAGCTCGCCGACCAGCCCGACGCCAAAGACGTGGAACACCACCCGCAGCACGCAGAACACGCCCATCTTGACCACGGCCACCGCATGCAAGAGCGCGCTGACTGGCGTCGGCGCCACCATCGCGGCAGGCAGCCATGCGTGCACCGGCATCACAGCTGCCTTGGCGAAGCCGAAAAGATAGCAGAAATAGACGACCGTCAGCAGCGCCGCCGAGGCATCGGCCCCCGCCAGCAGTCCCCCCGCCACAAAGTCCAGCGACCCCGCAATGTGGTAGGTTAGCGCCAGCGCGGCGAGCAGCACGCTTTTCGATGCACCCATCAGATAGACGAGGTACTTGCGGCTGCCCGTCCATCCCTCCTCGTCCTCGTGGTGGTAGACGAGCGGATAGGTAACGAGGCTGAGCACCTCGTAGAAGATCACCAGCGTAAACAGATTGGCGGCGAAGGCGCCCCCGACGGCCGCTGCGAGGCTGGTGGCGAAACAGGCGAAGAACCGGGTCTGCGCATGCTCGTTCAGGTGCCGCATGTAGCCGATGGAATAGATCGCGGCCACGATCCATAGAAGTGACGAGACTGTGGCAAAGACCATGCCGAGCGCATCGACGCGGAAAGCGAAGTCGATCCCCGGCAGTATCTCGAAAAGGCGCAAATTGACGGTCTCGCCCGCCAGCACCGTGGGCGCCATCGAGGCGACAATCGCGAACAGGGCGATCGCGGCCAACGGCGAGACGACGTCGCGGAGTTTCTCGCGGTTGTTCAGAAGGACAACCGCAAGGGCCGCCAGAGCCGGGACGGCGACGGCAAGTAGCGGCCGGATCGATGTCTCCGGGTCCAAGCCGCTATCCTTTCATCATGTTCACGTCGTCGACCTTGAGGGTGGATTTGTTCCTCACAAGGGCGACCAGGATGCCAAGGGCGACGGCAACCTCCGCCGCAGTGATTGCGATGACGAAGATCGCGAAGATCTGCCCGCGGAAATCATCGTACTGACGGCCGAAAGCGATGAAGTTGATGTTGACCGAGTTGAGCAGCAGCTCCAGCGACATCAGCACAACCAGAATATTTCGTCTGAGCAAGACGCCCGCCGCACCAATCACGAACAGGGCCACGCCGAGCAAAATATACCACCAGAGCGGAACCATCACCCCTGCTCCTTCCGCGCCAGCACGATGGCGCCCACCAGAGCCGCCAGCAGGATCACGGAGGCGGCTTCAAACGGCAGGAGATAATCGGCAAAAAGCGTCGTGCTGAGCTGTCTGATCGCATCACCGCCGCGCGTCGCGACGGGCTCGGTGGCAGAAAAACGGTCGCTCCGGATCACCAGCACGAGCATCTCGATCCCAAGCAGGACGAGCAGCACGAGAGTTGGAAGGCTGCCGCCCGGCAAGAACCGCTGCAAGACGGCTTCCCGCACATCGATCATCATGATCACGAACAGGAACAGCACCATGATCGCGCCGACATAGACGAAGATCTGGATGACGGCGAGCAAGGGCGCCGCGAGCATGATGAAGATTGCGGAGATCTGCAGAAAACAAGCCATCAGCGCCAATGCGCTGTGAACCGGATTCCGCGCCACGACGACCATCAGGGCCGCGACCACGGCCACCGTAGCGAACAGAAGAAAAAACCCCTGATCCATTCGACGCCGCCCCTCCGGCGCGAACTGTCACTCGGCGAGACGGCCGGATTGGAGATAGCGCCGCACTTTAGATGCGTTCATAAATTGTGCCCTAGTATCGGATTTTTCACAAGATTATTGTCGGCGGCTGAATCGGATGCGCTGGTCCGATAGTGGCGCGATTGCTGCCGAGACCTTTAAGCAAACGCTGGAAGCGAAAGTCACAAAACTCCCTCGCAAGCGGATAGACGGGCACCCTCTTCGTGCGGCTCGCAAGCCAAACAAAAAGCCGCCCTTTCGGGGCGGCTTCTTTTGATTTGGTTGCGGAGCATGCAACCGCCGATACCAACACGCTCTGCAAGCCGCTCTTTTGCTTTTGAAGAGGATAGTGCGCAAGGGGCATCGTAGAAGTGCCTAAGCCGCAATCGGCGTTTCATGCAGATGCCGCCACTGGAGGGAACTATCTGCGGAAGCTTCCAACACCACGGTCGAGCGCCTTGCGGTTTCAACCCCGCCCGCATCCGCGTGCGTCTCGCGATAGGTGACGCAGGCTCCGCCCGCCCATTCATGACTGATCTGCATCTCGTCGACCGTGATCCGCAACTCCGGGCGTTTCCCGTGCAGGCGTCCGAACAATTCACCCACGCCTTCTTTGCCGAGAGCGGTCCCTTGCATGGAGATCATGCGAAACTCAGGCGAGAAGCGTTCGAGCAGTTGCACCAGATCGGAGGGGCGAGCCGCCCCGGTGAACCAGCGTTCGATCGCAACGTGGATATCGAAGATCTCACGGAAGAATTTTTCAGTATCGGTCATGTTCGGCTCCTTGTCGGACATTGTGAAAAAATGGGCTACGCGCGCTAGTCGGCCCGCCGCAGGCGCAGAACGAAGGGCAGTGGAAACACGATCAGAGCGGCAGCGATCACAAAACAGTAGCGGTAGGGCAGAACGTCGGCCGCGCCGTCGCTGGTCGCGAGGAAAAGCCCCAGCAAGCCTCCCAGCACACTCGCACCGAGCGAGAAACTGAGCTGACGGTTGATGTTCCACAGCGCACTTGCCTCTGCCATCCGTTCCGTCCGAACCGACGTAAAGGCTGCCGTCTGGGCCGTGGAAGTGCAAAGGCTCGCCCCGAAGCCCATGGCAACAAAGGACGCGATTCTGACGGCGAACATTCCGGCGAATGGTGTGGCCAACAGCAGCACGCCGGCGCAGGTGACGGTCATGCCGACGAGAAAGAGCGGGCGTGGGCCTCGGGACGGAAACAGCCGCCGCGTGAACATGATGGCGACGAAGGATGCGGCTGCCCATGGAAGCATAAGCATTCCCGTCTGTGTGGCCGTCAGACCAAGGCGGTCCTGCAAGTACAGGGAGGCGATCAGGTTTACGCCCGTGAAAACGCCCGGCACACAAAGGTAGATGATGCTGCCGGTCCTGAGCATCGGATCGGAGAGCAGACGCAGATCAAGCAGCGGCTCGCACGAACGCAGCGCATGGCGGACATAGGCAGCGCCCGCGACAATCGCCAAGGCAAGGACAATCGCGGCATGAACGCCGCTTCCCGTCTGACTCATGAGCGTCAGGCCCAGGGGAAGGCAAAACAGGGTGATGGCGCTCAACAGGAAGCCGGGAATGTCGAGCGCCGGCTTCGCTTCCGCCAACCGATCGACCGGCGCCCAGGCAAGGGCCAATGCTGCTATCGCCGCTGCCAATGGTGCAACGCCGATAAACACCCAGCGCCAGGACAGATGATCGGCCGCGATCCCGCCGATGGCGGGTGAAAGTGCCGGCACCAGCAGCGCAACCGTCATGACCACGGCCGTCAGATGGGCGCGGTCTTCCGGCGGATAGGCGCGATAGGCCATGCTCTGGCCGACCGGCACGAGCAGTCCTCCGCCGAGACCCTGAACGAGCCGCCAGGCGAGAAGCGTCGCAATCCCAGTGGCCATGCCCCCGCCGATGCCGCCCACCGCCACAATGAGCAGGGAGGCAATGAACACGCGGCGCTCGCCGATCCGACGCGCAAGCCAGCTCCCCAGCGGAATGGCGACAGTCAGGCCGAGCATGTAGATCGTGCCGACCCAGGCGAGTTGCACGACCGATGCGTTCAGCTCCCGCTGCAACGCCGGCAGGGCGGCATTGAAGATGAATATGTTCGCGAGATCGACCGCGAAGCCGAGAAGATAGAGGGTGGCAATTCGGGAGCGGGCGGACAACGGGAAAACCTTCGATGGGAATGACGCCTGCGGGATATTCCCTTTCATGTTGTCGAATAAGGCGATACAATTCTACATCACTTGTCGTATTTCTTTACCAATCGGAGTGCATGCATGACGGTGAGTCTTGACCGCCTGACTGTTTTCCGCGCCGTCGTGGAAACAGGATCGTTCACAGCGGCTGCCAAGCAACTCAATCAGGCCAGAGCCGCCGTCAGTTTCAACGTCAAGCAGCTCGAAAGCGAATTGGGCGTCACGCTCCTTCATCGCACCACGCGCAGCCTTGCTCTGACCGATGCCGGCGAACGGTTCTATGCGCGCTGCCTGCGCATTCTCACGGAAGCCGATGCGGCGATTGCCGAAGCGCGCACGGAGCAAACGATGCTGAGCGGCAGCTTGCGCCTGACATCGACTGTTGAATATGGCGTCGCGGTGATCGCTCCGGCGCTTCAGAAATTCACCGCGCTGCATCCAGACCTCGACGTCCAGTTCGAAGCCTATCCGACGAATGTCGACCTCCTGCGCGACCGCTTTGACGTCGCCATCCGGCTGGGGCGCAACGAGCAATTCCAGACCTCGCCATATGCCGGTGTGCACCTGGGGACGTATCAGCTCAGGCCAGTCGCGTCGCCGGACATTATCGCCTGCGTTGAAAGGACTGTCGTTGGTACGCCCGCGATGCTGAGCGCGCTGCCGCACATCAGCAATGCCACCGTCGACCATGTGAAAAGCTGGAAAATGTTCGACGAAGACGGGCGCGAATGCGCGTTCGAGGTGCCTCGTCGGTCCCGGCTACTTGCCAACAACGCATCGGTCGTCAAGGCGCTAGCGATTGCCGGCGCAGGCGTAGCACTTCTGCCTGACTGGTTCGTGGCGCCAGAACTCGCCAAGGGCACGTTGGCCGACGCCCTGCCGTCCTATCGCTTTCCCGACCACCAGATTTACGCGATGCACCTGCCCATGCAGATGGTCCCGCAGAAAATCCGGGCCTGGCTCCGTTTCCTCAAGGATTATGTCCGTCGTTGATTTCTGGCACGGCAGACTTCTGCTCGGACGTTCTCGACCAAAGCCTATGTTCCCGCATGGCGGACGGCCAGAGGAACGGCAGCAAGCGGTCGGGACGCTGCGCTCGCTCATCGAGAAGATGGTCTGACACCAGGCTCGGAACGCGGCGAAACTTACACCACGCTGCCCGGCGAATTGAGCACGATCCTCAACTGTGGGGGTGGGTAAGCTATTGGAAAGATTGATAGACCAAACACGCCCGGAGCTGGGCTCGCTGGAGGGTCGTTATCTGTGGTTTCGTGTTCCGAATTTGGCTTTTGCCCCTTGGCTTCGGGCTGCTCCACTCCTCGGCCTGTTAGGAGTCAAACAAAAAGCCCGCCGGTTTTCACCTGGCGGGCTTTTTTGATTTGGTTGCGGGGGCAGGATTTGAACCTGCGG
>NZ_JBNDIU010000027.1:0-73830 GCF_050434565.1 Ensifer sp. 4252
AACGCCTGGCGAAAGCTCGAAAACCAGCCCTGGCGCATCATGTCAATCGGACGAAGAGCCTGGGCAAATGGGTTCTGATCAGTGAGAGGCCGTATTACGGGGTTTGGGTTGCCCGGCAATCGGTCTGCGGCGTGTTCCGAGAAAAAAATTCTCGCCAAACAGCCGAGTTCGATATTGGAGTCTGTTACACTCCACTTGGTTCGACCCTTTCGGTGATTGAGATAGAGGCTACCCCCCGCCATTTCTGCACCCTTAAGCTCAAACAGAGGGTGTCTTTCCCGCCAAGGATGGGTTGAGAGCTCAACAATCCAGAACCCTTTGTTGGATTGAATGCGGCCAAATGAGATCTCGCAGTCAAGTAGCTTTGCCAGTGTCGCTGCATCGTTCAAACTTGGGACAAGCAGTTCGGTAAGTGTTTCTGCCTGCGGAAGTTGACCGCTGCGACCGCGGGCAAACAAAAAGTAATCCCCGAGAAGAATGAGCAAAGTGGGTGTTTTCGGCCGGACATAAATGGGTTCGCCAGTCGTCTCCATCAATTCCAGCGCGACACGCCGGTCGTTGGCGTGCGCTCGTCGTCGGTATGTTTCTCGATATCCCACCCCCAACACGCCTGATGGGTCGCCCTCCTCATACAGCATGTCGCCTTCAATCTTGACGATACCCGTGTCAGGGCGGCCATTCCCCGGCCTAAAGTCGATAGAGCGGTGCCAACTGAATCTGTTGCCTTCACTGACGGTGGTGCCCGCAAACCCTTTCTGTTCGCCAAGGGATGCGAGTTCGGCCACTGAAAGGCTCCCTAGATCCGCGTCAGCAACGTCTACTCGGTGCGCCGGAATGCGGATGTCGATATAGTGGCTGGCGGTTTGCGCCCAAAACACTCGTGTCGTTGTATCAATTGAACCATCGTCGAATCTGATGGATTCCCTCTGCCAAAGGCCGAATGCGGCTTCGGGCACCGGTAAGGATTGGTCACTCTTTGCCACTAAAGTCTCCTCCGCGACGGGTCGCTCCCGTCTGATTGTTTGACGTTCACCGAGTCGGACGATGGGGGCCTCGATTCAACGCCTGCTAACAGATCGTGATCACTCTTGAGGTCACCATTTTCTCCCACGACCAGAGCAAAGAACTCGATGCACGAAATCAGCGACGCCAACACGCCAAGCTCGGCTACGTCATCTCGCTCACATATCTTCGAGGCCGGCACGGATCGGTATTTGCAGCCGCGACAACCTCATCGCGGCTGGATCCTAAAATACTGGCGCAAGTCCCTGGAGAGTTGCGACAGACACCACATGCGTGGCAAAGTCGCTCATCCCTGTGAACGGGTGAACTGGCGACAAAATCTGGAACAGCTGGGAACAGCTGAGCCGCATTCGAAGGCCTAAGCCACAGCAGCCTCTGGGTAGTTTGCGGAAGGCTTTTGCGTCTTCTGTGCCTTCGGAGTTGTTGAAGGCATATCGTCGGGCAAGTGATCTAGAGCCAAACAATCTTCGACGCGCCACCCAATCCGGAGGGCACGGGTCGACTCGATTTGCTGAATGACAGACCGATCTGCGACCTTCACAATCCAATCTGTGCGATCTAGAATCTTGATCCTAAACCGGACATGGTCGCCGCAGTAAATGGTCTCTTCTATCGTTGCAGGGTAGTCGTTGCCGATAGAGCCGGCGGCGGCATCGAGCACGTGCAGTCTCTCGGGTCGGATCGACAATGTTGTGCGATCACCAACGTTGAGGGAGGACCTCGTCGCGATGACGGTTTGCCCTCCATCGATTGCTATTGCACAGGTATCTCGCCGCACCTCACGCACTGTCCCGTGGAGGCGATTGGTTTCGCCAACAAACCGCGCGACGAATGAGTTCTTAGGCTTTTCGTAAAGTTCGGTGGGCGTTGCGATTTGTTGGATCTGACCGCCGTTGAAAACAGCGATCCGATCCGACATCGTTAGGGCCTCGGTTTGGTCGTGCGTGACAGAAACCATCGTGTTTCCCAGTCGGGCATGAAGGTGCTTGATCTCCATTTGCATCTGAACACGCAATCTCGTGTCGAGAGCCCCCAGAGGTTCATCTAACAGGACCAGCGTTGGCTCGAATACTAAGGCACGAGCGAGCGCTGCTCTCTGCTGCTGCCCACCCGAAAGCTGAGCCGGTCGTCTGTTCGCGAAGCTGTGCAATTGCACGAGATCGAGTGCGCTTTCAGCCTGGGCGCGGGCATCGTTTTTGCCAATCCCTCGCACCGTCAAAGGGAACGCAACATTGTCTAGGATGCTCATGTGCGGAAACAGGGCATAGTTCTGAAACACCATCCCAAAATTCCGCTTGTTGGGTGGCGTTCTGGTTACCGGAACTCCATGGACGTAGATCTCTCCATTGGTCGGTTGCTCGAAGCCGGCGAGCATCATCAACGTCGTTGTCTTGCCCGATCCCGACGGCCCCAGGAAGGTGAGGAACTCACCTTCCTGGATTTCAAGATCCAAATGCCGAACGGCTTGGCTCTTTCCGTCATAAGTCTTTCCAACATTCTTAAAATTGACGAAACAGTTCGTCATGGTTCCGTTCCTCACAGTGAATCGAATTCAATCGGCGATGGCGTAGTGTTCAGGAGCAGCTGCTAGTGCTGCGCCATCCAGTTCTGAAATCGCGTTGTGAATTCGTTCTGATGTGACGCCCACCAGACCATGTCTGATCTTACGCCCTTTGAAATGTCGTGACTTGTGGGAAGGTCTGGCTTGATCTCCTGCGGCACGTAATCCATCGCTGAGTTCCGAGCAGGGGCATATGGCATGTGCTTGGTGAGTTCAGCCATAATCTTAGGCTGGGTCGCGAACTTGAGGAACTCAACGGCGAGCTCCTTGTTGCCACCCTTAGGCACAAACCAGACATCTGGGTACCAAACCTGTCCATCCCAGACTGGGACAAAGTGCTTCTTGTCGTTCTTGATCGCACTGTATACTCGGCCGTTGGCAATCTGGGTCATGACCACTTCGCCATCTGCGAGGAGTTGCATAGCTTGCGCACTACTGGAGTAAAAGACCACGTCGTTTTTGATAGTATCGAGTTTCGCAAAAACTCGGCGAATACCATCTTCGGTGGCAAGCACCTCGTAAACTTTGTCAGGCGCGACGCCGTCAGCCAGAAGGGCCTTCTCGATAACGCCGCTTATCACGCTTGACGAAAGCGCTCTCTTGCCAGGAAACTTTTTCGTATCGAACAGATCTGCGATCGATTGAGGCCGCGCTGAACCCCAATCAAGGGGGATTTTATCTTCGTTGTAGGCGTAAACAATCGAGATGACTTCCGTCGGAATACCACACTCCGACATCGTGCCAGGAAGGTAGTCTGCAGGGTCGCCAAAAAGCGCCGGCTCGAACGCTTCCAAAAATCCCTCATCACAGCCGGCGAGCGCGTGTGCCACATCGCCCATGATAACGTCTGCAGTCACATTGTTGGCCTCGACCATCGCCCTTATCTTGCCCAGTTCTCCGAACCATGAGGATTCTACGATCGAATTGCCTGTTGCTTCTTCAAAAGGTTTGAAGACCGTTTCCCGCTGGGCGTCCTGATAAGTGCCGCCAAAAGACATGATTCTGAGCGTCTCGGCGCTGCCAGGCAGCGCCGAAACCATCCAGATTGCGCAAGCACATGCGCTAAGATTGAATTTGATAAACATTTTTTAGTTCTCCTTTGTTCCCCGGTTTGGTTTTTTATGAAAGTCGGTTAATAATGAACTTGCCTCCTTTCATGATGACGTCCAAGTGCCGTCCCTGCTCTTGAAGTAGGGTGATGTCGCGCGTCGGATCGCCGTTCACCACGAGCAGATCCGCGAAAGCGCCAACTTTGATCTCACCGATTGAGCCGGACATATTGAACAGATCAGCGGCATTGGTCGTCGCGGACCTGATAATTTCAATTGGTGACTGGACTTCCGCTCGGAGGCTGAATTCGTAGCTCTGGTACGAGTGCATTGTGCCGAACAAGTCGGTCCCGTACGCCATGCGGACACCAGCCCGGTGCGCAATTTCAAAACCGCGCATTGCGGTGTCATGGACGGCTTGGACCTTCGAGTAGAATACTTCGGGCATCCCGGCTTCCTTGCCGTCTCTGAGCGATGCCCAATAAACGACGATTGTGGGAACCAGGAACGCGTTGCGGGATAGGATGTTCTTTGCGGTCGCCTCGTCCATCATGTTGCCATGCTCAATCGACCGGACGCCGCATTCGAGCGAGCGATTGATTGCCGTTGGCGAATATGCGTGCGCGACTACGTACTTCCCCTTTGCCTCGGCTTCTTCTACCGCGGCAGTGATTTCAGCCAGCGAGAATTGCGTCTCTTCCGTGTGGTCGAGCGGGGAGGTGACGCCGCCGCTTGCCATGATCTTGATCTGTGACGCACCTTTGCGCAGCTCGTCTCGAGCTGCACGCCGAACTTCGTCGACGCCGTCGCAGACGCGCCCCGACCGACCCATGCATTCCGGAGAAAAGTGCAGATAATTCTCGCCTCTTGTGCGCTGGTCTCCGTGCCCCCCGGTCTGGCTAAGAGCGTGCCCCGAGAATAGAATTCGCGGCCCGACGAACAGGCCATGTTCGACCGCATCTGCAATACCGTAGTCAGCCCCCCCACAGTCCCTAACTGTTGTGAAGCCGCGCAGGAGCATGTCGCGCATAACGACGCTCGCTTGGGCTGCAACATAGGACGGGGCCGCATCACGCAGAAATCTCGTGTCGGATGCAAGCTGCGCGACATGGACGTGGGCATCACACAGGCCGGGCATCACAGTTCGCCCGCGAACGTCCACCCGAGTAGCCTCACTAGAATTCAAACGGTGGCCTTCGATTTCCTGAATGACACCGTCTCTAATGAGAATGTGTCGATCGGGTACGATTGTGCCGGCGGCAACATCCAGAACCGAGCAATTCTCAAGTATTGTTATCGACATTTCGGTTTTCTCACCTTGGTTGGAGGGTTTCTATTTATCGAGGCCGCTCAGGTATCTGCCGTGTCGGCGGAGAGCTTCTACGCAGATCAGCATCAGGAATGAGACCAGGATGAAGAGTGTCGCTGCGGCAAAGATGGCCGGAGTGACATCGTCGTGGACGCCAGTCCACATTTGAAGCGGCAGCGTTCTCTGCTCAGGGCTCGCTAGGAAAAGCGTCACGATGAACTCGTCGAACGACGTAACGAATACGAACAACGCGCTCGATATGACTGCTGGGAGCATGATCGGCAGCAGGATTCGTCTGATGCAGGTCCATTGGGACGCACCCAGACTTTGCGCCGCACGCATTAGATTTGCGTTGAAGCCCATGAGAGCCGCCGTCATGGTTATCACCACAAACGGTATGCCCAAGAGTACATGTGCAAGAACAATTCCGAAGTAAGTCCCTGAGATGCCGGTGGGAGAAAAGGACAGATACAACGCAAGCGCCGTGACCACTCCCGGGATCATCATCGGCGAGATTAGCACTGCCGTCAGCGCTGCCTTGGATCTGCCTTTCAGTCTTTGCAGACCTAACGCGGCGACACCTCCGATCGCAACAGCAGCGACGGTCGTGCTTGCAGCCACTATCAAGCTATTCGCCAAGGCGTTTCGCCAGGCTTCAGAGGTTAACAATCCTGCATACCACCGCAATGAGACGCCAGGCATGGGGTAGCTGAAGAACCGCTCCTCATTGAATGAGAGTGGAATGACCACGATGATCGGAACCAGCAGGAAAATCAGCCCGAGCGTGCAGAAGGCACGTGTCCCGAAGCGGGTTACATGTTCAAAAGTTGACCTTACCTCGCTCATCGTCCTGCCTTTATGTTTGTGTCTGCTACGCGGCCGTAAAGGGCATAGAGTGAAAGCACCATTGCCAGCAGAAGGACGCTGAGAGCGGCAGCCAGGCCCCAGTTAACTGTTTGGTTCATGTTGAAGGCGATCGACTGCGCGATCATTTGATCTGTCCGTCCGCCGATGAGAGCTGGCGTCACGTATGAGCCGATGGCCAGGATGAAGACGAGCAACGAACCAGAGGCGACGCCCGCATATGTCTGCGGGAGGTAAACCATACGAAATGCCTGCCAGGCATTTGCCCCCAACGAACGGGCGGCTCGCGTATAGTGATGGTCAATACCCTTCATCACCGAATAGAGGGTCAGCACCATGTATGGAAGGAGGACATGCGTAAGCGCGAGGACAACGCCGAAGCGGTTGAATATTAGCTCGAGTGGGGCATCAATCGCGCCCATCCGCAGGAGAATCGAGTTCACCACTCCGTCGCGCTGCAGTAGTATGATCCAGGCCGCACTCCGGACAAGTATCGAAGTCCAAAACGGAAGCAGCACGAGAAGCAGAAGAAAATTTGCGATGCCGCTCGACGCGGAAGCGATCGTGAAGGCTATCGGGTAGGCAATGACTAAACACAGCGCGGTCACGGCAAGGCTGATCACGAGGGTGCGAACAATTATGTTCGCATAGAGCCGCTGCTCCTGGGGAACCGCCTGAACGCCATCTACCCCTCGCTTGAGGTCAACAGCCGTCAGAAAATAGAAGTCCGTGAAAGAGTGTGTGTTCTTCTTAATTGCGTTCCAATACTGAGGTTCTCCCCATCGCTGATCAATGGAAATCAACGCATCCTTCCAGCTTGTAGTCGACGTCGGTAACGTCTGGATCGTGCGCCCCGTTGCGAGCAAAAGGTCAAGAAAACCGCTGACTTCGAGGTTCAGTCTGCGTCCGGCAACACCCAAAGTTCGCTCTGCCTTGGCTCGCTTCAGGTCCTCGGCAAGAGCCGCGAAGGCCGGCTCTGCGGGTAGGGCACCTGATTCCCAACTCTGCAGTTCTGCAGATACGAGCGGGAACGTGTTCAAAACCTCGTCGTTTTCGATGCTGCGCATAAGCATGAGGAGCATGGGGACGATGAAGGCGAGTCCGACTAGGAGCAGACATGGTCCAACCAGCGACAGTGACCTTAGGTTCTGAATTCGCTCGACGACGCGCAGGCTCTTTCGAAGTGCGATCGACGTGTCGCCAGGTGGGCTTATGGCGCGCGGATTCGGCGCCGCTTGATGCGCTCTGAATTGCATTGTTCCTCCTCGGGTGGTCTTTCTGCAGGCGGGCAACTTTCCATCGTGCGCCACTTGCATGACTTTCTTTCAAGTGATAGAAAGTCTTATTCGAGCCGTTGTCAATGGGGTCGGAAAGGTTTTTTATGAGCGCTTCATCATCAAATGGTTCCGCACATAAGCAGGCCGTCATGGGTCGCCCGCGAGCGGTACCTCGCGAGTCAACTCAAGACGTCGCCGACGAAATTCTGGATGTTGCGGCGCGGCTGTTTATTCAGCAGGGATATGAAGGCACGAGTACGCGCCAGATCGCGGAGGAAGTCGGGCTCAAACAAGGCTCGCTATTTCACCACTTCGCACGCAAATCCGACATGCTGACTGAACTTCTGGATCGTACTCTGCAGCCGGCGATGGAACTGGTCGACGTGATGGGGGCTACGTCTGCTCCCTATGATGTCGGTTTGTTCATGCTTGTCTATGCCGACGTGAAGAACATCTGCGGCCAGCGTAGGAACCTCGCTTCCTTGATGTATCTCCCGGTTGTGAGATCGCCTGAGTTCGAATGGTTTTGGGAGAAGCGTTCGAGACTTCTGGCAAGCTATCATGATCTCATCCAACGCGGTTCGGCGGCGACCGTATTCATTGCCCGAGATGCCGAACTCTCCACCGCCCAGGTCTTCGGCCTGGTCGAAAGCACGATCCTTTGGTTTGACCGGGATGGCCGTTGGCCGTCCGATATGGTGGCTGACGAAATTGCCACTACAGCCCTTCGTATGATGCTCGTTGACACGAGCGAAATCGAGGACATCAAGACGCGTGCATTCGCATCGCTTCTTGCCCGACCCACTCCAACAACAACATTAAAACGAGGCGAACAGAATGACTAACGTAGACGCACTAGCTCAACGAATTCAGCTTGCTTGGGGTGCAGACTCTCAGCCCGCATCGCTGTTGCAGGCGGCTGATCAGGCATTTGCAGAGCTAGTTGGCCATACTCTCTTCACGGTCACCCGAGTTTTGCCAGGTCGGCGCGAAATTGAGCGTCTCTACAGCACTTGTCAGTCAGTTTATCCGGTAGGAGGGAGGAAGCCGATGGAGCATAACGCTTATGCGGATTCCGTTCACGCTGAAAAGCGTCCCTTCTTGGCGCGCACGCCGACCGAATTTCGTCACCTTTTTCCCGATCACGAGACCATGACCAGCTTGGGCATCGGCAGTGTTATCAACCTGCCGGTCGTCTACGACGGCGCGGTACTGGGCACGGTCAATCTCCATCACCTTGAATGGGTGTATGAAGACAAGGACCTTGAGCCGGCTATGATGTTGGCGAGGCAAATCACGCCCGCGATGCTCGATACCAGTCGTCCATCCATGACAGCCCTGTAAAACGCGATTCAGAACGCCAGGAAGGTCACTGGCCAACAACCGTGACCTTCCTGGATCACAACGAGGTGGTGGTATGGCCTGGATGCTCCTGTTAGTCGCAGGGCTCTTTGAAGTTGGTTGGGCAATTGGATTAAAATTCACCGAGGGTTTTAGCCGCGTCGGTCCCTCTTTGATAACCGTTGCGTGCATGGCCGTGAGCCTATCTCTGCTCGGACTTGCATTGAAAACGCTGCCCGTTGGGACCGCGTACGCGGTTTGGACCGGCGTGGGAACGATCGGAACAGCAATACTCGGCATTTACTTCTTTCAGGAGCCTGCAACCATTGCCCGATTTGCCTGCATAGGACTCATAATCTTCGGAATTTTGGGTTTGCGGGCAATTGCCTAAGAGGGCAACCCTTGGATCATGTAGTACCCGCTCATGAACAAGCGCGTCTCCTCCGAGACTGCGTTTTTGCACGCGGCTTACAACTGGAGTTAGAAATATGATCCTTCTTTTGGTCGGCTATGGCAATTTGGGGTCGGCGATGCTTTCAGCTTGGATCGACCGCGCTTTGTCGGAAGGGGACGAATTGATCGTCGTAGAGCCGAATGACGAACTGCGGGAAAAAGCAAGCCGTTGTGTCGCAACGGTCTACAAGAGCGTTCAAGAAATTCCTGAAGGCGTGTCGCCTGACCTGATCGTGTTCTCAGTCAAGCCAGAGATCGTCCGGAACCTTCTGCCGAGCTATCTTCGCTTTGTCCAAGGAGGACTTTTTCTAAGTTTGGCGGCAGGCATCTCAATCGAAACTTTCGAAGAGATTTTGGGTAAAGAAGCCGCAGTCGTAAGATGCATGGTAAACACCCCGGCCTCCATAGGCGAGGGCATGATGGTATTCTGCGCCAATGACAACGTCTCGGAGGAGGCGGAGCAGCTAGTCAGTCATCTCCTTGCTGCCAACGGCAAAGTCGCCCGGCTGGAAACTGAAGAACTAATGGACGCCGTGACCGCGGTTTCAGGATCTGGTCCTGCGTACGTTTTCCACTTTATCGAATGCCTAATAGCTGCTGGCGTGAAGGCAGGAATGTGCCATGAACTCTCGACGACGCTGGTGTTGCAAACCGTATACGGTGCTGCCTCGCTAGCTGCTGCGCGCCAGGTCGGACCTGAGGAGCTTAGGCAGCGTGTGACGAGTCCAGATGGTACCACCGCTGCGGCACTTGCTGTGTTAATGGCCGAGAGCGGGTTGCAGGAACTCGTCAGTGAAGCGGTGCTGGCCGCTAAGCAGCGTTCGATAGAGCTGGCATAACCCGACCCCAGGATGAGGGACTATGCGGCGCCCGCGATATACTATGTCCGCTCCCCGGTATGGTGATCACGCTCGACGCCATCCCTAAAACGCTTGGTCATTGGTTCAGAACCGTTCAAGGCGATGGATAGGGGCGAGCGTCTTAATTGGGGCCGCAGAACGAACCCGCTGCGCGGGAGGGCGTCTGGGGCTGAAGTAGAAGGCGCAGGCTGGAGTCGGTGCTTGGATTGAACGTCGCCCGGCAAGGGCAGAGCATGACGAGCTGATCATGCAGCACCCCGATCTCGACACACCAATCAGCCCGCTGCGCCAGCGGTTGATCGACGACATGAACATGCGGCGTTTCTCACGCGAAACGCAGCGCAACTATCTTCGCGATATTGGACGCCTGGCGACCTTCCTCGGGCGGTCACCAGACACGGCGACGATCGACGATCTGCGACGGTTCCAGATCGAACAGCAGAACGATGGCGTGCCCGTTCCGACAATGAACAGCATCGTGTCGGCGTTACGCTTCCTCTTCACCCAGACCCTCGACCGCCCGGACCTGGCGCGCAGGCTTGTCCGGCTGGCGCATCCTCGGAACCTGCCCGTGGTGCTGAGCCGCGACGAGGTTGCCCGGTTGCTCAATGCCACAACCTGCCTCAAACATCAGGCAGCATTGTCTGTCGCCTATGGCGCCGGCCTCCGTGTCGCTGAGGTTTCGATGCTGAAGGTCACCGACGTCGACAGTGAGCGGATGCTACTGCGGGTCGAGCGTGGCAAGGGCGGACGCTATCGCAATGCCATGCTCTCGGAGGGTCTGCTCACCTTGTTGCGCGAGTGGTGGAAGGTGGGGCGTCAGCAGGGTGTGATGCATCGCGACGGCTGGTTATTCCCAGGCCAACACGCGATGAAACCGATCAGCACGCGACAGCTCTATCGGATCGTCGTTGAGGCGGCCCAGGCCGCCGACATTGCCAAGCGGGTCGGGCCGCATACGCTGCGCCATAGCTTCGCCACTCACCTACTGGAAGACGGCACAGACATCAGGATCATCCAGGTCCTTCTCGGACACGCAAAACTCAACAACACCGCCCTCTACGCCAAGGTGGCGACCAAGACTGTCCGCACGGTTACGAGTCCGCTCGACAAGCTCGGCCTGTTCAAGCCGGAAGAAGCCTCCCCCGACGGTTGAGCCTTGCGTGCCTCGATCGAGGTCGCCGACATCTTCCGTGCTGCCGGGGCGGCGTACCGACGTGCGCATGCAGGACATCTGAATCTGCCGCAACTGAAAGTGATGTCGGCGGTCGAAAACTGCCGCACTGCTGCCCTTGGCGGTCACGTCGAGGCCTGCGAGGACTGCGGCAAATTGCGGATCTCCTACAACAACTCCTGCCGCAATCGGCACTGCCCAAAATGCCAGGGCGCAGCAGCACGGATGTGGCTTGCCGAACGCGAGGCCGATCTCCTGCCGGTCGGCTACTTCCACGTCGTGTTCACGCTGCCGACCGAGGTCGCCGATATAGCGTTCCAGAACAAAGTGCTCGTCTATGACCTGCTGTTCAAGGCGGCGTCGGAGACGATGCTGACCATCGCGGCCGATCGCAAACATCTCGGCGCGCGCATTGGCATCACCGCCGTGCTCCACACATGGGGATCGGCGATGACGCATCACCCGCATGTCCACATGATCGTTCCGGGCGGCGGGATCACGCCAGACGGAAGCGGACCATCTGCAAACGTCGCTTCAAGAGCGCTTTGCCAACCATCCTCATGTTGGCGATCTTCGAGGACGTGGACTTTTCCGTGGTGTGGAGCTTGTCCAGGATCGCGAGACAAGGGCTCCGTTCTTACCGGCGCTGAAACTTAACGCCCGCATCAAGAAGGAGGCGATGTCCAGGGGCCTGATGGTCTATCCGATGGGGGGGACGATCGACGGACAGAATGGTGATCACGTGTTGCTTGCGCCCCCATTCATCGTAAAGCCCAGCGAAGTCGAGATGATCGTGGAACGCCTGGGCGATGCGGTTGACGCGGCGATTGCTTCAGCGTTCTAAGCGCTCTCGCGTATTTGGATCCCGGTTCCGTTTGGGGCCGGGAACCAATGAGGTTGGTGAGGCTTTCCACCGGCGGTCGCAGTGGCGCAACTGGGGGTTTAGAGGCGCAAGAAGGCGGTGTATGCCCTGGTTCTTGTATGTTAATTGCCTTTTGAATTCCCGATCGGCGGATTAGCAGCGCGCGTCGACCTTTCAGCAGGATGGTGGGTAGCCTTCACCGGCAGCGCCACTGCAAGTCCATCGAGCAATCCGATGATGGACGGCAAGCGCGCCCGGTCCGCAAGCCAGCCGCCGATCAGATTTCCAAGGGTCGCGCCGACCCATAGACCAGAAGAAGGACTGGGACGGCCTCAACGGAACAACCAACTACGTCCACTAGGATCGCCGCGAGATACACGAACACCATCAGCACACCGGTCAGGCGAGCGCCAATTGCAATGACCTTTCTTGAGAACCCTCAAGTCGCCAACCGCGGAATCCGAGATGGTAATGCGAACAGGAACGAGACGCATCAAGAGTCCGAGCGCCATTGCGGAAAGCAGGGAAATAGCCAGAAATGTCGCCCGCCAGCCGAGATGCTGGGCGACATATGTACCGAGCGGTGCGCCAAGGACATTGCGAGATTAAACCCGAGAGCGACCTTGGCGAGGTGTCTTCCTTCCCGGGCCCGGCGAGCGACGCTGCCACCACCACCGCCATTGCGAAGAATGTCGCAACCACCCACCACTCAGAGCCCGCGCCGCCATAGGTGCGCCGTAGGCCCAATCGCGGCGGCTACGTTTCCTAAGACAAAGATTGCCAGTAGGCTAACCATCAGGGGCTTACGGGACATTCTGGCGGTCACCAGCGTGAGAACTGGCCCACCGATGATCATGCCGAACGCATAGGCGGTCAACAGATGGCCTACAGCAGCAAGGTGACGGAAAAATCGGTGGCGACTTCCGGCAAAATGCCCGTGAGCTCCTAGCAATAGCAAGCGCGCTCCGCGGGGTCGGCGCGAAGGACGCTGTGGGTGTGCGAGGAACTATGACAAACGACCATCCCACGCATGCCAATTTCGCATTTGAGTTGGTCGTCACCTGCGCTCTAGGGTCGCCGCCATGACGGCGTCGGCCGGGGCGAGGGGCTACCGAAATGACATTCGAACAGGGCGCGATCATATCACTGGTGATCGCGGCGCTCTTTCTCGGCGGGATATTCAAGGGCGTCTCGGGCATGGGGCTCCCTCTCATCGCGCTTCCAGTGATGGCAATCGCCATACCGATCCCGACCGCGGTGAGCATTCTTTCCGTGCCTGTGCTACTGAGCAACATCGTGCAGGTGCGCGAGGGAAGCGGCTTCCGCCGAGCGATCGCAAGGTTCTGGCCCTTGCTGTTGGGTCTCTGCGCGGGGATCATTGTGGGAGCCCCGATCCTTGTCTTGCTGAATCCGGCCGTAATCGAAATGACGCTCGGCGTCGTGCTGTTAGCGTTTCTTGGCACCGAAGTGTTGGCCTTCGCCCCAGTCGTTTCTCCGCGCTACGAACGGGTCGTGGGTCTGTGCGTCGGACTATTCGGAGGATTGATCGGCGGCCTGACCACGCTTTTCGGTCCGCCGCTTATCATGTTCCTGTCTTCCCTCCGGCTTTCGAAGGACGATTTCATTCCGGCGCTGGGGCTCTGCTATCTCACCGGCTGCTCCGCGCTCTATCTGATCCTTATCGGCAGTTCGGTGCTGGGCCTCCGGGAGGGCGCGCTGTCCCTCGGAGCGGTGCTTCCCGTACTCATCGGCATGCGGGTCGGACGCTGGCTGCGGGACAGACTAAACCAGAGAGTGTTCATGATCCTGGTCCGATTGTCACTCACTTGCATAGGCGCGAGCCTGGTTTTGAAGAACTTGCCGCCGCCACCGCTGTGAGATGTCAGGCGACGCCAGCCAGGTATGCGCTGGACCCAATCAGTCTGTCCGCCAGGGCTCGGGTTGGCGATCCAGCGGGAAGCTCCCCTGCGACCAGACAGGCATGCGAGATCGGGGCCGGCGGCAGACGGTCATCCTCCACTGGTACCCCGCACACCTGACAGACATCGGACGTCATGAGCGAGATCCCGGCGCCGCTTCGCACCGAACTCTCGAACGTGCCCCAGGAGTCGCATTCGACTGCTATCCGGTATGGCGTGCTGTTGGTCGCGAACATGTTGAGAGCATACTGGCGGTACACGCAGGGCGCGGGCATGAAGATCATCGGCAGAGCGCCATCGCCGTGCCGATAGGCTGGGCCGCCCGCCCAGAGAAGCTGCTCGGACCAGAGAACGTGCCCCGCCTTCGTTCCCGACGAGAGATCGCGGACGATCGCCAGCTCGACTTCGCCCTCGTTGACTTGCCGCGTCAGCTTTTCCGAAGAGCCCGTTCGGAAGTCGACGGTCACCTTCGGAAAGTCTCGATAGAATTCGGAAAGCGAGCTGATGATGAACGGCCGGAAACAGTCGTTCACGATTCCGATGGAGATACGTGTCCGGTTCTCCGGCGCTCGAAAGTAGCGATCGATCGAATCCATTGCATCGGTGATCGTCCTCGCCTGGGCGAGGAAAAAGTCCCCTGCCGCAGTGAGTTCCATCCGCCGCGGTTTCCGGTCGAACAGGGGACAGCCGAGTTCCGCTTCCAACTTTTGAAGCTGGTGGCTGAGGGTCGATTGCGTGCTGTGGAGGCGATTGGCCGCCTTGGTGACGCTCCCCTCCCTTACAATCTCCTGGAAGCTCCGGAACATGGCCGAAGAGATATGGAAACGGCGCATGGTGCCGACCTCCCTTTGTTCCCAGAATCCCATCTTTTGTGGGATTTCAGCGGAGAATACGTGATGCGGCGCCATTCGCAAGCATGGCGTTTTTTCATGCATGCCATGCGAACTTCAAATTTGCATTCCGTCAGTTTCTGCGTGAGCTTTCTCGAAAATAAGGGAACGAGGGGCGGCAAGGGCCGCACCTGAACTATCGACAACCACGAATGAATGAAACCGCGAGGCGGCCATCCAGTCCTGATGACTCGGGACCGGCAGGGCAGGTGCGTGCTTTATCCTGAGGGAGGGATGCAATGGCGATCGAAGTTACCCGTCGGCAGATGATGGCCGGCTCTGCCGCACTAGCAGGCGTGATGTTCGGGGGGCGGCTTGCCTCGGCGCAGGTCCCAAGGACGGAGCTGGCCGTACGGGTGCGACGTGACCTCGAGGTACTCGATCCGGCTTTCCGGTCAGGACTCGATGACGCGAACGTGTTGCGCGCCGTGTTCCAGAACCTTGTCACCTTCAAGCCCAACACCTCCGAGATGGTGATGGACGCCGCCGAATCCTTCGAGGCGATCAGCGACACCGAGTTCAGGTTCAAATTGAGACCGGGCCAGATGTTCTCCGACGGCTATGGCGAGATGACTGCCGAGGACGTCAAATTCTCGTTCGAGCGGTTCCAGGTCGCCGCACCGAAGGGCAAGGAAAGCCCCTATGCTGCCGACTGGGCGAGCTTGAAAGCCGTGGAGGTCGATGACAAGTACACGGGCCGCATCCTGCTCGACGCACCTCGCGCCTCGCTGATGGTGATCGCCATCGCTGATGCCTCCGGCTGTATCGTCTGCAAGCGGGCCGTCGAGGAACGCGGCGTTGAGCACAACATCAGACCGGTCGGATCGAACGCCCTTATGGTGACCGGCTTCGAGAAGCAAAGACAGGTTACGCTGCAGCGCAACCCCGACTACGCCTCCGACGCGTCGGGCTTCGAGAAGGTCGCCGTGCGTTTTGTGCAGGATCCGAAGACCGTGGAGCTCGCGCTGCGCTCGGGAGAGCTGGACTTCTCCGAGATCGATCCCACGCTCGCCGATAGCGTGTCGCAAGCGGCAGGGCTGAAAGTGGACAAGCTTCCGGGAGTGGCGAATGTCTGGCTGGGCCTGAACACGCAGAAGCCGCCATTCGACAACGTCAAGGTTCGCGAGGCACTGAGGGCGGCGCTCGATGTCGACCAGATGCTCACGGCAGGCTATGACGGCAAGGTGGAGCGCGCCAACGCCCTGATCATGCCGCGTGTCCTTGGCCATTGGGCCGACGCGCCCGTGCACGCCCGTGATGTCGACAAGGCGAAGGCGCTCCTTGCCGAGGCAGGGCACCCGAATGGTTTTGCCGCGCGCATTACGGTGCTGAACCAGCCATCCTATACGAACATGGCCCTGGTGGCGCAGGCGCAACTTGCCGAGGTAGGCATCAACCTCGAAATCGATGCGCGCGACGGCGGGACGTTCTGGTCCGCCGGAAAGGGCGCCGACGGTGAGAAGCTGGACATGTTCATCGTCCGCTTCAACGGGAAGCTCGACCCCAACTTCCTGGCGCAATGGTTCAGGTCAGAGCAGGTGGGCATTTGGAACTGGCAGCGCTGGGCGTCGAAGGAATTCGATGAGATCCTCGACGCGGCGGCCCGTGAAATGGACGCCGACAAGCGGACCGCCATGATCGTGGAAGCGCAGAAACTGATGGAGGCGTCTGCTGCCTTCGTCTGGCTCACCTACGATGTCAACTTCGTCGCGAGGCGCGACTGGCTGAAACCGGCGCTAATGCCGAGCGGCATTGACTGGCAGCTTCACCGCTTCCAGCCGGAGTGACCCGAATGCCTGTCTTCCGCACCGCGGCGGCTCGCTATCTCGCGAGCCGGTTCGTCACAACCGTCTTCATCATACTGGGCGCGATGCTTTTGCTCTTTGCTCTTGGCGCGCTCGTGCCGGGCGACCCTGCGACCACCTTGCTCGGTCCTCAAGCAACGCCTGAATATGCAGCCCGGTTCATCGAGAAGATGGGCCTGGATCGTCCGCTCTACGAAAGATTCCTGATCTTCTTCGGTAACGTGCTTACGGGCGATCTCGGCGAAGACGTCATCACGGGACGGCAGGTGTCTGGTCTCGTGCTCGCGGTTCTGCCGTATACGCTGGTCCTGACACTGTCCTCCATCGGCTTCGCGGTCGCAGTCGGCATTCCGCTGGGGGTCTATTCCGCGCGGTATCCTGGAACGAAGATCGACGCGGTCGTGGCCTTCTCGTCCGTGGCGTTCATCGCGATCCCGGCCTTTGTGATCGCCGTGCTGCTCCTGGTCGCTTTCGCCGTCTGGCTGCCCTGGTTCCCGGTGCTGGGTGCAGGCGACACGTCAAACTTGATCGACCAGGCGCGTCGGCTCATCCTGCCTTCGGTCGCGCTCGGGATCGGCTGGGTCGGCATGATTGCGCGCCTGATCCGGTCCTCGCTGCTTGAGGTGCTCGGCTCGGACTACATTCGCACCGCCCGTGCGTACGGCCTGTCCGAAACCAGGATCGTCTACAAGTACGCATTGAAGAACGCCAGCATCCCCACCGTTGCGGTGTTGGGTCTCGGCATCGGGCGGCTTCTTGGCGGTGCGGTACTGGTCGAGATCATCTTCGCACGCCCCGGTCTCGGGCGGTTGGTGTTCGATGCGATCGCCACGCGCAACTTCCCCGTACTTCAGGGATCGGTCCTAGTCGTCGTGGTTCTGTTCACGCTCACGAACCTCCTCGTTGATCTGTCGTACTCGGCGCTCGACCCCCGAATTCGGCATGGCATGAAAGCCGCAGGTGCAGCAGCATGACAATCGAAGTCTTCCGCAAGATCACGAACCGCCCGTCAGGCGTCTACTCGCTCATCGTCGTCTGCGCGATATGCGGCGCCGCGTTGTTCGCGCCTCTCATCGAAACCCATCCGCCCAACCAGATCGACGTCCTTCACAGGTTCGGCGCGCCATCGCTGGACCATTGGCTGGGAACAGACCATCTCGGGCGGGACGTGTTCAGTCGTCTCGTGAACGGAGCGACGATCGCCATGTCGGTCGCGCTCACGTCGATTGCCATTGCTCTCACCGCAGGCACTGCGCTCGGAATCCTCGCCGTTGAGGCCCGAGCGACGTGGGAACGCCCGATCCTGGTGGTCTTCGACGTGATCTCGTCGTTTCCGAGCCTCGTCCTGGCGCTGGCGGTCATCGCCGTACTGGGGCCTGGTCTCTTCAATGTCGCCATGATCGTTGCCGTGACGCTCACGCCCCATTTCGGGCGGGTGGCCCGCGCCCAGGTGCTCGCAGTGCGAGAGCAATCGTACATCGAGGCCGAGCGAATCCTTGGCGCATCCCGCCTGCGCATCGCCGTCGTGCATATCCTGCCGAACATCATGGGACCGCTCGTGATCCTCGCGAGCATGGACATCCCTGTCGTGATCGGCATCGAAGCGGGTCTTTCCTTCATTGGCCTGGGCGTGCGGCCGCCGCTCGCGAGCTGGGGCACGCTCATCTACGACGGCTTCTCCTACATCAGCCAGTCCGCGATGCCCGTGACCGTCTCCAGTCTCGCGCTTGGCTTTGCGACACTCGGCTTCACGCTGTTCGGGGAAGCTCTGAGAGACGCAATTGATCCCAAGATGAGGTCGGTGGCATGAAGGCTCCAGCTACTCCGATGCTGACCATTCGCGACCTGCGGGTACGTGCCACCAGCTCGAAAGGGGCGGTGCACATGCTTCGAGGCGTCGATCTCGACATCGCGCGCGGCAGGATCGTGGGCGTGGTCGGTGAATCCGGATCCGGAAAGTCGACACTTGCCTCCGCAATAATCGGGCTGCTGCCGAGCAATGCGAGGCGGACTCAGGGCGAGATCCTCTTTGCGGGGCGAGATCTCATGTCGTTAGACGAGCGGGAGATGCGGGATCTGCGCGGGGATCGCATCGCGATGATCTTCCAGGATCCGATGACCGTGCTGAATCCGGTGTTCACCGTCGGGACCCAGCTCGTCGACGTGATCCGCCGCAAGTCGCCGGCAACACGCGGCGACGCGGCCCGCGCCGAAGCCGAGGCACTGCTGACGCGCGTCGGCATCCCGGATCCCGCAGGACGGCTCGATTGCTATCCTCACCAGCTTTCGGGCGGCATGCGCCAGCGCGTGATGATCGCGATGGCACTTGCGACCAACGCCGAGTTCATCCTGGCAGATGAGCCGACAACCGCGCTCGACGCGACGGTCGAGGTTCAGATCGTCACTCTGATCAGGGAGCTGCAGCGCGAGCTATCCGGCTCGGTGCTCTTCATTTCGCATCACTTGGGATTGCTCGCCGAGTTCTGCGACGACGTGGTTGTCATGTACGGAGGTATGGTCATGGAAACCGGACCCATGGACGAAGTGATTAGCGAACCGAGTCATCCTTACACCAAGGCGCTGCTTGCCTGCGAAATCGATGATGCGCCCCATGGCAAACCGCTACCAACGATCCCCGGCGCGCTGCCCAGCCCCCGGGAGGAACCCGAAGGCTGCCTCTTTGCGTCGCGTTGTCCTCGAGCGACCGAAGCCTGCTTCAGGATCAAGCCTGAAATGGCGGAAGCACGCCCGGGCGTGTCCGCCTGCTGCCTGAGGATTGGCGATGAGGAGTGAAGGGCGCAAGCAAGTTTCGGATGATGCGGACGCCGGCTTCGTCAGCCTTGAGAGCGTATCGGTCACCTTCGGCAATCTGGTTCGCGCCCTCGACGACGTGACCCTCAGAATTCGGCGCGGGTCGATCACAGGACTCGTGGGGGAATCCGGTTCCGGAAAGTCGACCCTATGCAGGGTACTGATCGGCCTGCAGCGTCCGACACGCGGAACCGCGCGTTTGTCGGGAGAAGACATCTCCGAGCTTCTGGCCAAGGCTCCGCTTGGCTACCGCCGTCGTGTGCAGATGTTGCTCCAGGACGCGGCCGCTTCCTTGTCTCCGCGGATGAAGGTGGCCAACCTTCTGGCAGAACCGTATCGAATCCATGGCCTGGGGATCAAGGAGAGCTGGCCGCGCATGTTGACGTTGTTACGGCGGCTTGGATTGAGCGAAGACCATCTGGAGAAGTACCCGCACCAGCTTTCAGGCGGCCAGGCGAGACGCGTGGCGATCGCTCGCGCCCTGATGCTGAAGCCGGACCTGATTATTGCAGACGAACCAACGGCGGGCCTGGACCTGTCGGTCCGCGGGGAACTCCTGAATCTGATGCTGGAACTGCGCGACGAGTTGGGACTCACCTACCTCATGGTCAGCCACGACCTGAACGTCATACGGAGCGTGACCGATCGTGTCGCTGTTCTGTATCTGGGTCAGATCATCGAAGAGGCTTCGACCGCCGACATTTTCGCGCGTCCACGCCACCCCTACACGATGGCGCTGTTATCGGCGACGCCGGTCATCGATCCTGCGCGGCGCAGGCAGCGCGTTGTTCTGTCGGGGGATATTCCAAGCCCGATAAATCCGCCGTCGGGTTGCAGGTTCCACACCCGCTGCCCGTTCGTGCAGCCACTCTGCCGCTCCGAGATGCCGCTTTTGCAGTCCGATGCGAGGGGAAGCTACAGGTGTCACTTTCCACTTTCGGGAAGTGCACCCAGTGCGGTCGAGGTCGCGAATGCCGCGCCTGTCGTCTGAGTTTCCGAGCGGCGCGATCTGCGGCCATGGCTGCGGCAGCGGCCACGCCCGGACCGTGCACGGTCATCGCACTGCTTTCGGATAGAGTGCCTGCCAGCGCATCAGCCGCACTGATCCAATCATCCCGGAGCGTTTCCGGCACCTTCCACCCCCGTTGCCGGGATGCTGAGGCATGCCCACGACAACCAAGAGGTTCATCATGGACGATCCTGAACGATCACGTTTTCCAGGAACGAAGGTCGATGCCCATAGAATGCATTTGGCGCGCCTGGAGAGGCTGCGCGCTGAATTGCGAAAGCTCGGATGTGCGGGCGGCCTCTTCTATGACCCGATCAACATCCGCTATGCGACCGGCACCTCGAACATGCAGGTCTATTCGCTTCACAATCCCTGCCGGTATGTTTTCGTCGCGACTGACGGACCCGTCGTGCTATTCGATTTCAAGGGCTGCGCGCATCTTTCTCGCGACTATCCCGCGGTGGACGAGGCACGGACGGCGATCCCTTGGTATCACTTTGTCACCGGGACGCGCGTCGATGAAAAAGTGCGGTTATGGGCAAGCGAGATCGCGGATCTCGTCCGCCTCCACGGACGGGGAGATCTCAGGCTTGCCGTCGACAGGCTCGATCCCCCGGGCCTGCGAGCCCTGGAGGAACTGGGCGTGCGCGTAGTCGACGGCCAGGCGCCAGCGAACTATGCGAAGGTAATCAAGACGGAGGACGAGATCGTCGCGATCAGGGAAGCAATCCATGTGTGTGAGGAAGGCATGCGCCGCATGGACATGGCCCGTGAACCCGGCATCACCGAAATGGCGCTTTGGGCGCATCTGCATGAAGCGAACATCGAACTGGGTGGAGAATGGATCGAAACCCGCCTTCTGAATTCTGGTCCACGGACGAATCCCTGGTACCAGGAGGCAAGCGCCCGTGTCATCCAGAACGGGGACATGATTGCCTTCGACTCCGATCTCATCGGCCCCCACGGGTATTCGGCAGACATCTCGCGTAGCTGGATCGCAGGCGATAGAAGACCGTCGGATGACCAGCGTCGCCTTTACGAGGCGGCGTATCGCCAGGTGCACGCGAACATCGAACTCTTTCGGCCCGGCATGACCTATCGCGAGATCGCGGAATATGCAGGCGTGCTGCCATCACGATACTTTGAGCGGCAGAACGCCTGCGTTGCCCACGGAATCGGCCTTTGCAACGAGTATCCGCTCGTCATGCACAAGCGAACTTTCGAGGGCGGCGGTCATGACGGTGTCGTCGAGGAGAACATGGTCTTCTGCGTCGAGAGCTTCGTGGGCGATCCCTATGGAGGAGAAGGCGTGAAGCTCGAAGAGCAGATCCTGGTCACGGCGCACGGACCCGTAAAACTTTCGAGCTATAAATACGAAGAGCAACTGCTCTAGTTTCCTGTGGCTTTGCGCCCTGCATTCGTTCCGCAGTAGGGCGTAATTTGTAGTCTCGGAAGCCGACCGGTATTTCGGGAGCGCTGATAGGCAAGCGCCGCCGAGGCGCGAGATCCGTCTGCGCCGTTGGAAATCTCGCCCGGCTGATCGGACGGTCAGCTCGCTGGACATCGCCCACCGCACGCCCCAGGGTCGCACACCACTTCTGGCCGCGTGCCCCAGCTCCGCAGGAGGAAAGCAGGCACTTGCTGATCCGATGTTCCCAATCGGTCTTACTGCCAATGTCGACACCCTCTGGACGCGTTGTGAACCTGATTTGCTTGCGGCGCCGATGCCGCTTTCAGCAATCCTGTGTGTGCTTGGCCATTGAATCGACAAAGCGGTTGGCAGGCAGCCCGGAAACGCCCGGCTCAACTGCGAAGACAGCGCCCTCATTTGGGTTGGCCGCCAGATGTTCAACGCTCATCGTGAAGCGTGCCGATGTGACAAAGAGGGTTTCAAACCCACTGCCGCCGAATGTGCAACTTGTCGGCCAGGAACAGGGCAGCTCGACGACGCGATCGATCCTGCCATCCGGAGCAAATCGAACGACGCAACCGCCACCCGCAACGCGACAATTCCAGATGAAACCTTCGGCGTCCACGCAGGATCCATCTGGCCGGCCTCTTTCAAACCCCGACAGAATGGTTTGCCGATTGCCTAGCCACCCGTGCCCCCTATCGAGCGTGTAGCTGTAGATAGCGTTTTCTTCCGTGTCCGCGGTGATGAGGCGGCCGTCGCCGGTCCAAATGAGCGTGTTTGTGATGCCAAAGCGGTCATCACATACGGGACGCAATTCTCCGTCCGCATATCGATAGAGCCTTCCTGTTTTGGCCGACATCGCCAGCGGGGTGCCGTCGGCGGTGATGTTGTCTTGCATCGTGCCTACCCAGAAGCTCCCGTCAGGCGCGAGGACGCCCTCATTCAGCCGGTTGCCCGGCAGTTCCGGCTCGACCTCTGCCGCCAACCGAAGTGGTCCGCCAAAGTCCCATAGCGCGATCGACTTTTTCGACCCGACGACCGCGCCGCCGTCGGCTCGAAGTCCAATCGACGTGATCAGATCGGGGAAGTGCCATGTTTCATGCTTGTTAGACGCCGGGCAGAGCCGATGGATCGCTTTCCCCACGATGTCGACCCAACACAGCTTGTGATGTCGATCATCCCATACTGCACTCTCGCCGACGATGTTTTCTGCCGCGAGAACCACGTCAAAGTCGATGTTCATGCGCCCTCCTTGTTGTCTCTAAATTGGTTCTTGACACATAGCTTACCTATAAATTATGACTCAGTTCAATTCAACCTGTCGGACAGGTTTTATAAAACCGGGAGACGAAAAATGATAGTGGCGCCTCTCGACGAAGAGCAACTTGCAGCCGGAAACCTCGTCGGCACAGCCATCGGCGCCATCACCCAGCACATCCGGACAAACGAGCTTGGCCCCGGCGATCGGCTTCCGAGCGAGGCCACGCTGTCGAAGGAACTGAGCGTCTCACGATCGGTAGTTCGTGAAGCTTTCCGATCACTCGCCACCATGCGGCTGATTGATCTGAATGTCGGAAAGCGGGCGACCGTGGCTCAACTCGATCATGGCGCGATGTCCCTGATGATCGAGCACGGCGTGCACACGGCACAGATCAACATCAGTCAGGTTTATGACGTTCGCCGGACGATCGAAATGCGAACGGCGACGCTGGCGGCGCTGAGGCGAACAGATGCGGAAGCGCGCATCATTCTCGACCACGCGCAGGCGATGGAGAAGAATTTTGCCGATGCGGACAAGGTCATGGAAAGCGACCTTGCCTTTCACCTGGAGATTGCACGCGCCTCCAAGAACCCGATCTTCTCCATCATTGTTGGCGCCTTCCAAGGTGTCTCGCGGCAGACCTGGCCGATCGGGTGGCGCAGCCGCGCTTCAGACGCGGATAGGCACGCCATGAATCGCATCCATATTGAGTTAGCCGAGGCGATCCGTGCCGGCGATCCGCACACCGCCAGCCAGCTTATGGCTCGCCATTTTGATGAGAGCGTAAGAGCCCTGATCGCAGCCGGGATTGCTTGAAGGATAGCCCGATGAAAATAACGAAACTTGAAACGCTCCGCGTCGCGGAGCGACCGAACCTGCTTTGGCTGCTCGTACACACGGACGAGGGACTGACCGGACTCGGAGAAACGTTCTTCGGCGCCGAGACGGTCGAGGCCTACATCCACGAGTATGTCGCGCCGCGCGTTATCGGCCGAAACCCGCTCCAGATCGATCTTCTTGCGACTGACCTGGTGGGTTACCTCGGGTTTCGCTCGTCCGGTGCGGAGGTACGCGGCAATTCGGCCTTTGACATTGCACTCTGGGATATATTCGGAAAGGCGACGGGCCAGCCGATCGCGCAACTGCTCGGGGGCTTCAGCCGTAATGAAATCCGGACCTACAATACCTGCGCTGGGACGGAATACATCAAGAAGGCGACCGGCCAGACAACGGCGAACTACGACCTATCCTCTGCGTCCAGCCGCAACTACGACGACCTGAACGGTTTCCTCCATCGCGCCGACGAACTTGCCTTATCTCTCCTGGAGGAGGGCATTACGGCGATGAAGATTTGGCCGTTCGACGTCGCGGCGGAGAAGACGCGCGGCCAATATATTTCGGTTCCTGATCTTAAATCGGCGTTGGTACCGTTTGAGAAGATCCGCTCCGCGGTCGGCGATCGAATGGACATAATGGTCGAGTTCCATTCGATGTGGCAGCTTCTGCCAGCAATGCAGATCGCCCGGGCGCTCGAGCCGTACCAGACATTCTGGCACGAAGATCCCATCAAGATGGACAGCCTCTCGAGCCTCAAGCGTTATGCGGCGGTCTCGCCTGCGCCGATTTCAGCGTCGGAAACTTTGGGTTCGAGATGGGCCTTCCGTGACCTCTTGGAGACTGACGCTGCAGGCGTGGTCATGCTGGACATAAGCTGGTGTGGCGGACTGTCGGAGGCGCGGAAGATCGCCGCGATGGCGGAGGCATGGCATCTCCCGGTTGCGCCGCACGATTGCACTGGTCCGGTTGTACTTTGCGCTTCGACGCACCTGTCACTCAACGCCCCCAATGCGTTGGTTCAGGAGAGCGTTCGAGCCTTCTACAAAACCTGGTACCGCGACCTGGTGACGGCGCTTCCAGAAGTTCGAAACGGAATGATCACGGTCCCACCCGGTGCAGGTCTCGGGATGGAACTCAACCCAGACCTCGAAAAGGCATTCACGGTGTCACGCCGCGTCTCAAGCGCGGACTGAAGAATTTCGATAACAATCTGCAGCTTAAGGAGGAGTAAGCATGCGAACGGTTTTGATTGGAAGTGCATTAGGGTTGGCGCTTCTCGGCTCGAGCGCGCTTGGCGCATCGGCCGAGCCGTTGAAGATCGTCTTTACACATCACTCGTCGGCTTCGAATACGTTCTGGCAAGCGGTGAAGAAGGGGTTCGACGACGCCTGTGAGAAGATCGCGGCAAGCTGCCAGATGGTGTTTACACAGACTGAAGGGTCTGTGGAACAACAGCTCTCCAACATGGAAGCTGCGTTGGCGAGCAAGCCCGACGCAGTTCTGACCTCCATCGTAGATGACAAGGCGTTTGACGACGTCATCGCGCGGGCCACCAAGAATGGCGTGGAGGTTATTGGCGTCAACGTCGATGACAGCGAGGGAGCGAAAGGAAACGCGCGCGCCGCTTTCGTCGGACAGGGCTTCCGAAAAGCCGGGTACTCGCTCGGGAAGGCGATGTCAGAGAATTTTCCACAAGAAGGACCGATCAAGGTACTCGTCGGGATCTCGGCGCCGGGGCAGAATTGGTCTGAAGCACGCGGGCAGGGCGTGATGGACTTCCTCGAGGAGTTTAAAGCTGCAAATCCTGGCCGTGACATCTCTTGGGAACGGATCGACAGTGGAACCGACCTTGCCGTCACGTCAGATCGTGTTGGCGCCTATCTCAACGCGCATCCCGACACGACAGCTTACTTTGACACCGGCTTCTGGCATGCTGCCGTAGCGCGCGTGCTCAAGGACCGAGGGATCGCACCAGGCAAGGTGCTCCTGGGTGGTTTCGATCTTGTGCCCGAGGTCGTCCAGCAAATGCAGACTGGCTATGTACAGGTGCAGGTTGATCAGCAGCCGTACATGCAGGGCTTCATGCCTGTGATGCAGGTGTATCTCGCCCGCAATTTTGGCCTCGCGCCCGCTGACGTCGATACGGGACAGGGCATCGTTCGCCCCGCCGATGCTGACGGCATCATGGACCTGTCAGCAAAGGGCTTGAGGTAGGCCTCTCTGCAACGCTCCAGCGATTCGAGAGTGACCAATTGATCAAGCATGGGCCTTGCGCGGCAGAAGTGGCGCGTAAGGCCACGACTTTGGCTGGAGGCCGGCGAACGCGCAGCCCCGCCGCACGGGAGTGCATGCAATGAAAAGAATGCTGAAAATTTATATGGAGAAGCCGGAACTGGCGGCGCTTCTCCTCCTCTTTCTCCTGATCGGTCTCTTTCAGATAAGGTCGGGAGGCGTCTTCTTGAGCTTTGATAATCTGCGAGGCTTCTTTGGGATCCTGCCGGAAATGGCGCTGGTAGCGATCGGCGTTACTGTTTTGATGATTTGTGGAGAATTCGATCTTTCGGTGGGAGCGGTGTTCGCCCTGATGCCGATGACGATGGCAGTCCTGATGACCATGGAGATCGCGTTCCCGCTGGCCTTTATTGCGGGCCTGTTCGTTTGCGTCGCAATAGGATTCCTGAACGGCTTTCTGACGATCCGGTTCGCCATTCCGAGTTTCATCACTACGCTCGGCATGATGTTTGTGGCGAGGTCCCTCACCGTGGTGATCTCCGGCGGCTTTCCGCCACTGCTGCCGGCTGATCTTCCCACATGGCTCTTCACCAGTTTCGTGGGGTCAGGGCAACTTCTTCGCATGTCGTTCATCTGGTTCGTCGTCATTGCTGTCCTTGTGTCGCTGCTTTTGAACCGGACGAACTTGGGAAACTGGATACGAGCAACTGGCGGGTTCCTGCCGGCCGCAGATGCGCTCGGGATCCCGACGGCGCGCGTAAAGATTGCCTGCTTCATTTTGTGTTCGGTGCTTAGCGGTTTTGCCGGGCTTATTCAGGTGCTGCGCCTTGGCTCGCCGCTGCCTTCGATTGGCGAGGGCATGGAGCTCCAGGCCGTCGCCGCAGCCGTCATTGGCGGAACCGCCTTGAACGGCGGAGTGGGAGCAGTACTCGGGGGCATCATCGGCGTTGTGCTCATCCGTGTCATCGACAACGGTTTGATCCTCAGCCAAGTCGACGCCAACTGGTTCAAGTTCGCGATCGGATCACTGACTATCTTTGCGGTCGTCGCCAATTCATGGCTGCGCAAGCGGGCTAAAGCGATCAAGGTGGAGATCTGAGCAATGCAAGGTCCAATTGTTTCCGTCAAGAACTTGCATAAATGGTACTCCGGCGTTCATGCCCTGCGGGGTGTTTCCGTCGATTTCGCACGCAATGAAGCGGTCGGTCTGATCGGCGACAACGGTGCGGGCAAGTCCACGCTGATCAACATCCTCTCCGGTGTGCAGAAGCAGGACGAGGGCCGCATCTTCGTCGAGGGCAAGGAGGCGGTGATATCAAGCCCACGTGACTCGATGCGCCTCGGTATCGAGACGATCTACCAGTACAACTCCATGGTGCCGACCATGTCCATCGCTCGCAATCTCTTCATAGGCCGCGAGCCGATCAAGTACTCCCTCTTCGGCATTGGCGTGCTCGACATGCGCAAGATGCGCAAGGAGAGCGTACAGGCCATCGCGGATGTCGATCTGCACCTGCGCTCGCCCGACGCTTTGGTGGGCGAACTCTCGGGCGGCCAACGACAGGGCGTCGCTATCGCGCGAGCCATGCACTTCAAGTCGAAAGTCATGATCCTCGACGAGCCGACAAATCACCTGTCGGTGAAGGAAACCAATAAGGTCATAGGCTTCGTTCGCTCATTGAAGGAGCAGAACGTCACCGGCATCTTCATCAGCCACAATATGCACCACGTTTTCGAGTCCTGCGACCGGGTCGTCGCTATGGCGCGTGGGCAGATCGTGCTCGACAAACGGGTCAGCGAAACGTCGATCGACGAAGTTCAATCCGTACTCTGAGGAGGAATGCAGGTGAAATCACTTGAGGGAAGGGTGGCGCTGGTCACAGGCGGTCTCGGCACGCTCGGTCGCGCGCAGACCAGTAAACTCAGCGCCGAGGGCGCGACCGTCATCGTGCTCGATCGTCCCGGGCACGAGGCTGAGGCGACAACGCAAGGCCTTGGCGAGAATGCGCGCTTTCTCGGTTGTGATCTCAACGACCTGGCGCGGTCAGAGCAACTCATTCGGCAGGAGGCCGAGGCGTCAGGTGGCATCGACATCCTGATCAACAACGCTGCGCTCATCATCAACAAGCCGTTCCAGGACTTCAGCCTCGAGGAGTACGAGGATCAAATCCGCGTCAATTCCTCGGCTGCTTTTGCAGCGGTGCGAGCCTGTGCCGAATGGATGAAACAAAAACGAAGCGGAAAGATCCTGAACTTTGCTTCTCTGACACTCAACGGACAGTGGGATGGTTACGTGCCCTATGTCGCTTCGAAGGGGGCGATGATCGGCCTGACGAAGTCGCTGGCGCGGGAACTCGGCCCCTATGGCATCAACGTCAATGCCATCTCCCCCGGCGCCGTCATCTCCGAGGCCGAAAACCGTGTCTTTGCAGACCGACTTCAGGAGTACAACGATTGGGTTCTGGACCGGCAATGCATCAAGGCACGTCTCAAGCCCGAGGACGTGGCGGAGCTTGTCTATTTCCTCGTTTCCCCGGCCTCAGACATGATCACGGGTCAGAACTTCGCCATTGACGGCGGTTGGTAGATGGTTGTCGAACGGGTCACCGTCGAGAACGGCAGCGCGCATCTGCAGCTCGTTCCGGCGCTTGGCGGTGGGATCGCGCAGCTTGATGTGCGAACTGCGAGCGGAGACTGGCTTCCTGTATTGAGGCCCTGGCATGGCCGATTTGAGGATGGTCCCTTCGAACTGGGATGTAACGTCCTCGTTCCGTTTTCGAACCGCATTTCCGGGGGCGGTTTCGAGCATGATGGCGCGTTTTACACCGTGCCTGCCAACTTTGCAGACGAGCCCCTCCCCATTCACGGCGACGGCTTCCAGCGGCACTGGCACTTGCTTGCTCACAATGATGAGACAGTGGAACTCGGATGCGATGGGGAGATCGGCCCATTTCGCTATCGGGCTTGGCAGCTCTTTACCCTGCGGGACGACAGGCTGGTGGTGGAGCTGCGCGTTCAAAACCTCTCGCAGCAAGCGTTACCCTTCGGCATTGGGTTCCATCCGTGGTTTCCGCGAAATGAGGGCACTCGGCTGAAATTTCAGGCCACGGAGTTTTGGCTCGAAGACGGCAATCATCTTCCCGCTGGTCGGCGGAACATTTGCGAGGTTCCGGACCGGAACTTTGGCGACGGCCGGGTATTGCCCGAGCATTGGATTAACAACGCCTTCGGTGGGTGGGCGCGAGAAGCGATCATTTCCCAGGAAGGGGGGGCGTCTTCCGTCAAGATCACGGTTTCCGATACTCTTGGATATGCGCTGGTCTATTCGCCAGGATCGAAGGCGGACTTCTTTTGTTTCGAGCCGGTTTCCCACCCGGTAGACGCACATAATCTCGTTGGCCGTCCGGGTTTAAGGGTACTCGAACGTCACGAAAAACTGACGGCTTCAATGACGCTGAATTGGGATGAACGATATGGAACTCGATAAGTCTGGCACCTTCGTTGGTCGTGTGTGGTCATCTGAGGAACAGGGACCGGTCTTGGTGACTGTCAGGGCAGGCGTAGTTTTCGACATCACGTCGAGAGAGGCGCCAACGATGCGGGATCTCGCGGAGATGGATGATCCTGTTCGATACGTCAGGGCGCAACGGGGGAGGGCGATCTGCGATCTGGTGGAGCTCCTCTCGGCAACTCCTGCGCAATCCGAAATGCTACGGATCCTCGCGCCATGTGACCTCCAGGCGATCAAAGCCTGCGGCGTCACCTTCGCCCGATCGATGCTCGAAAGAGTCATCGAAGAGCGCGCTGCCGGTAATCCAGAACGTGCCACCGAAATCCGCGAGCGGGTGACAATGCTCGTCGGCGATAGCTTAAGCAACCTCAAGGCTGGCTCACCTGCGGCGGCAAAGATCAAGCAGGCGCTGATCGAAGAAGGCGTATGGTCCCAATATCTCGAAGTCGGGATTGGTCCCGACGCCGAAGTCTTCACCAAGGGCCAGGTCATGTCGGCCGTCGGCTACGGGGATGAAGTGGGTCTGCACCCGATTTCGAGATGGAATAACCCCGAGCCAGAGGTCGTACTGGTGGTCAACAGTAGGGGCACAGTCAAGGGAGCCACGCTCGGCAATGACGTGAACTTGCGTGATGTTGAAGGGCGGTCAGCACTCTTGCTCGGCAAGGCCAAGGACAACAATGCGTCCTGCGCGCTTGGGCCGTTCATTCGGCTGTTCGACGAGAGCTATTCGATCGACGACGTGCGCAATGCCGACCTCGACCTCAGGATAGAAGGCGAGGATGGCTATGTGCTGAAGGGCAGGAGTTCGATGAAGGAGATCAGTCGTGATCCACTCGATCTGGTATCACAAACCATCGGCTCCCATCACCAGTATCCCGATGGCTTCATGTTGTTCATGGGCACTCTGTTTGCGCCCGTCGAAGATCGCGACGTCCCGAGTCAGGGATTCACCCATAAGCTCGGCGATGTCGTGACGATATCAAACGCCCAGCTGGGGTCGCTGGTCAACACGGTGCGATTGTCAACCGCGTGCAGTCCGTGGACTTTTGGCGCATCGCACCTGATGCGCAATCTTGCGGCACGTCAATTGAATTGAATGGAAGCGACCATGACTTTGCGCCAGAACCTGATTGCCGGCGAATGGGTCGGCGGTGACGGCGGTTGCCAACATTAACCCGTCCAAACCAACGACGTGATCGGCGATTACGCCCGCGCGTCTGCTGCCCGTGGAGGGCGCGAAGCTCGCATTGGCGGCGAGCTCCTGAAGCGACACGCCCGCCTTCTATCTGCAGCCGGCGCTGTTCAACGAGGCGACGAACGCGATGCGCATCTCTCGCGAAGAGATCTTCGGGCCGGTCGCGTCCGTCATCCGCGTCCGAGATCACGACGAGGCGCTCACTGTGGCCAACGACACCCACTTCGGCCTGTCGTTCGGCATCGCCACCACCAGCCTCAATTATGCGACCCATTTCAAGCGCATGGCCGGCATGGTCATGGTCGACCTGTCGACGGCCGGCGACGATTTCCACGTGCCCTTCGGCGACCGCAAGGGACCGTCCTACGGCTCGCGCGAGCAGGGCCGCTACTGACTCCGAGTTCCACACTACAGTCAAGACGGCCTTACTTCCAATGCACCTCAGAAATCGGGCGGCATTGAATCCGACATCGCCACTGTATTCTAAAGCTTTCCTGGCTGGAGTGCTGGGAAAAGGAAACCGCGTTGGGCGCCATCTATTTTACGATATCAAGAACCACGGCTATCACGGGCAGCCGTTCCAATCTAGGAAGCCTGTTGCAGGTGTGGCGTGAAGACGAAAACATTCGACCCGACGAGTCGCCTCCGGATATGGATGTTTCAGAACCCGTCCGCGATCCTGACACCGGCCATATGATCTCGTCTGTGGTTGTCGCAGCTGTGTGCATAAAACCGCGCGGCCTGCTGACAGATCGTCAGGCCAGAAAGGTCAATGCTTTGAAGCATGGCTCGGCAGTGTTCGCCACAATGCGTGGCATGGCCATTCGCTTCAACGGCACCTTGCGCAGCAGGAGCGCGCACGCACTGGATGAATGGATCGACGATGCCATCGACACCTTGCTCACGGCAACCATGCGTTTCGCTAGCGTTTTGCGCCGGCATAATGCCGTAAAAAATGCAATCGAACTCCCTTGGAGTAACGGTCAAGCCGAAGGGCAGATCAATCGCCTCAAGATGCTGAAGAGTTCAATGTACGGTCGCGTCGGCCCAGAACTGATGCGGGCGAGCAGCCTCTTCGCCTTTCGCGTCGTTGGTCTGAGTGACGTATTGGCGAGCTTCTCGTCGAAAGCGACTGACTTCTTCAACAGCCTGCTAGAGGTTCCCGCGCCGCTCGTGTAGAGCACTAGAGCGGCCGTTCTAGCGCGGGCGGCCCAATACCTCCCCGCGCGAAATCCGCCCGCGCCGATTCTGCTGCCATGGAGCGTGGCGCCTCCAGGTCGTTTGAGCGGATGGCTCAGGTAGCGCGGCGGCTCGCTCCACTAACTCCGGCCATCAGGGTAATACCGAACTTTTGAGATGCGCCCCTCCGATCTTCCTCGTCGGGATTGCGACCGTTGTCTGCTTGGCCGGCTTAGCGGACAAATGCCTGCCGGACCTCTCACCGCCGGATTTGTATTTGACACCGCCGGCGCGCGTATTAGCGTTGCTGTTACGGTTTAGCTGTTTGCCCGACGCTCTGTCTGAGAGGCCGCCGGAACTGGGAGAAAAAGGGGGGCGAGTTGACGGATACAAGAAGTCCCGAACCGTGGGGCACCCTGATCATATCGGACGGCTTTTGCGGGGACATTTTTGCTGCGCAGCGACGAATGCGGACCCAACTGCTCGACCGCCCCTTCATCCGATACGGGCCGGCGCGCGACCTGGCCGCCCACATGCTCCTTCGTCTCGATGATCTTGAGGCTTGCTGGTCGCTTGCGACCAACTGGCTGCGCAAGGAGCTTGAATGCCACCGGGTCGATGCGGGATTTGGCGCTCCCCATGCACGGACATATCTCCCGAGCCTGGCCGAAGCGAAGGACGCCAATTATGATGTTCCGACGCTTGGCGGATCGGCGGTCGACAATCATGATCCGATCATGCAGGCGATGTGGCTTTCGCCATGCCCGGTGGTCTTTGCCGACATCAAGCAGGACCGCCGTTTGCAGATGCGCTTGCGGCAAAGGCTTTCGAAGGCTCGGACAAAAACGAAGATCGGGGGCGCTCTCCGCGCCGGCAACGGCAGCTACGGTCTGATCTGCGCCGACTGGACGGAGCATTTTGCGCCCAGCGACTCGAATATCTACGATCGCTTCGAGCAGACGGTGGCCGACGTGCTCGGCCCCATCATTGCCGTTGCCAGGGCAATCGACGACCAGGAGCGCCCCAGCCGGGACGGGCGCACGCAGAGCATACCCGCTGGCATGGCAGACGGTCAGCGCAACGTATCGGCTGTGACGTTGACGAGCTCGGAGGCCGAGGTCGCCAGTCTGGTCGCGAAGGGCCTGAGCTACAAGGAAATTGCCATCATTCGCGGCCGGTCCTTTTCGACTATCGATCACCAGCTCAGGAGCATCAGGAAGAAAACGGGTGTCTCGAGCACATCCGCGCTGATCAGCCTGCTCGCCAGGATGGATTTCCCGTTGGTGGCGTGTCGCGATGGCGACGAGGCGTCGCGTTCGCGATCCGACTATTAATCCTCCAAGCAATTATCAAGTAATCCTCCAAGCAATTATCAAGAATATCAAGGGGTAAGTGGCTCCTTTTGCGCCTTGGCGCTCGGCGCGCGTTCGGCATCGCGAATCTTCGCAATGTACGGTCTGGAGCGGTAGCCACTATCAATTGAGGTGCGCACCTCAGTGGCACCAACGTCCACTGACGGCGATGCATCGGACCGGGAGGGGAAAATGAACAAAAGATATTTCACGGAATGGAGCGCGGTGATGATCGAGAACCTCTACTACGCCCCGGCAACGCAGGGCGAATTCCAGATCTACGATCTCGGCGACATCATGCTTGAATGCGGCGAAACGCTGCGCGGGGCCAAGCTTGCCTATCGAACTTTCGGAACGCTGAACGCTCAAAAATCCAATGCCATTCTGGTGACAACGTGGTTTTCAGGCACCGGAAAGGTGATGGAGGACGTCTATGTCGGCGCGGGCCACGCCCTTGACCCCGAGCGCTACTTCATCGTCATCGTGGATCAGCTCGGCGGCGGTGTGTCGTCGTCGCCGCAAAACACGGCCGGGCCGCAGGCCATGGCGAAATTTCCCGGACTCAGCATCGGCGACGATGTTGGCGCGCAGCAGCGGTTGGTGACGGACCTGTTCGGGATCGAGCGGCTCGCCCTTGTCGTTGGCGGGTCGATGGGCGGCCAGCAGGTCTACGAATGGGCGGTAAGGTATCCCGAGATGGTCGAGCGGGCGGCGCCGATCGCGGCGACGGCGCGCATCTCTCTTCATCAACGGGTCTTCGTCGAGACGCTTAAGGAGGCAATCACCTCTGATCCCCGCTGGAATTGCGGCTGGTACGCCTGTGGCCTCGACGTTCGCGGCGGCATGGATCGAATGGCGCGGATCGTGGCGGTGCTTGGCTGGTCCGCGCAGTTCTACCAGGAGGAGCGTTGGCGCAGCGTCATCGGCATGTCGTCGCTCGACGATTTCATCAACGGCGTCATGAAGGCCTACTTCGAGCCGATGGACCCCAATGTCCTGCTGGCACAAATGCACAAATGGCAGCGGGCCGATGTATCGCGGCACACAGGCGGCGATCTGGCCAAGGCGCTCACCCGCATTTCGGCGCGAATGATGATCATGCCGATCAGCCATGATCAGTTCTTCCCGCCGCACGAATGCGAGGACGACTGCGCGCTCGTGCCTGGAGCCCTTTATCGGGTGATCCAGTCGCCAGAGGGCCATATGGGCCTCAACGGCTTCGAGCCGGGCTACATGAAGCAGGTTGACCGCTACCTGAGCGAATTGCTCGCGGCCTGAACGATATCTCGATCCAGATGTACCGGTTCCCGAGCGCCCGCGCGCGGGCGCTCGGCGAAGGCATGCCCAAGGACCGCGCCGGAGGACGCGATACAGATGAAAAAGAACACGGAGAGGGCGCTGAACGTCAGGGGCGCCACCAAGACATACCGCACGCATTCGGGCGAAGTTCACGCCCTGCAAAACGTCGACCTGACCGTTCGGCAAGGCGAGTTCCTCGCGATCGTCGGGCCGTCCGGCTGCGGCAAGACCACGCTTTTATGGTCGATTGCGGGCCTGCATAGGCTCACATCCGGGGCCATCGCTCTCGGCGAGGAATGGATCACACGCCCGCATCCAAGCATCGGAATGATGTTTCAGGAGGCAAACCTTCTGCCGTGGCGCACCATCCGCCAGAACATCGAACTGCCTTTTGAAATCCGCAGGAAGCGCCCAGATGCCGGTCGCATCGACCGGCTGTTGCAACGGGTCGGCCTTGACGGGTTCGGCGGGAAGATGCCGCGCGAACTGTCCGGCGGCATGCAGCAGCGGGCGTCCATCGTGCGGGCACTTGCCAGCGACCCAACGGTTCTGCTGATGGACGAGCCCTTCGGCGCGCTGGACGCGTTTACCCGCGACGAGATGAACAAGCTGGTCGAGGAGATCTGGCTCGAATCCCGTAAGACGGTGATCCTGATCACCCACTCGATCGCCGAAGCCGTCTTCCTAGCGGACAAGGTCTACATCATGAGTGCCCGACCGGGGCGGATCGCGCGGGTCGTTGACGTGCCATTTCCGCGGCCAAGGTCACTGGACCTGATGGAGAGCCGCGCGTTCTTCGATTTGGTGAATGCAATCAAGCACGAAATCCACCACCAGCCGTCGGTCCAATCGGCGGTTGCCAAAGCGGTATGAGGGACGACATGAGAGTCAAAACAGTGCCGGGATTGCAGCTCCTACCGGGCTGGCAAACGGTGTCGGCGGGCAAGGCGCGCGCGAGGTCGGGGCGATCATTGCCATAGCGATCCTCGTCATTGGCGGCGGGGAGCTTCTGCTGCGGCTGATGGCGGTGCCGCAGTTCATTCTGCCGACGCCCTCGGCCATCGCCGTCGTCTTCCCCTCGCCGGAAATGGCGACGATCGCCGAGCACTATGCCTACACACTGATCGAGCTTGTTGCCGGCTATGCCGTCGGGGCGTCGATGGGGTTGATCCTAGCGGGGGTCATCACCCAGTTTCCCTTCGTAGAGAAGGTGATCACGCCCTATGTCCTGCTTCTGGTCACGACACCGATGCTGGCGCTGGTGCCACTTCTGATCCTCAATTTCGGCTTCGGTTTCACGCCAAGGATCATCGCGGTCGCGCTGGCATCGGGTCCAATGGTGATGATCAACGCGGCCACCGGGTTCCGCCGGGTCGATACGATGAAGGTCGCGCTGGCGCGGTCCTGCGGTGCGTCGACCCTGCAGATTTTCACCAAGATCCGCATTCCGATGGCGATGCCGATGGTAATCGTCGGCCTGATGATCGGAGCGATCTTCGGCATGATTACCGCCGTCGGCGCCGAGATGTCGGGCGGCGGTTTCGGCCTTGGCAGCCGCCTCACCACCTATTCCTCAACGCTCCGGGTGCCCGAGTTCTTCGCCTGCATCCTCATCCTCGCCGTCACCGGGATTACGATCTACGCCTTTTTCTTCTGGCTCGGAAAGAAGCTGGCCAGCTGGGAAAGCTGACACCTCACGGGCGAGACGCCGCTTCTCGTCCGTGAACAGCAAACATTGCGGTCCAATCACAGAGGAGGAAACCTGATGAATCATCACTCGATGACACGCCGGCGGCTGCTTCAAGTCAGCGCCAGCGGCCTTGTGACAACAGCCGTTATGGGCGGCGGCCTGCCGTCGCTCGCCAAGGCGCAAGCCAAGCCATACAATTCGCCTTTTACCTGGATTTCGCCCCGCGGCACCATCGAGGTGATGGATGATTATCCCTATTGGGTCGCCAGGGACCGGGGCTATTTCGGCGATCTCGGTATCGAGACGGCCATGGAACCGGGGCCTGCGGACGGAACTGCCGTGGTGAAGTTCCTTGCCGTCGAACAGGCCGACATCGGCTTTCCCTCGCCCGGCGTCCTGTCCTTCGCGGTAAATATGGGGATGGATCTCGTCTCGGTTTTCGGGAGCGGCTTCCTCGATCTTTTCAACGTCGCTTTCCGCAAGGGGGAAGGGGTGAAGGACCTGAAGCAACTGGAGGGCAAGACCGTACTGCTCGGCTCGGCGGCCTGGCAGTCGATCTGCGATCCGATGTTTGCGGCGGTGGGCGTCGATCCCAAGAAGATCGCCTATGTCGAAGCCGGCTGGCCGACATGGACGACGGCGCTGGCCAGCGGTCAGGGCGACGCTTGCCTCGCTTGGGAAGGCTTGCGTGCGGATCTGGGCGCGAAAGGTCTGGACTTCGATTACTGGCTGGGAATGCGCGGTTCGCCCTTGCCTTCCAACTCTCTGGTTGTGCGCCGCACCGATCTGGAAGATGCCGAGCGCCGGGTGTTTCTGAAAAAGTATCTCAGAGGCTGGGTCATGGGCAGCGAGTTCGCCGATCGCAATCCCCGCGCTGCTACTGATATCGTCTTCAAGGCTCTGCCAACCACCAGGGCCAACTATGGTCCGCGTGCAGGCACTGAAAGCCTGATGCAGATCCATCGCACTTTCAAGGGTGACATGGCAGCGCGCTCGGGCTGGGGAGAGCACAACATTCCGGCCTGGGACAACTTCTTCAAGCTTCTCAAGAGTATTGGCCAGTCGAGCATCGACATCGATACCGCTCGCTATGTCACCAACGATTTCATCACCGAGGCGAATGACTTCGACAAGGCGAAGGTCCACGCCGATGCTGACAGCTACGGACTGCCGGAAGATCTGGCGGCGATCGACATGGCGGAGGTAGAGGCAAGTTTCTACAGGAATGCGATCAACTGACGGATGCGTTTGCCGCAAGAAGGATGCAGCCTGACTGCGCCACGAAGGCAGACGAGGACGACATCACCGGCATTGCCAGGCCGCTGGCGCGGCCGGGCAATGGGGGAGTCACGGAAGTCAAAGGCTCTGGAGGCGCATGTCATCTACGGTGGGTGATCGCATATGTTCCGGCGAGCGGGCCTGCCTGCTAAGCCCGTTAATCGGCAAGTGGCAGCGCACAAAGCCGCTTCCGGTTTCCTGAACGGGTGGCCGCTTGTCCGCGCAGAGGCTGCCGGGACAACGCCCGGCAAAAGGACAGCCGATCCCCGGAGTTGCCTTTAACGTGGGCGTAGCCGGCGGCCGGGAGACGTGCCCATCCTTGCGAAGGCTTGGTGCGGCTTCCAGCAGCATTTCGGTATAAGGATGCAGCGGCGCGGTGAGCAGCGAGGCCGTTTCGCTCATCTGCATGAGTTCGCCGTGATAAAGCACGGCAACCCGATCTGCGAGTTGCTGAACGACCGCCAGATCATGCGAAATGAAGAGCATGGCGACGTCGTGCTTCTCCTTCAGTGAGCGCAAAAGTTCGACAATTCGAGCCTGGACGGACACATCGAGTGCCGACGGGATTTCGTCGCAGATCATCAGCTTCGGGTTGACGAGCAGCGCACGGGCAATCGCGATGCGCTGGCGCTCACCGCCCGAAAGCTGTTCGGGAATGCGATCGAGATAGCCGGCGTGAAGGCCGACGCTCTCCAGCATCGTTTCTAGCGCCGTCGCGTCAGCCGGGATGCCAAAATGCTTCAAGGGGCGCTCGAGGATCGATCGGATGCTGGATCGGGGATTGAGCGAGGCGTCGGGGTTTTGGAAGATCTACTGGATCTGTCGCAACTGCTGAGCCGAACGACCATTCAGCGCCGGAGCGAGAGGGCCGTCTTCAAGTGTGATCGCTCCTGAGCGCGGCGGCAGCCGTCCGCTGATCGCCCGGGCGATCGTCGATTTGCCACTGCCGGATTCGCCCACAAGAGCCACCACTTCGCCGAACCGAAGTTGCAGGTTTATGTCGCGCACCACCGGCAGGCTCATACGGCCGAGAAGTTTGTCAACAATGCCTGGTTTCCGATAAAGCTGGAGATCGACGACCGAGAGGAGCCGTTCCGAATGCGCGATTGTCTCGATGTTCGGCCTGGGCGAGACGCCTAACTGTTGTTGAACGGCTGCGTCACGCCAGCGCATGCAGGCAACGGATCGCCCATCGGCGACCGACTCGAGAAGCTGCGCTGTCGTGCGGCAAGCGGGCATAGCGAAATCGCAGCGGGGCGCAAACTTGCAGCCGGTCGACATCTGATCGCGCCGGAGTACGCCGCGCAGTCCGCGCGTCTGGCGATCAGTGCCGTCCATCGTGGGGATTGATGCGATCAGCCCGCGCGAATAGGGATGGGCGGGCGCTGATAGAAGCTTTTCGCTGGTGGCGGCTTCGACGAGTTGCCCGGCGTACATGACGCCAACGCGGTCGGCGATCTGGGCGAGCAGTGCGAGGTCATGGGTGACGTAGAGCATCGCCATGCCTATGCGGGCTCTGAGATCGGAAAGAAGCTGGATGATCTGGCGCTGGGTGGTGACATCAAGGCCGGTGGTCGGCTCGTCGAGAACCAGAAGGTCGGGATTGCACGCGACCGCCATGGCAATCGTCACCCGTTGCTGCTGGCCGCCGGAGAGTTCATGCGGGTAACGGTGACCGACATCCGGCAGCCCGACCAGCGCAAAGAGCTCGACGATGCGCCGCTCCATCGTCGTGTCTTCCGGCAGGGCATCGTGCGTGGCGATCATTTCGCGGATCTGCGCGCCGACCCGCATGCCGGGGCTGAGCGATATCGTCGGGTTCTGCGGGACCAGCGCAATGCGGTTGCCGCGCAGGCGCGTCAGCGCTGAGGGGGCGAGCTTCAGGAGGTCGACACCGTCAAAGAGCACCTCGCCGGTCTGAACGAAGCTGTTGATCGTGCCGTAGCCGAGCAGACGGTAGGCAACCGTCGATTTGCCACAGCCGGATTCTCCGACCAGCCCGAAGGCTTCGCCCCGGGCGATTTCGAAGGAGACGTTCTGTACCACGTTGGTCAGGCCGGACGCTCCGCCATAGGCGATGTTGAGATTGCGAACTTCGATGAGCTTTTTCATGTTTCACGCTCCCGCGACGGGCCGCTGGCCGAGCATGCGCGACAGGCCGTCGGTAAAGAGGTTGAAGCCGATGACGAGCGACGCGAGGCCGAGACCGGCCCCGAACACCGTCACCGGGGAAACGATCAGGAGGTTGCGGTTTTCACTGATCATCAGGCCCCATTCGGGCGTCGGCGGTCGAATGCCGAAGCCAAGAAAGCCGAGCGCCCCGATGAGGATCGGCGCATAGCTGAGGCGAAGCGAGAACTCGACGAGCAGCACGTTCGCGGCATTGGGAAGGATTTCACGGAAGACGATCGACCAGGTGCCTTCACCGCGCAGCTCCGCCACGGCGACATATTCGCGCGTGGCGGCCCAGGCGATCTTTGCCCGCGGCGGACACTTCGTGAAGGGCGAGGCGAAGGACTTAAATGTCGGCGAGCGCAGTGTCACCGTCCGCGTCGGGGAGAAGACACATGCGGCCGATCGCATGGTAATCGCCGCCGGAGCCTGGTCGCGGACGTTGGCGAAGCAGGCAGGAGACAGGGTCCGGCTCGATACCGAGCGCGGCTATCACGTCTTGTTTCCGCAAGGGCACGGCCTCCTGACTCGTCCGGTCTGCTACACCGAGTACGGTTTCTACATGACACCGATGGCCGACGGCCTGCGCGCAGCCGGGACCGTTGAGCTCGGTGGATTAAAGGCGCCGCTTAATAAAAAGCGGACCGAGATGATCCGCAACGCGGTACGAACGCTGATGCCGGCCGCCGGGGAAGGCACCTCGGAATGGATGGGATTTCGGCCGTCGATGCCTGACTCCCTGCCGGTGATCGGGCGTTCGCCGCGCTCGGACCGGGTGATACATGCATTCGGCCACGGACATCTCGGTCTGACAATGGCTGGGATCACGGGACAGTTGGTCTCTGATTTGATCGCGTACCGCACTCCAGGCCTCGATCTTCTGCCATTCCGTTCGGACCGCTTTTGAGCGCGAGGCCGCTACCGAGCAACTCCGGATGGCAGGTCTTCCTGCGAGCCACCGATCAACCCGTTTGCCGTGCTCTTTTGTTTGCCGATGGCCACGCCCCGTCGGCAATCGCTGCCGGAGTGCCACTGGTCTGGGCGTTTCGGCTGGTTCCGTGCGAGTTGGAAAGATTTGCAGCGACTGGGGTGAAACAACTCGAAACTGCTCCCTTGGGCGGCGGCGGAGCGTCTACGACATCAAGCCGCGCGAGGGGAGTGCTGTCGATGCAATCACGTGCCGCGGTCGCCTGGGCCGCAAATCAACCTCTGACGATCGAAACAATCGAGGTGAGGAAGCCACGGCCCGGGGAAGTTCTCGTCGAAATCATGGCAACAGGCGTCTGCCACACAGACGCTTACACGCTTTCGGGCCTCGATTCCGAGGGTAAGTTCCCCGCCATTCTTGGCCATGAAGGCGCGGGAGTCGTGAGAGAGCTCGGAGAAGGCGTCACAGGCCTTCGGGTGGGCGACCACGTCATTCCACTCTACACACCGGAGTGCAGGGTTTGCAAAACCTGCCTCTCGCGGCGCTCAAACCTTTGCACGTCGATCAGAGCGACCCAGGGGCAGGGCCTCATGCCGGACGGGACCAGTCGGTTCAGTTGCAGTGGGGGCGATCTCTTCCACTACATGGGATGCTCGACCTTCTCCAACTTCACTGTTCTCCCCGAGATCGCCCTGGCCAAGGTCCGGGAAGACGCTCCGTTCGACAATATCTGCTACATCGGCTGCGGGGTTACGACGGGAATAGGCGCCGTAGTCTACACGGCCAAGGTTTGGCCTGGTGCCAACGTCGCCGTCTTCGGTCTCGGAGGCATCGGCCTGAACGTCATTCAGGCGGCGAGGATGGTCGGCGCCGACAAGATCATCGGGATCGATCTCAATCCCGAGAAGGTGGAGATGGCGCGCAGGTTCGGCATGACCAATTACGTCAATCCCTTGGAGATCGGGAGCGAGCGTGTCGTCCAGGCGATCCAGGACCTGACCGACGGCGGGGTCGATTTCTCGTTCGACGCCACCGGGAACACGACTGTCATGCGGCAGGCTCTCGAGTGCTGCCATCGGGGGTGGGGTGAATCCATCGTCATCGGCGTTGCGGAGGCAGGCAAGGAAATCTCGACGAGGCCGTTCCAACTGGTCACGGGGCGTGTCTGGCGCGGAACCGCGTTCGGCGGTGCACGCGGACGCACCGACGTGCCGAAGATCGTCGACTGGTACATGGACGGCAAGATCGAGATCGATCCTCTAATCACCCATCACATGCCCTTGGAAGAGATCAATACTGCTTTCGATCTCATGCACGAGGGAAAGTCGATCAGATCCGTGATCGTCTTCTGATGGAGGGATTCGAACCTTCTGCAAGGCGGGCGTGGCAGACGTAGTCGGACTCCTTCCGGAACCTTTGCCGCGAGACCCGTAACAGAGGATGGCGACGAAGCTACCGATTTTCGGCAGGAAGCCTGCCGAATCCATCGTCTACAGCAGGAATCCGGTGGGAGCTATAACTCCGCTCAGACGTAAATCACTCGGAGCAAGGAGACCTAAGTGTCAAGAATCCCGACACCCGCTTCCATCGACGACGCCCCAGCCGCATCTCAGCCCATGCTCAAATCCGTGATGGGCCGGATGGGCAGGGTGCCGAACATCTACAGGATCGCCGCCAACAGCCCCATTGCGTTGAAGGGTCTTCTCGATCTCTCGCAGACTCTCTCCGAGGGAGAGCTACCCGCGGCGGATCGCGAGCGGATCGCCATTGCGGTCGCGGAGACCAATGGCTGCGACTACTGCCTGTCCGCGCACACCTATCTGGCCAAGCATGTCGCGAAGCTTTCGGATCTCGAGATCAGCGCCAACCGGAATGGGAGGTCGATCGACCTTGGGGCGGATGCGGTTGTCCATCTCGCGACCGAATTGGTGAGGACCCGTGGGCACGTGCGCGACACGGACGTGGCTGCGGTCAAGGAGGCTGGCTACAGCGACGCCGAGCTTCTCGAGATCGTGCTCCACGCCGCTCTCAACACATTCACCAACTACCTCAACGAAGCATTTGAAACGGAAATCGATTTTCCGAGCATCAGCACCCGCGCGGCCTAGCCGTTCAGGTGGATAAAACGAGAGGAAAGAGATCATGAAGCTCTACTACCATCCGCTTTCCGGCCACGCGCATCGAGCCCAGTTGTTCTTGTCGCTGCTCGGCGTGCCCCACGAACTCGTCGAACTGGACCTGGCGAACGGCGCGCACAAGACCCCCGAATTCCTGAAGCTCAATCCATTGGGGCAAGTACCGGTCCTGGAGGACGGCGATCTCGTCGTAACGGACTCGACAGCGATCCTCGTCTACCTGGCTCGGAAATACGATCGGTCCGACTGGCTGCCGCAGGACACGGTTTCGGCCGCGCGCATTCAGAGATGGCTGGCGGTTGCGGCGGGGGAGATTGCGTACGGTCCGTGCGCCGCCCGTCTTATCACAGTGTTCGGCGTCGATTTCCGGCCCGACGAGGTAATAGCACGCGCGCACCGAATCCTTCGGGTGATCGATGCCGAACTCTCGGACCGCGATTTTCTGTTGGGAACCGGGCCCACAATCGCGGACGTGGCGCTCTACAGCTACATCGCCAATGCTCCGGAAGGGAACGTGGATCTTGCGGCATACGGTAACGTGCGCCGCTGGCTCGCTTCGATGGAGCAGCTTCCAGGATTCGTGGCCTTCCCGAAAACGCCGATTGGGCTTGCCGCATGACATCGATGCCGCGGCGCGCTTGCGGCGTGGCATCCACTCCATTGACGAAGGTTCGCACCGATGCTGGACAAGTCGAAGCAGATTGCCAACTCCCCGTGGCACCAGGGGGAGCTCGTGATACAGGAACGCGCAGGCGTCGTCGAACGCATGGACGGGCCCGGGCGCACGTTCGTCCGCCGCTACATGCCGGACCAGCATCGCGAATTCTTCTCCGCGCTGCCTCTCGCGGTGTTCGGCGCCGTTGACCCGAACGGAAATGCCTGGGCGACGATACGCTCGGGAGGCCCCGGATTCCTGCACTCGCCGAACCCCACTTCTCTCGAGGTCGATCTTCCCAGGGATCCCGATGATCCTGCGGACGCGGGCTTCGAAGACGGGGACGCGATCGGGATGCTCGGGATTCAGTTGGAGACCCGCAGACGAAACCGTCTCAATGGCACCGTTCATAGGGGCGTGGGGGACGTCTTCACCGTCCGTGTGGGCCAAAGCTTCGGCAACTGTCCCCAGTACATCCAGACGCGGACGCATTCCTTTGCGCGCGATCCACGCACACCTTCGACAGTTCGGCCGACAGCGAGCGCATCTCTGAGCGAACGCGCCGCGGAGATCATTCGAAACGCCGACACGTTCTTCGTGGCCTCGTATGTCGATCTGGAGAACGAAGGGCGGCAGGTGGACGTCTCGCATCGCGGAGGCAAGACGGGATTCGTCCGCATCGCCGACGACGGCGTGCTAACGATTCCGGATTTCGCCGGGAACCTCTTCTTCAACACGCTCGGCAATTTCCTCCTGAATCCGCGCGCAGGCCTCGTCTTCATCGACTTCGCCACCGGTGACCTGCTTCAGCTCACCGGGCGCGCGGAGGTAGTGTTGGACTCTCCCGAAATCACCGCCTTCCAGGGGGCGGAACGTCTTTGGAAGTTCAAGCTCGACCGGGAGATCTATCGCCCGGCGGGCCTGCCGATCAGATGGGCTTTCGACGATGGTCGTTGGTCGCCGAACACGCTGCTGACAGGAGACTGGAAGGAGGCGGAACAGCGGATGCAGGCCACGGCTCTTGCCACGGCATGGAGACCGTTCCGCGTTGCGCAGGCGAGCAGGGAGAGCGATATGATCAAATCTCTCTATCTCGAACCCGCCGATGGCAACGGTTTCGCGACATTCTCCTCAGGCCAGCACTTGCCGATCCGCGTCGAGATCGACGGGGTTTCGCACATCCGGCGGTACACTATCTCGGCAGCGCCTTCGGACGGAGTCTACAGGATCAGCGTCAAGAAGGCGGGGCTGGTCTCCTCCTATCTCCATGGCCTCGAGATCGGAGCGCCGTTCGAGGCCCGCGCGCCAGCGGGCGCATTCACTTTGGATGCATCGAGCGAGCGCCCGGCTGTCCTGCTCGCCGCCGGGGTGGGCATCACGCCGATGATCTCTATGCTCCGCCATCTGATCTACGAGGCCCGCCGCACGGGACGCATGCGTCAGGTGTGGCTCTTTCAAGGCGCGCGCACTTCAGGCGAAAGGCCGTTTGCTGCGGAACTGGCGTCCCTCGCGGCCGCCTCGCAGGGTGCCTTGCGCGTCACCCGGGCGTTGAGTTCCACGGCTGGCGCCGCTGTGGGACGCGACTACGACGTCGGGGGCCGCATCGACATGGACTTGATCCGGGAATCCTTGCCGTTTGGAAGCTACGACTTCTACCTGTGTGGCCCAGGTGGATTCATGCAGTCGATGTACGACGGTCTTCGCTCCCTCGACGTACCTGACGACCGCATACATTCGGAGGCGTTCGGTCCATCGGGGCTGCAAAGACAGCGCGCCCCCGAAGCGATCTCTGCACCTGCTGCGGGTTCCGCGGTGGAGGTCGAGTTCCAGCGATCGTCGTCCACAGCCACATGGACGCCGGAGAGCGGCACGTTGCTGGAGTTTGCGGAGGCGCAGGGGTTGTCTCCCGAATTCGGCTGTCGCAGCGGGAGTTGCGGAGCATGCAGCACACAGGTGGTCCGCGGCGAAGTGACCTACGTCGGCGCTCCGACCTTCCCCGTGGCCGCGGGCCAGGCGCTGCTTTGCTGTGCCGTTCCAGCGAGCGGAACGGGAACTAATCTCAGTCTGGCGTTGTAGAAGCGCGGAAGAGAGGGGTGCACGGGATGCCAACGGATCCCGAGTCCCCGTCTTAACACTGGAGCAGGCAATAAGGGGCTGAGTCACCGCCTCTCAGAGGACCGTGCATGCGCGCGGACAAAGGGTGATTGAACTTGGATCGTTTCGAAGCCATGAGCGTACTTCTCGCGGTGGCCGACCACGGCAGTCTGTCAGCGGCCGCGCGGCGCCTGAAAAGCCCGCTGACCACGGTGAGCAGAAAAATCGCGGAGCTGGAGCGGCACATCGACGCGCAGTTGGTCAATCGCTCCAGCCGCAAAGCCTGTTTGACGGACGCAGGCCGTGCCTATGTCGAGGCTGCGAGGGACATACTCATCCGGGTCGAGGAGGCGGAAAAGGCCGCCGCCGGCGAGTATCAGGTGCCCAAGGGAGACCTGGTTGTGACGGCGCCGATAGTGTTCGGCAGACGTCACGTCCTTCCGGTCGTTGCGCAGTTCCTGCAGGCCTACCCGGAAATCGATCTCAGGCTGACGCTTGGGGACCAGCTAGCAAACATTCTCGACGAGCGCATTGATATCGCGCTTCGGATTGGCAACCTTCCCGATAGCAACCTTGTCGCCACCAGGCTGGGACAGATCCGTCGGGTCGTTTACGGCAGCCCCGGATATCTCGAGCGCCGCCAGAGGCCGCAGCACCCGCTCGATCTGATCCAGCACGACTGCGTCACTTTCGAGGGGCTGGCATCCTCCCACGCATGGCCGTTCGTGGAGGGAAAGAGGGAGTTCACCGCTCCGGTGCGGTCACGTCTCGTCGTCAACACAGCCGAGTCTGCGATCGATGCGGCAATCGCAGGAGTGGGACTTACGCGCGTGTTGTCCTACCAGGCCGCGCCAGCGGTCGCCCGAGGCGATCTCCTTCCCTTGCTGGAACAGTACGAGCAGCCGCCTTGGCCAGTGCAACTCGTCTTCGGACCCAATGGGCAACTTCCTCTGAAAGTCAGAGCGTTTCTCGATTTCGCAACGCCTCGGCTGAGGGCTAGGCTTGCGCAAACCGCAAACCAGTGAGGCCATATGCTGCTGCGCCACATCCGCTACTTGATCGCCGTCGCCGACCACCAGAACTTCACACGCGCGGCGGAGGCGCTCCACGTATCGCAGCCGACCCTTTCACATCAGATCAGGCAACTGGAAGATCGGCTTGGAACGCCACTGCTCGACAGGACGGGCCGAGCCGTCCGCCTGACCGATGCGGGCGTGGCCTATGTCGAGTACGCGCGCCGGGCCCTCATCGATCTCGACGCGGGAAAGCGGGCGATCCATGACGTTCAGGACCTGTGCCGAGGTTCGTTGCGCCTTGCGGCGACGCCGACCTTCATCGTCTACCTGATCGCTCCCCTGGTGGAGCGGTTCTATTCGAAGCATCCGGGGATCACGCTGACGGTGGAGGAGATGACGCAGGACAAGATCGAAGCGAACCTGGGCGGCGACCTGCTGGACCTCGGCATCGCGTTCGATGATATCCGTTCGCCAGAGATCGAAGGCATGACCTTGTTTTCCGAGCAACTGAGCGTCGTTGTCGGTGCGGACCATCCTTGGGCCGTGTGCGGTCAGCCCTTGCCTGCGCGGGCGCTTGCGTTGGAGCCGCTCGTGCTTCTCAGCGGTGACTTCGCCACTCGAAAATTCATCGACGCGTACTGCAGGCGCCATTCCATCCTCCCCCGCGTTGCAATCGAGGCGAACTCGATTAGCGCCATCGTCGAGATCGTGCGCCGGAGCCATCTCGCCACGATTCTCCCCCAGGCAATTGCGCTGCAGCAGCAAGGCCTTATGGCGATCAACCTTTCACCGCCAGTGGAGCCGAGGATAGCTTCGCTTCTCACACGCCGTGAAGCCTATCAGAGCGCGGCAAGTCGTGCATTCAGGGACGTGGCGCGCGAATTCGGGCAGCCAAAAATCGAAGACGGCATCGGCAGGCGGTAGCACCGGGCAGCAAGCGGCTTCCTGCAGCCCAATCGGCAGGTGCGCCGCATAGGACCTTCGTCCAAGCCGTCTGCGCAAAGGTCTTATCCTCATTGTCCGAATCCGCATCGTGCTGGCATTGCTCTCTCAGCACCAACGGTATCGGAGACCCCCGCTGTTGGCGCACCCCCAGTCCCAGAGCGCGCCCCAGCCCCAAGCGAACAGCGCTCTGGGACCCCGTCACACGCTCGACAGAGCCGACGGCGATCTACTTGAGATCACTCACTGTGGCGATGTGCTCGGACGCAAAAAAAGCCCCTGCCAATACAGACAGGGGCTTGAAGGGCGAAGCCTGCAGATCTCCTTGGTCCCCGGACTGGAGGGGTGCATCGGGGTCGCGAGATCAGGGGGCTCGCGGCAGATTTGCAACGAGCCTGGCTTCCTCAGAACGGCTTGTGGGGCAGGAACTTGCCGTCGAGGGTGATGACGGCGCGGGAGCCGCCTTCCGGGTCTTCGACCTTCTTGATGTCCATCTTGAAGTTGATGGCGCTGATGATGCCGTCGCCGAACTCTTCGTGGACCAGAGCCTTGAGCGCGGTTCCGTAGACCTGCACCATTTCATAGAAGCGGTAGATCGTCGGGTCTGTGGGCACGCCGCCGGGGATGCTGCCGCGCACGGGGATGATCTGCAGCGCCGCGATGCTTTCGGCGCTGAGCCCCAAGCGCTCGCCGACGACTGCGGCTGCTTTCTGAGACAGGGGATGCTGTCCGAGGAGCGCGGCCGTCACATAGACGACGCTGAGGCCGGTGCCCTCGGCGACTTGCTGCCAGGAGAGGTCTCTCTGGGCCTTGCTGGCGAGGATTTCGCGCGTCAGAGCGACGCTGCGATCCTGGTATGCGTGTGACTGGGTCATTTGAAGTCTCCTTGATGTGTTAGGCCGTGGCGATTTGATTCTGGACTGCTCGGCCGAGGGAAAAGCTGGTCAGCGGTCGAAACTGGTTGGTGGCTGGGTCGAAGGATTCGACCGCCCCGGTTTCGATGTCGAACACCCAGCCGTGCAGATGCAGATGGCCCTGCTGAAGAGCCAGCCTGACGCTTGGGTGGGTGCTGATGTTTGCAATTTGGGCGACGACGTTTTCACGGACCATCGCACTTAGGCGGGCTGCACTGGAGGCGTGCTCGCGCGCCTCGTTGACGACTTTGGCGCTGTCGGCGTAGCGCAGCCAGTTGGCCACCGCGGGCAGATGGTCCAGGCACTTGCATTCGGAGATGGCCGTCATGGCGCCGCAGTCGGAGTGCCCGCAGATCACGACGTCGGTCACCCCGAGCACCGCGACGGCGTACTCGACCGTCGCCGATACGCCACCCGGCTCGGGGCCGTAGGATGGCACGATGTTTCCCGCGTTCCGGATGACGAACAGCTCGCCGGGCTCCGCCTGGGTCAGCAGCTCAGGAACGACCCGGCTGTCCGAGCAGGCTATGAACAATGTGGTGGGATGCTGTTCGGTCGCGAGTTGCTTGAACAGATCCGAGCGTTGCGGAAAGGCTTCGCGCTGGAATTTTTCTAGACCTTCGATCAGGTTCTGCATGGCTAATCACCTTGTCGGTTTGAACGGGTTGAGAATTATCGCCGATGCTGCATAGGGTCTAAGACTATGTTTCTATGAGGGTTATAGGCATTGCCTATAGTTCGTGACGGGTCGGATCGCCGTCGTGGTTGCTCGGAGTTTTCGTGCACTTAGGCAAGATTTCGCAGCACCAGACGCTATGGTGGCGCTGTCAGGAGCGGAGTTTCCGCCGTTCGGTCCCCTCGAAGCCTCCAGCGAGCCGTCTCCTGCCGGGTCCGCCGCGCCGCCGCGGCGGACCCCTTTCTTTCTGCGTTCCGGGACCACGACTTGCGGTTCGATGTCCCAAGACGAGGGTGCCGGGCTGGTCTCGCCGGAGCGTCCCGGAAGCTACTCGGAGATCGCGGTGGAAGCGTCGATCACCCGGGCGGAATAGACGAGGGCCGCTCCGGCGTTCACGGACACCGCGACTCCCAGCGCCTCCGCAATTTCCTCCTCCGTAGTGCCGTGCTTCAGCGCTTCCGTCGTGTGCATCACGATGCAGCCATCGCATCGGACCGTGACGGCGACCGCGAGCGAGATGAGTTCACGTTGTTTGGGGGTAAGATGGTTCGTCTTCTGTCCCGCCGTCAGCAGCGCCTGGTACCCCTTGATCGTATCGGGAGCGAGTTTTGCGATTTGTCCGACCCGGCCCATGAGCTCGGTGCGGTATTCCTTCCAGTTCAACATCATTGGTTCTTCCTCCTTGAAAGGCCGCGCACCGGCGACAGCAGCCGGACCGGGACGCGCTGACGTGAAGGAGGATGGACGGAGTTGCCGCGTCAGTTCTTCCGCAAGATACGCGGCTGCGCAAAATCGCACGGTGCAATCCCTCGAAAGTTGCCGGGACCATTAAAGGACCCGGGGTGCCGAGCGCATGTCGCGCAATCGCCGGCGGATGTCGTAACGACTTCTAGGAAATGTCGGCGGATCGGCCTTAATTTCATGAACGGCCATGTTGGCCGGGCAGAGGATCGGACGACGGTGGGAGCAACCGGGACCATTGGGGCGAAGCCGCCAGAATCCCCGCGGGAGTGCGTGCGGATCGGCTTCTACCTGACGCCCGACTTTCCGCTGCTGGCGTTCTCGGCTGCCTTGGACCCTCTCCGGCAGGCCAACCGGCTCAACGAGAATCCGCTTTATGAATGGGTGCTGATCTCGCTTGACGGTTCACCCGTCGAAAACAGCGCCGGATTTGCCGTTCCAATTGACTCCGGCGTCGACAAAGCTCCGCGTTGCGATGTGGTCATCGTGTGTTCGGGAGTCGATCCCGGCCATCACTTTCATAGCCGGGCATTGACGTGGCTGCGGCGCCTGAACCGTCAGGGTGTTCTTTTGGGAGGCATTAGCACTGGAGCATACCTGCTGGCGCGCGCCGGACTGCTGGACGGACGGCGGTGCACCGTCCATTGGGAGAACTACGCCGACTTCCAAGAGACGTTTCCGAACGTGCTGGCGACGAACGACATCTTCACGGCCGATGGACAGTTCATCACTTCTTCGGGCGGAACGGTCACCCTGGACATGATGCTCAGCATCATCGAATCCTTTCACGGGCGGACGCTCGCAGTGGCCATCTCCGATCAGTTCAACCATCCGCAGATCAGGGGGAAGGGCGAGGCCCAGCGGATGACCCCCGAGGCCCGCTTTGGGATCACCCACGACAGGCTTTCGAACATAGTTCGTCTGATGCAGAATAGCGTTCAGGCTCCCGTCGGGCTTGAAGTTCTGGCGCAGCGGGCGGGCCTGTCGTCGCGCCAGATGGAACGGTTGTTCATTACTCACCTTGGCCGGACTCCTGTCGCATTCTACGCGGAGCTGAGAATGGAGAGGGCGCATGAGCTCGTCTGTCGTACGAGCCTTCCCATCGACGTGATCGCCCAGCATTGTGGGTATTCGTCCGCCACACACTTCGCACGTCGGTACCGTGCCCACTTCGGCATCACTCCGTCGGCCGAGAGGACCGCCAAGACGGCGAGGACCAAGGATCCGAACCCCGCGTAGTCGCGTCGAAAAAGCTGCCGATCATGTCGGATCCCCGCATTGTGCCAACGCCCGTGGGGAATACCCTGCCGCTGGGACGTGGCGCGCTTGGAAGGATGGCGGATGTCTATTCGAAATGAATTCGATCTCATTGTGCGGGGCGGAACCGTGGTGCTGCCTGCCGGCCCGCAGCGGCTCGATATCGGCATAAAGGACGGCCGCATCGCAGCCCTGGGCGAGAGCCTGGGAAACAGCCGTGATTCTTACGATGCGGCAGGTCGGATCGTGCTGCCGGGCGGCGTGGACAGCCACTGCCATATGGACCAGCAGCCCTGGGAAGGACGGACCACGACCGACGACTTCCAAAGCGGCACCCTGTCGGCGATGTGCGGCGGCAACACCACGGTGATTCCCTTCGCGATGCAGGTCAAAGGCAATTCGATCCGGGAGATTGTCGACGACTACCATAGGCGCGCGAGGCCGAAGGCCCATATCGACTACGCTTTTCACATGATCGTCGGCGACGCCTCCGAAGCGACACTGGACGAGGTACGAACTCTCATCGACGAGGGCTGCACGTCGATCAAGATCTTCCTGACCTACGACGGCCTGAAGCTCGACGACTACGAGGCGTTGAAGATCTTCGAACTGGCCCGGCGCGAGGGCGCCATGGTCATGGTTCACGCCGAAAACGACGGCTGCATCCGCTGGCTCACCGAACATCTGCTGCGAGAGCGGAAGACCCAGCTTCGATATTTCGAGGTCGCGAGGTCTACAATTTCCGACCGCGAGGCGACCCATCGGGCGATCAGCCTTGCGGAGCTTGTCGAAACTCCCATTCTCATCGCTCATGTGGCTTCTGCCGCCGCAGTGGAGGAAATCCGCCGGGCCCGGGCGAGGGGCCTGCCGGTGTTCGCCGAGACCTGTCCGCAGTATCTTTTCCTCTCTTCCGCCGACCTGGACACCAAGGACTTGTCGGGGGCCAAATGCATCTGCACGCCTCCCCCTCGCCATCGGTCGAACCAGAAGGAGATCTGGCGCGGCATACTCGACGGGACCCTGGGGGTATTTTCATCCGACCATTCGCCGCTTCACTACGTGGAGAAGATCGCTGCCGGGCCGGACGCCCCTTTCAACCGCGTTCCGGGCGGCGTCCCGGGACTGGAAACGCGACTGCCGCTGCTTTTCTCGGGCGGCGTGAACACTGGGCGCATGACGCTTGAGAAGTTCGCCGAGGTGACAGCCACGGAGCCCGCGCGAATCTACGGGCTGTATCCACGCAAGGGCGTCATCGCGGTCGGCTCGGACGCGGATCTTGCGATCTGGGACGCGGACCGGGAGGTGACGATAAGGAACGAGAACCTTCACCACGCGACAGATCACACCCCCTACGAGGGCATGCGAGTCCGCGGCTGGCCTGTCGTCACGATTTCCCGCGGCGAGGTGGTCTGGGAGGACGGAGTTGTCAAGTCACAGCCCGGACGAGGTCAGTTTCTCCCTTGCGACCGCCCCTTTGTCGGGCTGCCGCTTCCCTCGTTCGAGCCCCTGAGCGACTTCCAATGCTCGGCGGCGGAATGAGCATGAGTTCGTATTCGGACCAGATGTTCGATATTCTCCTCCGTGACGCGGCAGTCGTCAGCGATACCGACGTGCTTCAGAAAGACGTGGCGATCAAGGACGGCAAGATCGCCGCCGTTGTCCCGCCGGGAGCAATCGGTTCCGCGCGCGAAGTCTTGCATCTGCCGGGGAGACTGCTGCTGCCGGGTCTCGTCGATGCGCACGTGCATCTCCGTGAGCCCGGCCTGACGCAGAAGGAGGACTTTCTCACGGGAACGAGGGCCGCCGCGGCTGGTGGAGTCACCACCGTCCTCGTCATGCCCACTGACGATCCCTGGACGACAGACCCCCGGCACCTCGAGGACAAGCGGCGGCTGGCAGCGGATCGCCTTCACGTAGACGCCGCGTTTCAAGTTGCGGTCCGGCCGAAAAGCACGGACATGGAGGCGCTGCTTTCTCTGGGAGCGATCTCGTTCGAAGTGTTCACATCCGACGTGCCGCCCGCCTTCCAGCACAGGACATTGCAGGACCTGCGAGCCACCCTGGCGGAGGCAGCACGCTTGGGATGCCTCGTTGGCATTTCTCCGGGGGACCAGTCTGTGCTGGAGCAGTTCTCGGGGCCATGGGCCGGGAGCGTCGAGGCGTTCACCGAGAGCAGACCCCCTGTCGCGGAGGCGGCGTCGATCGCACTGGCGGTGGTTGCCGCCGCAGACACTGGCGCCCGGGTACATTTCCGCCAGACGAACTCGCACATGGGGGTCGACGCCTTTCGCCGGATGCGGAGCATGGCGGACGTAACGGTGGAAACCACGCCCCAGTGCCTGCTGTTCACGAAGGAAAATTACAAATCCCTTGGCCCCTTGCTGAAGGCGTCGCCGCCGCTGAGAGAGGACCGCGATGTCGCGACGCTGCGGGCATCGCTACGAGACGGCACGATCGACATGGTCGTGTCCGATCACGCGCCGCATTCCCCCGGCGAGAAGATGGCTCCGGTAGGCCGCTTTTCCGACATCCCCGGCGGATTTCCAGGAGTCCAGACCCTGCTGCTGACGATGCTTCATCTCGTCGACCTTGGCGAGCTCCGACTGCCGGACGTAGTGCGGCTCTGCTGCTCGGCTCCAGCACGGCGCTTTGGGCTCAAGGATCGCAAGGGAGGACTCGCAGCAGGACTCGACGCAGACCTGGTGGTGCTGGATCCAGGGCGATCCACCGTAGTCCGTCATGGCGATCAGTTGTCGAAGGCGAGGTTGACCCCCTTCGACGGGCTGTCGGTTCCCTATCGGATCGAGCAGGTGTTCCTGAAGGGACGGGAAATCGGCCAGGCCGCGCCTTCGGAAATCTGCTCTGGGCAAGTGATCCTTCCGCTGCCGCCAAAACTGTGAGTCGCGGAGGAGGGGTCTCGCTTTCGGGCATTCGATTTTTCGAACGCTTGGTTCGAGATTTCGAACGGGACTTTCGACTGTCTCCGAAGCTGCATGGATATCGGAGCGCAACGTGCGATCGAAAGATTAGCCTCTTCCTGGGTTTCACGACCGGTTTCACTTTTCGACCGTTCGGAACAATTCCGGCGATAATTCGGGAGCGATGAACAATCGCACTCACCTGAAGACCGGAATTCCCTATGCCGAGACGCTACTTCACTAACGGACATCACTAAAGGCTAGGGCACTTCATTAGTGAAATAGCGTGAATTGGGTGTGAAGTAGCGTGCGCTAAAACAGTATTGCGCGAGATTTAGGGGAGTTTGTGCGGATTCTTAGGGGATTAAAAAAGTCGCGACCGAATTCTACCAATACCTTCAATGGCTTACGAGGCGTTCGAAATTCCCGAATATATAGAATCTTTGGAGGCAGTCTGCCGAGAGGCCGTCGAACTCATTGAAGCTCTGGATATCAGGCCGAATCCTTCACTTTCGCCCGGGGCGCAAGAGGCCCCAGCTATTGGACGAAGACTGGAAATTCAAAGATCCGCCTAATTTACCATCCGGCAACGCGCGTCCTTTGCGCGTTAATGAGGCGCGCAAGTTCGGGCATGCTTTCATGATCATCGATGGTGAAGCGGTGGTTCTCGATGACCATGGCAGGTAAGATTTCGGTCTTCTGCAGCGCGCATCTGTAAGAAACCAAGCCTCCACGATGCCGGCCGATCATCTTCTATGGTGCCGAGTTCTTCCGCGTCGCGTGCGAGATGGGCCTTGAAGGAATCGTCGCCAAGCGGCGGGCCAAGCCCTATCGATCCGGGCGGAAGCCAGAGTGGTTGAAGATCCAGAGCGTGCGGCGCGACGGTATTGCGACCGTCGGCTATGAGCTGTTGACGGCGCGGGCAAGGATCACTCGGTTCCTGCTCGCCACGAGGAAGGGCAACAGCCCGGTCTAAGTCGGCGGTTGGGGTACGGGATCGAGCAGCAAGGAATCGGGCATCCTTCGAAAGCTCATCAACGCGATCCCCGCCGGCCGGCCGGTCGTGGCGCTGAAACGCAAAGGAGCTGAATTCGCGCGACCGCTGCTGGTCGCGGACTTCGAGTATCGCGCATGGACGCAAGAGGGGAAGCTGCGCCACCCCTCACTCAAGGGCGTCAGCGAGATGAATGCGAAGTCCGATGTCATCCAAGCCGACTCGGAGACGTGACCGTGCAGATGCGACATCTGTGGCCGCAGGTTGCGGGCACGGTGACCGCGCCGCCCCGTCGATGTTGGCGGGAAACCCGGCCCGTCAATTTGCGCGGGTGCGGTGTTCCATTTGATGCAACTTGGATCCAAGAATTCTGACGGATGTCGGAAAACCTATGCCAGATGGCGGGAACGCGGTTTGAATTGGGTACTTTCCTCCTCGATACTCCCCGTAATGGATACATAAGTCCGAAAAGGGGAACTGAAATGGACGATGTCTGCACGCATGTTTCTCAACTTACCCGTCGAAACCTCCTGAAGAGCGGCACCGTCATAGCCGCCTCCATTCTGGCGCTCCAATGCGGGTTCGCACGGGCCGGAACGGCCGGAGCGACCGAGGGACAGCCGCGCCGCGGCGGCACCCTGAAGTACGCCAACACAGACACCCTAAAGCCGTTCCGCGATCCGGCGGCGGTGGATTCGCTCGGCGCATCGGATGCCGTGAGAGGCGTCGCCGAATTCCTCACACGGGTCGACGAGAACAACGTTCCGCATCCGCACCTTCTCGAGTCCCTGGAAGCCTCCGCGGACCTGAAGACCTGGACGCTCGTGGTCCGCCGCGGACCAATGTTCAACTTGCCGACTCCGCGCGAGATCGACGCCGAGGATGTCATCTTCAACCTGAAGCGCTGGCTGGACCCAGCCACGGGGTCTTCGATGACCGGGCTGCTCCAGCCCTATCTCAAGCCGGACGGCATCGAGAAGGTGGACGAACGGACCGTCAAGCTCCATCTTTCCAATCCTACGAACTCGCTCGCCTATGACTTCTTCCACTATGCGGGCGCGATCATGCCACGCGAGTTCAAGGGCGACTTCATAGCCGAGCCATGGGGCACAGGTCCCTTCGAGCTCGTCGAGTATGTGCCGAACCAGTCCTTCACGCTTCGGGCACGCAAGAACTACTGGCGTCAGGGCGCGGACGAGCAGCCGCTTCCCTATCTCGACGAAGTTGTCTCGGTCGACATCAAGTCGCAGGCCCCGGCCCAGATTGCCGGGCTCGTCAGCGGCGAGTTCGATCTGGCACTCGGGCTCGACGTGTCTTCCTACAAGGCGCTGTCGGAGCAGCCCGACATCGTGGTTTCGAAGACCAAGAGCGCCGGAACCCTCCTTTTCCGCATGCGTGTCGATGTGAAACCCTTTGATGATCCGCGGGTCCGCATGGCGCTCAAGCTCTGCCAGAACCGCGAACAGATCATCTCCCTGGCGCTCGGCGACACCGCGTTCGAAGGTACTGACGACATGGTGGCGCCTGGTGTCGACCCCGCTTGGGCGTCCATGGACGCTCCCAAGCAGGACCTCGAACGAGCAAAGGCGTTGCTTGCCGAAGCCGGATATCCGGACGGATTCGAGACGGAGATGAGATACCCCGCCGCGCCCGAGTTCATTGGCGCGTCGTCCCAGGTCTTCGCGCAGAATGCTTCGCAGATCGGGGTCAAGATCAACCTTGTTCCGATGCCCGCCGAGGCCTACTGGGCGAAATGGCTCGAATGGGGCTTTGGCGCATCCTACTGGAGCCACCGTCCGCTTGCGACGATGCTCCTCGGCCTTTCGCTCCGCTCGGGCGCTCCCTGGAACGAAACGCATTTCAGCGATCCCACGTTTGAGAAGCTGCTCGACGAAGCGTCGGCCACGGTAAGCGTCGACGACCGCCGCAAGGCCTATGCGCGGCTTCAGCCGTACCTGCGTGAGAACGGTCCCTTTGCGGAGCCGCTGTTCATCTACGCACTCGCGGCGCACACCAAGCGCGTGAAGAACTTCAAGGCAACCGCGTTCCGGTTCGGGATCTTCGACGAGACCTGGATCGAGACGTGAAATCGCCTGGGCCACCAGTCCAGAGAATTTGCGATTTCAGAGCGAGTACATCAAATGCACACTATCTTGGCAAAGAAGCTGGCCCTGCTCAGCTTCACCCTCTTTGTCAGTTCGGTGCTCATCTTTGTGGCAGCGGAGGGGCTGCCCGTTGACGTCGGTCGCGACATGCTGGGGCGGTTTGCGCCCCAGGAGGCCGTCGATGCACTGAACGAGAAGTTGGGAATGAACAAGCCCCTGTTGGAGCGGTACGGCCACTGGGTCGGTGGCGCCGTGACTGGCGACCTCGGCTTTTCCACCTCTCAGCAGCAGCCCGTGGGTCCACTGATCCTTCGCCATGCGGCCAACTCGGCCATCCTGGCGGCGGTGGCGCTCGCGGTCATCACCCCGATGGCGTTCCTTCTGGGAATGTTTGCTGGGCTCTACCCCGGAAGCAGATTGGACAGGCTGATCTCCACCGGCAGCCTCGCGACCAACTCGACTCCTGAATTCGTGGTCGGCGTGCTCGTCCTCCTCCTGTTCGCGGTCCACCTGCGGGTTCTTCCGGGGTCGAGCGCAATGACCGGTGGCGCTACGCCGCTGTCCGATCCTTCCCGGCTCGTTCTACCGGTGATGACACTGGCGATCGTGGACGTCGGCTACCTGGCCAGAATGATGCGGGTCAGCATGATCGAGGTGATGGGGTCGAGCTATATCCGCGCTGCCGTCCTCAGAGGTCTGCCCTTCAGGAGGATAGTCGTGAGGCACGCGCTGCGGAGCGCGCTCGTCACGCCGATCACCGTGCTGATGCTTCATATCAACTGGCTGATCGGGGGCATCGTCGTGACCGAGGCAATCTTCGGATACCCTGGCCTCGGGCTGCTGATGCTCACCGCTGCAAATCAGAAAGACGTGCCATTGCTCGAGGGCGGGGCGCTTGTGTTCGCGATCGTAGCTGTCTGTTCGCAGGTCGCGGCAGATTTCCTCAATGCTTGGCTGAACCCACGGATAGGAGCGGGACTGGCATGACGATCCTGGACAATCTCGCAGCCACCGATGAAAGCGTGCACAGGTCGCACGTGGTGCGGTTTCCGTTGCTGCGCTCGCTTCTTCGGTCAAGGCAGGCCACTGCCGGATTCCTGGTCGTGCTGTTCTGGATCGTCGCGGCAGCCGCGGCGCCGATCCTCGCGCCGTATCCGCCGAACGATCTCGTTGGCCCGGCCCTCCAGGGACCGAGCTGGAAGTTCCTGCTGGGAACGGACGACCTCGGAAGGGACGTGTTGTCGCGCACGCTTTGGGGCGCGCGGCCCGTGCTCATCCTCGCACCGATGGCTGTCCTGCTTGCCGAAGCCCTTGGGGCATCGATCGGGCTGGTTTCGGGCTACATCGGGGGAATGTTCGACCAGATCGTCATGCGGATCAACGACGCCTTGATCTCGTTTCCTGCGATCCTGCTCTACCTGCTGATCATTGCGGCGCTCGGGCCGTCCAACATGAACATCGTACTGGCCATCGCCCTCGGCTCGGCACCCGGGATCGCCCGGATCGTGAGAAGCACCGTGATCGAGCTGCGAGGCCGGAGCTTCATTCACGCGGCGCAGGTGAGGGGGGAGCGTTTCGGGTACATCCTGCTCGTGGAACTTCTACCGAACACGAAGGGGCCGATCCTCGTCGATGCCATGCTTCGCGTCGCCTACGCATCATTCGCCATAGGAACGCTCGGCTTCCTCGGGCTGGGCACGCCTCCGCCAGATCCCGATTGGGGTGGCATGGTCAACCAGGGCGTTCGGTGGCTCGCAGTTTCGTCCTGGATGACTGCCATGCCTGCAATCGCTCTCGCGTCACTCGTCATCGGCTTGAATCTTGTGGTCGACGTCATCCAGGAGGAGGACTCGCAATGACAACGCAACCCCTCCTCTCGATCGAGAACCTGTCGATTGACTTCCGCACCGCCAACGGGGTGGTGCATGCAGTGCGGGACGTGACGCTCTCGGTCGGCAAAGGCGAGATCGTCGGTCTCGTGGGTGAAAGCGGCTGTGGCAAGAGCACGCTCGGATACGCCGCGATGGGAGACTTCGGACGTGGAAAAGCACGTACGACAGGATCCATCCGGTTCGATGGTACCGACATCCTGCAGGCTTCGCCCGAAAGCCTCCGCCAACTGCGGGGCACTCGAATTTCGATGGTCCATCAGAACCCCGCTGGGGCGTTGACTCCGACCCTCAAGATCGGCCGGCAGCTCATTGAGATTCTGACCGTTCATGAACGGCTGTCGCCGGAAGCCGCGTACGGGCGGGTGGTCGAGCTGCTGACGCAGGTGAAGCTGCCCGATCCGGCAGCAATCATGGACCGCTACCCTCACGAATTGAGCGGGGGTCAGCAGCAGCGTGTCGTCATCGCGGCCGCGCTGCTCAGCGGACCCGAACTGCTGATCCTCGACGAGCCCACCACAGGTCTAGACGTCACGGTGGAGGCCGTAGTCCTCGACCTCCTCCACGAGCTTCGGGAGCGGACGGGGGTGGCGATGCTGCTGATCGCGCACAATCTCGGTGTCATCGCCCGCATCTGCGAGCGCGTGGGTGTCATGTACGCCGGCGAGATGGTCGAGATGGCCGATGCGCGCCAGTTGTTCCGCAATCCCCGCCATCCCTATACGATCAATCTGCTGCGCTGCGTACCTCGCGTGGACCGCATGTCAGGCACCCAGTTGCAGCCCATACCCGGATTTCTGCCAAGTCCGTTCGCGCCGGCGACGAGTTGCCTTTTCGCGCCGAGGTGCGAACTCAGTGCCGACCAGTGCCGCTCAGCCAGGCCCGAGCTCACCATCGAAGGCGACAGGGCTATACGATGCTTCCGCTGGAAGGAGACGGGCCAACCCGCGGCGACCCCTGCGACGCCGCGCGCCGAGGTCCAAACTCGCGCAGGCGCGGGAGTCCAGGTGCTTGTCGCTCGGGACCTCAGCGTCACCTATGAGATGAGGCCGCGGGGACTGGCCTCGGGCACCCGGAGAATGCGGGTCCTCGATGGCGTGGACGTAAAGCTCTTCGAGGGGTCCATCACAGCGGTGGTTGGTGAAAGCGGCAGTGGCAAGACGACGCTCGGAAGAGCGATCGTCGGCCTCACCCACGCCAGCGGCGGCACGGTGCTGCTACGGAGCGAGGACGTGAGCGGTCCTGTCAGAGGGCGCAGCTCCCTGGCACACCGCCTGCTGCAGATGGTGTTCCAGGATCATGGGGGCACGCTCAATCCTTCGCTTTCTGTCGGACGCATCATAGCAAGGCCGCTCCGGCTGTTCGCACTCGCGACCCGTCGCGACCAGACCGATGCGGTTCGCCGCTTGCTGGACTCGGTGGGATTGAATCCTGACGTGGCGGCCCAGCGCTCGGACAAGCTCAGCGGCGGGCAGAAGCAGCGTGTCGCGATCGCGAGGGCCTTCGCCGGGAAACCCGACGTGGTGATCTGTGACGAGATCACCTCCGCGCTCGACGTCTCCGTCCAAGCTTCCGTGCTCAACTTTCTCGTCTCGCTCCAGCAGCGCTTCGGAACCAGCCTTCTGTTTATCAGCCATGATCTCGGTGTCGTCCGGTACATCGCCGACAGCGTGCTCGTCATGTATCTCGGCCGGATTTGTGAGCAGGGACCGGTCGACGCGATCTTCGGAGGTCCGAACCATCCTTACACAGCAGCGCTGATATCGGCGGTGCCAGTGCCAGACCCGGACGATCGCCGGGAGCAGATACGCCTGGACGGCGTCGTGCCGAGTGCGGCCAACCGTCCGAGCGGCTGCCCCTTCCACACGCGTTGTCCGCTGAAGATAGGGGCGATCTGCGAAGAGCAGACGCCACCGGTTCGCGAGCCGCGGCCGGGTCACCTGATCGAGTGCCATCTGGCGGTCGAAGATCTACCGAACGCAGCCCGGCGGCCCATCGACTTGCAGCGCCCGGACCCCAGCGTAGCGAGGCTGAACCTGGCTTCGAACGGCGGAAGAAGTGTGAAAGAGGAGAAGCTGTCGTGAAAGCGGACTATCTTGGACCGGAACGGGACTTTGTCGGATACGGACGGCGGCCTCCCGCCTTCGCCTGGCCCGGTGATGCCAAGCTCGTGATTAACATGGTGATCGTCTACGAGGAAGGCGCGGAGTACTCCCACTATGACGGCGATGGACGAAACGACAACTGGGGTGAATTCGACCTCAGGATATCGCCGAAGGTCCGCGACCTGGGGACCGAGACACATTTCGAGTTCGGCAGTAGGGTGGGGATCTGGCGCTTGGCGAGGCTCTTCGACCGCTACAACATACCCGTGACGATGTCGGCATGCGCCCGCGCGCTTGAACGGAATCCCGAGGTGGTTTCCTGGATAAAGGAACGCGACCATGACGTGCTCGGCCACGGCTGGAAGTGGACTGAATGCTGGGAGATGGAGAAGAGCGAGGAGCGCGAACATCTCCAGCGCGCCCTCGGCCTCTACCGGGACCTGATGGGCGAACGACCGCTCGGCTGGAACTGCAGGTCGTTCCCGAGCGTCAACACGCTCGATCTCATCGCCGAGGACGGCGGTTTCCTCTACTACTCCGACCCCTGCAACGACGAAATTCCGTACTATACCAGCACGAAGAGCGGACCATTGCTGGTCGTCCCGTACTCGAAGCTGCTGAACGACAGCCGCTTCCTGGTCAGTCCGGGATACAGCTCGCCGCGGGACTTCTACGAGGACAGCGTGCGGGCGATCGACTACATGGTTGATGAAGCCGATGACGCAGGACCGCGCATGACGACGATTGCGGTCCACGCGCGCTGGACAGGGCAGCCGAACAGGGCGTCGGCGCTGAGGGACATTCTCGAGCATTGCGTATCGAGACCGGAAATCCGCTTCATGCGACGCAACGACATCGCGCATCACTGGCTGGCGCAGTTCCGGCCTGACGAGCGGTCGGCCGCGGTCCGCCAAGTTCCAACCTGGGTTTGATCTCATGGCACAGCTTGAGGAAGATGTTCTTACAGAAACGACGCTGGCGGACGAGATCGCGTTCCAGCTCGAGGCAGACATCCTCGCGGGGCGGCTGCAGCCCGGGTCGAAGCTCCGGCAGGAGGAGCTCTGCGCCCGGTTCGGGGTCAGTCGAACGCCTATAAGGGAAGCCCTTCGCAAGCTCCAGGCTCAGCGGCTGGTCACGTTCGCGCCCAACAGAGGAGCGACGGTGCGCACCCTCACGCGCCAGGAGATCGAGGAGGTCTACGATCTCAGGGCCGAACTCGAGGGCTACGCCGCGCAGCTTGCATGCGCTCGGGCCGATGACGACTTCGATCGAAGGCTGATCGCGGCGTCCAGTGACGTCCAGACGCGCGCGCAGCCCGATCCGGATCGGGACGTCAGCGACCGGAAACTGAATGTTGAAGTGAGCGAATCCATCCGCGGCTTCCACCACATCATTCAGGAGACGGCGGGAAACGCGACGCTCGTCAGCGTCATCCGCGATCTCGAGGCGCTTTTCCTTGGAAGTTTCTGCTCCCACGAGATGGCCGATCCCGGCATCGCCGAGCGCCTGCACGTGGACGAGCACCGGGGTATCCAGGACGCGATGCTCGCCCGCAACGGCGCAGCCGCAAGAGAACTTATGCGAGGTCACATCCTCCACGCCAAGAAGATACTTCTCGACTACCTCGACGACACCGGATTTTGGGCGGGGCATGATGACACGGACGATCAGGAGCAGCCAAATGACTAAAGCTTCTATGGAAGGAAAGGTTGCGATCGTAACCGGAGCCGGCGGCGATATCGGCAAAGCCATTGCCACGATGCTCTGCAGTCGGGGCGCGGCAGTGGTCTGCATGGACCTGAATGAGCGGCGCGCGGCCGATGTTGCCAGGGCCGTCAAGGCGGAAGGCGGAGCCTGCGTGTCGCTGGGAGGCGACGTCAGCAGCAGCGCCGACGCAAAGCGAGCGACTGCGATGGCGCTCGACACATTCGGCGGCCTGCACGTGCTTGTCAACAACGCAGCGTTCTTCATGCAGGATGCGGTCCTGCCTGAGGTCGAGGAGGAGCTGTTCGATCGCTCCCTCGCGGTGAACGTCGGTGGGGTGTTCCGGATGTCCAAGTACGCCATCCCCGTCATCAAGCGCTCGGGCGGGGGCAGCATCGTCCACGTCGCCTCCCAGATGGGGCACGTCGCCCGCAAGTACCAGGCGACTTACTGTGCAAGCAAAGGCGCGTTGCTCGTGATGGCGAAGGCGATGGCGCTCGACCACGCGCTCGACGGTATTCGGGTGAACACGGTTTCGCCGGGCGGTATCGCGACGCAGGGCATGGCCGACCAATGGGGCGGCATGGAGATTGCCGAAAAGGAATGGGGTGCCAGGATGCACCCGATCGGTCGCCTGGGAACGATGACAGAGGTGGCGGAAGCAGTCTGCTTCCTCGCCAGCGACGCGGCATCCTTCATTACGGGCACCGACATCCTCGTCGACGGAGGTTACACCGCATGCTGAGCAGACACCGACGGGACTAATCCGGAGCGGGCCTTTCCCGCACGCGACCACACATCGAATCATCACAGGTGAGACAATGAATCTGCTTGTCACGGGCGGACATGGGTTCGTCATGAGTAATTTCGTGCGCCACTGGCTGGAGCGGTACGCCGATTCCCGTGTGACGATCTTGGATGCGACCCCGGCAGACGACGAATGCGCGGGCTTTCTGAGAGCGGTGCAGGACCGTATCCATTGTGTCCAGACGGACATACTCGATTTGGACGGCTGGAGCGCCAGGATCGCCCATCTCGACATAGATGCGATCGTCCACGGTGCGACCGTCACGCCCCATCCCTACGTGACGTCTTCGGGCGAGGCCCGCGATCCCGAGCGCCTCGCACCCACCAAGGTTCTCGACGTCAACATCTCAGGCACGGTCGCGGCGCTGGAATTTGCCCGCCATCGAGGTGGCATCAAGCGTTTCGTCTATGTCAGCACGGGCTCGGTCTATGGGGACAGCGGCCCTGCCGAGCAAGGCCAGCCACTGCCCGAAGACGGTTATGTCGCTCCGCAGACACTCTATGGGATTTCCAAGTATTCGGCAGAGATGATCGCCCGACGATATGGGGAGCTTTACGGACTGTCCGTGGTCTCGGCCAGACTGTCCTCGGTCTACGGCCCCATGGATCGGCCCAACAACGTTAGGAACGTTCAGGGGACCCCGAATCTGGTGGCGAGTCTTGCAGTCGCAGGCAAGCCGCTGCTCGTCCATTCCTTCGACGGCGTCGGCGATTGGATCCACACGGCGGACGTGGCGGAGGCCCTTCGAATCCTTGTCGTCGCCGAAGGCGTGAACCACCGGACTTACAATGTCGCCTACGGAAGCGCGGAGACGGTGCGTGACCTCGTGGGTCATGTCGCCGCCGTCCTGCCCGTCAGCGCGACTGAGACCGACCTGGCCGCGGCGAACGTGAAATGCGACCCCGACCGCAGAGCAGGGCAGTGGGGAGCCTACGACATCAATCGAATGCGGACCGAATTCGGTTGGGCTCCGGCCCCGCTGAGGCAGCGGATCCAGGAATACGTGAACTGGCTGAGAGAGCGCGCTCTGTCGGCCCCAAATCTCTGAGGAGGAAAGACGATGAAATTCACAGGCAGCGACTTGGTAGCAAAGGTACTTCAAAACGAAGGCGTCGAAAACATTATCGGCTTCCCCCACAGCGAGCTGTTCGATTCCTGCGCGGCCTTGGGGATACGCCCGGTGATCGCCCGCACCGAAAGAGTGGCGGTCAACATGGCCGAGGGCTTCTCGCGGATGACGGGCGGCCAGTCGACGGGTGTCGTCACTGCACAATACGGTCCCGGCGTCGAAACCGCGTTCGGGGCGGTGGCACAAGCCTATGGTGACAATGCACCGATCCTAGTTCTGCCGACCGCCTATCCGAGAGGAGCGGAGGTCACCGCTCCCAATTTTCAGGCGTCGCGGAACTTCCGGCACATCACCAAATGGGCCGAAAGTGCTGCCAAGGTGGAGCAGCTTCCGCAATTGATGCAGTACGTTTTCAGCCGCCTTCGCAATGGCGGACCTGGCCCCGTGATGCTTGAACTACCCACGGACCTGCTGGCGGAGGAGTTCAAGGGCGAGTTCAACTATGTGTCGCCCAGGCGCTCGGCCCCGGTACCGGATGCGAACGAGCTCGCGGAACTGGCGAACGCCCTTGTCAGGGCCAAGAGCCCTGTGATCTACGCCGGGCAGGGGGTTCTCTACTCCCGTGCGTGGGATGAGTTGAAGGCGCTGGCGGAACTTGTTGGTGCACCTGTCCTCACCACGGTCAATGGCAAGAGCGCCTTCCCCGAGAACCACCCGCTTGCACTCGGCACGGGCGGCAAGTCCCGGCCCGCCACGGTCGATGAGTTCCTCAAGCGTGCGGACCTCGTGGTAGCCGTTGGGACCAGTCTCGTTCGCTCGGCCTATGTCACTGCGATTCCGGCTGGCAAGACGATCGCGCATATCACTGTCAACGAAGCCGACATCGCCAAGGACTATCCTGTGTCGTTGGGGGTGATTGGCGACGCGAAAGCCGTGCTGACTGAACTCCGACGCGCAGTAAGCCAGCACCCGTCGCTCGCCGAACGGCCGAACGTCGACGACGTGGCGCGCGGCGTGGCATCGGTCCGCCGGGATTTCATGGCGAAATGGATGCCGCTCCTGACGTCCAACGAGACGCCGATCACGCCATACCGCATCATCTGGGACCTCATGAAGGTCGTGGACCGCACGAAGACCGTGGTCACGCACGACGCAGGACAGCCGCGCGACCAAATCACCCCCTTCTACGAGGCGATCGTGCCGCACGGTTACATGGGATGGGGCCGCACCACGCAGTTGGGAAGCGGACTCGGCCTGATGCTGGGCGCGAAGCTTGCCCGCCCGGACTGGCTGGCGGTCAACATCATGGGCGAGGCGGCGTTCGGCATGATTGGCATGGACGTGGAGACGGCCGTGCGCGCTGGCCTGCCCATTCTCACCATTGTCCTTCGCAATGAAATCATGGGCGGCTATGGCGGCTACATGCCGACGGCGACCCAACGCTACGGGGCGAACAAGCTGAGCGGCGAATACACCAAGGTCGCCGAAGGACTCGGTGCCTACAGCGAGCACGTTGCCAAACCCGAGGATCTCGTTCCGGCCATGCAGCGATGCATCCGTAGCATATCCGAAGGACGTACGGCCGTCCTCGAGGTCCGCACGCGGGAAGAACCGCGTCTGGCTGGCATAACGGCACCTTGACAGGGGCGTTTTACGCTTCCTGGGAACACGGGGTGCTGGCGGCGAGGGATGTCCAACAGCGCGGCTATGTCCGGCCCCCGTGAACAGCATGCATTTCACACTCCAGATGAGGCGTTCCCGGTTTCGACCGGCTCGTCTGGCGCCCGTTCTCTGAAGAGCTCAAGGCCACACAGCGTGGCCGCCTCGAACAACAAATAGGCAGATCATGATGAACACGGTCCAGATGCAGGAACAGCGCCTGAAGGCACTGGAGTTGACCAGATTGGGAGCGCCGGCAAGGCCTTCCAACTCGTTTTTCGGTGTCGGTCCCATCACCGATGCCACCACCGACGAGGTGGACGGTCGCTTGCGACGCATGGCTTTCGAGGCCTGGATCGAGAAAACCTATCGCAAGTTCGACGACAGGGACATCGACATTGGTGGCTTCACCGCCGCCGAAATTTCGCGCATCATGCATCGCGGCTATCCGGCCGACAAAATCCTCACCGACATGATGCGCGCGATCCATCGCTACTTCGGTTTTCCGACGAGCAATCGCATGGCAGTTGGGCTCGGCGGCGGGCACAGTGGCTTCACTGTCTGCGCGCAACATCTGATGAATGCAAACGATGCCTCGCAGCGCATCTACGTTGACACGCCGAGACCGGAAAGCGACCCGTCCAAGGCCGGTGGCTTCTTCCGGCAGTCCTGGGCGACCCAGTTGATCGAGATGCAGCGCTTTGCCGAGAAGGGTTGCGAGAGCCGTATCCATTTCGCCGCCAGCGAAGGCATCATTCCGACCGCAGAGGAGCTGGCCAATCTTGGCGTTTCGATCTTTGTCGGCGTTGGGCATGAGACTACGGGCGCTAATGCCTACACCAGCCGCGAGATCGGAGAACTGTTGAAGTGGCTGGACGGCGATCCGTCCAACCGACACGCGGTGTTCGATGCTACCTCGATGCTCGGCGCAATGCCTTGGGAGCCCGAACTGGTGGCTGCAGTGATGGCGAAGTGCTGCCTCTTCACGCCGTTCCAGAAAGCGATCGGCGGTGTCTCCGGCTACTTCGTTGCCACGTTCACGCCGCAGGCACTGGCACTCATCGACAAGAACCAGCAGGATCCCGCCTGGGCAATCCCGCGCCAGCTCAAGATCGCCCCGCCAACCGATCCCAGCAGACCATTTTCAACGAAGCGCACCGTTGATGTCGGGCCGTTTTACGATGCCGGCGAAGACCGCATGCTCGGCGGTGTCATCAATACGTTTAGCGCGCTCGCATTGGCCGAGACCACCTTCGGGCTCTTGCAGTGTGAGGCCCGCGTCGGCTCCGTCGTCGAACTCAACCGGCGGTCTACGGTCAATCGCAAGGTGGTCGACGAATGGGTTCAGCGGCATCCGCTATTGTCGCTGTCGGTTGCCGATGCGGAGCGCCGCGGCGCGGCGGTAACGCTCCTGACGGTCCGGGATGACGGTATCTCCGAACCCGACATTCACGCTCGCATCATCGCTCGGTCGAAGCAGTTGCTCGGCTATGAGGGCATCACCCATCCGAACGGCGAGTACGAACCCGGTCTCGACGCGGCCCGCTACGTCAACGCTTTCCCAGGCACGCCGGGCGACTACCGGGCCTGGATTGGCGGCATCCGCGAGCCGGAGGACGTCGTCGCGCTCCTGGAAAATCTGCAGTACGCCTATCTGCGTGCGAAGATCGTCGTTCTCGAAGAGGAACTGGCAAAGCAGGGCGTTATCTTCGAACGGCAAGAGACGTCGGGTGGTCCTGTCCGCAAGGACGATCCGGCTCGCGCCTATGCGGTGCTGGTGGTGGATCTCGTCGGTCTGCGCATCGCCGCCGACGGCCATCCGGATCACAGCGAAATCGAGGCCTATGTTGAGGAAAAGGGTGGCGTCTTCCATCTTGGACCGCTTGATGACCGAACGGCGCTCGAGAAGGGCCGAATCCACTTCTTCTACCAGCCGGATCTGAGCACCGACGCGGAGATCCTGCCGCAGACCGACAAGGGGCAGTATGACGCGCTGATCGCGGCGGCGACCTCCATTCCGAAGGCCTCGGTCTTCCCGCTCGGCGGCGTGCGTATCGGGGCAGGCACCGGGAATATGGGCTCCGCATCCTGGGGCGGAGGCAACGGCGAAGGCGGCGATGCGCCGCTGATGAACACGCCCGGCATCAACAGCCGCGCAACCGCACAGATGGTGATGAAGGCGGTCCTGAAGGTCGTCCCCGATCTGCCTGTCGACAGACTCCACCGGATGGTCGCTGTTGGCGACTTCGACACAGGCCGGCAGCTCAAGGACTTCCCGACCTCCAAGCTCGAGGGCCGTAAGATCGCCGTTCTCGGTTACGGTAATATCGGCCGCGAAGTCGCCAAGCTTGCGAAAGCCTTCGGCATGAGGGTGGCGATCTACGCCCGAGAGCGCCACAGGCGCTGGATCGAGGCTGAAGGATTCGAATACGCTGGCAGCCCAGTCGAGGCTGCGACCGGGGCCGACGTGCTGTCGGTGCATATCGGTCTCGGCCGCCTGGACGCGGCCACCGGGGTCTATTCCAACGCTCGAACCGTCAGTGCCGAGGTGCTCGCCGCACTGAAAGACGGCGCAGTGCTCGTCAACTACGACCGGGGCGAGGTGGTGGATGCTACTGCACTCGACGCGGCGCTGTCGTCCGGCAAGGTTGCGCACGCGGCGATTGACGCTGACCTCTTCAAGGACTCCGCAACCGGCAGTCTCAGCGGCCCCATGCTTCCCTATATCCGGCTCGAAGAGCGTCACAGGGGCAAGCTGGAGCTGCTGCCGCACGCCGCCGCCGACACCGACCATCCCTCGCGCGTGGCCGGTGCCAAGCAGGCGGTCGACCAGATCTTCGACGTCATCCAGTTCAGGTTGGTCACCAACCTCAAGGGCGATCTTCCGGAAGGATACGTCTCAGCCGGAAGCCGCACCCCTGTCGGCATCGGCAGGGTGACGAAACAGGCAATCCTCGAGGCCGTCAGCAAGACGGATCTGCTTAAGGAGCTTCAGCAGGCATCCGAGCGGGTCGCGACGGTCGTGGGTGCCCTTGCAGCCGTCTCCGATCCGGCAAACCGGAGCCGGATTGTCGAACGCTATACGGCGATGCTGGTTGAGGACATCGGGCGCCAACGCGTCCTGTTGGATCAACTTGGGCTCTATGGCCCGGCCGAGGAATAGGGAATGCTGCTGCGTGACGAACGGCGTGCATTTCTGGCATCGCTCTTTGATGCCGCGGTCGCCGCTGCCGACCCGGCCAAGGTGATCGCTGGCCATCTTCCGCCCCGCCCGAAAGGCCGCACGGTCGTCATCGGTGCGGGCAAGGGCTCGGCACAGATGGCAAGGGCATTGGAGCAACACTGGGAAGGACCGCTTTCGGGTGTCGTGGTGACGCGGTATGGATTCGGCGTCGCGTGCGACCGTATCCAGATCATCGAGGCATCCCATCCGGTTCCTGACGAGGCTGGTCTCATTGCATCTGAACGGCTCTTTGAAGCCGTTTCGGGTCTTGCCGCAGACGACCTGGTGATCGCCCTAATGTCCGGCGGTGGTTCCGCATTGCTGCCGGCGCCTCCGGAAGGAATGTCGCTGGAGGACGAGATCGCCGTGAACAAGGCGCTTCTCGCTTCGGGCGCTCCGATCTCGGCAATGAATGCGGTTCGCAAGCACCTCTCGACCGTCAAGGGTGGCAGGCTTGCAGCGGCTGCTTTTCCGGCAAGAGTGGTCTCGCTCATCATCTCGGACATACCGGGTGATGATCACGCTCCTGTCGCCTCGGGGCCAACGGTACCCGATAGCTCGACGTGCCATGATGCCTTGCGGGTGATCGAACGCTACAGAATTGCGCTCCCGGAGCCAGCGATGCGCCACCTGCAAACCGAAGCGGCGGTGGCACCGTTTACGAACGATCCACGTTTCGCCGGAAACGAGTCCCGGCTTATCGCGTGTGCGGCGGTGTCATTGGACGCGGCAGCGGTCGAGGCGAGACGCCGGGGTTTCAATGCCGTGGTGATGTCGGATGCCGTTGAAGGCGAGGCGCGTGACGTCGCGCACACGCACGCAGGACTCGCGATACAGGTCAGCGAACTGAGCGCACCACACGGAAAGAAGCCGGTTGTTCTGCTGTCGGGCGGTGAAACCACCGTCAGCATGACCGGTGGAGGCAAGGGCGGTCGCAATACGGAGTTCTTGTTGTCCTTCGCCATTGACGTTGATGGCAGGGCCGGAATTCCGCCATAGCAGCCGACACCGATGGAATAGACGGTTCGGAAGACAACGCCGGCGCTTTCGCAGACGGAAGCACTGTCGCCCGGCTGGCGGCAAGATCGCTGCACGCGCAACGGTTGCTCGACGCTCATGATTCCTGGTCCGCATTCGATGCCATCGGGGATCTGCTGCTCACGGGTCCGACGGGAACGAACGTGAATGACTTCAGAGCAATCCTAGTCGAGTAGCTACGGTCGCCCATCGTGGGCGTCCTGAGGTTATCTCACAACCACAGCATAAACGGGAGGAACCATGAGCATGCAGTCGGATCGCACCTTCAGCACAGACCGGATCCAGAGGGTTCACGCAACAGAAGACACCAAGAAACTCGCCGCCTCGTGGACGAAGTGGGAATCCGGCCTGATCGAGCCATTCGAGATTCACTATGACCGGGCCGTGTCGTTCTGCGTGATGCAGGGGAGAGGAGAGATCAGATTCACGGACGGCACGCGGCTCGACATCGAGCGAGATGACTTCGTTACGATCCATCCCGACATCAAGGGCGTTTGGACCGTGATAGAACCGATGACCAATCTCTACATGTACCACGACACCAACCCCATGCCGGTGAAACGCTGACCTTCGCTCATTCCCGAACCTCCTCCGCTCGCGTCTTCCCCTGAGAGCGGAGTTTGCCTGCCCGTTCGGGCAGGCCTTTTTATCGCGTCACCCTGCCACCCGAACCCGCCTCCGAAAGGGGTTACACATGGGATTCAAAGCCCAACCGCGAGCATCGCACTTCATCGACGGCGAATATGTCGAGGACATCTCAGGCACCGTCATCGAGAGCATCTATCCGGCGACCGGCGAAGTGATCGCGCGCCTTCACGCCGCAACGCCCGCCATTGTCGAAAAGGCGATCGCGGCGGCCAAGCGCGCGCAGCCGGAATGGGCGACGATGAGCCCGACTGCCCGCGGCCGCATCCTGAAGCGCGCCGCCGAGATCATGCGCGAGCGCAACCGCGAGCTCTCGGAACTGGAGACGCTCGACACCGGCAAGCCGATCCAGGAGACGATCATCGCCGATCCGACCTCCGGCGCCGACAGTTTCGAGTTCTTCGGCGGCGTGATCGCGACGGCCCTCAACGGCGATTACATCCCGCTCGGCGGCGACTTTGCCTACACCAAGCGCGTGCCGCTCGGTATCTGCTTCGGCATCGGCGCCTGGAACTATCCGCAGCAGATCGCCTGCTGGAAGGGCGCGCCGGCGCTCGCCGCCGGCAACGCCATGGTCTTCAAGCCCTCGCAAATCACGCCGCTCGGCGCACTCAAGATCGCCGAGATCCTGGTCGAAGCCGGCCTGCCGAAGGGCCTCTACAACGTCATCCAGGGCAATCGCACCACGGCTCCCCAAATTATCAATCATCCCGACGTCGCCAAGGTATCGCTGACAGGCTCGGTGCAGACGGGCAGACAGGTGGCGGGTGCGGCCGCGGCCGAACTCAAGCACGTCACCATGGAGCTCGGTGGCAAGTCGCCGCTGATCGTCTTCGACGACGCCGACCTCGAACGCGCCATCGGCGGCGCCATGCTCGGGAACTTCTATTCGACCGGCCAAGTCTGCTCGAACGGCACCCGAGTCTTTGTCCAGAAGGGCATCAAGGAACAGTTCCTGACGCGGCTGAAAGCCCGCACCGAGGCGATGGTCATCGGCGACCCCATGGACGAGGAGACACAGCTCGGACCGATGGTCTCGATGCCGCAGCGCGACAGGGTCCTCTCCTATATCGAGAAGGGCAAGGCCGAGGGCGCGCGGCTGGTGACCGGCGGCGGCATTCCGAATGCCGTCGACAGCGAAGGCTCCTATATCCAGCCGACGGTCTTTGCCGACGTCACCGACGAGATGACGATCGCCCGCGAGGAGATCTTCGGTCCGGTCATGTGCGTGCTCGACTTCGACGACGAGGCCGAGGTGATCGCGCGAGCCAATGCGACCGAATTCGGCCTTTCGGCCGGCGTATTCACCGCCGACATCACCCGCGCACACCGGGTCGCCGATCAGCTAGAGGCGGGCACGCTCTGGATCAACGCGTATAATCTGGCTCCCGTCGAAATCCCCTTCGGCGGGTCGAAGCAATCCGGCTTCGGTCGCGAGAATTCGGTGGCCGCGCTCGACCACTACAGCGAGCTGAAGACCGTCTATGTCGGCATGGGGCCGGTGCAGGCGCCTTACTAGATTTGAAGGAGGTCGGCGAACGAGGCGTTGCAGGCATCGAATTCGGCCCGATCCCGAATCCCGCTGTGTTTCCTGCAGACGCCCCACGGTGGGCGGGTTCGGTTCAAGCGATCCGAAGGATTGGGAAAAGGATTCGATGGGCGGGCGGAATTACGAGAGAACTGCGTTCAAAGGTTCTGAGGACTTTACAATGACTACCAACAAATGCGCCATTCTTCGTCGAGGTGACGTACAGTCAATCGACCGCGGCGGCGGGGCGCGTACCACCCCGCTCGTCACGCGAAGGTGCGGCTCGAGCAGCTTGCTCAACGGCATCACCACCTTCGATCCAGGTGCTTCAATCGGCCTGCACACGCACAACTGCGAGGAAAGCGTTGTGGTGATCGAGGGCCTGGCCATTGCCGAGATCGACGGTGTGCAGCACGAACTCGGCGTTCACGACACTACCTGGATTGCGGCCAACGTTCCGCATCGCTTCATCAACGCTTCGGCGACTGACCCTATGAGGATATTCTGGACCTATGCATCGACCGACGCCACCCGCACTATCATTGCCACGGGCGAGGAGCGGGTGGCCGATGCGGGGGGCGTTGATCGGCTTTGAACTGAAACCCCTGAAGAATGGCCGTGGTGTTCGGCACAACTTCAAGCACGTCCGTGTAGGGGCGATCGACTGCCGAGCGAACGCCTTACCTTCCCGCGGAGTTCGAGGACATCGAGGGGAGATGCACTCGCGCCGTCTCGATCTCTCCTTCGTCCGGGCGGATCTTCTTCCAATCCATTCCGGCCAGTAGGGCCATGAGCTGGGCATGATCCAGACGGATGCGCGCCGCCGTCGCTGCCGGCCAGCAAAAGCCATCTCCTTCGATAACTTTCGAATAGAGACAGACCCCGCTGCCATCCCACCACACGATCCGGACACGGTCCTTCCGTTTGGAACGGAACACGTAAAGGGCGCTATTGAAAGGATCGAGACCGCCATCCCTGACCAAAGCCATCAACGAGGCCGCCCCCTTGCGGAAGTCGACCGGTTGACACGAGACGTAGACGACTACCCCAGAAGCGATCATGCCTTGCGCACCGCCCGTAGGATCTTGGCAAGATGATCCGGCTCGATATCTCCGGCCACGCGCACCACGACGTCACCCATGACGATCTCCACCGGT
>NZ_JBNDIU010000028.1:0-69899 GCF_050434565.1 Ensifer sp. 4252
TCCACTACGGCAGCCGGTATGGAGACTAACTAACACCCCTTGGCGGACCAGATTTGCGTGTCGCCCAAGGACCAGTTCACGATGACGCTTGATAGGGATCACACGCTTCGCCTTCTGGTAAGCCATAACTTACCATCAGGCGGGAATGCTTGAGACCCGATATCGCAGCGTGACCTCCGCATTGCCCGCCTGCCGTCGAGCAGACCGAACCGGTTGACCGGTTCGCCGTCTGCAGGACATTCCCGCTGCCGGAGGGACTTCGAAGACCTTGCCTATCCAGACACGCTCGGCGCGAAAGCGACGAGTTGAGGTTAGGGCGAGATTAGCAGCATTCCCCGTTTGCTAACGCCATCGAGAGTATCCATGGCGGCGAACAAACGCTCGCGTTCGATGAGCCAGGGCTTGAACCGCTCATTCACGTCCAGGACGAACACCAGATCTTCGGCCTCCAAATATCCCGCCACGGGTGAGTGGTGTCCTGCTCCCGCTCCAAAAATCGTCCTACGATCGAAGTTGATGATGTAGCGACGATCGGGATCGTTAGCGTGCGTCATGTGCTCACGGAACTGCTCGGCGGTCAGGTTCCGCAGAACGGTGACCTGACGACTCGTCTTCTTTCGCGCAAGCTCAGCCAGCTCGTCCAAAGTGAGCCCGATTATGCAGTACCCCGTCCAGCACGTACCTGTTCCGGACAAGACGTCGGCCTCGGTCGTTTCATCTTCACCGATCGAGCGAAAGCTGTTTGCAAGGCTTGCAGGCCCACACCGCGAACCGTTCGACTGCCACGTGACGCGTTTGTCAAAGGCAGAAGCGACCGGGAGACTCCAGGCTTTTTCGAGAAGATCTGAACTGCGAATGACAGATGTTTCGATCGCTTTTGGAGCAACGGAGGTCTGAGAAGAGACGACGAATGTCGCCGCAACGAGCAAACCCAAGGCGGCCGCAAAGCCAAGCACCACCCGATGTTTCATTGTCTGATCCCCACAAGGCAAGGACGATCAGAAACAATGAACCAGGGACAAGATGACATCAATGGAGGTCGATCTGCCTTGCACCTTGGCGAAACAGCGTCTGCTCTTCGGGGCCTAGATGAAACGCAGTCAGAAAATCGCTCAGGCTGTAGCCTGAAAACCGATAGTGGAGCGACGCCACGAAGCCACGCCCTTCGTCGAGCCGACCGACCAGCGCCAGCGATAGCGCCGCGATCGCCAGAATGTGGGCATGGGCATTCGGCCGGGCCGCAGCCTTGACGGCCCAGCCGGCCGCCTCCTCGAAGCGACCGAGGCGCACGAGTGCCAGCGCCCGGCTTGCCAGCATGCCGAAGAGCAGCGGGTCGAATGGGCTGAGCTTTCGCGAAAGATCTGCCGCCACGATCGCTGCCTGCGCGTCGCCGGACTGGGCCTGGACGAAGGCGAGCGAGTAGTGACCAAGCGCAAAACTGGGGCTGAGTTCGACCGCCTGTTCCAGCTCGCCGACGGACTGGTCGTGCAGGCCCCGCAGCCAGAGCGCTCGACCGATTGCCCAATGCGCGGCCGGGTCGCGGTCATCGGCCATCATGCTTTGGCTGGCTGCCCGATACGCAAGCTCGACTTCCACGTCCTGATCCGCCCAGTGCTGGAAGGCGCTTTGAAAATGGGTGAAGGAAAGGCCCGCGTGAGCGCGGGCGAATGTCGGATCGAGGCTTATCGCGATCTCGAAGAAGTGCTGGGCCTGTTCATTGTTGCTCCTGGTGAAGCGATACATGTGCCAGAGCCCACGGTGATGCGCCTCCCACGCATCGAGAGAACTAGGTGGCTTGAGGATTGCCCGATTGCTCTCAAGCGCTTCGACTTCACGCTCGATGGTGACGACGATCCGGCCGCCGATCTCGTCAAGCAGAAGAAAGGTCTCCGCAGCATCGTACTCGAAGACTTCGGCCCGCACGATACGGGCGGTGTGCGCCTCGGTGAGTTCGATGCAAACGGTGATACGCCTGCCGAGGCGCTGGAACGAGCCGTTGACGAGATAGTCGACGCCGAGCATCCGGGCAGCCTCGTGCGGTGTGTACCGGCGGTCGCGCAGGGCGAACATGGTGCCTTGGGCGATCACGCTGAGGCTGCGCTGTCGGGCGAGCCGTGTGATGATGTCGTGAACGAGCGCATCGGACGATCCACCCGGAATGGCCATCGGCGATGTGTCATCGAAGGGCATGATGGCGATTGATGCACGCCGATGCGTCTGAGGCGCTGCCGTTTCGCTCGACGCCGTTTGGGCGACGGGCGCCGGATGCACTATGAACGTCTCGTCAGCCTGCGCCCTGGCCGTGCGCCAGATCTCTCGAAGAGGCTTGCTGTCGACGCTTTCACTATCGAAAAGCTTGGCAGTCGCTGCCAGGTGCTCCTCTCCTTCCCGAACGCGCCCGTCGGCAGCAAGGCTTTGCAACAGCAACTCGTGCGGACGGAGGTCAAAGGGGGCAAGAGTAATCCAGCAATCGAGATAGCTGCGTACTTCCTCATGGCCCACGCGTTGCACGATGTGCTCGAGAAGAGCTGCATGGATATCGCGCAATCGGCGGCGTTGGAACGCCAGCCAGCTGTCAAATACCGGGCTGCGCTCGATCGCAAGTCCGTCAAGAAAGTCGCTAACAAAAAGATCGGCCAGGGATCGCAACTGTTCCGGTGCAAACGTCCTGAAGCCGTGTCGATGGGCTGCGGTCACCTCGATCGCATCGACCGAGCAATCCGACAGATCCAAGGCGATCGTATCGCCCTTGGTAGAGACGCGCTGCTCCCCAATCAGCGACCGGATCTTGCTCAGACACCAACGCAGTTCGCCGCGCGGATCATCGGGGATATCCCACAGAAGGTCGCAGAGCTGAGCCCTGCCAGGGGGATGGGGCGAAAGCGCCAGATAGGCAAGAAGAGCACGTACCTTGCGCGATCCGGGCAACGGCACGTCCACGCCTTCACGGCGAATTGCCAATGGTCCGAGCAGTCGGAGCGTTAACGACGGCATGTCGACCTGCCTTCGCCCGTAAGGTCCATGGTCATTACCACGCCGGCTGCCACGCTGGTTCCCACGCTGTCTGCCTAGACCAGAAGCCGCGGAAGATCAGATGCTCGAAACAGGCCTGTGACAGACGCACCATGACCCAATCAAACTGCCTTAAGGAGGAAAAAATGTCCACATCCGTAGCTCTAGCCGGCCAGAACCACCAGCCTGCCGTCGACCTCGGCGCGCTCAAAGCCCGGCAGCAAAATGCGTGGTCTTCAGGCGATTACGCCGTCATCGGCACGACCCTGCAAATTGTTGGCGAGAGCCTCTGTGAAGCGCTCGATCTGCGCGCCGGTTCCAAGGTGCTCGACGTCGCCGCTGGCAACGGCAACGGTGCGCTTGCCGCCGCCCGGCGCTGGTGCGACGTTACCGCTACGGATTACGTCCCTTCGCTCCTGGAGCGCGCTCGTGAGCGCGCCAAAGCTGACCGACTCTCCATCACCTTCCAGGAGGCAGATGCAGAAAACCTGCCCTTTGCCGATCAGTCGTTCGACACTGTGCTCTCGATTTTCGGCGTGATGTTCACGCCCGATCAGGAGCGGGCTGCCGGAGAGCTCCTTCGTGTCTGCAAGCGCGGCGGCTCCATTGGGCTTGCGAACTGGACGCCCGATGGCTTCATCGGGCAGGTGTTCAAGACGATAGGTCGCCATGTCCCGCCGCCGGCAGGTGCCCGCTCGCCGGCGCTCTGGGGATCGCGCCCGCGTCTCGAGGAACTGTTCCCTGCCACGTCCGCCTCGGTTGCGGCAATGCCGCGGCAGTTTGTGTTCCGCTACAAATCTGCCGAGCATTGGCTTGAGGTCTTCCGGACGTTCTATGGCCCTGTTTTGAAGACCTTCGCCGCTCTGGAACCCGCAGGACAGGACGCGCTCGCTACTGACCTGCTGGCACTCGTTGCACGCTTCAATCGCGCCGACGGCGGCACCATGGTGGTGCCGAGCGAGTATCAGGAAGTCGTTGTTACAAGGCTCTGAGTCAAGGCTATGTTGAACCATGTCACCGCCGCGCACGCGTTTCGATCCGTGCTCGGCGGTGTACATCGAAGCGGTCCAACTTTACCACGATATGTCATCAATGAACCTCCCGAGCGAGCGATCAACGTAACGCCGACCACACACACTCTTACTGGATAGTCCAGCGCCACGAACTGGCTGCTGATGAGATGCGCCGGCATGGCGCAGCCGCGCGGACGTGCACGCGACCGGCGATCAAGTGCCATTTTCTCGACAACGCGCTTGTTTTTCCTTCGGTGGTGGGCCCGCTTGACTCCGCCTCAGAACGCATCTAGTAAGTTGTAGGCCTAACCCTACATTTGGACATTATGACCCGATCAACCTCGAATGCAACTCCCACGCTGTCGCTGACAGATCTGCCAGGCCCGGACGTGCCCGTTCGCCGTTTGAGCCATCCTTGGCGCTGGATAAGCGGTGGTGCCGTCCTCCTCTTGCTGGCATTGGTCGGTCGCGCCTTTGCGGTTGGACAAATCCAGTGGACGGTCGTCGGGGAGTTTCTGACGGCCGGCGTCATCATCACCGGTTTCGGCTGGACCCTGCTGATCTCGGCCTGCGCGCTTGCACTTGGCGTAGTCCTCGGCTTCGCCTTCGGGATCATGCGCCTTTCGGAAAATCCGATCCTGCGCTTTGCCGCCTGGCTTTACGTCTGGATATTCCGCGGCACGCCCGTGCTGCTGCAGCTTCTCATCTGGTTCAACATCGCGCTCGTCTTTCCCCGCCTCTACATTCCGGGTCTAGTCGACGAGCGCATGGTTGATGTGGTGACGCCCTTTGTCGCTGCCGTTCTTGGTCTTGGTGTCAACGAAGGCTCTTATCTGACGGAAGTCGTGCGCGGCGGAATCTCATCTGTCGATCGCGGCCAGAAGGAAGCGGCCCACACACTCGGCATGACGCCGGGCCAGACGATGCGGCGCATCATGCTGCCGCAGACCCTGCGGTTGATCCTGCCAGTTCTTGGCAACAGCGCCATCGGCATGCTGAAATTCTCTTCGCTTGCCGCCACGATCGCCATGGGCGAAATGCTGAACGCGGCCCAGCGGATCTACTTCATCAACGGCGCGGTCATCGAGCTGCTGTTCGTTTGCGCCGCCTGGTATCTCGCCGGGACGACGGTGCTTTCCATCGGTCAATATTATCTCGAACGCCATTTCGGCCGCGACGCCGCTGCCGCTGCCAGCACCCGAAGCTGGTTCAAAGGACGGGCGCGGCGTGTCGCCACAGTGGGGGAAGCATGAGTCTCGCAGTCAAGGCGGTCGGTATCCGCAAGAGTTTCGGCAGCCACGAGGTATTGAAGAACCTCGACCTCGAAGTTGCCTATGGTGAAGTGCTGTGCATCCTCGGTCCATCGGGCAGCGGCAAGAGCACCTTCCTTCGATGCATCAATCACCTCGAAACGCCAAACAGCGGTTATGTCTGGGTCGATGGCGCGATCATGGGCTATGCGCTCCACCGCGGCGCTCTCCAGGAGCTGCCCGTCAAGCGGCTGCGCGCCCAGCAGAGCCAGCTCGGCATGGTGTTCCAGCATTTCAATCTGTTCGCGCATCTGACGGTGCTCGGCAATGTCATCGAAGGGCCGATGGTCGTGCGCGGATTGCGCCGGGCCGAAGCCGAAGCCCGCGCCATGGATCTGCTGGAGCAGGTCGGCATGGCGGCCAAGGCCGAAAGCTATCCGTCGCAGCTTTCCGGCGGCCAGAAGCAACGCGTGGCAATCGCCCGAGCCCTCGCCATGGAGCCGCGGGTGATGCTGTTCGACGAACCGACCAGCGCGCTCGATCCAGAGCTTGTCGGCGAGGTGCTGGAGGTCATGCGCAATCTGGCGCGCGGTGGCACCACCATGATTGTCGTCACCCATGAGATCGGCTTTGCCCGCGAGGTGGCCGACCGCGTCGTGGTGATGATCGACGGAGAAATTCGCGAGACGGGCGCACCGGAACAGGTCCTCAGCAACCCCGGCGATCCGCGCGTGCGCACATTCCTCAGCCGCGTTCTGGCCTGACAATTTTCAGCTTAAAAATGGGAGAACAGAAAATGAAACGACTGCTGCCAATAGTTCTGGGACTTGCCTCCACCACATTCATCAGCCTGTGCGTGGCCGGAGCGGCCCATGCCGCGTCCGACGAGAAGCTGGCCGCCGCCCTGCCCGAAGCCGTGCGCGCCGCTGGCAAACTGAACGTCACGATCAGCCTTGCCTATCCGCCGATGGAATACAGCGATGCCGGCTCGACCGACCTGAAGGGCTTCGACATCGATCTCGCCAAGGCGATTGCCGAGCGCCTCGGCCTGACGGCCGAATTCCAGAACGTCGAATTCCCGCAATTGATACCCCAGGTCGTCACCGGCCGGTCCGACATGATCATGACCGCCTTCTCCGACAAGGTCGAACGCCAGACCCAGCTCGATTTCATCGACTACTTCAAGACTGGCAACGTCTTTTATTCCACGGCCGATCAGCAGGGAGAGATCAAGGTTGAAACCGACCTCTGCGGCAAGACCGTTGCCGTGGCGACCGGCACAAGCTGGGTCACGTGGGCGGAAAATGTCGGCAAGGCCAATTGTGCCGCGGACAAGCCGATCACGGTCATCCAGATCCCGACCCAGGCCGAGCACATCATGCAGATCCGCCAAGGCCGCGCGCAGGCCTCGGTCATCGGCCTGGAGGGCCTGCTTGATCTGATGAAGCAGGAGCCGGGCAAGTTCTACCAGATCGGCAAGGTCGACGAGATCAATTACTACGGCATCGCCTTTGCCAAGGCGAATGGCCCCTTGCGCGATGCAGTGCTTGCAACGCTCGAGGCGCTGAAGGCGGATGGTACTTATGCACAGATCCTCGACCGCCATGGCTTGAAAGAAGCTGCCGTGGAAGAGTTCAAGGTGAACGGAACCACGAAGTAACGGAGCCAAACCGGAGCCCGCCTTGACCCATCCTTCCATGCCTGACGCCTCCACCGCCGCGGACGACAGATTGTCGAGATTGCGCCTCGATCTCTATTCGAGCGAGCAGCTTTACCGGCAGCTCTACCGGGTTCTTCGAGCCGCAATCCTGAGCGGCGACTTTTCCGAGGGGGAAGCCATTCCCTCGGAAAACCAGTTGCGTGACCAGTTCGGTATCGCCCGGACCACGGTTCGCAATGCGATGGCGCTTCTGGTGTCGGAAGGACTGGTCCAGCAGGTTCGCGGCCGGGGCACGATCGTTTCGCACCGGCCGATCAGCCACAACATCTGGAACTTCGGCAGCTTTACCGAACTGGCCCGCCGACAGGGCCAACGCCCCACGACGCGGGTGCTGGAGCATCGGGTTGAGAACGGTGAACTGTTCCTGGTACGTGCTCGCGGGCTTGCCAACGGCGAGACCGTCAACTGGCTGAACGTCGATACGTCGCAGCTCGATCTCACCCTCTATCCAGGCATCGACCGCTACGATTTCGCGGCGCAATCACTCTACGAGGTATTGCGCCGTGACTACGACCGCCACCCCCTTCGCTCGGAATTGCTTTTGACGGTTGTGCCGCCATCCGACCGTTTGCGGGAGGTGTTTGCTCCGGCACTCGACGTGCCGGGCTATCTTTGTGCCAGCGGGGATGTGCTCGACGCCGACGATCGGTTGGTCGAACGCACATCGATCGTCTACTCGCCGGCGGTCCAGATGAAATTCGCCACCCGTTGGGGGCGTGATACCGCGCCGGCCTGACGGCAGCGCGACGCAGGAGAACGAACATGAGCCGCTTCGGCGAGACCTTTACGACCCCAAAACCCATTCTCGGCATGTTGCACCTGGCAGGCGACAGCCCCGAGGGCAAGCTCGCCCAAGCCGAGGAGGAAGCCCGCATCATGGCAGGCGAAGGTGTCGATGGATTGGTGGTCGAGAATTATTTCGGCCACGCCGAGGATGTGGAGCGGGTGCTGGCTCGGCTGTTCGGTCTTGATCTCGGCACGCGCATCGGCGTCAATGTGCTGCGGGACGACGCACGCGCTTTTGAACTTGCCCGCCAATATCCCGTGGCCTTCATCCAGGTCGATTCCGTTGCCGGCCATCTGCCGCCCGAGACGGATGCGCCATTCGCTGCCGACCTTGCCGCCCGCCGTGAAGGCGTCTCGGCGTTGCTGCTCGGGGGCGTGCGGTTCAAATATCAACCGGTCCTGTCCGGCAGGCCGGAAGCAGAGGACGTGCGCATCGGCGCCTCGCGTTGCGACGGCCTCGTGGTGACCTCCGATGCGACGGGCCGGCCGACCGACATGGACAAGGTGGCGCGTTTCCGCGCCGCAACCGAGGGCAGCGTACCGTTACTGATCGGAGCCGGCCTTACCGAGGCCAATGCCACCGAACAGTTGGCCCACGCAGACGGCGCCGTCGTCGGAAGCTGGTTCAAGCACGACCATAAGGATACCGGCCGGGTTGAAGCGGCCCACGTCGCCGGCCTGATGCGCGTCGTGCGTGCCGCAAGGAGTGCCGCATGAGCGCTCCGGATGCCGTCCTCGCCCGGCCGGTGACCGCCGAAAACTTTTCGCGGTTCGGCACGACCTACAACCTGACCGACGATGCAGATCCCAAGGCGATATGGACAGCGGGCGACGGCTGGCGCGACGGTTTTACCGCCGCACCGCTGATCAAGGGCTCTGGCCACCTCGGCATTACGCGCGGCGGCGGCGCACCATGGCACTGCTCGGCCATGGAACGCCACCCGGGAACCGAAGAAGCGCTGTTTTGCGCGTCCCAACCGATCGTGCTTGCCGTCGCGCCCGCATCCGACGCAGAGGCACCGCATCGCGATGACCTTGAAGCATTCATGATTGCGCCGGGGCAAGCGGTGGTGATGCGTCGTGGCGTCTGGCACGACGCCTGCCGCGGCGTTTCGGGGCCAACGCCCTACTATTGGATGGCGATATGTGGCCTCGGTGAAAGCCCCTGGGTGCCCGTGGCTGGCGGACCACGCCTGATCACCGGGAAGGACTGAGCGCATGACAACCTTTTTCATCGGTGACGTGGCGCTCGACGAATATTACACCGCCGATCGCTGGCCGGGTCGTGCGGACAAGGGCATGGTCGCCGAACTGCCGGCGGAAACCGGAGGCTCTATCGCCAACGCCGCCGTGGTGCATGCGGCACTGGGCGGCCAAACGCAGTTCATCTCGTTGCTGAACGACAGTCCGTTGTCGAAACGGCTGATTGCCGACCTCGTGGAGAACGGTGTCGGCGTCAGCCACATGCTGACTGATCCTGCCATTCCCGAATCGCGCAATCTGATCTTCCTGGTCGATGGCGAGCATATCGTTCTGACTGTCGAGATGGGCGAACAACCGATGTGGCTGTCACCAGACAGTTTGACGGCGCTGCGTCAGCCCGGATTGATGTATACGACCCTCTATCGTGTCCGCCGCCTGCATGTACGGGCGGAAAACGGCATTCTGAAACAGGCCGGGCTTCTGGCCGACCTGCGCCAGCACGGGCGCCGCGCCATCTTCGATCTCGACGTCGGCGGCTGCACGCCTGAGGACATGCCCTATCTCAAAGGTGCGGCGGTGGTGATCTTCAACCAGGTGGGCTTCCGTACCGCCTTCGGCCATGAAGAGCTGTCGCGCATCGGGGACTGGATGCACGATCATGACATCGACTGGGTGGTGCGCACGCTGGCGGCCGAAGGCGCAGAGGCGCGTAACGGTGACACGATACTGCGCGCCAGCGGGTTTCCGGTCGATGTCGTCGATGTGACTGGCGCTGGCGATACCTTCGGCGGCGTGCTGACCTGGTGTCTTGAACAGAACCGACCCTTTGCCGATGCTTTGAACTTCGCCGTGGCTGCCGCGGCCCGCTCAGTCACAGTCCATGGTCCCCGCGGCGGCAAGGCGAATGCCGACGAAATCCTTCGCTGGTGTGATGACAGACCCCGGCAAGCTATCACCTGAAGCGAGTTACGCGCTCGGCGTCTGCCTGATTGGGCAAAAGGCTCGCCGCAGGGAGTTCAGCTTGAGCCGCAGTCGATAATCCGAGAACCGGGAACAGCCTGCCTCGGCGAGCCGACCCACGCAATTGGGCAACAAGGTCCCCGCTTCCCCGGCCGCGCCATTGAGCACGGGATGATATCTTGTCCCGGGCGACAGTTCAGATTGCTTGTCAGCAGTCTAAACCGTCCAGATAGCGGATGAATCCGTTTAACGTCGTACCTCAACCGCCCTCAATAGTAAGGCGAGACGCACGCTTGTCGCGGACCGTAATACGGCTGGAATGTATCGTCGTATGCCCTATAGGACCGGTAGCGCGCGTAGCACCAGCGCGTATGTGCACTGCCGCCGCCGTAGGCTTCGCGGTAGTAGCGTGGCGCATAATAGCGTGGCGCGTAATAGCGCTGGCGGTAGTAGCTACGGCCATAGTAGTTCCCGCCATAGTAGTTATTGCCGTAGTAGTTCCCGCCGTAGTAACCGGGGCCATAATATCTGGGTTGAGCCAGCAGCCCGCCGATAACAGCGCCTGCGGCAAGCCCACCCAGTGCCCAAGCCCAATCGTCACCACCACCGTTGTGATGATGTCCGTGGTTGTACCTGCCGTAGCCGCCGCGATATCGCCTGTACTGAACCAGCTGGGCTTGCGGCGCCTCGATCCTTGGCGCGGTAATTGTGGGGAACGCCAGGGCTGGCTGAGCGCTTGTCAGCGCAGTCACAAGCGACAGAACAACGATTGCAAACCTTTTCATTGGCTTCACCTTCCCTCTGCAGCGCCACGCGTCGAATTCGGCGCGCAAAGGACACTGCAGCCCTTTAAATCGCGGCCTAATTCTACCCTAAAATCGAACTTGAGTTGAGGAATTATGCATCGGCAGGAAAGCACTCCGTTCCGTTTCACCGACGCTTGAATCAAAATGCTTCGAATGCGGGTATGTCTGCCTTCCCTTGATGGTGCCCCCGCCTCGAAAGAGACTCGTGGCGCTGCGGCCGGTTCGCACGCAGTTTGTGTTTTCGACCAGGCGATCGCACTCAAACTGCGCGAATTGTCCCCCTGCCCTTTACAAAGCCGTTTCGGCATGGACACATTCGCGTTCGGAGGAATGGAGGAGCGTGGCAGCAATGCCATCGAAGTTCCATGGTTTCACATTCTGAACATGTCCGCGAGATCGAGCGGGTGGGACAGGGCCTAGCAACGGGACGCGACGACATTGTCGTCAAGTCGTGGCTGCGGTGCCTTGATCAGCACAAGCTGGATCCAGCGCAGACATGCGAAGCCTACATCCTGCCTGAACAGCGCCTTCGCGAGCATCGGCAGGAAGCCGAAGACCTTATCAGGATCGCGCGCTCAGGCCTTGAAAACCTCTACAACCAGGTCGCCGGACAGAACTACGTTCTGCTGCTTTCCGACAGAAAAGGCGTGACAGTCGAGTTTCTGGGCGACCCTTCCTTCGACAACAACCTGCGCCGAGCCGGCCTCTACCTCGGATCGGATTGGGCAGAAGCGCGGGCAGGCACTTGCGCCGTCGGCGCCTGTCTGGAGACCGGCGAGGCCTTGACGATCCACCAAAGCGACCATTTCGACACGACGCATACGCCGCTCTCTTGCACCGCAGCGCCGATCTACGACACAGAAGGCGGGCTTTCGGCCGTTCTCGACATTTCACTGCTCAGCTCGCCAATCCTGAAGGCAAGCCAGAACCTTGCGCGCCACCTCGTCGCCGCCACCGTGCGGCGGATCGAGCTTGCCAACCTGATGGCTCGGACGCGTCATGAATGGGTGCTACGCTTTGCCCGCTCGCCGGAGTTCCTCGACGTCGATCCCGAGGCTGCGATCTCGATCGATGGTCGCGGCCACATCATCGGCATGACCCACGGCGGCGCGCGGATCCTGGCGCGCTCGGCCGGGGTCGACTGGCGCGATCCGCAGAACCTCATCGGCCAGCCGGTGTCCCGTTTCTTTGATATCGGCGTCGACGGCCTGGTGGAATTGACGCGTCGCAGGCCGACCGAGGAACGGCTTCTGACCGCGCGTGACGGAAACGCTCTCTTTGCCCATGCGATCGAACCGCAGTTTCCTGTCGGTCGGTCGGCCGGCAAGATCGCAACACCTTCGGCCGCTCGCCGGCTCGGCGGCCAGGTGCCGGTGATCGCCGCCCTTCAGGATCGGATCGCCAGGCTAGCGCCAACTGCATTGCCCGTTCTCATCCAGGGCGAGACCGGTTCGGGCAAGGAACACCTCGCCCGAGCGGTCCATGACTGCAGCGGCCTCAAGGGCAAGTTCGTTGCGATCAATTGTGCGGCGCTGCCGGAGCATCTGATCGAGAGCGAACTCTTCGGCTATCTGCCGGGTGCTTTTACCGGGGCATCGCCCAAGGGGCGCAAAGGACTGATAGAACAGGCGGACGGCGGAACCCTGTTCCTCGATGAGATCGGCGACATGCCCCTCACCCTGCAGACCCGACTGCTTCGGGTTCTGGCGGAACGGGAGATCCTGCCGCTTGGCGGGCAGGAACCGAAACCGGTGAACCTTCGCATCGTGTCGGCGACGCACCGGCCACTACAGCAACTGGTGCAGGAGGGCCGCTTCCGCGAAGACCTGTTCTATCGTCTGAACGCGGCCGTGTTCCAGATGCCGCCACTTCGCGATCGGCCGGATTTCGAATGGCTGCTCGCGACACTGCTCGAAAAGCACCGCACGGAGGAGCAGCCTTTGCACATCTCGTCGGACGCGCTGGCCGCGCTGAAGGCGCATGGCTGGCCCGGAAACATTCGCGAGCTGGATAACGTTCTCGCGGTCGCCGCTGCCGTGTGCGACGAAAACAGGATCGAGCTCGGCGACCTGCCGGAGCACCTCACGGCTGCCCGGACGGTCAAGGCAGGTATTTCCCCAATCGGAAAGACCGAAGACGGCACTGCGCTCGAGCTCATGCTCTCATCCTGCGGCTGGAACATCTCCGAAGCGGCCCGGCGCCTGGGCGTCGATCGCTCCACCATCCACCGCCAGATCAAGCGACACGGGTTGCGCGCCAAGCACTAGTGCGCAACAGCTGTGGTGCCACACCTGTTGCATTCGCCTCACGTGGACGACGTTTGCTAGAACAACCTAAGCCATTGCCAAACAAAGATATTCTGACGTGATCTCGTCTTGGCACGCCCCTTGCTCCGTACTGTCGCAACAAAAGACAGAACGGAGGAAACATGCGCGCACTCAGATTTCACGCAGCCAAGGACTTGCGGCTTGAACAGATCTCGCCACCCGATCGCAATCCGGGGTCGGGCCAGGTCCTCATTCGCAATCGGTTTGTCGGTATCTGCGGCACGGACCTGCACGAATACGCCTATGGTCCGATCTTCATTCCAAGGGAACCGCATCCATTCACCGGTGCCCATGGCCCACAAGTTCTCGGGCACGAGTTCGGTGGCGTGGTCGAGGCGGTCGGAGAGGGTGTAAACACCATTGCCGTCGGAGACAGGATCTCCGTTCAGCCGCTGATCATGCCACGGTCCGGCGACTACTTTGCCGATCGCGGTCTTTACCACCTCAGCACCGACCTCGCCCTGGCGGGCCTCAGCTGGCAGTGGGGCGGGATGGCGGAATACGCCACGCTCAACGAATACAACGTCCAGAAGATCCCCGATGCCATGAGTGACGAGGAGGCCGCCCTGGTCGAACCGACCGCGGTTGCTGTCTATGCCTGCGACCGTGGTGGCGTGACGGCGGGAAGCAGCGTGCTTGTCACGGGTGCGGGACCGATCGGCATCCTGACACTGCTGGCGGCAAGGGCAGCCGGCGCCGCACAACTGTTCGTCTCCGACATCAACGATGCGCGGCTCGATTTCGCAAGATCGATCCTGCCCGATCTGATCACGATCAATCCCAAGCGGGACAATCCCGGTGACACCGTTCGGGCGAAGTCGGAAGGCAAGGTCGGCTGCGATGTCGCGATTGAATGCGTCGGCAACGAACATGCGCTGAAGGCCTGCGTCGATGCCGTGCGCAAGCAGGGCGTCGTCGTGCAAACGGGCCTGCATCCGCACGAGAACCCGCTCGACTGGTTCCAGGTCACCTTCAAGGACATCAACCTGCGCGGATCCTGGGCCTACCCGACACATTACTGGCCACGCGTCATCCGGCTGATCGCAACGGGTCTGCTTCCGGCCGCCAAGGTCGTGACGAGCACCATCACGCTCGATCAGGCCGTTGCCCAAGGCTTCGATGCCTTGCTCGATCCGGCCGGCAAGCAACTGAAGATCCTGATCGATCTTACAAAATGATCATCCAGGCATGCCGGGGAAGGAGGAGTTTCCCCGCGTTTGCCACATGACACTCGAGCAAGACGGAGGAGATACCATGCTTGAAGACAGCCCCAACACCAAGATAGACGCAGCCCTTGCCAAGCTCGGCAAGGCGCTGGAGCGCGGAGATGTCGAAGCCGCGGTCAACCTATTTCAGGTCGACTGCTATTGGCGAGACCTGGTCACGTTCACCTGGAACCTGCGCACCCTGGAGGGCCACGACCAGATCCGCGACATGCTGACAAGGCAACTGAAAACAATCAAACCATCGCGATTCCGCCAGGATGAGAGGGAACTGGCAAGTGACGGCGACGGAATCACGCAGGGCTGGTTCGAATTCGAAACGGATGTTGCGCGTGGCTATGGCCATATCCGTGTGAAGAACGGCCTGATCTGGACGCTGTTGACCACGATGAGCGAGCTCAAGGGACATGAGGAACCCAAGGGTCTGAAGCGACCGATGGGGGCCGAACACGGCCACGACCCCAATCGCAAGACCTGGCGCGAGAAACGCGAAGAAGAAACAGCCCGGCTCGGCTACGAGACGCAGCCCTATGTCGTCATCATCGGCGGCGGCCAGGGCGGCATTGCGCTCGGCGCGCGCCTGCGCCAGCTCGGAGTGTCCACGATCATCATCGAGAAAAACGAACGACCCGGCGACAGCTGGCGCAAACGATACAAGTCTCTCTGCCTGCACGACCCCGTCTGGTACGACCACCTGCCCTACATTCCCTTCCCGGAGAACTGGCCGGTCTTTGCGCCGAAGGACAAGATCGGCGACTGGTTGGAGATGTACACCAAGGTCATGGAGCTCAACTACTGGAGCTCGACCACCTGCAAATCCGCTTCCCATGACGAGGACAAGCAGGAATGGACCGTCGTTGTCGAGCGCGACGGCAAGGAAGTGGTGCTGAAGCCGAAACAGCTTGTGCTGGCCACAGGCATGTCCGGCAAGGCCAACGTGCCCAAGTTCAAGGGACAGGAGATCTTCCGGGGCGAGCAGCAGCATTCCTCCCAACATCCGGGCCCTGACGCTTACAAGGGCAAGAAGGTGGTGGTGATCGGGGCGAACAACTCGGCTCACGACATTTGCGCCGCGCTGTGGGAGGCGGGCGCCGACGTCACCATGGTCCAGCGTTCCTCGACCCACATCGTGCGGTCGGATTCGCTGATGGAGATCGGGCTCGGTGACCTCTACTCCGAACGGGCGGTCGCGGCCGGCATGACAACGCGCAAGGCCGACCTCATCTTCGCATCCCTGCCCTACCGGATCATGCACGAGTTCCAGATCCCGCTCTACGACAAGATGCGCGAGCGCGACGCCAAGTTCTATGCGGATCTCGAAAAAGTGGGCTTCATGCTCGACTGGGGCGCCGACGGCTCCGGCCTGTTCATGAAATATCTGCGTCGCGGTTCGGGATATTACATCGATGTCGGCGCCTGCGACCTCATCATCGACGGCTCGATCAAGCTGAAATCCGGCTCAGACGTCGACCACCTGACCGAAACCTCGGTGGTGCTCAAGGACGGAACGGAGCTGCCGGCGGACCTGGTCGTCTATGCAACCGGCTACGGCTCGATGAACGGCTGGGCGGCCGATCTCATCAGCCGTGAAGTCGCCGATAAAGTCGGCAAATGCTGGGGTCTGGGCTCGGACACGCCAAAAGACCCCGGCCCGTGGGAAGGTGAACAACGCAACATGTGGAAGCCGACACAGCAGGAAGCACTCTGGTTTCACGGGGGCAACCTGCATCAGTCACGGCACTATTCGCAGTACCTCTCCCTGCAGTTGAAAGCCCGCCAGGTAGGCATCGAAACACCGGTCTTCGGCTTGCAGGAGCGGCATCACCGTGGCTGATCATTTGGGGATTGGCCGGAGCTACGTCTCCGGCCAATCCCGTCGCATCGCTTGCAGCGTATGTCGCATCGCTTGCAGCGTAAAAAGATCAGGTAGGCCCAGGCATTCGCGATTTGAGCCCGATCCGGAGAGTGCCGTTCAACTCAATGGAAAGCCCATTGCCGAGACCAGTCTGAGCCACGGCTTGCGCCATCCGCCTTTTCGGTCGGCCGTATCGAGCGCATACATCGTCACTTGTGCCCCAAGCCAGCGAAAGGGCTCCGGCGGCACGACGTTGGGCAACTGCGTTGCAAAATCCAATCTGCTCTCCGAAGTCTTCGACCCGTCGAGAATGTCGAGCGCTATACGGGCGCCGAACCTCGACGCTGAGACGCCAAAACCCGAGTAGCCGCCGGCATAAACGACCTTGCCTGAATGGTATCTCTGGAAATGCACCGCCATGCGTGTGCTGAGATCGATTGGGCCGCTCCAGGCATGCGTGAAACGGAGGCCCTGCAACTGCGGAAATGTGTCGAAGAACGCGGCGGCAAGCGGCTCGTATGTCTGGACGTCGCTGTCGACGCCTGGTGAGGTCGTGCCTGCGAAGGCATAGCCCAGCCTTCCCCCGAAGATGATCCGGTTGTCCTTCGTCAGACGCATATAGTTCATCTGGGTCCGGGTATCGTAGACACCCTGCCGGTTCTTCCAACCGATCGACGCCATCTGTCGTTCAGACAACGGCTCGGTCGCGAGCACGCGATCCCGGATGGCGACGACGCGACGCCTGATGCCCCGATGACCCGAGGCAAACGCGTTGGTGGCGAGCAACACCTTGGGTGCGGTCACCGAGCCGAACGGCGTTTTCACCTCGATCCTGGCTCCTGCCTCGTCGAGCGACAGCAGTTCGGTATTCTCAAAGATCTCGACGCCGAGGGAAAGCGCGGTTCGCTTCAGCCCCCAGGCGAGCAACGCCGGGTGCACCGTCCCGCTGATATCCTTTGACCAGATCCCGGCCTTGTATCGCGGCGATCCGATCTGCTCCCGAACCGCGTCTTGGTCCAGAAAATTGGCCTGATGCCCGTACTGAAGGTGCAGCTCGTGCTCCCTGTGAAGGGCTTCGATATGATCCGCGTCGACGGCAACGGTCAGTTCGCCGCCCCACTCCGCATGGCAGTCGATGCCGTGGTCGGAAATGGTCTGCATGAAACCATGCATGTTCTCCTTGCCCAGTCGCTCCAACTCGGCAATGTCGTTGGGGAACACGCGCACCGCATTGGACAGGCCGTGCATCACCGACGTGGAGACGACGCCGCCCGGGCGACCGGAGGCGCCATTGGCGACGGTGCTCTTTTCGATCAGCACCACATCGAGATCGGGCTGCGCCTGCTTGGCCTGGATTGCGCCCCAGAGGCCGGTGAAACCGCCGCCGACGATCAGCAGATCAGCCTTTCGATGGGCCGTCAGCGGCGGTAGCGCTTCGGGAGCATCCGGCCGATCCAGCCAGAACGGCGACATCTTCACGTCGGCAAGCGACGTTACCGACGGTCGTTGCATTGGGTGCGCCATAGGTCACCCGTCAGTCTTTGCGGTGTGCAAGACGTAGACTTTGCGCATCGTCTCCAGCACCTCGAACCGGACCTCCACGCCCTTCGGCAAGACGTAGCTCTCGCCGGCTTGAAACGTCTCCACCGATCCGTCCGGGCTGGTGATCGCGACCTTGCCTGAAAGGATGACGCTGTACTCCACGCCATCGGGATAAGAGAGCATTTCGGCATAGGGCGTCGATTGCCATGTGCCGACGACGATGGAACCATCGGCGCTCTCGAAGTGGACATCACCCATCTCGTCGGCAAAACCTGACAGGATCGCTTCGACGGGCACGACGCTGCATTTTTCCAGCGCGCGCAGGCCGACGCCATTACGATCGATTTTCATTACCTTGGACATGTAGGCTCCTGAATGCATGGTCAGTTGTCGGCGGGACAGGGCGCCCCGTCCCGCCGGATGCGGTTGGATGTGGTTACTTCGCCCGATAGACTTCCGTTCCGGCGACATAGGTCGCCTCGACATGCCGCTGACGGATGGACCGGTCGACGGGATCGGGAAGCTTGGCGTCGAGCACGACGAAATCGGCCCATTTGCCGGCGGAGATCGAGCCGATCTCATCGGCCCACGGCGTCATGTTGGCGCCGGCCTGGGTGTAGGCGAACAGGGCCTCGTCAAAGGTGACGGCCTGTTCCGGATGCCATGGCCCGTCGCCGAGCCCGAACGGGCTTTCGCGGAAGACGGCATCGTTGATCTGGGTCAGGGGGCTGAGCGGCGATGTCGCCCAGTCGGATCCGAACACGACCGGAACCTTTTGCTCCAGCATCGACTTCCAGACATAGGCATGGGACTCGCGCTCATGACCTACCCGCTCGGTGATGTATCTTCCGATCGTGCCGGTTGCATGGTTCGGCTGCATCGATGCCACGATGCCGAGCGTCTTGAATCTTTCGATATCTGAGGGATTGATGATCTCGATATGCTCGACGCGATTGGGGTACTTGCCGGACGACTGCCCCTTTTCGAATGCGTTCAGCGTCATCTGCACACCGGCATCGCCGATCGCGTGGACGGCTGTCGGGAAGCCGTTCTCGTTGGCCGCCTTGATCAGCGCGATCAGATCAGCCTCCGACTGGAAGGGCTCCCCCTTCCATCCGGTTCGATCCGAGTAGTTTTCAAGCATGTAGGCCGTATGGGTCGAAAGCACCCCGTCAACGACCGATTTGGCATAGCCGACAGTCAGAAGCGGACCCTTGACCTTGGTTTCACCGCTCGCAGCCACACGGCTGTCGACGGCTTCGCGATCCTTTGCCGCTGCCGGGATATTTGCGGCCTTGTCTTCGAAGAAGCCGTACCAGACCCGCAACGACAGGTTCTTGTCCTCGACGAGTTTCAGATAGTCGTAAGCGGCGGCGATGGACGACATGTCATGAACGCCGGTCAAGCCGACGCTATTGGCAAACTTCACCGTCTGCAGCAGCGCTTCGGCTCGCTCCTTGTCGGAATAGGCCGGCTTCTTGTTGGTGATGAGATCGCCGGCGCCTTCGAGCAGGATCCCGGTCGGTTCTCCGGTGTTGGCATCGACGACAATCTCGCCCCCGGCAGGCACCTCGGATTTCGCCGTGACGCCGCCGATTTCCAATGCCTTGCTGTTCACCCAGATCGAGTGGAAATCGATATCGCGTAGAACGACAGGGCGATCCTTGACCACCGCGTCGATGTCTTCCTTCGTCGGAAGCTTGCCTTCCTTCAGCGTATAGTCCCAGCCGCCGCCGGTGATCCACACGCCCGGCGCCAGGCGCTCATCGGCCTCCTTGATCTTCTTCAGCCATGTTTCCTTGTCTGGGATATAGGAGAGATCGACGCCAGTGACGTAGTCCGTGCCGCTGGTCAGATGCGTATGGCCGTCGATGAAGCCGGGCGTGACCGTCTTGCCGCCGAGATCGAGCACCGTGGTCTTGTCATCGGCGAGCGACCGGATCTCGGCGCTGGTGCCGACTGCAACGAACTTTCCGTCCTCGACGGCAAAGGCTTCGGCACGGGGCGTATTCGGATCGACGGTCCGCACGTCGCCATTGACGGCGATAAGGTCGGCGGCCGCATTTGCAGCCGTCGATGATCCGGCCGCAAGCGCGGCGAGCATGGTGCCAGCCAGAAGCTGGTGCAGTAGAACACTTGTTTTCTTGGTGCGCACGTCTTTCCCTCCCGAGGTCCGAACAGATGAAGCGGATGCATGGAGTAAGCGGCAATGCGGCGGGAAGCGGAATACTCCAAAGGGCTAGGTTCGCCGAACGCCGGGAGCCGTTCTGACCCTGACCGCAACAGGGTCATGGCCATGCCTTGCGGCCGTTTTGAAACTGACCTACGCTCGCGCGAGGGAGGACAATTGCATGAATGGGAGTATCGCGACGAGCGAGCCAGGCACGGTGACGCAGTCGCCTGCAATCAATGAACTGGCAATGTCACTGATCGGCAATATCGGTCGAATGGATTTTCAGGAGCGCTTGGCTGAGGCACTGAAGCAGCACGTTTCCGTAGATGCAGGGCTGATCCTGCTCTATCGCGGTGACAGTGCGCCGAAGATACTCTTCAACGATTGGCAGACGCATCGCGGCCTGTCCGACATCCGGCACTACCTGCAGGGGCCTTATCGGCTCGATCCGTTCTATCAACTCGCGGTCGAGAACGAGGATGACGGGCTTTATCGTCTGAGCCAGATCGCGCCTTCGTTCGATCGAACCCAGTACTACCGCGAATACTATCAGCATTCCGGACTTCATGACGAGTTCAACTTCATCGTCAGCCTCGACGATGCCTCGAAGATCGCAATCTCCCTCGGCCGCAAGCGGTCGAGCATCGCGTTTAGCGCACAGGAAGTGCAGCTGCTCGAGAGCCTGGCTCCGATCCTGCGCACGGCGGTCATCCGCCATTTCCGCGACCTCAGACCCGAGACGCTCGATGGCGAGGGCTCCGCCTTGCAGAAGGCGCTTGCCCAGGCGATAGGCAATTTCGGCCGGAGCATCCTGACGGAACGCGAATGCCAGGTCGCTCAGCTCGTTCTGCGCGGCTATTCCGTCAAAGGGGCTGCGACGCGGCTCGGCATCTCGCCGGCAACAGTGAAGCTACACCGCCGCAATCTCTACTCGAAGCTGGATATCACGTCACAAACGGCGCTGTTTGCGTTGTTCATCGATGCAGTCTCTTCGGCCAGGAACGTCTACGAAGACCCGCTATCGGGCTACCTCGCCAAGCGTGGGCAACTGACGGGCGAACTTGCCTGCAACTGAGGTCTTGTGATCGACAGGAGCGCGGCCGCCTGGCCGAGCTCCTATACGGCAAGGCTGCTCTTTGCCGATGGCCTGGAGACAATGCGTGATGCCACCAGACCGAAGGCGACGACACCAAGGATGATCGTCGAGATGGCGTTGACCTCAGGGGTCACGCCGAATTTGATCTGCGAATAGATCTTCATCGGCAGGGTCGAGGCTCCGGGCCCCGTCGTGAAACTCGATAGCACGAGATCGTCGAGCGACAGCGTGAACGACAGCAGCCAGGCTGAAACGAAGGCTGGAGCCATGTTCGGCACGGCCACCTTCATGAACGCCAGGAATGGCGGGCAGCCGAGGTCTCTTGCTGCCTCCTCCAGCGACGGGTCGAGTTCGGCCAGTCGGGATTGCATCACCACTGCGGCAAAGCACATGGTGAAGGTGGCATGGGCGAGCGTGATCGTCACCGGGCCGCGATCGATGCCCAACGTCACGAACATCAGCAGCATCGACACGCCCATCACCACCTCCGGCATCACCATCGGCGCCACCAGCATGCCGTTGAAGATGTGATGGCCGCGAAAGCGCCGAATTCTCACCGCGACGATCGCCGCAAGCGATCCGAGAACGGTCGCGAATGTCGCCGAGATCGCCGCTACGAGAAAGCTGACCTTGGCACCCTCGACGATCGACTGATTGGTGATCGCGGCCGTGTACCACTGAGTGGAGAACCCTCCCCAGACGGTAACCAGTCGCGATGCGTTGAAGCTGTAGGCAACCAGAACCACGATCGGCAGGTAGAGGAAGGTGAGCCCGGCGAAGATGGAAAGCCGGTTGAACCAGGATGGTTGAGGCATAGTCGCTCCTCACTTAGAGGTTCGAGACAAACGTGTCTGAAACAGGACGATGGGTATCACCAGGATGATGAGAAGCAGGACGGTGACCGCGGAGGCCACCGGCCAGTCCCGGTTGTTGAAGAACTCGATCCAGATCGTCCGGCCGATCATCTGGGTGTCCGCACCCCCCAAGAGATCCGGCACAACGAATTCGCCGATGACGGGGATGAAGACCAGTGCACATCCTGCGGCAACACCCCTGAGGCTGAGCGGAAACGTGACGCGCCAGAACGCCGCGATGCGCGAGCATCCGAGATCGCGTGCCGCTTCGATCAGGGTGCGGTCACTGGCACTGAGATTGGCGTAGATCGGCAATACCATGAATGGAAGATAGGTGTAGACGATGCCTATATAGATCGCGGTCTCGGTGTTCATCATCCGCAGCGGTTCGGAAATGACGCCGACGTTAAGGAGCAGCGAATTCAACAGACCGTCGTTGCGCAGAATGCTCATCCAGGCATAGACGCGGATCAGCATCGAGCTCCAGAACGGCACGATAACCAGGAAGATGAGGAAGGAGCGCGTTTGCGGCGCGCAGCTCGCAATGCCGTAGGCCAGCGGATAGGCGATCGCCAGCATCAGCGCCGTCGAAATCGCTGCCACCTTCAGGCTCGTGAGATAGGCAAGCAGATAGGTATTTTCACCCAGAACGAAGATGAAGTTCTCAAGATTGAGCCGAATGCTGAGCAGCGATCCCTGCCATGCATACAGCGGCTCATAGGGTGGCATGCCGAGACGAACGGACGAGAGGCTGATCGCCAGCACCAGCAGAAACGGCATGAGAAAGAAGACGGCCAACCAGCCATAGGGCACGAGCACCAGTGCGCGGCGGCCAAGATCGGGTTTTGATTGCATCGCGTCGTTCCCCTAATCGGCCAGCAGACGGGCGGCCTGCGGCGTCCATGAGGCGAACACCGTGTCGCCGACCGACAGGTCGTCCTCAGCGCCCAGGTTGACGCGCAGCGCATCCAGCGTTGCTCCGCTCTTCAGGCGCACCCGATAATGTCGCCCGGATCCGGCGTAGCTGAACTGTTCGACAACGCCCTCGAGACCGTTACTCTGTTTGTTGAGCTCGACCCTCTCGGGCCGCACCGATACCCAGAAGCGACCATTGACAGAGATATGGTCGCTGGCGGCAGCGAAGATTGAACCGCCGGCCTCCGCACTTTCGATTTTCAGCTCATTGCCGGAGCGTCTGGCGCTGCCGCCTTCGAACACATTCGCCTCGCCGAGGAATTTCGCGACGAAGCGGGAAACCGGTGTTTCGTAGACCTCGGCCGGCGATCCGATCTGCAGCACCTTGCCCTGCCGCATGATCGCGATACGCGATGATACGGTCATTGCCTCATGCTGATCGTGGGTGACGATGATGAAGGTCAACCCCAGCTCCCGCTGAAGCCTGACCAGCTCGTGCTGTGTTTCCGTGCGCAGGTTCTTGTCAAGCGCGCCAAGAGGCTCATCCAGCAACAGCACCTTCGGCCGCTTGACCAGGGCACGTGCCAACGCGACGCGTTGCCTCTGCCCCCCGGACAGTTGTTGCGGCCTGCGATCGAGCAACGCCGTCAGCTGCAGCTTTTCGGCCACCTCGCTCACACGCTGCCGGATCTCGCTCCGGGCCAGCCGGTCCTGCTGCAGGCCGAAGGCGATATTCTTGCCCACCGACAGATGCGGAAACAGTGCGTAGGACTGGAACATCATGTTCGTTGGCCGGCGATGGGCCGGAACGTGCGTGACCTCTTCCCCGTCAAGCCGGACGACACCCGATGTCGGCGGTTCGAAACCGGCGATCATGCGCAGCAAGGTCGACTTGCCGCATCCGGATGGACCAAGAAGCGAGAAGAATTCCCCCTTCCCGATGCCGATCGAAACGTCGTCAACGGCGCTGAACAGACCGAAGGACTTGGAGAGATTCTCGATTGATACGTAGGATTGCAACACGGATGTCCTTCTGCTTCCGCTTTCCAGGCAACGCACTCAGTTGCCGGCCCTGAACGCGGTCCACACCCGGGTCCGCTCGCGCGCCTGGCGTGGCGGCAGCGACTTGTCGACGAAGAGCTTGGCGCGGACTTCGGCGGGCGGATAGACGTTCGGGTCCGTGCGGATCGCCTCGTCGACCAGCGGCGTGGCTGCAGCATTGGCGTTGGCGTAGAACACGTGATTGCTGATGTCGGCCACGGTCTTCGGCTCGAGAACATAGTCGATGAAGGCCAGCGCTTGCTCCGGATCGGGAGCATCGCCAGGCACGGCCATCGTATCGAAGGATATGATCGTGCCTTCCTTCGGGATCGAATAATTCACCGCGATGCCGTAGTTGGCTTCCTCGGCGCGCGCTGCGGCAATGCCCGCGTCACCGCTCCACATCATCGCCAGGCACAGCTGGCCGGAGGCCATGTCCGCCACCAGTTGACCGCTCTGCATATGCCTTATGTAGGGGCGCAGCGTCAGGAGCAGGTCCTTGGCCTTGTCGAGATCTTCCGGTTTTGTCGAATAGGGATCGAGCCCGAGATAGTTGAGGGCGATCGGCACCACCTCGTTCGGCGCATCGACGATGCCGATGCCGCAGTCTTGAAACTTCTGCGCCAGCTCCGGCTTGAAGAACATGTCGAGGCTGTTCGTCGGGGCGCCGGCAACCCGCGCCTCCACGAGCTTCGGATTGTAGGCAATCCCGGTCGTCAGCCACATGTACGGGACAAGGTACTGATTGCCCGGATCATGTTCGGCGACGAGCTTCAGCAGGTCCTTGTCCAGGTTTTTATAGTTTTTGAGACTGGAAGCATCGATCGGCTTCAGTGCACCCGATTGGATGAGGCGCTCGCCGACTGTCGCACTTGGAAAGGCAACGTCAAAACCGCTTCCTCCTGCCAGCAGGCGCGTTTCCAGAACTTCGAGCGAGTCAAAGAAATCGACACGGGCGTCGACGCCCGTGCGTTTGGCGAAGGTCGAAACTGTGTCTTCGGCGAAATAGTCGGAGAAGTTATAGATAAACAGCTTCTCATCGGCCCTCGCTCCGACCTGTCCATAGAGCAAGGCGATCGAGGCAATGGCAACCGAGTGCATCAGCGAACGGCACGAACCAGACATGTTCCCTCCCAAGGCAGAATGGCATTTGTTTCGCAAAACGTTGCGGGGCCAGGCACAATGGGTCAACACTCCCTTTGGCTAGGCTGGGCGGCGGTTCGGTGGCGCTGCCCATGATCCTCGGCTTTAAAAAGCCCATATCTCCAAGGGTTCCGCCCAACGATGCCGCGTCGGATTCTGGTGTCGTGTAGCGTCTGCAGGAAGTGGTTTCAGTCGAAGCACGGAGGCTGTGGCTCAGATTTGAGCGCGTTGCCGACGCAACATTGCGCCGCCGGCGTCATCAGCCGAACTCACATCCTCTCCGGCAGAAAAGGTGTGACGACAAAGGCACTTCTTCGAGCGAACAGAGAAGTACTTCTGCCAGCCTGTTCGGTGTGAGCCCTGCAGGGATTGAGGCTTGGAGAGTTACGGCCGTTCCAATTCTTGGTCGGAGCCCGCTATGCCAGGTCTGTTGCCGTTGCCGATGGAAATCAGCTTCATGACTTCCGCCAGCGCGGGCATCGACGTGCCCGCACCTTGCCGGGTCACCGCAACGGCCCCGAATGCATTGGCAAGTTGGCAGCATTCGGATCCGGGCAAACCCGACACGCGGCCGATGATATGCCCGGCCGCGAAGGCGTCGCCGGCCCCCGTTGTATCAACGGTAGTGACGGAGAACCACGGCGCGCTTTCAACCCCGGAGTTTTGGTAGAGAGATGACCCCGTGGCATCGTGCTTGAGCGCGATCCGTCTCACGCCTTGTCGCAACAGGGACCTGATCGCCTCTTCAACAGGAATTTCGGAGCCTTCTCCCGCAAGCGGCGCAAGATCGGCCCGGCCGAGCATGATGGTATCGAGTTTCGGCAGCAGATTGCGCACATGCGGTGCGACCGACAAGGCGACACCGGCCGGAATATCGAGGGTGACAGGGATCCCGCGCAGTTGCGCAAGCTCGATCGCTCTATTTGCTGCGTCGGATTGCGGACTTTGCAACAAGGCGTAGCCGGAGAGATGGAACAGCGCTGCATCCTCGAACGCGCCGTCAACGATCGATGCTGGTGACAGGTGCGCGTTCGCCCCGCGATAGGCAAACATCGTTCGCTCACCGCCCTTGCCGACGGTCACAATGTTCGTTTGCGTTGGCTCAAAAGGGTCCTGTCCGATCCACGCCGTCGAGACCCCGATGTCCTTAAGCGACGATAACGCCTGCTGCCCCCATGCGTCTTGTCCCACGCGGCCGATCAGCCGGCAGTCATGGCCGGCGCGTGACAACGCGATAGCCGTATTGGTGGCGGAGCCGCCCAGCATATGCCGCTGGGCGGTTGCGATCGCCTCTCCTCCCTCGAGCGGGTACTCAGGGATATCAAGCACCAGGTCGATATTGATATCCCCCAGGAGGACGATCACTGCCATTGCGTAAACCCTAGAGGTCGATGTGCATCTGTTCGATTGCCTGATCTACGTCGGCGATGATGTCGTCAACATGTTCGATGCCGACGGAGAAGCGCACCAGGCCATCGACGACGCCCATCGCCTCGCGCTCCTGGCTGGGGATATCGAGAAAGGCCATAGTCGCCGGCATCTGTGTCGTGGTGCGCAGTCCGCCGAGGCTTGCCGCGAACGAGCCGAGTTTCAGCCGCTTCAAAAGCCGTACGCCCGAAGCCTCGTCCTCGACGCAGAAGGAGAGCATGGCGCCGCCGCCGCGCAACTGTTCCGTCGCCGAGGCATGGTTCGGATGCGAGGGCAGCCCGGGATAAAAGACGCGCTTGACCTTGGGATGGGCTTCGAGATGTTTGGCGAGCGCCAGCGCATTGGCGCACTGCTTTTCCAGGCGCAGCGCCAGCGTCTGCGCGCCGCGCAGCAACAGCCAGGCGTTGAACGGCGACAGCGGCGCGCCGAGCTTGTTGAGGGTGTTCCAGCGCACGTCCTCCAGCCAATCGGCCGGCAGGATGTCGGACTTCAGCGTGATCACCCCGCCGACCGCGTCGTTGTGGCCGCCGATGAATTTGGTGGCGCTTTCTACGACGACGTCGACGCCGAATTCGTGAGGCCGGCAAACCGCAGGCGACGCGAAGGTGTTGTCGCAAATGACGACGATGCCGCGCGCATGGGCGAGTTCCACCAGGGCTTTCAGCGGCGGCACCTTCATGGTCGGGTTGGCGATCGCCTCGACGTAGAGAACCTTGGTCTCGTCGGTAAACGCGTTTTCGACCGCCCGAACATCGGTGCAATCGACGAGGCTGACCTTCAGCCCGAAATCGCCAGCGCGGTGATCGAAGAACTCGTGCGTGCTCGAATAGGTGGTGAGATCGGCGACGATATGGTCGCCGGCCTTCAGGATGCCGAACAATGCATGCGAGATCGCCGCCATGCCCGAGGCCGTCGCCAGGCAGGCCGTACCGCCCGTCAACTGGGCGATGTGTTCCTCGAACTTGTATTCGGTCGGATTGCCGCAGCGCGAATAGATGTTCACTTCCTTGCGCGCGCCGGCAACGATCTGGTCGTAGATGTCGCCGCCATACTGGAAGTTCGCCGACATGTAGATGGGATAGCTGATCGACTGGGAATGCTCTTCCGGCGTGTAGAAGACTGCCCGGCTGGCAAAATCGAGCTCTTTAGGCGACATGAAACTTCTCCTGCATTGGACTCCGGCTTAAGCCGGGTCATTAACGGCTATTCCTTGACGGCACCGCCGAGCAAAGCGGCGGTGATCTGGCGTTCGAAAAAGATGAAGAGAACAAGCGGCGCGATGGCGGCGATCAGGATTGCTGCCAGCATCACGGGGTAGTTGGTGATGTGCTCGCCGACGAAATCCGTGAGACCCACGGGCAACGTCTTGCGCGCCGGGCTATTGATGAAGACGACGGGAAACAGAAAGTCGTTCCAGACCCAGATCATGTTGACGATCGCCGCGGTGAACATCGCCGGACGCGCGATCGGCAACGCGACGTGGGCAAAGATGGACCACTCGGAAGCGCCATCCATGCGCGCCGCATCGAAAAGTTCGCGCGGCAGCGTGTTGAAGAAGGCCTGCATGATGAAGATCGTGACCGGCACGTTGAATGCGGCGGTCGGCAGCACGACACCCATATGCGTATCGAGCAGTCCGGCGCCACGAAGCATCACAACCAATGGCACGAGCGCAACATAGGCGGGGATCGCCATGGCCGCCGTCAGGCTGAGTTCGACCGCAGGCATCCAGCGTGGCCGATAAACCGCCAGCGCATAACCCGCCAAAGTCGCGACGACCACCGTGATAATTGTCGCTCCTGCCATGATCAGCAGCGAATTGACAGCATAACCGCCAAGCGCGCCGCCGCTCCAGGCGCCGACATAGGCGTCAAGCGAGAAGCTCGTGGGCAAAGACCAGACCGAACGCATGAACTCCTTGTTGGTCTTGAACGTGCTGTAGATCATCCAGATGAACGGGAAGACCACCAGCAGCACATGCAGCGTCAGGAGAACAAGCACCACCGTATTGGTCACGGTCCAGCGGCGAACGGCAGCCATGGCTTATGTTCTCCCGCCGACGCCGGCTCTTTTCAGATACCGGAAGACGAGCCACGCGCCGACCGCCGTCAGCAGCATCTGCGTGAAGCCGATCGTTGCCGCATAGCCCATCTCGAAGCTGCCGAACCCCATCTTGTAGAGGTAGGTGGAAACCACCTCGCTTGCGTGGTTCGGGCCGCCATTGGTGAGCACAAAGACGAGCGAGAAGGTCTTGAGCGAGCCGATGATCGCCAGCAGGGAATTGGCGCGTACCGCGTCGCCGACCATGGGGATGGTGATCGAGAAGAACTTGGTGAAATGACCGGCCCCATCGATCTCGGCCGCTTCGTAGACGCTTTCGGGCACACTCCTCACCGCAGCCACGAAAAGCAGGACGTAAAGGCCGAGATAGGTGAAGCTCATGACCACCACCACGGCGGAGAAGGCCGTGCCGGATTCGCCGAGCCAGCCGCGCTTCAGGCCGTCCAGCCCAAGCGCGCCGAATGCTGCGTTCACCAGGCCGAAATAGGGATTGTACATGAAGCGCCAGAGCAGCCCGATGCAGATCTCGCTGACCATCACCGGCACGAGATAGAAGAACAGGAAGATCCGGCTGAACGCCGGCACGATGCGCACCAGGCAGTACGCGATGCAAAGCGCCAGAAACACCTGGAAGACCATCGCGGAAAGCGCGACGAGCAGGTTCCTGCCAAGGGCCCGCCAGAAGATCGGATCGCCGGCCAGGCGGACGAAATTGCCAGCCCCTTGGAAGACTGGCGCAGACGCCCCGTCCCAACGAAAGAGCGAGAGCCAACCGGCATAGACGACGGGATAGGCGACGAAGGCTGCAATGAGCAGGAATGCCGGCGACAGGAACAGGAGCGCCGCCCTGTTATGGCCCTTGGCAAAGCCTTTGCTGGTACTCATCGTTCTCGGGCTCCATGGAGGGCCTGCGCGGCGAGCGGCGAGCCGCGCAAGCTGGTCATGCTGCTGGCGGCGACCTACTTGTCGGCCCGCAGCGCATCCTCGAGGCGCTTGGCCGCATCGGCCGGTGGCACCGAGCCGTCAAGCACACCCTGGAGCGACGTGTAGTAGATGTTGGTCGCAGCCGGCGGCATGGCGGTGTCATAGAAGGGATCGAGGTGGCCTGCTTTCGCCATCAGCTTGCTGCTGATGTCGAACAGGACGGGGCCTGCTGCCGCCTCCGTCGTCGCGTCCTTCACCGTAACCATTGTCTTTCGAAGCTCGACATACTTGGTCATGACCTGGCTCGACGTCAGAAACTTGAGCAAGGTCACGGCATCGGCCTTGTTCTCGGCCTTCTGCGAAATGCCGAAGGTGGCGGCGACGCCGGCCAGGACGTCGGACTGATCACCAGCCCCGTCCTTGACAGCCGGGAATGCGAAATAGCCGAGCTCGAAGCCTTCGGGCGCATCCGCCGAGGCGCCGATCTGCCAGGTGCCGTTCAGCATCATGGCCGCCTGGCCGTTGAGGAAGAGCATGTTGGCTTCCTGATCGCCCATGCCGTTGAAGCCGATCGGGAAATAGCCCTTGCTCGAAAGCTCGGCGACATGTTCCAGCGCCTTGGTCGCCTCGCCGCCGAGCGCGGCCTTGGCATCCTTGTTGACGAAGGCGGAAACGACGCCGGATCCCTTGAGACGCATCTCGAGATACTGGAACCAGAACGTCGCCGGCCAAGCATCCTTGTTGCCAAGCGCAAACGGGACAATGCCCTCGCCCTTGATCGTCTCGGCCAATGCCAGAAGCTCATCGTAGCTCGATGGCACCGTCCAGCCTTTTTCCGCAAAGAGCGCCTTGTCGTACCAGAAGACGACAGAGTCGACATCGACGGGAACGGCGTAGGCATGGCCATCCTTGCTAGTCTGCGCGAGCGCGCTTTCAAGGAAGCTGCTACCCCAACCGTCCCTGGCAAGGTCCGCGTCGAGCGCGTACATCTGCCCGCCATTGACGAAGGCATTCAGGAAGCCGCCGGGCAGCGTGTAGAATACGTCAGGCGGATTGCCCGACGCCATGGCCGTGTTGAGCTTAGTCTTGTAGGCCGACTGCTCGGCCGCAACCACATCCAGCTTGATATCAGGGTGGGCCTTGGCAAATTCGTCCAGCGCGAAGTTGATGAAGTCGACCTTGTCCTGTTGGCCTGCATAGGCATGCCAGAAGGACAGTTCACCGGCCGCGGCCGGTAGGGCGGTCAGCATCATGGCTGCACCAGCAATCAACAAACGCTTCAGTCCCATGACATCCTCCCAGAAGCCCAGCAGCGCGTCTCCTCGCGTTCATGCAGTGATGCCACATCATATCGCTCGTGTCTATAGTGACACCACAACATGACTATGCTAGCCTTCTCGCCAAGGCGCACCGCGAACCCGAAAAAGGGGCCCGTCAATGATCAATGATCTGCGAGGCAGCAGCAGCATTCCAGCCAGCAGCCGGCTTCGAAGCGTGCTGCCGAAATTGTCCGATTCCGAACGGCGCGTGGCGCTCTGGATGCTAGACAACAGCGACAGCGCCATCCGCCAGTCGATGTCGGCAATAGCCCAGGCGACGGATGTCAGCGATACCACCGTGCTGCGCATGTGCCGCACCGCGGGCTTTGAGGGGTTCACCGATCTCAAGCTGGCGCTGGCCCAGGAGCCGCGAACCGTTCAAGCCGAGACATCGACCGAACCGCAGACAAGCGACCTGCAGGCTGCCACCCGATTGTTTCGCGCCATCGGCCAGGCTCTGACCGATACGCTCGGTGTTCTCGATGAAAAGACCTTGGCTGCGGCGATCGATCTGATGGCCAGTGCCAGGCACATATTGGTCGGCGGTGTTGGCGGATCCGGCATCGTCGCGCAGGCATTTTATCAACGCTGTATCCGGCTGGGACTGCGATGCGACGCGCCGGTCGATTCCCAACTGCAAATCATGCATGCGGCGCTGACCGGACCGGGCGACCTCGTCGTCGCGATATCCTATTCGGGCATTACCAGCGATCCGGTTCTTGTGCTGCAGGAAGCCAAGGCGCGCGGCGCCTCGACGCTCTGTATCACCGGCAACAGCAGTTCACCGCTCGCGCGCCTCGCTGACGTCGTGCTGGTCAGCGTCTCGCATGAGCAGGGCAGCGAGCCGATGGCAGCGCAGATCGCGCAGATGACATTGGTCGACGCGCTTTATTCCGTTTTCGCCGCACGCAATGCCGAGCGGGTTCAACTCACCGAGGAGCGCATGGTCAAGGCGATCCTCCCGAAATCAATCTAGCCAAAACACGAGCAGGGCCTTGAAAACACAAATCTATACCATGCAGACAGTTGCCGAGGCTCTGGCTGCGGCCGAAGTCGGCGTCGACTATCTCGGCCTCACGCCGTCGAACCGGGGCCTGCCCGGCGAGATCAGCTTCGCCAAGGCGCGCGAGATCGCCGACGCCCTCAAGGGCAAGGCACAACGGGCGGCGCTATCGGTGGAGAGTGATCTCGAGGCGATCGCCGAGATGGTGGACGCGGTGCGACCCGACGTGCTGCATCTGTGTGGCGACATCGCGCTCGTGACGCCCGAGCACGTCAAGGCGCTACGCACCAAGCTGCTTGCAAGGTACCCCGACCTCCAGATCCTCCAGGCCATACCGATGACGGGCCCGGAGGCGCTCGACCACGCCGCCCGCTTCGAGCCGTTCGCCGACATCTTCATCCTGGATTCCGTCGCCGCCCATATCGGCGGCATTGGCGCTGCCGGCGTCACCCACGACTGGTCGCTCAGCCGCGAGATCGTCAAGCGCAGCAAACGACCGGTGATCCTGGCGGGCGGGCTCAAGCCGGAGAACGTCGCAGCTGCGATCGAGGCTGTTCGGCCCTGGGCGGTGGACTCGCTCACCCATACGAACCGCCCTCTCGCCGAAGGCGGTTTTCGCAAGGACATCGACAAGATTGCGGCGTTCGTGGCTGCGGCCAAGCACGCCTGAAATTGGCGTGCTTTCATCTCGTTCGTCCGGGACGGCTCGACGAACCCGGGCACCTCGCAACGGCTGCCCCGGCAGTTCGTGAGAAACTTGTCCTGTCCTAGCCTTCACCGGCGCCGGCGTCACGCCATGACGCCGTGGTATCGCGAACCACCAGCGGCCCGTCGACCTTTATGGTCATGGGGCGCATGTGTTTTGCGTGGATCGCCATGTCGATCAGGATCTCGGCGGCCCTCTGACCCATTTCGTAATTGGGCAGCACCAGTGTCGAGAGCGGCGGATGGGTGTAACGCGCCAGTTCCTGGTCGTCATAGCCCATCACGGAAAGATCGGCGGGCACGCGCAGTCCCTTCTCCTGCGCCGCCTCCATGACACCGATCGCCATGAGGTCGTTTCCACAGAAGATGGCTGTCGGCGGGTTCGGCATGGAGAGCAGGTCCAGCCCGGCCTCGTAGCCGCGCAACGGCAGCCAGTCGCCATCGCGCACAAGGCTTTGATCGAAGGCGATGTCGGCGGTGGCAAGCGCCTGCTTGTAGCCTTTCAGCCGATCCATTGCGGCGTCCATCCACGGCTCGCCATTGATGAAGCCGATCCGCTTGTGGCCAAGAGCGGTCAGATGGGCCGTGGCGGCAAAACCACCCACGACTTCGCCCGGAACGACCGCCACGTGCTGGCGCGGATCGCCATAACAATTGAGAAGCACGGTCGGAATGGACGTCAGCGCCGGCGGCACCGCAACCTTGCGGGTGAAGATCGTCGCGTAGATAACGCCGGCAATCGAAGGGTCCCTGAGCACCGATCGCAACACCGCCTGCTCGAGATCCGGATTGGATCGCGTCACATGAGCCGACACCAGCAGCCCCTGCTCGAAGGCATAGTCGCGGATGCCGTCGAGGCTGACGACCGGATGAGGGCTGGTCGAGATTTCATCGACGATAAAGGCGATCGTGTCCTTCTCGACCGCAGGAGCAGTCGCCACCGGGTCCCGAGTTGCCGGTAATCGATAGCCGATTTTATGAGCAGCCTCGCGCACCTTCTGCTGTGTCTCCAGCGAAATGCGCGACCCGGACATTTCGTTGAGCACAAGCGAAACGCTCGACTGGGAGACACCTGCGATGCGGGCGACATCCGTCATTGTCGGGCGTCCGCCGCCCTTCTTTTCCAAATTTCGCCCATTCGCCTTGGCCATGCGTCGTTCCTCGCCCCTCGGCGTGCATTGCACTGCACGCGGATTTTTTGCAAGTGCTCATAATTTTGGCTCTTGACTGCTAATATTATTAGCGCAAGATTTGCACATGTGAAGCACAAAAAGCTCACGTCCGGTAGAGGAGCACCGGCCACGACCTGGGAGGAGAAACCACTCATGACCATGATTTCCCGTCGCATTTTCATGCTTGCGGCATCGGCCGTCGGCGCGCTCGCCGTTGCGGGCATCGCGATCGCCGAAGTGCCGAAGCTTGAGCAGAAGGACAAATACAAGGTCGGCTTTGCGCAGACCGAATCCAACAATCCCTGGCGCATCGCCCAGACGAACAGCATGAAGGCCGAAGCCGAAAAGCTCGGCTTCCAGCTCGTCTATACGGATGCTGCGGGTTCCGCCGCCAAGCAGGTCGCCGATGTCAACTCGATGATCGCCCAGGGCGTCGACGTGATTTTCCTCGCCCCGCGCGAAGAAAAGCCGCTGATCCCCGCCGTCATGGCCGCCAAGAAGGCCGGCATTCCGGTGATCCTGCTCGACCGTTCCGTCGACCCGTCGCTCGCCAAGGCCGGCGAAGATTACCTGACCTTCATCGGCTCGAACTTCGTCGAGGAAGGAAAGCGCGTGGCCGAATGGCTGGCCAAGAATGCCAATGGCAAGTCGAAGATCATCGAACTCGAGGGCACCACCGGATCCTCGCCGGCCAACGACCGCAAGAAGGGTTTTGACGAGGCGATCAAGGCCGCAGGCGGCTTCGAGATCGTCGCCTCGCAGACCGGCGATTTTGCCCGCGACAAGGGTCGCCAGGTGGCGGAAGCCCTGCTTCAGGCGCATCCCGATGCGGACGTGATCTACGCCCACAACGACGAAATGGCGATCGGCGCCATCGCAGCACTCGAAGCGGCCGGCAAGGTGCCGGGCAAGGACGTCCTTGTCCTGTCGATCGACGGCGGCAAGGAGGCCGTGCAGGCGGTCGTCGACGGCAAGATCGCCGCGGTCGTCGAGTGCAACCCGCGCTTCGGGCCAAAGGCGTTCGAGACCATGCTGCGCTACGCCAAGGGCGAGAAGATCGACCCGCTGATCATCAACGACGACAAGTTCTACGACGCTTCCAATGCGGCCGGAGAACTTGCGAACGCCTACTGATCCATCTCCCGAACCTTCTCCGGCCGGGGCGGCACAACCGTTCCGGCCGGTTTTTGAACGCAGCACCCGGGCCTGACCTTCGGTCCTTTCGGGTGTAGGCTCATGGCGCGCGCCCTTGCGGGATGCGAATGGCGGAGAAAGGGAGGAGACCCATGCTTCTGTCCATGCAGGGCATTTCAAAGGCATTTGCCGGTGTCGCGGCGCTGAAGTCCGCCTCGCTGGAGGTTGAACCGGCCGAGGTCATGGCCCTCGTCGGCCAGAACGGCGCGGGCAAGTCGACACTCATCAAGATCCTGACGGGCGTCTACCGTCGCGACGAGGGCACTATTAGCTTCGACGGCAAGGAGGTCGACTTTGCCATGCCCGCCACGGCTCAAAGCGCCGGCATCGCGACGATCTACCAGGAAATCAACCTCGCCCCGCAGCGCTCGGTGGCCGAAAACATCTATCTCTCCCGTGAGCCGAGACGCTTCGGCATGATCGACCACGCCGCCATGCGGCGCGGTGCGGAAGGCGTGCTGGCAACCTTCAACCTCAAGATCGACGTCGACCGTCCCGTCGCGCATTTCGATGCGGCGACCCGGCAGATGGTGGCGATCGCCCGCGCGGTGACGCAGAAGGCCCGTCTCGTCATCATGGATGAGCCGACCTCCTCGCTCGACGAGCGCGAGGTCGCCGTCCTCTTCGAGACGATCCGAACGCTGAAGCGCTCCGGCGTCGCCGTCATCTTCATCGGCCATCGGCTCGACGAACTCTATGAGATCTGCGACCGCGTGACGATCATGCGCGACGGTCAGACGGTGGCGAAGAGCGCAATGGCAGACATGCCGAAGATGGCGCTGGTGCGCCACATGCTCGGCAAGGAACTCGCCGCCTTCCAGGCGATTGCACCGGATGCGGAAGCGCCGGATCGACCTATCCGCCTCGAAATCGAGACTGCCGGCGCGGGCGTGCGCGTGCGCGATGTCAGCCTCGCCGTGCGTCAAGGTGAGATTTCCGGCCTTGCGGGACTGCTCGGCTCCGGCCGCACCGAAACGGCACGCCTGATCTTCGGGGCTGACAGGCTGGAGCGCGGCACAATCCGCATGGCGGGGCAGTCGCGGACGTACCACGAACCGGCCGATGCCATCGCCGATGGCATCGGCCTCGTTTCCGAGGACCGCAAGATCGACGGCATCGTACCCGACATGAGCATCCGCGAGAACATGACACTGGCGCTGCTGCCGAAACTGAAGAAGGCCGGCATCGTCGACCGCGCGCGGCAAGACGAGATCGTCCACCGCTATATCCGCGCGCTCGGCGTCAAATGCGCCTCCCCGGACCAGCCGATCAAGGAGCTTTCCGGCGGCAACCAGCAGAAAGTCCTGCTGGCGCGCTGGCTCGCCACCGACCCACGGGTTCTGATCGTCGACGAACCGACCCGTGGCATTGATATCGGCGCGAAATCGGAAATCCTGAAACTGCTGCGCAACCTCGCCGACGAAGGCTTAAGCGTCCTGATGATCTCGTCCGAACTCGAAGAACTTCTCGCTGCCGCCGACCGCGTGACGGTGCTCAGCGACGGCACATCGGTGTCGACGCTCGCGCGCAAGGATTTGAGCGAGGCGGCGCTGCTGGCCGCCATGGCCCATCAGGTAGAGTGACATGACCACGATCGAGACCCCTGCCCCGCAACAATCCGGCGCACTTTCGTCGGGAAGCCGGCTTTTCACCTGGGCGAGCCGCTATGGCACCTTCGTCGCCTTTCTGGCGCTTATCCTCTTCAATATCGCCGTCACGCCGAACTTCCTGTCCTTGCAGACGCTGAACGTGAACCTCACGCAGGTGGCGACCATCGTCATCGTCGCCACCGGCATGACGCTCGTCATCGCCACCGGCGGCATCGATCTTTCCGTCGGCTCACTCATGGCAATTGCCGGCGCGCTCGCACCAATGATCTTCATGGGCCAGTTCTGGCCGGTGGAAAACATGGGGCTTGCGGTGGCGCTCGCCTTCATCGTGCCCGTCGTCGTCGCCGGCCTCTTCGGCCTGTTCAACGGCATGCTGGTCACACGCTTTTCGATCCAGCCGATCATCGCGACGCTGGTCCTGTTCATCGCCGGTCGCGGCATCGCGCAGGTCATGACCAACGGCAATCTGCAGGTGTTCAAGAACGAGGGCTTCCAGTTCATCGCGCTTGGCCGCATCGCCGGCATTCCCGCGCAAGTCGTGTTGATGATCCTCGTCGTCGCACTCGCCTGGGCAATGATCCGCTACACCGTCATTGGCCGCCAGATCATAGCCGTCGGCGGCAACGAGAAGGCGGCAAGGCTCACCGGGGTGCCGGTGAAGCGGGTCAAGCTCTTCGTCTACATGGCGAGCGGCGCGCTTGCCGGCATCGCCGGCCTGATCGTGGTGGCGCGAAACTCCGCCAGCGACGCGAACCTTGTCGGCCTTGGCATGGAACTTGATGCCATCGCCGCCGTCGCGGTCGGCGGCACCCTTCTGACCGGCGGGCGGGCCAATATCGTCGGCACGGTGCTCGGCGCCTTCGTCATCCAGCTGGTGCGCTACACGCTGCTCGCCAACGGCGTGCCCGATGCGGCCGCCCTCATCGTCAAGGCCGGGCTGATCGTGCTTGCCGTCTTCATCCAGCAACGCGCCGACAGGCGTTGAGGAAAACCATACGATGAACACGCTCCTCCGCCCCTTTGCGATCAAATCCTCGGGCGACCTCGCCCGCCTCGGCGTGATCCTGGCGCTTGCCGGCCTCATCCTCTTCGGTGCCCTTCGCTACGACAACTTCCTGTCGCCCTTCAACATCCTGAGCTTCCTGCGCTATAACTCGATGTTCGCGCTGATTGCGCTCGGCATGGCCCTCGTCATCATCACCGGCGGCATCGACCTTTCCGTCGGCGGCACGGCGGCGATGGCAAGCGTCTTGGCGGCACTGCTGTCGCCCTATCATTGGGCGGCAGGCCTTCTCGGCGGCATGGCGGCAGGCCTGGCCGTGGGCGCGCTGAACGGCTTCGTCATTACGAGGATGCGGATCCAGCCCTTCATCGCCACGCTTGCGACCATGCTGGCGGCCTATGGCACCGGCCTGCTGCTTGCCGACAACCAGTCGGTCTCGGTCTCCTACGACACGGGTTTCACCGTGATCGGCCAGGACGATTTCCTGGGTTTCCCCATTCCCGCCTGGATCGCGCTTGCCGCCTATATCCTTGGCTGGCTCGTGCTGGAGAAACTCCCGGTCGGCCGGCACATTCTCGCGATCGGCGACGGCGAGGCGACGGCAGGGCTGATGGGTCTGAAAGTCGAGCGCACGCTCGCCGCAGTCTATCTCGCCTCGGGCACACTCGCCGGGCTTGCCGGCGTCATCCTCGCCTCGCAATTTGGCGCTGGCCAACCGACGGAGGGTGTGGGTTGGGAGCTGTTCGCGATCGCCTCCGTCGTAGTGGGCGGCACGCTACTCACCGGCGGGTCCGGCTCGGTCGGCGCAACGCTGGCCGGCGCGCTGCTGCTAGCCATGGTGTTCAACATCCTCAACTTCGAAAACGGCCTCGGCTGGATCTCACTCTCCGCTTACTGGCAATCTGTCATCCGCGGCGCCTTCCTGCTCGTCGTGGTCATACTGCAGGCAAAACTCATGGCGCGGCATCGCAGCACGTAGCCTGCCACCACCTGCATCAAGGGAAGCTGCCCCCATCGATCAACAACTGCTGTCGCCGCAATTGTGGTGAACGGCACCGGTTGTATTGAACCGGTTGACTGCCGTGCCATCGCCCGAATGTGTCGCATTGAAGCGCCTCGTGGGGAACAAGCTGGCTGGCCGCGGCAATTCCGAACGCGTGGCACGTCGCAGCAGCAAAGCCATGGAAACGGGCCGAATACGGCGGATCACGCCCCCATGGGGTCTGTTTCAGTGGCGTGCCGGCCTGACGCCTGTTACGAAGACGTTGTATCGCGTGATTGAACGAGCGTCAGGCTAGCATCGTTCGACATCTTCGCAAGCGAGACGACAGGCCCCCGGCCACGAAAGGAAGCGACCATGGTGACGACACCACGAAGACCATCCAACCCAAAAGATGCCGCCGAGGCGCTGTTCAAGCCGGCAAAGAAGGTGGCAGCTCCTGCGGTCGAAAGACCTGCGATCCCAAACACCAAGGAACTCGTTTCGCTGAAGATCGACAGCGATGTGCTCGCACATTTCCAGGCGGATGGACCCGGCTGGCAGGATCGTATCAACGATACCTTGCGCGCCGCCATGAAACCGTCAGTTTGATCGTCGCCTCCTACAGCGCCTTGCGTCTTATCAGACGCGCAAAGGTCGCTGTAGCACTTTGAATTGCTGCATGTTTTTATCCTTAAATCGAATAGGATTTAAGGAAACATGCAGTAGCGCGGCATGTCTTCGTGCGTCTTCGCGCGTCATCGAACCGCAGACGTTTCGCTCATCGTCCCGCGCGATTGCCGGCGCCGGCTCAATGCCTCTACGGAAACCTCAAAAGGTCGGCATTGCCCGTCTACCAAGCCGGTTCGGCCGCCGTCCGGGCAAACATCGGGATAGATCTGGAACGCGACGGCGCCGACGACATCATTAGGCTAGCCCTGAATTCCGCTGTCGGCGCGCGAAACGACGCCGCTCCCCTCCCGAGCCAGGCCCTGCTCTGCCGGCACGGCCACCCTGTCTGAACGAATCCAGACAGCAAGCAGGTCATAAAAGACGCTGAGGACGATCGGCCCCAGAAACAGGCCGATCAGCCCGTAGGCAAGCGTGCCGCCGAGCACCCCAACCAGAATGACGAGCATTGGTGTGGAAAGACCACGGGCGACCAGAATGGGCTTCATGATGTTGTCGATCAACCCGATGGGGACGAGGAGAAGCGTCATTAGCAAGGCTGCCTGGAACTCCATCGTCATCCATCCCCACAGGATCAGCGGTAGGAAAACGGGAGCCGGCCCGATTTGCACGATGCACAGGATCAGCACGACAAACGCGATCAGCCCGGCGGCGGGCACCGCGAAGAGCTTCAGAACCAATGCGCACAACAGCGTCTGAATGAACGCCACGCCGATGACGCCCCTTGCGACGTTTCGGATCGTCGCGGTCGCGAGCCGGACGAACCCTTGCCCTCGCTCTCCGGCGATCCTGTGCGCGCACACATTGGTGAACTCGGCGATCTTCAAGCCAGGACGAAACAGAAAGCCGGTAACAATTACCGACGCTATGAAACCGACAAATCCCAGCCCGATGCTGGCAAGAACGCTTAAGGCCTTGCTGCCGGCCTGCAGCAATGCTGGCTGGAACCGGTTGAGTGCGGCGTCCAGATTGTTTGAAGCAAGGCTCCAGGCATTGTAGATTCGTTCTCCGATGACGGGCCAATTCCGAACGGACTCTGGCGGCGCCGGCATCAGTGTCTCGCTACCCTTGAGCTTATCGAACAGCACCTGTGCACCGTCCAGCGAGCCGAAGATGAGTGCCGACAATGGGCCGATAATGAGGGAAAGGTTCACCAGCGTAATGAGCAAGGCTGCGAGCTTTCCGCGACCGCCAAGCATATTTTCAAGTCTGCGATAAAGCGGATATTGCGCGACCGCCAGGATAGCGGCCCATATGCCGATAATGGCAAAGGGTGCGACAAGCGTCAGCGACCAATAGGCAAATAGACCAACGACACCGAACCGGACGAGATCGGTGATGCGTGTTTCGATTGAGGCCGTCGCCTCCGGAGCAGGCACTAAACTTTTGCTTGTACCAAATCGATCGTCAGCCACGACAGCCCCCAAAGTCGAACATTTGGCGAGGCAGCCAGATTCTGCCCTGCCCCAGTTCGAGCTAAGCTATCGGCGCTTCCCAGTTCAGGAAGAAGCCGATGTCCCCTGGTATCCCTCCAGGGAACGTAACCACCATTGCCTTCAGTTTATAGCCCTGGGGTTGCGCAGCGACCTTAAATCGATCGTAGAGCTCCTTGGCCTTGCCCTGCAGCGTCTCAGGCCATTGCGGATCGGCGTTGTTTATCGCCCGGCCGTTGTCGGTGCAGAAATCAGATGGAAACGTGTAGACGAGCGCCTCCATCTTTCCATCGGCAACGGCCCTCATGACCACCTTGCGGATGATCGCCCGCTCCTCTTCACCAACGTGCTCCTTGAAGAATTCATCGGCGAACTTCGCCCGCTCCTCGCGTTCCCGATCCCTGATCTTGTCATCGCGTTCCATCGCCGCGAGCTGCTTTTCGAGCAGGTTTTTGCGCAGATCGGCTGCGGTCGGAATTGCTGCGGGCTGTCCTGTGTCTTTTTCCGCACTCATCGCTTTATCTCCAACAGATTGTTCGCTCATCGGGTGGTTCAGGCATCGAACGGGCGATGAAGGCGTCCCCTCGCTATCGCCCCGTCGTCGCCTGCATTTCCAGAGCGTTTCCGATTTGAACGGAGTCACGGAAACGCTCTATCTCTTTATTTCCAAGCATTTCACGGAAACCGCTTCGCAGTTTCCTGGAAATGCCCTAGTGACCGGCGGATCCTTGGATATCCGGCACCACATTACGCGCGGTCGTGTCTTCAATAAAGCCGGACGGCCGCTTCTGACGCTTGCCGAGGTCGGGCTCCTCAAACTTCACGCGTTCGTAGGGTATCGATTTGAGGATATGCGAGATGCAGTTGATGCGAGCGCGCTTCTTACTGTCAGAGGGAACAATCCACCACGGCGCGTGCTGACTATCGGTCATCCTGATCATCTCGTCATAGGCGCGTGTGTAGTCCCACCACTTCCGGTAGGATTCCAGGTCCATGGGGCTCAGTTTCCATTGCCGCAACGGATCGTCGATGCGGCGGCGGAAGCGGCGCTCCTGCTCGTCCTCGCTCACCGTCAGGAAATATTTCAGCAAAGTGACGCCACTTTCCACGATCGCCGCTTCAAACCGTGGCGCCAACTCCAGAAAGCGTCGCGCCTGCTTTTCCGTGCAGAACCCCATGACGCGCTCGACGCCCGGCCTGTTGTACCAGCTGCGATCGAAGATCACGACCTCGCCGGCGGCAGGCATGTGAGCGAGATAGCGCTGCATATACATCTGGGACTTCTCCCGGTCAGTTGGTGCGGGCAGGGCGACCACACGGAAGACCCGTGGGCTCACCCACTGAGTTATGCGCTTGATGACGCCCCCCTTGCCGGCCGCATCGCGTCCCTCGAAGACGATGACAATACGCGCACCTGACTTTTGCACCCAGGACTGCAGATACGCCAACTCGACCTGCAACTTCGCGAGTCGCTTCTCGTAACGGCGCGCCTCTTTCTTCGTTTCTTCATTCTGTGCCTCAACGGGCCTGTCGGTCATGTCGTCCATTTCCTTGCCCTCCACGTGCTAGGCGTCGTTTTCTCCACCCTTCGATTTATTGTCTTGTCGGAAACATGTTGTTACCCGGTTTGATAGGCGCACATGCCGAGACCGGTTTGCACGTCAAAGGGGCGCGTCCTGCCCAAAAACCTTCGTGGCGACCGAATACGACTTGCTGCGCTCGTCCCTGCCGGCGTCGGGTTCCTCAACGACATAAATTGAGCGTCTCCACACCCGGTCCGGGACATCGAATTCGGGGCTTGATTGGATACAGGTAAGCTGTGTTTCTATTTCAGCGTCGGTCAGCGTTGCCGAGTACGCCACCCCCGAGCCGCCTTCAATGCCAAAATCCATTTTTCCTCCCCCCAAGAGTCCTAAGGAGGGTGCACAAGCCAACACCGCCGCTATGCTCGCGGCGTGTTTGCGCTCGTGCCGCACAACGTAAGGGTATATTATTATAAATGTATATGCGAATGTTTTGTCCCGACCTATGCCTATGCTTGACGTTCCACGTCGCTTAGGCCGCAACACTTTGGCGGCACTTTAACCCGAAGGTATCGCCATGCCGATATGGAGGTCCGGGAGGTTCCCTGCCAACGCAGACCATCCGGAGCGTCCGCGGCCGGTCCGACATGACTCTGTTTCGCGCAAATTGTACCGCCTCGACACCAGCGAGAAGATCTTCTATCGGTTTTGCGGAGGAAGACGATGGGACGAACAGCTACGGTCCCTTGATGCACGGTGAGCCGGTCGGAGCGATGATATGAACGTCGCAAGAAAACGGAAATCTCTTCTGCCAAAGGCCGCGTTGGGCGCGAAGCCGGCATCCATGGCGGCCAATTCCCCGACATTCGAGCATATCGTTACCGACGTCAACGAGACGTTTCTCTGGCGCCTGGACGATTACCCCTGGGAGCGTAACGTCTGGAATTTCCATCCTGAGATCGAGATCCATCTGTTGCGGAAATCCACCGGCATGGCCTTCGTCGGTGACCACATTGGCGAGTTCTCGCCGGGCTACCTGACCGTCATCGGCAGCAATCTGCCCCATGATTGGGTGACGGCAACGGCGCCTGGTGAGATCATCGAGGGCCGTGACATCGTCATCCAGTTCCATCCCGACCGGATCCGGCAGATCACCGACGCCCTGCCCGAATTCGCGCAACTCGAGGATTTCTTCTCGCGGGCAGAGCGAGGTCTCGTCTTTCACGGCGATGCACGCACCATAGGCGGCGACCTCATCGAACGCATGGGCAGCGCAAAGGGCCTGTCGCGGCTTTCCCTGTTCGTTCAACTGCTGGATCTCCTCGTCAACACGCAAGAGGGCGAGGTGCTGTCATCGCCCGAATTCGCGCCGAAACTGGACGCGGAATCGCTCGACGTGCTTCGTCGATCACTGGCTTACATCTACGAGAACATTGCCACCGACATCCACTTGACCGACGTGGCATCCATGGCCGGCATGAGCGATACGACTTTCTCGCGGTTCTTCAAGAAGAACACCGGCAACAGCTTTACCGACCACGTCAACAAGCTGCGGATCTGGCAGGCCTGCAAGCTGCTTGCCGAAAGCGACATGCCGATTACCGATATCTGCTTCGAAGTCGGCTATCTCAACATCTCCAATTTCAACCGGACCTTCCTGCGCCATCACCGCATGACGCCTTCGGCCTACCGGCGCTTGACCGGGCAGCGACGTACCTCGCGCGGCTGATTTTTTCCTGTCACGACAATCGTGCAAACAATGAATCGATGCCGCTGCCGATCATATTAGCCGTCATTCTCGGTTCAATTCTGCATTAAAGTATAGATTTGACGCATGGCGGGCGCTAGTTCGCCTGCCGATTGCGCCTATGATGATGGCCAGCGAAACGGTTCGCTATCAAAGAAACACGGGCCTGATCTGAGGAGTTTCCGGCGCGTGTTGTCATGACCTTGGGGAGGTCCATCACATGAGAAAAGCCAGAACGCTCGTTTCGAGCATCGCCTTCGCATGCCTTCTTTCCAGCACGGTATCGACTGTTGCACTTGCCGCCGAATGCACGAGCACGATCAAGGTGCTTGCCCAACCGCGCGACGGCCTCACACTGATCGAGGACTACAAGGCCGAATTCGAGAAGCTCAGCGGCGGCGCCTCGTTCGAGATCGACTATCTCAACGAAAACGATCGCCGCGCCAAGACGAAGGCCGACGCTTCGACGATCGGCAAATACAACGTCTATTACATCGATGAAGCCAACGTCGCGCTGTTCGCCTCGGCCGGGTGGGTCGCGCCGCTCTTGGACTACTATCCCACAGATTACGACTACGCCGACTTCGATCCGGGCCGTCAGAAAGTCGCCACCTATGATGGCAAGGTCTGGTTTGCTCCCATCACCGGCGGTGGCGACCTCATGGTCTACCGCAAGGACCTGCTTGAAGCGGCTGGCATCGCCCCGCCGAAGACACTTGATGAATACATCGCCGCGGTGAAGAAGCTTCACCAGCCCGACCAGGGCATCTACGGCACGGCTCTTCGCGGGCAGCGGGGCTCCGGCGCGAACGTGTGGCGCTGGATGCCCTTCTTCAAAGGTTTCGGGGGCAACTGGTTTGATGGCAAGACGGCCGTCTTCGACAGCGAACAGGCAGAGAAGGCCACGGAAACCTATCTCGAACTCTTCAAATATTCCGCGCCCGGCAGCCAGACCGGCGGGTGGGATGAGGCGGTCGGCGCCTTCACCTCCGGGCAGGTGGCAATGCTGATCGAATCCACCCCGCTTGTCGGCATGGCGATCGATCCCAAGTCGTCAAAGGTCGCCGGCAAGGTCGGCTATCTGCCGCCGCCGGCACCGCTGACGGGCGGCGGATACGGACATGGCCTGGCGATCGGCGCCAAGGCCAACAAGGACGAGGCCTCGAAGGCCTGCGCCGGCCTGTTCATCGCCTGGGCCACGTCGAAGGAAAACGAGAACCGACGGCTGGAAGCCAATCAGTTCAGCGAACTCAACCGCACCAGCATCATGACCAGCAAGAAGTTCGCGGAACTCTATGGTCCCGATCTCGGTCAGGCGCTGGCCGATACCGGCAAGGTGACGGCCGTCAACTTCTGGCAAAACCCGCAATGGCCCGATCTTGGCGATCGCTGGGGCATCATCCTGGAAGAACTGATCACCGGCACCCGCACCGATATCAAGGATGGCCTCGACGAACTCGATGGGTTCGCCAAGGAACTCGTGGCCCGCAGCCAATAGGGTCTCCCGCGACCGACCACTCCGGCAAGATATCCGTCTTGCCGGAGACGCTCCAGCCCGCCGGAAGCGCGCCCGTTCCTTGCCGTAGGATGTCTACCCCATGAAACAGAAAAACAGCTTGCCGAAGGTCTTCCTGACCCCGGCCATGATGATCCTGGCCGTGCTCGCATTCGTGCCGACTGTCTACGCGATCTATATTTCCTTGCAGAACCGGGAGCTGAGCCGCCCCGTCGGCGACTTCGTCGGGCTTGCCAACTACATCGACCTCTTCTCCGACCGTCGCTTCGTCAACGCGATCGGCGTGTCGTTGACGTGGGAAGCGGTGACGGTGGGCATGACTTTGATCGTTGCAGTCGGCCTTGGCATACTCATGTTCGAATGTGCCTCGCCGCGCATGCGCAACATTCTGGCGCTGCTCTTTTTGATGCCGGTGATCCTGCCGCGTGTCTCGGCAGCTTTCGTCTGGAAGTTTGCGTTCCATCCGCTCTATGGCATCGCCACCTATCCCTACAAGGCCATCACCGGTCAGCCTCTCGACCTGTTGTCCAATCCGGCAACCGCGCTTGCGACCGTGGCTCTGGTCGACGTCTGGCAATGGGGGCTGTTCTTCTCGGTCATCGTGCTCAAGCTTTTGGAGACTTTGCCGCCGCAACCCTTCGAGGCGGCCCGCCTCGATCATGCCCGCACCTGGGAAATCTACACCCACATCGCCATCCCGATGCTGAAGGCGCCGCTGATTTCGCTGGCTTTCGTCAAGATGATCGAGTCGCTGCGTGCCTTCGACCTGATCTACGTCATGACGCGCGGCGGACCCGGCATCACGACGGAAACGCTCGACATGTACGCCTTCTCGCAAGGCTTCATCGAGTCCGGGCGAATATCCTACGCATCTAGCATAGCCGTCCTGATGATGATTGCCACCTCCATCGCCTTCACCTTCATCTGGAAGAGGGTTCAGTGATGAGCGCGCACAAGCTTAGCCGCCTGCTCGGCCGCATTCTTCTCCTGGTGGCGGCGTTCTCCGCCGTCTTCCCCGTATTCTGGACATTGCTCAACGCCTTCAAGAACCGGGTCGATATCGTCACTCCGACACCGTTGTTCATCTTCACGCCGACGCTCGACAACTTCGCCTATGTGCTTGGCCGCGAGAGCGTCTTTGCCGGATTGATAAACTCGCTGATCATCGCGGGCGCATCCGTACTGATCGGCGCGCTTTTGGGTCTTCCCGCTGCATATGCGATTGCGCGCTACCCCAACCGCTGGTCGCGCGACATCCAGTTCTTCGTGCTCTCGCTGCGCTTCCTGCCACCGGTGGCAATCGCTATCCCGCTGATGGTGATCTGGCTCGACTTCGGCCTCTATGACACCCGCCTCTCGATGATCGTCACCTACACCCTGCTCACACTCGCCACCGTCATCTGGCTCAGCGTGCCGGCCTTTGCAAGAGTGCCGAAAGAGGTCGAGGAGGCGGCTCGGGTCGATGGTTACGGACCCTATGCGATCTTCTTCCTGATCGCCCTGCCGATCGCGCTCAGATCGCTGGTCGGCGCCGTTGCCTTTGCCTTCGTGCTCGTCTGGAACGAGTTCCTGATCGCGCTGATGCTGACGACGTCGGATGCCAAGACATTGCCGATCGTAGCATCGGAACTGACCCAGCTCGGCCGCGACGTGCCCTGGGGCATTCTCAATGCCTCCGTCGTTCTTCTCTCCGTACCACCGCTCCTCTTCATCGGAGTGCTGAGCGGCATGCTCAACAGCGCCTTCAAGCGCAAGACATCGTGACAACAAGGAAAGCATTCATGCAAGCGTTGGTCCTCGAAGAAAAGGGCGTCCTGTCATTGAGAGAGATCGAGCTCCCCCTCGAACTCGGCCCCGACGACGTCAAGATCGCCATTCACACCGTCGGCGTCTGTGGCAGCGACGTGCACTACTACACCCATGGGGCGATCGGACCCTATGTCGTGCATGAGCCGATGGTGCTTGGCCACGAGGCCGCGGGAACCATCGTCGAAATCGGCAGCAATGTCGGCGATCTGAAGGTCGGAGACCGGGTCTGCATGGAACCGGGCGTGCCGGATCTGTCGTCGCGTGCCTCCAAACTCGGCCTCTACAATGTCGACCCGAAGGTACGCTTCTGGGCAACGCCGCCGATCCACGGTGTGCTGACGCCACAGGTCGTACATCCGGCCGCCTTTACCTACAGATTGCCCGACACCGTCTCATTTGCCGAAGGTGCCATGGTCGAACCCTTCGCCATCGGCATGCAGGCGGCCGCGCGGGCACGTATCGCGCCGGGCGATATCGCTGCGGTTATCGGCTGCGGGCCGATCGGCATCATGGTCGCGCTTGCTGCCCTTGCAGGCGGATGCAGTCGCGTTTTCATCTCGGATTTCAGCGCGGAGAAACTGGCTATTGCCGGGCAATATCCCGGCATCACGCCCGTCAATATCGCCGAGCGGCCCTTCGCCGAAACCGTCGCCACAGAGACCGGCGGCTGGGGTGCGGACGTCGTCTTCGAGGCAAGCGGCAGTGCGAAGGCATTTGCGGGTATCTTCGACCTTGTCCGGCCCGGCGGCGCCCTCGTTCTCGTCGGCTTGCCTGTCGAGGCGGTCACCTTCGATGTTCCGGGCGCGATCTCGAAGGAGGTCAGGATCGAGACCGTCTTCCGCTACGCGAACATCTTCGATCGCGCACTGCAACTGATTGCGTCGGGAAAAGTGGACCTAAAGCCGCTGATTACCGAGACATTCCGCTTCAAGGACAGCATCAGCGCCTTCGAGCGGGCCGCCGCCGCGCGCCCGTCGGATGTCAAGCTTCAGATTTTCATCGGCAATGGGGAGGAATAGGTCATGGCGAATATCGCCTGCTCAAATGTTGACAAGCAATACGGCGCCGTCAGCGTCATCAAGGACTTCAACCTCGACGTCGCCGATCATGAGTTCATCGTCTTTCTCGGGCCGTCAGGTTGCGGCAAGTCGACCCTTCTTCGGATGATCGCCGGGCTGGAAGACATCTCCGGCGGAAAGGTGGTGATCGACGGCAAGACGGTCAATGATCTCCCACCGCGCGATCGTGGTGTGGCGATGGTATTTCAGAACTATGCGCTCTATCCGCACATGACGATCTACGACAACATCGCCTTCGGATTGAAGCGGATGAAAGTCCCAAAGCCAGAGATAGATCAACGCATTCGTGCCGTGGCCGCTACGCTCGGACTGTACCCCTACCTCGAGCGCAAGCCGACGGAGCTTTCCGGCGGGCAGCAGCAACGCGTGGCGATCGCGCGTGCGATGATCAAGACGCCGCGTGTCTTCCTTTTCGACGAACCGCTTTCCAACCTCGATGCGAAGCTTAGAAACCACATGCGGGTCGAGATTGCGCGTCTGCACCAGAAGCTGAAGACCACGACGATCTACGTCACCCACGATCAGCTCGAAGCGATGACGCTTGCCGACCGCATCGTGCTGATGAAGGGCGGCGCGATCGAGCAGGTTGGCACGCCGGCCGAAGACGCTGTTCGTCGCGGGCTTCATCGGCACCCCGAATATGAATTTCATCGACGTGACCGTGGAAAAACTGGACGCCGGATGGTTGCTTCGCGGCTCTGGCCCGGACCTCCGCATCTCGGGAAAGCGGTTCGCGTTGACCCCGGGGCAAAGGGTCGTACTGGGCGTCCGTCCAGCTGACCTCAACACGCCAAGATCGCACGAAGCCCCTGCAAACGTCATCTCCGGCATCGCCGACCTTGTCGAATTTCATGGCAACGATGCGCTGGTGACGTTTCTCTTTGCCGGCCGGGAAATCGGCGCCCTGGTCAAGGCCAGCTTGTGTCCAAAGCCAGGAGACCCTGTCTCGTTCCTAGTCGACGAGGACAGCTTGCACCTGTTCGATGAAACAAGCGGGATGTCGCTCCTGAAATCGTGACGAAGGAGGAGCGTGTGCCTAGGCTGTCGAGACGGGTCGCCCGGCACCATCCATATCGAAACAGGGGCGCGCCTCTAGGTCGGCGAAGGCGGGGCGATCAATGTCAAAGTGGGGAAATAGGTCCGATAGCGGCCGACATCCCGCGTCAGCAACGGCAATCCGCTGACGGCCGCATGCGCACCGATGAAGAAGTCGGGGAGGACGCCGGTCCTTGTGCCGCCTGCTTTGCGATATCGCGTAAAGACCTTGCTTGCCAGAAAGAGAGCCTCGCGAGGCACTGACGTCAATTCCAATCCTGCCTGATCAATGAACGCTTCGACATCTTCGATCCGATCGTAGCGAACAGCCAGTTCGGCATAGACGATGTCGTTGATCCAGAGTTTCCCACGAAGACTTGCGTTTTCAAGCTGGGTTATGGACCAATCAGCCCACGTCGGATCATCGGTGACAACATCGAGAAGAACATTCGTGTCTACCAGTATCACGGTTCGCCACGCGTCAGGGCCATGATAGCGTCGGTATCCAGCCCCTTGCCGGCGTGTCCTCGCAGCTTCGAGAAGCGGCTGGGTTGCTGCTTTTTAGCCGCATGCACCAGCACGATGCTTCCATCCGGGGCGCGCTGAAAATCAACCTTGCTTCCAGGCACGATACCCAGGAGGTCGCGCACTGGTTTCGGGATCGTAACCTGCCCCTTGGCTGTAACTGTCGTGGACATCGTCGACACCATTGTAAGGAATGATTTCTTCAAGGTATTACTTCGCAGCCCGGCTTTCAAGAGGAGCGGCCGCACGGTGTCTGGTTGCGACACGCCTCCTCAGTCTAAAGGTCGGCCGACGCAATGGGGCGTGTAGGGTGTCGGGTCAACGATCTCAGCCAGGTGAGGCGTGCGGGTTATCCAGACGCCGAGGTGTTGGGGTTATGCGCGATGCCTGGCGCGGCTATGTGCGTTAAACGTTCAAGTCGATACGCGCTCCCGTGCGCAGCAGCACTGCGCACGGTTGTCACGCAAAATCGCTCGCGGATGATCGGGAGCCGCTCACCCGCCAACTCCATATCCCTACGCCTTGACGCGCAAAGCCTTCGGATCATAGGCCGGGGAAAGATGCGCGGTGACGGAAACCCGAACGCCAGCAAGCTCGACTTCGAAGCGACCGCCCTCCAGGAACGCCTTGTTCACGCCGGAGGAATGTTCGATGAGGCCAAGGGCGACGGAGCGGCCGAACGTGTGGCCGTAGGCGGCCGAACGGACTTCGCCGACGGGCTTGCCATCGCGAAGAACCAGCTCCCCACCCCATAACATCGGCGACGGATCATCCACGGTGAACTGCACGATGCGCCGCGTGGGCGCGCCCTTCTCCTTTACGGCGATCAATGCATCGCGGCCGATAAAACCGTCCGGCTTGTCGAGGGAGAGCGCGAAGGCAAGGCCCGCCTCATAAGGGTTGATGTCCGGTGTCAGCTCGCGGCTCCAGGCGCGATAGCCCTTTTCCAGCCGGAGTGCCTCGAGCGCATAGTAGCCGCAATCGGTCAGCCCGAAATCACGCCCGGCCTCGTGCAGCGCCTCGTAGACGCCGACGGCGAACTCCGTCGGCACGATCAACTCCCAGCCGAGCTCGCCAACATAGGTCATGCGGTTGGCATAGGCCGTGGCATAGCCGATATCGATCTCCCGGATCGTCGCGAAGGGAAACGCGGCATTGGAGAGATCGGCCGACGTCAGCCGCGACAGGATGTCTCGCGCGCTTGGGCCCATGAGGGCGAGGACCGCGTAGGCGGAGGTGACGTCCGTAAGCGTCACATGGGCTTCCGCCGGCAGGTTCTTGCGGATCCAGTCGGCGTCGTGCACCGGCTGCGCCGAACCGGTAATCAGAAGGAAGCGATCCGCAGCAAGTCGCAGCACGGTCAGGTCGCTTTCATAACCGCCGCGCGCATTGAGCAGCCCGGTGTATACGGAACGACCGATGGCAACGTCGATATCGGCGGCGCAGATGCGGTTGAGCGCGGCAGCGGCATCGCGCCCCTGAACCAGAAGCTTGGCAAAGGAGGTCTGGTCGAAGATGCCGGCTGCCTCGCGCGTTGCCTTCATCTCGCGCTTGACCGCCTCGTGCCAGTTCTGCCGGCCGAAGGCATAGTCCGTGACCGGCTTTTCTCCCGCCGATGCAAACCAATTGACACGCTCCCAGCCCATTTTCGAGCCGAAGCAGGCGCCCTTTGCCGCAAGCCGGTCATAGAGCGGCGAGCGGCGGAAGGGCCGCGCCGTATCCAGCTCGCGATTGGGCCAGGGCATGGCGTAATGCAGCCCGAGCGTCTCCTTGACGCGGTCATGCAGCCAGCGCGGATTGTTGTTGAAGTTTGCGAAACGGCGGACATCGACCGGCCACAGGTCCATCGTCGGCGCACCGTTGACGATCCATTCCGCCAGGGCCCGCCCGGCGCCACCGGCACTGGCGATGCCCATCGAGTTGAAGCCGGCACCGACGTAGAAATTCTTCAGTTCCGGCGCCTCGCCGAGAATGAAGTTGTTGTCGGGGGTGAAGCTCTCTGGACCGTTGTAAAACTTCTTCACCTCTGATGTCGCCAGTTGCGGCACCCGTTGCAGGGCGCTTTGCATCAGGATTTCGAACTGGTCCCAGTCATCGGGCAGCAAGGCGAATTCAAAATCATCAGGGATGCCCGCCATGCCCCACGGCTTCGCCTCCGGTTCGAAACCGCCCATGACCAGGCCACCGACCTCTTCCTTGAAGTAGATGTAGCCATCGGGATCGCGCATGACCGGCAGGTCCGGATGCACGCCATCGATCCTGCCGGTCACGATGTACATATGTTCAGCCGAATGCAGCGGCACCGACACACCGCACATCAGCCCGACCTTGCGCGCCCACTGGCCGGCGCAATTGACGACGATCTCGGCGGCGATCGTTCCCTGGTCCGTCTCGACGCCGGTCACCGCGCCATCGGCAACGCTGATGCCCGTGACGCGCACGCGCTCGATGATGCGTGCACCGCGGTTTCGCGCACCCTTTGCCAGCGATTGCGTCAGATCGGTTGGGTTGGCCTTGCCGTCACCGGGCAGCCAGACCGCGCCCACCAGGTCGTCGATCGCCATTACCGGCCAGAGATCCTGGGCTTCCTTCGGCGAGATCACGTCGATGGCAACGCCCTGTGCACGGGCGGACGCGGCAGTGCGCTTCAGCACCGTCATTCGGTCGGCCGACCTTGCCACGGAAACGGAGCCGCAATTCTTCCAGCCCGTGGCAAGCCCGGTTTCAGCCTCCAGTTCGCTGTAGAGCTGCGTCGAGTATTTGATGAGGCTCGTCATGTTCGCGTGGCTGCGCAACTGGCCGACAAGGCCCGCAGCGTGCCACGTCGTGCCGCCGCTCAATTGCCCCTGCTCCAGGAGCACGACGTCGGTCCAGCCGAGCTTGGTGAGGTGGTAGGCGACCGAACAGCCGATAATGCCGCCGCCGATGATGACGACCTGTGCCTGCGTTGGAAAATTCTGAGCCATGAAACAGCCTCCCGAAGCCATGGAAGACCACACCATAACGAGGGAACGGCAAATAACAAGACAAAAAGTTACAAAATATTACATCATGCCGCTACAATCAGGCCAGGACCCCGCCGCTCCAGCGCCTCGCAGATCGCCTTCGGCGGTCTGGCATCGACGATCACCCCGGCTGCCGCTTCGAAACGCGGAATGCGCAGCGGCGTCAATCGACCGAACTTCGAGCTATCGAGAATGAAGTAGGCCTTGGCCGCCATCGCGATCATGCGCGAGCGCTGCTCGGCACCATTGCGGGTAAAGTCCGTCACCTCACCGTCAGGAGACAATCCGCCACCACCGAGGAAGGCCACATCCACCCGGAAATGACTGATCGCCTCGAGCGCATCGATACCGACGGCTGCCTCCTCCGCCGGGTCGATCTCGCCACCCAGCATATGCACGCGCACCAGTGGCTGGCGGCACATCTGCAGCGCGATAGACAGGGCCGTCGTACAAATCGTTAGGTTTTTCCGCTCCGCCAGGGCATGCGCCACCGCAAGCGTGGTCGTGCCGGAATCAAGAAACACCACCATGCCGTCGCGCACGAGACCGGCTGCAGCCCGGCCGATGGACGCCTTCGCCGCCGCATTCTCCCCTCGCCTCTCCGTGAAGGCGGCCTCGGTCGGTTCGAACAGCGTCGCGCCGCCGTGCACGAGCTCAAGCTGGCCACGCTCGGCCAGATGCTTCAAGTCGCGGCGGATCGTCTGCCGCGACACATCGAAGTGGTCGGCAAGCTCGGTGATACTGACGGTGCCATCGGCGGCCAGGCGGCGGAGGATCTCGCCATGACGGCGGGGCGCAAGGGCGCGAGCGTTTTGAGTATCTGACATGCTGGTATCTGCGATCATTTTTGGCATTTTGACAAGACGCGCCGCAAGACGCGTCACCGCAATCCGATTTTGACATCAATTTTCTAGCCTGAAGCGGATCAATCCGCCGCCTCGCGCATAATCACGTAGCGATAATGTCTATTTATGTTGCATAATGTAACTATTCTTTGCATCATGCTCTCAAGCACTCAATGACGCAACGGGAGACAGGCAGTGCAGCAGGCATGCACACAAGGCCGCCGGTTCACCTTCTACCTGCTCGACGGCTTCACGCAGCACGCATTTACCTCCGCGCTCGAAGCCCTTCGCCTCGCCAATGATGTCCTGGGCAGGTCGCATTATAGCTGGCGTATCCTGACACGCGACGGCCAGCCGACGCTGTCAAGCTGCGGAATACGTATGGTGGCCGACGCAGCGCTCACCTCGGAGCACGACGGGCTGCACCAACCGGGGCGTTCTGACATGATCGTGGTCTGCGGCGGCCGCGCCATTCCTCCGGCCGACGGAAAGGCCGAAGGCTGGTTGCGACTGTCCCGGCGGGGCAGCCTCCCCGTCGCCGCGCTCGCGGGCGGGCTCTACAGCCTGGCGCGGGCCGGCGTGCTCGACGGGCGCCGCTGCGCCGTACATTGGGAACACTTTCCGGATTTCTCCGAACGGTTCTTCATGACGAAACCCCGCCAGACTGCCTTCGAGATCGACGGCGAACTCTATACCTGCGCCGGCGGCAATGCGCCGTTCGACATGTTCCTGCGCATTGTCGAAGACGAGCTCGGCAGGGACTTGGCAAATCGCGTTTGCGAGGTGGCTTTATCGGACCGGGTCCGCAAGGCCGGAGAACGCCAGCGGCTGCCGCTTCAGAGCCGCGTAGGTATCGACAACCGATTGCTGATCGAGATCATCGAGCAGATGGAGGCGAACCTCGCCGAACCGTTGAAACTCGCCGACATAACTCCCGCGACGGGGCTGTCGCGCCGTCAGATCGAGCGCCTGTTTCGGCGCGAGATGGGCCGCTCCCCCAAGCGCTACTATCTCCAGATGCGGCTGGAGCGTGCGCACCTGCTTCTCGTCAACTCCTCGCTTCCCGTCTTCGAGATCGCCGTGGTATGCGGATTTTCCTCGGCTTCGCACTTCTCCCGGACCTACCGGGAAACCTACGGCTACACGCCGCAGCGCACCCGCCTGGCGGACCTTGAGCACCGCCAGCCTTCGCGATCGATCCCAATCGAATCTGATTGCGTGTGCCAGACATGAGGGTCGCCTAGGCCCCGGACGAACTTCGATCCCGAGACGTCCGGACGCGAAGGACGGCATTTCCCGCCGATTTCCGGCGACCAAGTCAACCCTGTACCGACGCCGAAAGGCCTACCGCCACGCCTGCGTGCGCACGAGCAATCCACGGGCGACCGCCGCGTGGATGAGCTTGGCGACGACGTTGGTGTAGAAGATCATCATGCCCATTGCAGCCGCCGGTGCGATGTCGCCCGCATCATCCATGTTGAGCACGGCAACCGAGGCAAGCTTGGTGTCGGTGGCATAGAGAAAGACGACGGCGGAGACCGTCGTCATGGCGTTGACGAAGAGATAGATGCCGATGTTGAGGATCGCCGGCAGGCAGACCGGCAACGTGACGCGGAAGAACAGCCGATGGAAGGGCTGCTTGAGCGACGCCCCAACGGATTCGAATTCGGGATCCATCTGCTTCAGCGCCGTCAGCGCCGTCAGGTGCGCCACGGTGTAGAAGTGTGTCACCGTGCAGACGACGAGGATCGTCATCGTGCCGTAGATGGAGTTGAGCGGATTGGCGGGATTGTTGAAGAAGAAGATATAGGCCAAGCCCAGCACCATGCCCGGCACGGCCATCGGCATCATCGCCAGGAAATGAAAGACGCCCCTGCCGAAGCGGAACCCATCGGCCTTCTCGACCATGTAAGCGCCGGCAAAGACGATCACCGAGCCGAAGAATGCCGTCAGCAATGCGAGCTTGATGGAGTTGCCATAGGCCGCCCACCCGCCGCCATCCATCAGATCGAAAGCGAAATTCTTCGTCGTCAGCGTCAGGTCGTAGGGCCAGAACTTAACCAGCGCCGCGATCTGGCACATGGCGATCATGCCGAGAATGAACAGGCTGACGAGGCATGCGAAGGCAAAGCAGAAGCCGTCCATGCGCGCATTGGGCTTGGGCGCATAGGGCACCGCCCGCGCCGAAAGCAGCGCCACCTGGCGCTTCTGCATGCGCCGATCGACGGCGAAGGCGAGCACGGCCGGCACCAGAAGAATGACGGAGACAACCGCCCCCATCTCGAAATTCTGCTGGCCGATCACCTGCTTGTAGATATCGACGGCCAGCATGCCGTATTGGCCGCCGATCACCTTGGGCAATCCGAAATCGGTGATGACCAATGTGAAGACGACGAAGCCGGCTGACACCAGGCCGTAGCGCGCGCCCGGCACCGTCACGGTGGTGAAGGTGCGCCACTTGCTGGCCCTGAGCGACGCCGCGGCCTCGTAATGGCGCGCATCCGCGACGGACAGGGCGGTCAGGATGATGAGGAAGGCATGCGGCAGCGTGAAGAACACCGAGCCGATCACGATCCCGATCGGACCATATATGGAATAGCCCATCAGCCAATCCCTGAAGACGCCCTGATTGCCGAAGAGATAGACGAGCGCAATGCCCGGCAGTAGCGACGGTACGAGGATCGGTATGGTGAGGATGCCTCGGAACAGCCCCTTGAGCGGCATGCAGCTGCGCGTCAACGCATAGGCGAGCGCAAAAGCGATCGAGACCGTCACCACCGTGCTGATCGACGCCATCAGCACCGAATTATAGATCGAGCGGGCAAGCGCCGGTGTCGAAAAATAGGTCTTGAAGTTTTCGATGCCGCGGCTGCTCGCCGGGCGCAACACAACCCGCCGGAATGTAGCGGAATCGTATTCGCGCCACTCAGTGCCTTTCTCCAGCGTGGAGCCAACCAGAAACGCGGCATCATCCGTCGCACCGCGAATGCGATAGTGAACGGGGCTGCGGAAGTTGAACTGCGGGAAGAACTTCGTGACGGCAAGGCGGCCATCCGAGTTGGTGGCAAGGTCCTTCTCGGCGACAACGCCGAGTTCTTTGTTGAGCGCATCCGCGGTGACGACCGTTCCCCAGTTCCCGCCGGTCTCGTGCCTTACCTGAAACTCGAAGGCGGCGAGATCGAAGCGGTAGGTCGAAAGCGACTTCGACAGCATGACGAAAAGCGGCGCGCCCAATGCGACAATCAGATAGAGGCCGATGACGGCCATGAAGCCGAGTTTGACGAGGTCGTCGCGCGAGGCCTGCTGACGCAGCTTTTTCCCCGGCGGGGCATAGTCGATCGCGATGCTCATCGTCATACGTCCCTCGGATAGAGCAACAGGCGTTCCCGCGGTATCTCGACCTGGATGACGCCGCCCGTTTCGATGCGCAGCCGGCGAACCGCATTGACCGAGAAGTCGGCGACGAGCGTCCGGTCACCAAGCCGGGGCGCGGTCAGTCGCGTCCGCCAGAACATGCCGAGGAACTCCATCTCGTGCACTTCGGCATCGATCAGGTTCTGTGGCGTGGCCGGCCGATCGAGCGAATTGACGGCATGCGCGTCGGCACCGTGCGGAATGATATCGACGGGCCGGACCACCGCCGTGGTCGCGTCCCCGGCGGCAAGGCCATCGGTTGGACAACTAAAGGCGGAATGGCCGATCTCGACCTGACCATCCGGCAGAACCCTCGCCGGAAACTGGTTGGTCTCGCCGATGAAGTCGGCAACGAACAGGGTCTTCGGGTGGCGGTAGATTTCCGTCGGTGATCCGACCTGCTCGATGACGCCGTGGTTCATCACCACAATCCGGTCCGCCATGGCGAGCGCTTCTTCCTGATCGTGCGTCACCATGATGGTCGTGACGCCGAGCTTCCGTTGCAGTGATTTGATCTCATGGCGAAGATGCACGCGCACCTTGGCATCGAGGGCAGACAGCGGTTCGTCCAGCAGAAGCAGGCCGGGGGAAATCGCGATGGCGCGCGCAAGCGCGATGCGTTGCTGCTGTCCGCCGGAAAGCTGGGCGGGATATTTTTTCGCCTGGGCGGAGAGCCCGACCGTCTCAAGCAGTTCGGCGACGCGCCCGGAGACCTCCGCCTTCGAACGCCCGGTGTTTTCGAGACCAAAGGCGATGTTCCGCTCGATGGTGAGATTGGGAAACAGCGCGTAGGACTGGAAGACGATGCCGTAGTCGCGCTTCGACGCGGGCAAAACCGAAATGTCGCGACTATCCTGCCGAATGATACCCTGGGTCTGCAGATCGAGGCCGGCGATCGCCCTTAGGAGGGTCGTCTTGCCGCAGCCGGAAGGGCCGAGAAAACAGACGAACTCACCCTTGCCGATGTCGAGAGAAATGTCGCGCAATGCAGTGAAATCGCCATAGCTCTTCCAGAGATCGCGGATCTCGAGATAAGGGGATGACGGGACGATCGCGTGATCGGCGGCGCGGGGAATGCTCATGGGCGTCGGTTCGATCGACAGGGCATGTCTCATCTGCAAGCTCCGCTGGCTATCAGGGATCCTACAGCGCCGCGCGTCTTATCAGACGCGCAAAGGTCGCCGTAGCACTTTGAATTTCCGCATGTTTCCTTAAATCGGATAGGATTTGAGGAAACATGCAGGAGAGAATGCGACGGGCGGAACGCTGACGCGCTCCGCCCGGGGTCGATCAGGATCAGCTCTTCGGTTCCGACTTCGCGTCGTAGCGCTTCTGCCATTCCTTCAGGATGGTCGCGCGGTTGTTCGCGGCCCATTCGAAGTCGTTGTCGATCATCTTCGCCGCGATGTCGGAAGGCAGATGCTCGACCGGCTTGGCGACACCAGGATAGGCGACCACGGCATAGCCGGCATTGTACATTTCGTTGGCTTCCTTGGTGACCGACCAGTCGACCAGGGTCTTGGCGGCCTCAAGGTTCGCGGTGCCGGCAATGATTGCCGTCGCCTCTGCTTCCCAGCCCGATCCCTCGCTCGGGAAGATGATGTCGATCGGCGCGCCGGCGCTCTTGGCCTTGGCGCCGGGGAACTCGAAGGAAACGCCGATCACGGCCTCGCCGGCACCGGCCATCTTGCACGGCTTCGAGCCGGAATGAGTGTAGGCGGAAATGTTCTCGTGAAGCTTGTCCATGAAGGACCAGGCCTTCTCCTCGCCCCACATCTGCATCCAGCCGGATACGTCGAGGAAGCCGGTGCCCGACGAACTCGGATTCGGCATGACGATGTGGCCCTTGTACTCGGGCTTCGTCAGGTCTTCCCAGGTCGCAGGCGCCGTCAGCCCGAGCCTTGCGGCCTCGACCGTGTTGTAGCAGAGTGCGGCGACATAGGCGTCCATGCCGACCCAGCTTGGCGGCGTGTCACCGTCGACGAATTTCTTGTCGAGCGCCTCGACGCCCTTTGGCTGGTACGCTTCCAGCATGCCCTCCGTTTTCAGGAGAAGCAGGGATGTGGCAGCAAGCCCCCAGACGACGTCCGCCTGCGGGTTGTCCTTTTCGGCCAGCAGCTTGGCCGTCATGACGCCGGTAGAATCCCGCACCCAGTTGATCGTGATATCGGGATGCGCCTTTTCGAAGGTTGCCTTGTAGCGATCAAGGTCGACAGCTTCGACGGCGGTGTAAACGGTGAGCTCGGTCTGGGCTAAAGCAATGGCGGGAAGAGCCACGGACATGGCGCCGGCAAGCATAAAAAACATGTGTCTGTTCATGCTGAAAATCTCCTCTGGAGGCCTGGAAAAAATTCCGGGAAGCATGGCTGGCAGTCTGTCGCTGCCCTTGTCTCGCACGCTTCAGGAGGCATTCTGCGTGGGCGCGTTCAATTAGTAAAATTTATTATTCTTATCGTTGCCAAAGTAAAAGCTATGGATCTTTTGCCGTCTCATCAGGCATCTGCTGCACGATTGACGAAACGAACAGTATCTGCATTGGCGCGCAGCAATTGCTCGCAACACGCCCAAGAAAAAGGGAGCCGCTGGTCGGCAGCTCCCCAAAAAGGTGGCCAGGCAGGGGACACCCGGATCACCGGAGCCTGATCACCAGGCCCATATCACCAGGGAAGAGAAAACGTCTTGACGTTGGTGAAGCTCTTCATGGCCTCGATTACGCCTTCCTTGTAACCGTTGCCGGAATCCTTGATGCCGCCGAAGGGGGACATCTCGATGCGATAGCCCGGCACTTCCCAGATGTTGACCGTACCGACCCTGAGACCGGCGATATACTTCTGCATGCGGCGGAAGTCGTTGGTGCAGACCCCGGACGACAAGCCGAAGGCGGTCGAGTTGGAAAGCGCGATCAGCGCATCGTCATCATCTGGCGCTCGGACAATCGGGATGATCGGTGCGAAGGTTTCTTCCATCACCAGTTCGCTCGAATGCGGCACGCGATCGACCACGATCGGCGGCAGCAGGGCGCCGCGGCGGCCCGGATCGTAGAGGATGTCCGCGCCCTGCTCGGCCGCCTTATGCACCCGACGCTCGAAGGTTTCGGCGGCGCGGGCGTGCACCACCGTGCCCAGTTCCGTCGCCCGATCCATCGGGTCGCCGAAGCGGAGCTTCTTGGCCCGTTCCAGTACGAGCGGCACGAAACGGTCGGCCACGCTCTCCTGGCACAGAATACGCTTGACGGCCGTGCAGCGCTGGCCGGAGTTCTTCGTCGCGCCGGCGACGGCAAGGTCCGCGGCCCTTGCCAGGTCATCGTCCGACAGGTCGTTGAGGATGATCAGCGGATCGTTGCCGCCGAGCTCCAGGATCTGGCGCTTGTAGTGGGCGTTCGCCGCGATCAGCTTGCCCACCGGCACGCTGCCGGTGAAGGTGATGAGGTCGAAGTTCGGGTTGGTCATCATTTCCATGCCGATGTCGACCGGCCAGCCGGTCACCACCGACAGCATTTCCGGCGGCAATCCGGCCTCATAGAGGATGTCGGCGAAGACGAGCGCCGTCATCGGCGTCAGCTCCGTCGGCTTCAACACCACGCAGTTGTTGGTGGCGATCGCAGGCGCCACCTTGTGTGCCACCATGTTGAGCGGGTGGTTGAAGGGCGTGATCGCCGAGATGGCGGTCAGCGGCTCGCGCATCGTAAAGATCTTGCGTGCCTTGCCGTGCGGAGTGAGATCGCAGGAGAAGATCTCGCCGTCATCGTGAATGCACATCTGACCCGATAGCGTCAGCACGTCGAAGGCGCGACCGACCTCGTAGAGCGAATCCTGTTTCGAGATGCCGAGCTCCAGGGTGATGATGTCGGAGATCTCCTCCTTGCGGGCGACCAGCATCTCGGCCGCCTTCAAGAGGATGCGCTGACGTTCGTAGCGCGTCAGCTTCGGCTGATAGGCCGCCGCAATTTCGAAGGCCTTGCGAGCATGCTCGGCGTTGCCGGCCGGAACGGTGCCGATGACGGCATCGTTCCAGGGATAGTGCACCTCGATCACCCCCTCGGCATCGACCTTTTTGCCGGCAATGCGCATGGGCTCATGCCGTAGAGCGAATGTCGTTTCCACCTTGGTCATCGTCTGCTCCTCAATTTGCCGGCTGCGCCGCGGCGACCAGCGCATAATAGAAGGCGTCGAAATTGCGCAGGGAAGCAGCAGAAGTCAGCTCGGGCAGCTTGCGGTTAGAGATGAAAGGCACCTGCTGTTCGGTAAGGCCGCCGTGCGAGCGCAGCGGCTCGTTCAGCGCAGCAAGATCGTGGCGATGCTCGCTGGTGCCGAGCGTCTTGTTCTCCGAGGAGATGATGACGATATCGCCGATGCGATCATCCGGCAGTTCGAACCGGATGCAGGCCTCGGGTCGCAAAAGAACGACGTCGATGCCGTCGATCGCCGCCAGCCGCTCGATGATTTCTTCCTTGTCGGCACGCTCGGGAAGGTAAGCGGTTGCGAACGAACCAAGCGCGCCGTGATGGACGACGTAAGGGTCGGTAATCGGCAGGATGACGCGCGCCGCGTCCTTGCCGAGCCATTCGTCGAGCACGTCCTGCACGTAGATGACATCGGGCGAACCGTCAGCCTTGTGCTTCGGCTTCATGCCGTGGTCGGCCGTGACGATGATCGCAGCACCTAGCGCGTCTAGTTCGGTCAGGTACTTGTCGAACATCTCGTAGAAGGCGTTCGCCTGGGGAACGCCCGGCGCATACTTGTGCTGCACGTAGTCGGTCGTCGTCAGGTACATCACGTCAGGAGAAAACTCTTTCAGCAGCTTCACGCCGGCGGCAAAGACGAATTCCGACAGTTCCGCCGAGTAGACTTCCGGCACTGGGCGGCCGAGCCAGGCCGAGGCATTCTCGATGCCGTGTTCCGCCCTGGTCGACTTGTCGGCCTTTTCGGACGAGAAGCAGATCGCCCTGCCCTCATCGAACTTCAGGCCGTCGCCGAGAAGCGCACGCAGCTTGTCCTTGGCGGTAACGACCGCGACCTTAGCTCCGGCATCGTAGAACGCCTTAAAGATGGTCGGCGCGCGCAGGAAGCGCGGATCGTTCATCATCACTTCGTTGCCGGTCTGCGGCTCATAGAGATAGTTGCCGCAGATGCCGTGAATGGCCGGCGGACGCCCGGTCGCGATCGACAGGTTGTTGGGGTTGGTGAAGCTCGGGATGACGCTGAGCGCCGTGCGTTCCGTGCCCGTCTGGCGAATGCGGGCAAGCGTCGGCATCAGCCCGGCCTTGATGGCCTCGTCGAGATAGGCCGGCTCGCAGCCGTCGAGGCAGATGGCGATGGCCGGGACGTTCGGCCAGGGATAGCTGCGCCGGTTGGCGGTAACGGCGACGTTGATCTTGGACATCTGATTCATCGGGGAAATCCTATCGTTCGTTCAAGCGGCGAGACGGCTGCGTTCGGCAAGGGCGATCGCCGGAGGGGCGGCACTGGCGACCCCCATTTCAGTGAGGGATGTGCGCGCGGCTTCGACTACGCGGCGCATCACATGTTCATCCATGCGGCCGATGCAGCCGACGCGGAAACTATCGACGACCGTCAGCTTGCCGGGGTAGATGATGAAACCCTTCTCCTTCATCAGCTCGTAAAAGCGGTCGAAGGCGAAAGCCGGGTCGGCCGGGCTGAAGAAGGTAACGATGATCGGCGACAGCCAGCGGTCGGCGAGCAGGGTTTCGAAACCTGCCTCCCGCATGCCGGCGACCATGACGTCCCGATTGCGGGCATAACGGGCGCCGCGGGCAGCGACGCCGCCTTCCTCGCGATGTAGCCGAAGCGCCTCCAGGAACGCGGCGACGACATGGGTCGGCGGCGTGAAACGCCACTGACCGGTCTTGTTCATGGTGTCCCACTGCGCGTGCACATCGAGGCTGAGCGAATGGCTACGGCCCTTGGCGGCCTCCAGCTCGCTTTTGCGGGCAATGACGAAGCCGAAGCCAGGCACGCCTTCGATGCATTTGTTTGCCGACGAGACGATCGCCTCATAACGGAAGTCGGCAATGCCTGCCGCAACGGCACCAAAGGCGCTCATGGAGTCGACCAAAAGCTTGCGGCCGCTGGCATAAACGACGTCGGAGATTTCCTTCAGCGGGTTGAGGATACCGGAACTGGTCTCGCAATGAACGACGACGACATGGGTGATAGCCGGATCCGCATTGAGTGCTGCGGCAACCTCCGGCCCGCGCGGCGGCATATAGTCTCCCTTGTCGAGCGACACGTGGTCACGGCCGAGATAGTCGAGCGTCTGGGCAATGCGCTTGCCATAGGCGCCGTTGATCAGCACCAGCACCTTGCCGTCGCGTGGAACGAAGCTGCCGAGCATCGCCTCGACCGAGAACGAACCGCTGCCCTGCATCGGAACGCAGTCGAATTCGCCCTTGGTGTCGCCGGCAATGTCGAGAAGCTGGCGGCGCAGCTCCGCCGTCATCGCTCGGAAATCGCCGTCCCATGAGCCCCAGTCCCGGAGCATCGCCTCCTTCACCTCGTAGGCCGTCGTCAGCGGGCCGGGCGTCAGCAGATAGGGCTCGCCCAGTCTCGGCGTTTCCAGCGGTGCGATGGTTCTGTCAGAAGCGGTGTTTGGCATTGTCCGTCCTCACGTTGGCGTCTCCGGGAATGACAATGCGGCGGACGGATATATATGTAAAATCGTTCTTTTGTATGAATCTATCGATTACATTTATATGTCTATGCGGCAGGAACGAGACGGCTTTCAAGCAGATCTCCGGTCTCGCGAAGACGGGGATAGGCCATCGTCGTGACCAGTGAATTGAGTTCCTTCAGCGCACGCACGATCTCCAGATGCATGTCGCTCGATTGGATGCTCGCAGCAATTCCCTGCCTGAGCCGTTCAAGGTGGCTCTGACTGCTTTCTTGGACCAGCCGGCGCACATGTTCCTTCTGACGCACCATCTCGCGCGCGATCACCGGTTCGGGCGAGACGAGCAGATTGGCGGCAAGTTTCACATTCGAAAACACCGCGGCATGCAGCGCCGTCAGCTCGTGCCAGCCCGCTGGCGAAAAGGGACCGGCACCCTCGAGCCGCTCCTCCGCCATGCGCAACAGGCTCTTCGACACCACGTCGCCGGCATATTCCAGATGGATGGCCGCCTCGGTCAGTTCGATGCCGCGCCGGGATTGCTCCTCCGTCAGCACGCCCCGGTTGACGGCGGCGATAAACAGCTTGATCTCGCTATGAGCGCGATGGATGTCCCCATCGATACGGCGCAGCGCATCGACCGTCTCCGGCGTCGGCGTCGCGATCACCCCCATGACCGGTTCGAGCATACGCGTGATCAGGTTGCCCATATGCAGCACTTCGCGTGCGGCGGCCGCCAATGCCTGCGCCGGCTTTTCGATTAGAGACCGGTCGAGCGCACTGACATGCGCTGCAAGACCGGCATCTTTTCCCCCGACGTTTTCCGGCGTGAGAAGGCGAACGAAGCGCGCCATCAGACCACACGACACAAGACCCAGGAGCACCAGTGCCGCATTGAACAGCACATGCAGGTTGACGAGCTTGGCAGCGACCGTCGCGCCAGGCAGCCACGCAAAAGAGATTTGCATGGAAAACAGCGCGAAGACCGCGGCGCTGAACAGCGCCCGAAAGATGAGATTGCCAAGCGGCAGGCGTCTGCCCTCCACCGGCAGGCCACGGGTCAGCCAGAGCGCGATCAGTCCGCCGCCGAGATTGACGCCAAGGATGAGGGGAACGCCGACGTCGAGCGGCAGCAAACCCTTTGCGGCAAAGGTCAGGATCAACAGAATGGCCGCGACGCTGGAATGCAGGCCCCAGGTGAAGATTGCCGCAACGATCATCACCGTCAGCGCGTCCTTGCTGAGCATGTCTATCGCCGCCGGCAGCAGCGGGCTTTGACCAAGCGGCAATGTCGCATGGCCGATCATCTGCAGCGACAGGAGCAATAGCCCGATCCCGAGAACGGCACGTCCTGCCTCTGCCGGCTTGCGGGCGCGCGCCTTGAGATGCAGGAGGCCGCCAGCGGCAATCAGCAATGGCGCCAGCCAGTGCAAATCAAAACTCAGGATCTTGACGACGAGGGCCGAGCCCAGGTCCGCGCCGAGAAGGACCGCCAGACCGACATCGAGGGCCAGCGCACCGCTCACGGCAAAGCTGGCGGCGAGCATGGCAACCGCCGTCGAACTCTGCAGGGCAATCGCGATCAGACAGCCGCAGGCCGCCGCGCGCGGCCTGCCGCCAGCACCGCCAACGGCACGCGTGACCACATCGTCGCAAGCAGCTTCGACGCCCTTCCTGACGAGGCTGACGGCATAAAGCAGCAGGACGGTTGCGGCAGTGAGTTCGAGGGCGACGGCCGAAAGATTCATAGGCGCGCTCCGGAAAGGGTTGGCTCCGGAAATTATCTTTTGCCCCTTTACATAAATCAAATCGTTCGTTCTGATAGTTTCATCGACAAAATTTATCGAAGGGGCGTTACCGTGCGCTATGTCCAGCTCCGTGCCTTTCACAATGTGGCCATCCACGGCGGCTTCTCGCGGGCAGCCGAGGCCCTCTTCCTGACGCAGCCCGCCGTCTCCGACCAGGTGCGCAAACTGGAGGAGGAGTATGACGTCCTGCTCTTCAATCGGAACAAGAAGCAGGTGACGCTGACCCAGGCCGGCCAGCAGCTTCTGGAAGTCACCCGGCGCATGTTCGACGTCGAGCAGCAGGCACTCGATCTTCTCTCGGAGTCGCGCGCATTAAGGGCCGGAAAGCTCCGGATCGTCGCGGACGCCGCACACCATCTGCTGCACATCCTGGCCGCCTTCCGGCGGGCCTACCCGACCGTGCAGGTTTCGATCGACGCAGGCAACACGGAGACCGTGATCACCAGCCTGCACGCCTATGAGGCGGATATCGGCGTTCTCGGTGAAATCCCGCAGGCCGGCGACTTCGACGTTCTGAAGCTCAATTCGACGCCGATTGTCGCCTTTGCAAGCCGCGACTATCCCCTGGCGGCATGTCAGAGCGTCACCTTCGCGGAACTCGCAAAACATCCGCTGGTCATGCGCGAGCGAGGCTCCAAGACCCGTCAGAAGCTCGAGGCCATGGCCGAACAATGTGGCGTCACGCTGACGCCGCTGATCGAGGCCGAGGGCCGCGAGGCGGTTCGCGAGATCGTCGCTGCCGGTGGCGGCGTCGGTTTCGTCTCATCCGCCGAGTTCGGCCAGGACACGCGTCTCGTGCCGATCAAGATCGATGCCCCGGAAATGCTGATGGACGAAGCGCTCATCTGCCTGCGCGAACGCAGCAACGGGAAACTTGTCCATGCGTTCTACGAAATAGCGCGCAAACTCACGCAAGGCGCGGAAGATGCCACAGCCGGTGATGCCAAGCCGTCGTGAACCGCCACTCGGGCCTGATATCCGCAAGCCGCAAGTTCATCAGCCGAGCCATCGCAGCGTTCCACCACGCAATTGAAGGCGTGTATACGGTCGGCTCCAGCCTTAACACCTGCAGCGCAACGCCGGGTCGTCCGCCGCGCGGCACCGGCCACATTGACGGCCGTCAACAGCCGACCGACCTGGCAATCGCGTCACAGGTAAAGATGGGGACCAAGAGAACGGGCGCCCGCGCCTGGCTATGACGGCGTGGCCGCGAGGTTATCCTGATGGCGACGGATACCGGCCCGGGTGTTGGAAAACATGCGGTCCGGGCCAAGCTGATCGGCAAACCCTGACGCCCTGATATAGGCGAGCACATCCGGGTTGAGGCCTGCAAGCCAGAGTTCGATGCCTATTCGTGCAAGACTGCGCTCGCCATCAATGATCATCTCAAGCGCCGAGTATTCGATATCGACAACGCGGCTGAGGTCCAGCATCAGAACGCGCGGCTTTTGTTCATTGGCCAGCATGCGAATACGGTCGCCGACCTGCTGGGCATTCACGAAGAAGAGCCTCCCCTCCGGGCGCAGGATCAACAAACCTTCGAAGGTTTCGTCGTCCGGATGCTCTGTCGAAAGCGGCCGCAGGACGTCTTCACCGCGTTTGCGGCCGACCACATGGATGCGCGGGTTCGCCGCCTGGCTCGAGAGGCCGACAAGCGACAGGGTGATGGCGACGAGTATGCCCTGGAGCGTGCCGAACAACAGCACGCCGAGGAAGGCGGCAAGCGCCCAGCGAAACTCCATCCGGCGAACCTTGCGGATCGAGGCAAATTCGACGGGCCTGATGAGGCCGACGGAGTAGACGATGACGATGGCCGCGAGCACGGCCTGCGGTAAAAGCCCAAGCAGCGGCGCAAGAACGAGCATTGTCGCTGCCGCGGCCGCCGCCGTCACCAGCGAGGCCTTTTGCGTGCGCCCCCCGACGGCGCGCACCACCGCCGTCTGCGATGTGCCGCCGCCTGCCGGCATCGCGCCGAAAAGCCCGCCGGCAAGATTGGCAGCGCCGGTCGCTATCAGTTCGCGATTTGGGCGGATGGGCGGTTCACCCGCGACTGCGAAAGCCCGTCCAGCGGCAATCGTCTCGGTGAAACTCATCAACGCGATACCACACGCCCCCGGAATGAGCTGCAGGATCAGGTCGATATCCGGTAGCACCAGCGAAGGCAGGGCCCGAGGAATGTGCCCGACCGTTGCGACGCCTGCCGGACCGAGACCGGCGAGCCACGAAACGGCTATGCCCGCCGCGACGATAGCGAGCGGAGCCGGAGAATGCGGCCAACGGCTTTCCAGGAGGAGTAGGAGCACCAGCGCCGTGGCCCCGACCGCGAATGTGACGAGCGACGTCTCGGGCAAATGGTGGACGAGGTTCACGATATCCCGGAAGAACCCCTCCTTGGTAAAATGCAGCCCTAACAATTTTGGCACCTGGTCCAACACGATGACCAGGCCGATCCCGGCTTTGAAACCCGTGAGGACCGGCGACGAAATGAAATTCGCCACGAAACCCAAACGAAGGGCCGAAGCAGCGATCAAAAGCAGACCTGTGAGCGCCGTCAGCGTAGCGGTTGCGGTGATCAGCTGCTCAGGGTTCCCATCAGGCACGACGAGCGCGAGCTGGCTCGCGGTCAGGATCGCAAGGGTGGTCGTCGAACTGACGCTGAGCACGCGCGAGGTTCCGAGCAGGGCATAGACGATCATCGGCACAAAGGCGGTGTAGAGCCCGACGCTGACAGGAAGGCCGGCAACGGTCGCATAGGCCATGGCCTTCGGCAGCACCACGGCCGCGGCCGTCAGGCCCGCGATGATATCCGGCCGCAGTGTACCGGTCGACGACTGGATGGATTGGTCGGCATGCGGCAACGGAACCATCATTTTGCCCTCTTACGGCTAGGTGCCAGGTCGGAACGACCGACGCCTGCCACGACAGCACAGGATCATCCACTCGCCACCCCGGAGATCCCCCACGCGCAACAATCTCAACACTATCACGACCGCTCGCCAAGCCCTCAATTATGCGGCCGGGACAAATTCTGGCCGCCTTGCCAGCACGGGCAGGATCGCAGGCAGCAGCGCCATTCCGCTCATCAGGAAGACTGCGGCGAGTATCGCGCAGAAGGTAAAGGTGAGGCGATCAGGTTCGATTTAAGAAGGTCACGCTTCTCGTCTTCCGCAATAGCAATCTGGATCCCGGTGAGTCATTGATGATCGAACCAGCCCCCGCCGGTGGAGGAAACGGAGTCACGACGATGACGAAGAGACTGGGTAGCTGCCTCTGCGGGCAGGTCAAATACGAGGTGAAAGGCGAACCCATCCGAGTTGGTATCTGTCACTGCGCCAATTGCCGCCGAGAGAGCGGATCGGCATTCACGTTCTACGCCGTTTGGACCAGAGACGATTTCCACGCTACCGGGGAGACGACGCTTGCCCATAACGGACAGCGTTTCTGCACCCGCTGCGGCTCCCGCATGTTTGCCTATGACGAAGATGAAGCCGAGGTCCAGCTTGGCACCTTGAGCGATGCCCCGACCAAACTGGTTCCGACCTATGAATTGTGGGTGAAGAGACGTGAACCCTGGCTTGCCCCAGTGCCGGGCGCTGAGCAACATTGGGAGGACCGCCACACAAGAAGAGCCGACGATGAGAGCGCTTGACGCGGACGCGTCGAATGGGAGGCAGATTTGATTGGCAATTGGTCAGCGAACGAGCAATTCGAGATCATTCGGGCACTCGGCGTGCCAGGTGAGTTCGATGCGGAGAAGGAAGCAAGCGAGCGGATCGCTTTTTTGGCCGGCTATTTGCGACAGGCAAATGCCCGGGCCTATGTGTTGGGCATCAGCGGCGGGGTCGATTCCTTGACTGCCGGATTGCTTGCACAAGCCGCCGTCCGGGCGTTGCGCGAGGACGGCTATCTCGCGAAGTTCATCGCCGTTCGGCTGCCCTATGGGACACAGGCTGACGAGGCGGCCGCTCGCGAATGTCTGGCGGCGATCAATCCCGATCTTGGCTTGGAGGCAAATGTCAAACCGGCTGCCGACGCTTTGTTCGCTGAGGTTCGAAAGGCCGCTGGTGGTCTTTTTGGCACGGCGCGCGACGACTTCCACCTCGGCAATGTGAAGGCGCGTCAGCGGATGATCTACCAATACGCGATCGCCGGAGCCGCGAACGGGCTGGTGATTGGAACGGACCATGCCGCCGAGGCCCTGATGGGCTTCTTCACCAAGCACGGAGACGGCGCCGCAGATGTCGTTCCCCTCAGCGGGCTGAACAAGAGGCGGGTTCGCGCCATCGCCACTTACCTGGGAGCACCGTCCGACCTCGTGTGCAAGGTCCCCACAGCCGATCTGGAGTCGGACGCCCCGCTGAAGCCCGATGAAGAGGTCTATGGAATTGGCTATGACACGATCGATGATTTCCTCGAAGGAAAGGCCATAAGGTAAGCGGTGACGTGAGGCCGTTACTTCTTGAAGTTCCAGGGCATCAGAGCGTCGAGATCGCTTGATGGCCAACCTGCGGCGATACGCTCAAGCG
>NZ_JBNDIU010000029.1:0-66513 GCF_050434565.1 Ensifer sp. 4252
TGATGGTCGGTCTCATGGTGCACGGCGCTGACATCCAGGATCGCGACGGTGCTCCCGATCTCCTGAAATCCATCCGCCACAGGTGGCCGTGGTTGCTGCATGTCTTCGCGGATGGTGGCTATGCGGGCGACAAGTTGAAGCGGCGACTGAAGAAGATCGGGCGCTGGACGGTCGAGATCATAAAGCGCTCAGACAAGGCGAAAGGCTTCGAGGTTCTGCCGCGACGATGGGTGGTCGAGCGGACCTTCGCCTGGTTGGGAAGATGCCGGAGACTGGCAAAAGACGTCGAAAAATCCATCGCGTCAGCAGAGGCATGGATCATGATCGCCCACATTCGGCTCATCACCCGACGGCTAGCAAGGTATGGATATCGGTGAACGCTTTTCGAATCCGACTCTTAGTTTGAGCGGTGGGTGGCTGCCTTGGTGGAAGGTGGAGGAGGTACAGACTTTGCCTTCGACGAATGCCGCCCTAAACTGCCTCCGGCTTCAGTGCGGCAGCCGTGGCCGAGGAACGTGATGTCCCTCGGCAGGAAACTAAATCCATGGCCACTCACTTCCCCGCTCGGCGCCAACCTGCCCTCGCCTCTGCTTGAGAGCAAAACCAGCGCTCTCCGTACTGCGGAGAGATCTTTGTCCTGACGTTCTGCACTTGGCCAGGAAGATGACAGATGCGTGTGCTGTCGAGCGATCAAGCTTGTCGTGCATTGGCTTCCTCACATTGAAAATCCCAAGTTGCGCTCCATGTTCCTAGGTGAAAGCCACACTTTGGAGGAGTCGGCATGAACCGGAATACCGTAATTGGCCTAGTCGTCGCTGTTGTAATCATCATCTTGGCGGTGATGTTCTTAATGCCAGGGACGAACGACACCCCGACAGAAACGGCAACGCCGCCGGCAACTACTACGGAACCGTCAACAGCGCCGTCTACGACGACGCAACCGTCGACAACTGCTCCGTCCACTACGGAGCCGACTACGGCCGCACCGTCGACCACCGAACCCTCAACAACTCCGTCCACTACCGAGCCATCGACAACGACGCCGTCGACGCAGCCATCCACGACCCAACCGTCGACGACAACACCGGCGCAATAACAAAGTCGGCCGCTCGACCTGCAAAAAGGCGAGCGGCCGCACAATTGCCATCTCGTGAGGGGAGGCGCGCCATCACAATTCGAATAGCCCAAAGTGGCTACGTCTTAGTTTATTCCCCACTACATTAGACTTTAGTAGGATGGTCGAATGCAAATCGTAGGGAGGTAGACATGGAGCGAATAGAAACCGAGAAACTCGCCGCTGAGGCAGCAACGAAAGTCTGGTCAGTGACCGATTTCTGCAAACGACACCGCCTCTGCTACGAGGAGGAGAGGAGACTGAGGTATCTATTTGGTCACTTCGCTACGGCCCGAGAGCTGTTGCACAACGCACAGCGCACGCCGAAGTGGCGAACCTGAGCACATGAGTAAGACGCGGATTTGGTGGAGCTTTAGTCTGCTCTGATGAACAGAGCGCCTACCAGGCCGATCACGACAACGCACTGCAGAACGAACATCGGCCATTCTTCGGACATCACGGCACCCTCCTGCAAGGATATTTATGCCGATTACAACAGACTTAAAGGGTTGATTCGACGGTGACGATGAGAAGAGGATCGGGCGTCTGTCGACCGATCCTGGGATTCTCACCTCGTCGGCTTTTTTCTCGAGCAAGGCGAGCGATATGTGCCGCCCACGACGCGCGGGGTCGGTGCACTGACGTGCCGCGTTGCTGTGCGCGCTACCCGCTAGAAATTAAAGTAGATTGTGGCGCCCGATCGACGCTGGTAGCGGTAATGGTCGCGGTAGCCTTCGTAGTACCGGTAATGGCGCGGGTAGCACCTGCCGTGGTAACCGCAGGAACGCCAAGACTGCCGCCTATCCCAACGGCGTTCCCACCGACGATCCGCGCGCCATTGACGATGACGCCAATGGTTAGCGGTCAGGCGAAAGACGCAGCTAAACCAATCGCTGTGAGGGCGGATAAGAGCTTTTTCATCGCGTTCGGCGTATTTTCAACGCTGAGATCGCAACGTGAGCACTGGGACGTCACGCAAGGTGCGCATTCCGGATAGTCGCGTAGCGACGCTCTTCCCAGTCGAATTCTGTGCTTAATCGCTTTCCGCAGTAAAACTCTTCCACAGACCCTTTTGATGGGTTGGAAAAGAATGAAAGCTCTATTAATGTACCCCTTAAAGGGGATATTAAATGCGTTTGACCGCGGAGTCATTCTGGAAGGGCGGCTGGCGCGAATGCGGCACAATTGAGATCCTCGACGCCAAGCTTGGCTACCGGGGGCCGTCGATCGTTGAGTACGACATCGACTACTTCGCCAATTTCGCCTCCGCCGATTTTAGTGCCAACGGTGACGTAGCCGACGCCAGAGCCATGTCTGTCAGGTTCCCTGTAGACCTTGAGAGCCGATATCTGGCGACTTGGCCTCCTTTCCTACTAGACCTCATGCCACAGGGGCACGCGCGACGTAAGCTGGCGGAGCACCTTGGGCTGCGTGTGGATGACCGTGAATCCGACCTCCCCCTCCTTCTGAGAGCAGCGGGCAGTCCGGTGGGCAACGTCCGCATCAAGCAAGCAGCGGAGGCTGAACGGGAACGACTTAAGAACGTGACACGCATTGGGGTCACTGAAGACGACATCTTCAAGCGCAGCGAAAAATTCATCGAAGTCGTCGACCGGTTCGGCATGATCGCCTCAGGATCGAGCGGCCTGCAAGGCGAATGGCCGAAGGTCGCTCTAACCCAAGCGGTCGATGGTCTCTATTATCCAGACGCGTTTGTGAAGGACGATGAAGCCATCCGACACGTAATCGTAAAACTACTCAGGAGCAGCAACGAACGCGACCGGCTGATCCTGGAGGCGGAATCCGGCTATTCGCGCGTTGCCAAAGAGATCGGCCTGAGGGTTCACGAAGTCTCGGCGTATGAGCAAGGGGTGTTGATGATCCCGCGCTTTGAACGGGAGATCCAAGGAGGGCTGCTATGCCGCTTCGGCCAGGAAAGCATGGTTTCTAGCGTCGGCGTCGCGCAGTTCGGACACAACGCCGACCACGAAGACTATGTGAATGTCTTGAAGCGCCATTCGGACCAACCATTCCTCGATATCGTGGAATACGCGAAACGCGATCTCACCAACAGAGCGATGGGCAATCCTGACAACCATGGACGGAACACCGCTCTGCGCAAGACTCCTGATGGAGGCATCACTCTCGCGCCGCTGTTCGATTTCGCGCCGATGCGTCTGGCGATCGAAGGCATCGCCAGATCGACCAGATGGGGAGTGATGCGCGACACACACCGCGATAGCGATCCTGATTGGTGGCAGGTCTGCCGTGCAGTTTTCATGGAGGACGAGAGAGCAGCGGCCGCGCTTCTTGAGGAGATGGCGACGTTTGCAGAGCGGCTTGCCAACGCACCGAAAATATCGCTGGCGATGGGAGTGCCCGCGGAAGTCGTGGATTTCGCCATGTCAGGGTGCGCCGAGCTTGTTGGAAAGGTGCTGGACGCAGCCGCTTCAGCGCCGGGGGTGTGAGAAATATGTCTCGATGGAAAAAACCCACCAAGGAAGAAACCACGGAATTGAGACGGCGCCTGGCTGAAAGAGCGGCGGCTGGGGATCTGCGCCTTCCCCAGGCTGTTTCTGAGATCCGAAGGGCACTTGGTTTGAACCAAAAACAATTTTCGGAACTGACTGGCATCACACGCAGACAAGTCGCTGAGATTGAAACCGGGAAAGCAAATCCGACTGTCGACACAGTTGCCAAGATCGGGCGGCTCTTTGGTTTCACATTGGGGTTCGTCCCGAAATCACGCCTGGATTCGCCGGCCGAAGGTCACAAATAGGAAGAGTCAATGCGATGGCAGGTAAAGCGCGTACCCGACAGAGCGAACGGTTCGAATCACGTCAGCCCCCGTCCGCTTCATTGCTCGTCTTATATGTCCAATGTGAATATCAACGGTGCGCGGTTCGACCTCAGCATCGGGCGGCCAAGCAGCGGCAATTAGGTCATCGCGCGTATGGACAACGTCGGGAGCCCGCATCAGGCACAGCAACAGACGAAACTGGAGTGCCGACAGAAGGACTGGGTGACCGTCTCGCTCAACACGAAGCCGACTGAGGTTCATTTCGATGTCGGCGTAGCGCAGGATCGTTGCTGAATTCGTGCTGGATTGCGCCGCCACATCGGCGCGCAAACCGCGCAGAAATGCAAGCAGCCGCTCCGGATCGAACGGACGATGTATATTGCAGTCCGCGGCTGATGGGACAAGCGGACGACCGTGGTCGCCGTTCACCGTATTCACGAGAGATACAACCTTTGCCCCAGGCTCTGTGGCGGCCTTGATACGGGCACAGAGGGCGGATGCATTCATGTCGGGATCAGAGCAGTCGACAATGACCGCCAGCGGTGGCGCTTGATGAACATGGCTCAGAAGCTCGCTCAAATGGTTGGTGTTTTCAGTGGAAAAACCTTCAAGCGTGAGGATGTGCTTGAGGAGCAGGTAAAGCTCCGCGTCTTCGGTATGGATAACTATTCGCCCGTTCATCTGTCCCCCCTCCTTCGGAAAAGTGCCCGACTACAAACTCACGCTGGCGCGTACTCCCCGCCATTGACATCCAAGATTGCCCCGTTGACGAAGGCGGCTTCATCGCATGCAAGAAAGCCTATGGCAGCGGCGACTTCGCTGGGGACGCCCATTCGACCAGCGGGAATGCGCGCAATAGCCGCCTGATTGGTTTGGTTGCTGATAGCACCGGCCATGGCGGTTGCAATTCTGCCCGGAGCAACGACGTTGGCTGTGATGCCGTGGGCGCCATAAGGCCAGACAAGCGAACGCGCGAGACCGGCTATTGCTGTTTTAGAGGCTACGTAAGCGCTACCGGCGATGCGGGGAAGTGTTCGCCCGGCGATCGAACCAACGAAGACGATGCGTCCGAAGCCATGACGGACCATCCCTGGCAACACTGCCTGGCAGCACAGCATCGCACCGGTTAGGTTGATCGAGAGCACAAAGTTCCACTCGTCGAGAGAGACCTCGTCGAAAGGCGTCGGGCCATCGACACCCTTTGGCGAGACCCCGGCGTTGCAAACGAGAACAGCAACACTTCCCCAGCCTTGCTCGAGCTCACGAAAGAATGTGGTGATCTGATGTGGCTGCGCGAGATCGACCGTGCGTGCGAACAGGCGTTCAACACCAAATTCGCGGGCAAGTTCATCTTTGGCGTTTTCCACATGGCCTTCGTTTTGACCGAAGATCGCAACCCTGTACCCGCGTTGGAGAAGATATCGGGCTGTTGCCAGCCCGATACCTGTCGTGCCGCCGGTGACCACGGCGATCCTTGCCGTTTGGCCATTTGTCATGCCGCCGCATCCAGATTGGCAAAGAGAGAAAGAGGAGGATGCGCTTGCGGGTCGGTCATGACCTCAATCAACATTGGTCCATTGGCATCGATGCTGCGTTCAAGCAGATCGGCCAGATCACGCGGATCTTCAACGCGGACCGCGGGGCAGCCGCAAGCCTTGGCGATTTGCACATGGTCGACATCGGCGAAATGGCATGCCGTCGTGTAGCTGCCGAATTTCACGGTCTCCGCATCCCGTTGGAAACCAAGGATGCCGTTGTTCAAAACGATGATGATAACCGGAAGCTGCATGCGCACCACGGTTTCGAGCTCGGCCCAACTGTGGGCGAAACCGCCATCGCCAACGAGCGCAACGACCGGACTTTGTGGACGGGCAACCTTGGCGCCGATTGCGAGCGGCACACCCCAACCAAGGCCGGCGAGACCGCGAGGCGTGATAAAGCGCATGACGCCTGGAGCACGCAACTGCCCGACAACCCACATCGAGGAATAGGAGGCATCAGCGACGACCGTCATATCAGTGGTCAGTAAGGGCTGAAGCTCAGCCATCACCCTTTCTGGTCGAATGGGCCCGGAAGTCGCGGTCGCAACGTCTTTGCGATCACCGTCGAACGCGGTCCAGATACCTGCTATGCGCTCTTCTAATCGCGTGCGATCACGATGACGACGGGTAAGATCGACGCGACCAAGCGCGCCACAAAGCGCCGAAATCGTTTCGGCAGCGTCGCCTACGAGGCGGATTGCCTCGTAATTTCGGCCGATCTCTGCCGGGTCGACATCGATATGCACGACTGTCGCAGAGGTTGGAATTTGGCGCCAGTTGTCGGTTCCGTTCTGATTGGTTCGCGTACCGACCAGGATGACCAGATCCGCTTCCTCAATCAAAGCCAGCGAGTGACGTCCGAGCGAGCGTGGCCCGGTTAATGATCCAAGGACACCGGCGGACAATGGATGAAACTCGTCCACCACCCCCTTGCCCATATTGGTGGTTATCACCGGTAGACTTGCTTCGTGCTGCAAGGCTGTCAGCTCTTGTGCGGCGCCTGCGCCATGCACTCCGCCACCTGCAACGATGATAGGAGCCTGCGCCGATGCAATAAGGCGCGCTACCTCAACGAGCGCTTCTTCAGAAGGGCGCGTGCGATCAAGTGGCCAGTGCCCGAGGCATTTCGATCTCGGAAGGGCAGCGGGTGTAGCTGGCGCACGCAACAGATCGGCAGGCAGGAGCAAGACCGCGGGCCCCGGGCGGCCGGATGCAGCTGCGGTGAAGGCGGCGTCGATATAGTCGTCAATCCGGTCTGGGACATGAACGCGCCGGACCCATTTGGCGCAGGATTGGAAGAGCGCGATCTGGTCGAAATCCTGGAAGGCATTTCTGTCCGTCTGGTCACGTTCGACGTCCTGAACAAGCGCAACGATTGGAACACTTGCCTTTAAGGCTTCCGCGAGAGGCGGGACAAGAAGGGTCGCGGCAGGACCGTTCTGAGCGGCGACGACACCCACTTTGCCTGATATGCGGGCATATCCGTCGGCCATCGCCCCGCCCATGTTTTCTTGCCTATAGGCGATCTGTTTGATGCCGGCCGCTTCCGCTGCGAGAATAACCGACGAGGGAAGGCTCTGGGCGAAAATAACTTCCACCTGGTGGCGGCAAAGGATGCGGGCTATGCGCTCGGCGACAGTTTCAGTTGCAGCGTTGGTCATTATTGCGCCCTCTCGTTGGCGGCGTGAACATTCAGGAAGTCATCGAAGGCAGCGAGGATGAGGTCGATGTCGCTGTCGGTCATTGGGGTCGAAAGGCTGGCTGCGGCGCCATGGGGAAGAAGGATGCCGCTTTGAAGGAAATGCCGTGCAAGTCCCTTCATCACGAGGCCTTCCGCATCGCTCAGCAAAGCTTCTCGAAACTCGGTTGGCGCATGGGGCTTGGGGTGTATGCGAAACAGCGAAGCCGCGCCGGTGACAGAGAATGGCGCGTCAATGCGACTGATGCTGCTTCTAAGGCCGTCACGTAGCCGTTCTCCAAGCGCCTCCAGGTGATTGAAGGCATTATGTGTCATTGCTTCCATGGCGACGCGACCGGCGACCATGGAGACGGGATTGGCGGAAAACGTGCCGCCCTGTAGCAGTAGCGGCTTGTTCACCTGCGTACCGAAAACCCGCATGATCTCTTCACGTCCGCCTATCGCGCCGATCGGGAACCCACCGCCGATGACTTTGCCGGCCGTGACGAGATCGGGGGTGAGCCCGTATCGCGGCGAGGCTCCTGCGTAGCCCTGCCTGAGATTGAGAACCTCATCGGCGATGATGAGGATGCCATGCTTGCGTGCCGCGGAACTCAGTACCTCGATGAAGGTGGCAGTCGGATGAATAAGACCGGCGCGGCTGGGCATCGGATCGATCAACACGCAGGCGACACGGTCACGCAAGGCGTGTAGGCGCCGCTCAAGTCCGTCCAGGTCGTTAAAGCGAATGAGATGGACATCATCGGCGACACTTACAGGAGTGCCATGATAGGCAGGCATTGCCCGTGGGATGGCTGCCCGATCGTCTGGGTCTGAGGCCACCGCCTGCCCGGCCTCGGCCCAATCGTAAGCGCCATGATAGGCCCCTTCGACCCTGACAATTCCAGGCCGGCCCGTGAATGCGCGGGCGGCTTTAATTGCGAACATCACCGCTTCGGTGCCGCTGTTGACGAAGCGCACTTGTTCGATGGCCGGGATACGTTCGACAAGCAACTCGGCAAGCCCGATCTCGTGTTGCGTCGGGTTGGCAAAGCACGTTCCCGTCCGCATCAGGTCGCTTGCGGCCTGACGGACCGGCTCGAAGCCGTGCCCGTGGATGAGCGTCGTAAAATTATTGTTGAGGTCGAGCAGGCGATTGCCATCGACGTCAACCAAATAGGCGCCCTCCCCGTAGGCGACGTAAAACGGGATGGGATCTTTCTCTACCGTGGCGCGGGTCACACCACCGGGAAAAACCGGCATTGCGCGACGAAATAGACGTGTCGATTTGGTCCGTGCAGGCGAGGCCTGCGCGGCATGAATTCCTTGAACTGGCATGGCTTGGGCTTTCTGAGCAAACAAATTCGGCTCGTCGTTTGTACGAGCTTTACAATTTTGTTGCAACAAAAAGATTAGACGTCAAGTCCACGCAACAAATTTTCTATTGTGCAGAGACAATCGCCCTTTCGCGACAGGCCCGCCTCAGACGCCGATAGCCGTCGCGAATATCATTCTCCATCGCAGCCCGGACGCTTGCGCCATCGCGCTCTTCGAGCGCCTCCATCGCAACCTCATGGTTGTGAACGCCAAACCGCTCCTTTGCAAATTCCGGATAGAGATCATGCAAGGAGGGGCCGATCCGCAACCAAAGCGTTTCGATCATCGAAACGAGGTGTGGCAATTTTGCCAGCCGGAAGATCGCAAAATGGAACTCTTTGTTATGCCATAGTGCATCTGCGTATCGCCCGGCATCAAGCGCTGAATTGATTTGCTTTTGCAGAGCCCTAAGGGCTTCCACATCCTCGGGCACGACATTATCGGCGGCCTGCTGCGCAGCCAACCCCTCGAGCGCCAGGCGAATAAGCGTGATCTCTTGTAGGTCCCTAGCGTCAAGGACGGGCACGACGACCGTCTTCGGGCCGGCATAGACGAGCGCCGCTTCACTTGCGAGCCGGTTGATGGCGTCACGCGCGGGAGTAGTACTCACATCCAAATCCTGGGCAACCGCCCTCACCGTCAACTTATGCCCCGGGCGATAGACGCCACGGATGATCCGCTCCTTCATCTGGCGATACGCCGCATCGCCAAGGCTCTCCGCTGCGCGCTCAATATTGCCCAACTCGCTCACATGGACCCCCATTCAATCCCCTCACTCAGTTGACAATGCAAATTTTTGATGCAACAAAAACGAAATACGAAAGTTCTGCAAAGGTTTTGTCGCATCAACGAGCTCTAGCAGCTTTCTTGATTATCGTCACGGGTGCCGCCTGCCAGTTTGGTGCGGATTTTTTCATCAGCATTGTTTGTCCCGACGGCGCCTGCGGGTCGCCCGATGGGATTGTTCGTATGTGGCCGTCTCACGGCCTTTTCAGAGGCTAGACGCGGTAGAGCGTCGCCGACAGTTGAAAGGAAAGTCAGAATTGATTGGTCAATATTTGTCTCTTATTGCACTCGAGAAGCATTTCGGCGGTGTTAGGGCTGTCACGAGCCTGTCACTTGAGATCGGTGCCGGTGAGTTTGTTTCACTTGTCGGTCCTTCCGGTTCCGGCAAGACCACCGCTTTGAACATGATCGCGGGATTTGAGGGGCCGAGCGCCGGCAAGATCGTCATTGGAGGGCGCGATGTCACGCATGTTGCTCCCAACCGTCGCGGCATCGGCATGGTGTTCCAGAAATACGCTCTATTTCCACATCTGACGGTGCGGCAGAACATTGCTTTTCCGTTGCGCATGCAAGGTCGATCGGAAAAGACGCGGATTGCCACGCGGGTCGAGGAGATGCTCGAACTCGTTCAGCTCTCAAACTATGGGGAGCGCTACCCCCAACAATTGTCCGGGGGCCAACAGCAGCGCGTTGCTCTCGCGCGAGCGCTGGCATTTGAACCGCCTGTTCTGTTGATGGATGAGCCACTTGGTGCGCTGGACAAAAAGCTGCGCGAGGCGATGCAGTTCGAGATCAAGCGCCTGCAAGAGCGGCTGGGCGCAACGGTTGTCTATGTGACCCATGATCAGGACGAGGCGCTGACGATGTCGGACCGCGTCGCAGTTATGGCCGGTGGTCAGTTGATGCAATTCGGGCACCCCGTTGAACTCTATCGACACCCAAATTCGGCATTTGTGGCCGATTTTATCGGGCGAATGAATTTCATCGAGGGTCGCTGCATCGAGAACTCAGATGGCACGGCCGTGGTGCGTCTTTCCGACGACCTTGTTCTTTCCATTCGTTCACAAGGTCTGCGGGATGCCGGCCCTTCGGCCGGCGAAGCAATAAAACTTGCGATCCGCCCGGAGCGGGTTCGGGTTGCCAGGCCTGGTGAAGGCGGCGCGGGCCGCCTTGCGGCCGTCGTGGAGACCTGCGTCTTTGTAGGTTCCGTCCATATTGTCATGGTTCGGCTGGAAAGCCGCCCGGATGTACTATTTCAGATACAGCTGCCGGCCGATGGAGGATTGCCGTTTCACGAGCGCGAACAGGTTGAGCTTCTGCTCGATGATGGAGCCGTTCACTTGTTTGCGGAAACGGAAAGGCACGCGGCATGAGCGGCCTTTCAGAAGTTTCGCAGGCCGTGTCCACCCGCCAATCACAGTCGACGGTGGCGTCTGCACGGTTTTATTCGCGTGGCGTTTCGGTTTGTTTGGCGACGCCCCTTGTCGCCGCACTGGTCATCGGATTCGTCTACCCCGTCACCCGGCTGGTTGCACTGAGTTTTTCGGGGGGAAGCCTTGAACACTATCGACGTCTAATTGCCGAGCCGCTCTATCTCGGCGTGCTGGCAAGCACGGTGAAGGTTGCATTCATTGTAACGATTGCCAGTCTGCTTCTCGGCTTTCCCGTCGCTTATCTGATGGCGCGGTTGAGACATGGCGTTGCCATGGTGGTTGCGGCCTGCGTTTTCATACCCTTGTGGACGTCAGTTCTGGTCAGGTCCTACGCGTGGGTCGTCCTCCTTCAACGCAATGGCATCGTGAATACACTTTTGGCGGATGTCGGCATGACTGACGGACCGCTGAAGCTGATCTACACGCAAGGCGCGGTGATCCTGGCGATGACGCATGTGTTGATGCCATTCATGATCCTGCCGATCTATTCGACATTGCGGACCTTGCCGCCAGACTATGTTCGGGCAGCGCGCAATCTAGGAGCTGGAGCGTTTCGCGCGTTCATCAGCGTCACCTTGCCGCTCAGCCTGCCGGGTGTCTTTGCGGGCAGTGTTCTGTGCTTCGTACTTGCGCTGGGCTTTTACATAACGCCGGCGTTGGTTGGCGGCCCGGGATCAATGCTGATGGCGACGCTGATCGGACAGCAAACGACTGTTTTGCTCGACTGGCCGTTCGCCGCAGCGCTTTCGACGGTGCTTTTAACCGTCACGCTCATCTTCGTTTTCCTGTTTCGAAAGACGCTCTCGCTCAGCAAGGGATTGCACAGTGTCCACTGATCTCGCACGTTCGCCACATCGTCTGTCCCTGGTTCGCGACCATTACGCAGCGGCAGCCTTCCACGTCTTTGCCAAGGCCTTCGGCATGATCACTCTGGGGGTCGTGATCGGTTGCGTCCTCTTCTTCTTGCTGCTGCCAACGCTCATCGTCATCCCCATGTCACTCAGCGAAACGGACTACATTGAGTTTCCGCCGAGCGGGTTGAGCCTAAAATGGTACCGGGCCTATTTTAGTGACCCGGACTGGATATCGGCAACCTGGTTCAGCCTCAAGATCGCGCTTGCCACGACGGTGACAGCCACGGTTACTGGCACGATGGCCGCGCTGGCGATTGTCAGAGGGCGTCTCCCCTTCAGATCGACGCTCCAGGCTCTTGCGCTTGGGCCGATGATCGTGCCGCACATTGTGCTTGGGGTCGCACTTTATCTGGTGTTCTCGCCTCTGCGGCTTACGGGCAACTTTTTCGGCTTTCTCATCGCCCATACCGTGCTTGCCACACCTTACGTGATCATCACGGTGACGGCGGCGCTGCAACGCTTCGACCCCGCGCTTGAACTGGCGGCATTAAACTGCGGCGCCAACCGGCTGCAGGCCTTCGTCCTTGTGGTCTTGCCTAATATTGCGTCGGGTGTGGCGGCAGGTGCGGTGTTTGCTTTTCTGGCTTCGTTCGATGAAGCGACGGTCGCGTTCTTCATTTCGGATATCGGCGGCAAGTCGATCGGGCGCAAGATGTTCGAAGATATCGACTTCAACCTCACGCCGGTCATCGCCGCTGTCTCGACAATGCTGGTGGCCGTTTCCCTCATGTTGATGGGCGCCATTCATTTGGCCAATGCCCAAAAGCGAAACTGATCACAGCGACGCTTTCCATTTCCCTGCCACCCCCTACAAAGGAAACAGCCATGATTTCGATTCCGCTGCGTTGGACTAGACTACACAGGATAGTGCTTGCAGGGGTTTTGCCCCTGCTCTGGTCCTCCGTATCGCTTGCGGCTGAGCAAGTGGTCATCGCTTCGACAGGCGGTGCCTACGACCGCGCGCTGAAGGCAGCCTGGTTCGATCCCTTCACGAAGGCGACCGGGATCAAGGTCGTGACTGTTGTTGCGACCAATGCAGAAATGCGCGCCAAGGTCGCGGCGATGGTGAAGACTGGAAATGTCACCTGGGATCTTTATCTCGATGGTGAAATCCAGGCCGCATCCAAGGCACACAAGGCGGTCACCGAGGACCTGACGGATTTCTGCAAACAGTTCATCGGAAGAAAAGATCTCGGTGCAAATGCCTGTGCGGCCGGCGGCGCACTTTTGCAATCGACAGCGACGTTGCTCGCCTATCGGACTGGTGATGGAGAACCGACGCCGCAGACTTGGGCCGATATGTGGGACAGCAAGACCTTTCCGGGTGAGCGTGCTTTTCCGAACTTTGATGATCCGTGGCGTGTGATGGCAGCGGCATTGCTTGCCGATGGTGTCAGCCGTGAGGAGCTGTTTCCGCTTGACGTCGACCGGGCGCTCAAGAAGCTCGACGAGATCCGGCCCTCGGTTTCGGTGTGGTGGAAGACCGGCGATCAAAGTGTGCAAGGCTTTCGCAATGGCGACTATTCAGTTGGACAGATATGGCTGACGCGCGCGAAGGCGATGCAGAACGAGGGGTTGCCGATTGCCTGGTCCTACAAGGCATCGTTTTTGGTTGGAGACCGAATTGCGCTTGTCAGAGGCGCGCAAAATCGTGAGAACGCGCTAAAGTTGATGGCCTTTTGGCTGAATTCGCCGGAGGCTCAGGCGCAAGCTTGCGAAGTGCTCTCGTGCACGCCACCAAGCACCGAGGCGATCGCCTTGATGTCGGAAGACGTTCGCAAGACGATGCCGCATGCGGACGAGGTCCGGGACTATATGGTTGTCCCCGATTCAGAGTGGATCAATGCCAACGCGGCGCAACTGCTGCAACGCTGGAACGAGTGGCTTCGCTAGCGGGGTAAAGCCGCAGACATGTGACAGACAGTTCGGGTCTCTCAAGCAGATCTGAGCTGCCTGTTCGCGAACCGATCTACCGGGAGCCTGCCGACGAGAATGCGTTCATGAGTTTCAGGCACATAGCAAAGCCCGGCCCCGCTTTTCCGGCCCCTTAAACGGGCTTCGGTAGAGCCGTTTTCCTTCGCGGGAGGCGCGCATGACGTTGCTGACCGCGAGGCAATTGCGCGGAGCGAAAAGAATGAGAACTGCGAAGGATGCTAACGGCAGAAGGGCGATGACACTCTTTTCCCACATCGTGCAGTTGATTATTCGACGCGCCTTAAGCAGGAACGTGGCTTCGGCCGCCCTGAATTTTTGGATGCATATCCCATCTGCACCGATGGCGCTCAATGGGCGGTCGCTACCACCTGTGTGTGCCCAGATTTCTTTCATCTACGGCGCGCCGCATCGCCTCTTCTCGGCTGCTGCCGTACTTGTTCATGATCAGCGATTACCCAGCTCGCCGAAGGCCTCATGTCCGGAAACAGCCTCATGTTGCCCCTAAACTTTTGGCAGGGATCGCCCTCTTGGAACAGATCACGCTAATATACGTTTAGGGAAAGCCTGACCAACGGAGGACGCGATGATCACCATCTGGGATGCAAACGTTGAGGTGAAGATTGACGATCGTTTTCACGTCATCAGGAGCGCCAGAGAGGCCGTCGCATTCCTGATGAAATCCTGGCCCGAGACGAAGGGGGCGAATTACGCAACAGCTCGAAAGGTCTGCCTGGATGCGGCCAAGGGAATAATCCCTAGCGCGGAAGCCAGGGCCGCGTTCGAAGCTGCCGCGAAGGAAGCCGGCATCTTGCAATAAAATTGATGTCGCCCTGCCCGACGCGAGAAACTGAAGCACGCCGCCACACACATCGTCTGGCGTTCGCCGCCGTACGCAGGCTGAATGACCAAATTGGCGAAAGCTCCCACCATACCGACGCGCTTGAAGCTGATAGGAAAATCGAAGTATTGCGCATCGCTGGGCTGGTGAAGACCGACGTAAAACTTAACCGCGCTCATGGCTCGCCTCCCTGTTCGCGGAACAAATACGGCGCGGTATCGGTTGCCCTCCTAAAGAGGAGTCCAGCATGAGCACGATGCCTACTGAACCGATTCCGATGCCCCGCCCGACAGGCCTGCCGCCGACTGAGACCGACGTGGCCACAGGCCCCAAAGACCCGAAAAAGCCCGTGGAAGTTCCACCGGGTGACCCGCCTGATTCCCTTCCCGATCCCCAGCGCCCCATCGAGGAGCCGGGACCCGATGATGTCCCGGAAGAGGCCCCCGACATTACGCCAGTACCGGGCGAGGAAATTCCGGCGAAGATGTGCGATTGAGCTGATCATGCCGCCTTTCCCCGCTCGCGGCGTGCAGTCGACTCCTGATCGTCGCGGAACAAAAATGGCCCAAAGACAAGCCCATCGTGAGCGCGATACCTACGGAACCGGTCCCGCGTTCAGGTCCTGAACCGAGCCTGACATCCTTCCCGACGAGATTCCCAACCCGATGCCGTGTGAAAATGAGAAGCCGCCAAAGCACCTGCCATAGCTTGCGCTCTCACCTTGCAGATGCTGATGACGGCGTCGAGCATGACGAATGTCCCGCATCTTGGGCGCGAACACGGAGTTGCCGCAGGACACCTGCACGGATTTGGAAAATGCGCCAGACCGGCCCGGAGCCATCTGCCCGGTAGTCATGGGCACCATCGATGACTTAAACCGCTGGAAATCCCTACGTTGTGGACTTCCCACGGCGGCGGTGCAGTGACGGTCGCCTCGACATGACCATGCGGCCCTTCGTGGTGATGGCCTCGGTTCCGTTTCGGCTGGCCGTCACCGGTGCCGTAAGGCCCGCATGCACGGCGCCACCAGGCCGGCGTCGACTACAGCGCACATGTGATCGAGGCGACCCTACCATAACCGCTTGGAGCCTAATGCCTTGTTGGCTGGGCATCTCCGTTAAACTGGTATCGTGGGCGCGATGTACCACTATTGTCATGCCGCACGAACCAGAAAAGGATGAGCGTACCAGGCGGCGGCCGCGCTCGCGGCCAGAGCCCGTTCGCGCGCGGATTGACCGGTTAAAAGGGTCGCCGCAGGAGGTTCAGCGCAAGCGCCGGCCGGAGGCCGGGAACCGGGACCGACTACCCCCGGCAAGCCGTTCCTCACTCTCGACGTATTTTCGCTCTTCCGATCGGGCGACCACACCCCGGCGGAGCCGATGACCTCGATAGCCATGGTGCCGTCCCACCGCGGGGTCGCTCGGAAGGAGGGCGCCAGACTGGCTGGATGGGCGCCGAGGCTTGGGTCCTGGTGCGGCAGGGCCATTCCGAGCCGCGGACGCTGAGACACCGATACGGTCGAGACATTGCCCAATGCGAACGCGGTATTGGTTGGCCGTCACGACCGGCCCCCATGGCACCGCCGTCAACGACGGGCTCCTGAAACGGTTCGCGGCAAACCTCTCGTGTCAGCCTCAGTGAGAGGAACAGGATGCGAACGATCTATGTTATCTGCTCGTGATCATGACTTAATGAACCCGCGCAACAAGCACTTGACCGTTGAGTGTCTGCGGTCGAGCGCAGGCTTCAGGTGGTTACGCGGCCCGTACTCCCCCTGAATTCGGTCGAGTTCCGGGGAAGGAACCTGTCGCTATCGATTTGCAGCGCTCGCCTTCATCCGTCAAGAATCTGTGTCATCGCACGAGACGATCCGGCCTTCTGGCGATCGAAGCCGCGTAACTTTCCCTTGCCCCTGGGTGGGGTCAAGCTCATATATAGTCATATGTGACCACTTTTCGGAGGCGCCGATGTCCACTGTCAGTTTAAAGGATGTGAAAGCTGGTCTCTCCAGCTATGTCGATGAAGCCATCAAGGGCGAATTCGTCACGATCACCCGGCATGGAAAGCCGGTAGCTGCTCTTGTCTCTTTACAGGCGGCGGAGTTTGCACAGCGCGCCCTTAAACCCCGTCGTTCCAGCTTCGTTTCATACCTGAAAACCTTTCCCGGTGGAGAGTTTGAGCGCAATATCTCGCCTTCACGGGATGTCGATCTTTGACAGCATATCTCCTCGACACGAATGTGATCTCGCTATTGTCACCTTCGCGGACTGAGACCGCGACGGGGCTGATCGCGTGGCTGGATAAGGCTGAAGACACAGCTGAGTTTTTCCTGTCGGTCGTCACAGTCCACGAGATCGAGCGCGGGATCATGTTGCTCGAGCGGAAAGGTGCTAACGCCAAGGCAAACGGTCTCAGGCGCTGGATGGACGGCCTCTTCTCGACATACGAGGATCGGATCCTTTCGATCGACGCAGCGGTTTCTGCGATTTCCGGCAAGCTCGAAGCCGAAGCAATCGCTTCGGGGCACAGTCCTGGCATGGCTGATGCGCTCATCGCCGGAACGGCGAAGGCACACGACTTGACGGTGGTAACACTGGACGTGCGGCATTTTGAGCCGTTTGGCATCGCCCTCATGGCAGCACCTGTTTGAGCGAAGCGAGTGCTTTGACACCAGGTCGGTCGACGTTCAAGCTTTCATCAACGTTCTGTGTGACGTCTCGACACCAATGACGAATGCGCTAAGTGGCCCTCGTGTAGATCAACCGATCCGACCAATGGTCACTGGTTCAATGTCTGCAGGCTTTTCAGGAGCGGATCCGACACTTCAAGCCGTGAGGCCGCAAAACACTAACTATCGAAGGGTGCTGAACACCGCAGGCCTCCGAGGATCAGTGGAACAGGCATTCCGGCGACACATTTTCGTTGCATATTCATTTCATTTCGTTTCTACTATTTTTTGGTTTCGCAACGAAGGTTGTGCAAGCTTCGATCGAGGAGGATCGAATCCGCCGGGCGCGACAAATGCCCTGGCTTTTGAGAAATGGGAGGAATCATGTTCAGACAATTGAACTGGACCCTTGTGGTCGCGTCCGCATTTTCGGCCGGCGTTGCTTCAAACGCATTAGCCGCCACCGAGCTTTCCTGGTGGCATGCAATGACCGGCGCCAACAACGAAGTTGTCGACACGCTGGCAAAGGAATTCAACGACAGCCAGACCGCTTATAAGGTGGTACCCGTCTTTAAGGGCACCTACCCCGAAACCCTGAATGCCGGCATTGCCGCGTTCCGGTCCAAGCAGGCGCCCGCTATCCTGCAGGTCTTCGATGCCGGCAGTGGCGTGATGCTGGGCGCCGAAGGCGCAATTCTGCCCGTTGTCGAAGTGCTTAAAAAGGGCGGCTACGAGTTCAACAAGGACCAGTACCTGCCCGGCATCGTCGCCTATTATTCGAAGGCGGACGGTACGATGCTGTCCTTCCCCTACAATTCTTCGTCGCCGATCCTCTATTACAACAAGGATGCGTTCACGAAGGCCGGGCTCGATGCGGAGAAGCCGCCAAAGACCTGGCCGGAAGTGTTTGACGCAGCCAAGAAGATCAAGGCGAGCGGCGCATCGGCCTGCGGCTTCACTTCCACCTGGCTCACCTGGATCCAGACCGAGAACTTCGCAGCCTGGAACAACGTACCTTACGGCACCAACGAGAACGGCCTTGCTGGCCTCGACGTCGAGCTAAAGGTCGACGCACCGCTGTTCGTCCAGCATTTCCAGGCGATTGCAGATCTGGCAAAGGACGGCACGTTCCGCTATGGCGGACGCACCTCGGAAGCCAAGCAGCTCTTCACTTCAGGTGAATGCGCCATCCTGACGGAATCATCCGGCGGTCTCGGCGACATCGTCAAGTCGGGCATCAAATACGGCATCGGCCAGTTGCCCTATTACGACGGCAACGGCCCGCAGAACACGATCCCGGGCGGCGCAAGCCTCTGGGTGTTCGGCGGCAAGTCCGACGATGAATACAAGGGCATCGCGGAGTTCTTTAACTTCCTGTCGAAGACGGAAATCCAGTCACGCCTGCATCAGGTCTCCGGCTATCTGCCCGTCACCCTTGCCGCATACGACGAAACCAAGAAGTCGGGCTTCTATGAAAAGAACCCCGGCCGCGAGACGCCGATCCTGCAGATGTTGGGCAAGGCGCCGACGGAAAACTCCAAGGGCGTGCGGCTCGTCAATCTTCCGCAGGTGAGAGACATCCTCAACGAAGAGTTCGAGGCGATGCTTGCCGGGCAGAAGGATGCACAAGCGGCCCTGACCGAAGGCACCAAGAAGGCGAACGCCGCAATCGCGGCCGCCATCGGAAACTAACGATGCAACAGCAGGCCTGCCCCGAGTGTGAACCGGAGCAGGCCATCTCCTCGCGCAAAGAAGGGGGTCGCTTTGCAGCCTGTCGTCTTTCCCAATAAAATCCTGCCTTATCTCCTGCTCGCGCCGCAGATCGTGCTCACGGTCATCTTCTTCTTTTGGCCGGCGAGCCAGGCGCTTTATCAATCCGTGCTTCGTGAGGACCCGTTCGGGCTCAAGTCCGGCTTCGTCGGTCTTGCCAATTTTCGCGCTGTTCTCTCAAACCCGGACTATCTGCATTCCCTTGAGGTGACGGTGGTGTTCAGCCTGGCGACGGCGCTTCTGTCGATGGCCGTGGCCTTGCTGTTGGCAACGGCGGCAGACCGGGTGGTTCGCGGCAGAAACGTCTACCGCACGCTTCTGATCTGGCCCTATGCGGTCGCACCCGCGGTGGCCGGCATGCTGTGGCTCTTCATGTTCAATCCGGCGATGGGCACCTTTGCCTATATCCTGCGGCGGAACGGCTTTGCCTGGGATCCGCTCCTGAACGGCAATCAAGCCATGGTCCTGGTCATCATTGCGGCCGCCTGGAAGCAGATCAGTTATAATTTCCTCTTCTTCGTCGCCGGACTGCAGGCAATCCCGAAATCGCTGATCGAGGCTGCATCGATCGATGGCGCGCGAGGCGCGAGGCGTTTCTGGACGATCGTCTTCCCGCTCTTGGCGCCGACCACCTTTTTCCTGCTCGTGGTCAACACGGTCTACGCCTTCTTCGACACCTTCGGCATCATCCATGCCGTCACCGGCGGCGGCCCGGCAAAGGCGACCGAAACGCTCGTCTACAAGGTCTACAATGATGGCTTCGTTAATCTCGACCTCGGCAGTTCCGCGGCGCAGTCGGTCATCCTCATGGTCATCGTCGTCGCACTGACGGCGTTCCAGTTCCGCTTCGTCGAGAAGCGGGTTCACTACTCATGAGGCGCGCCGATGATTGAAAAACGTCCCATCGCTAATTTCATCGGCCATCTCGTGCTGATCATCGGTGTCATTATCGTCGCCTTTCCGATCTACTACACCTTCGTCGCCTCCAGCCGCACCTCGGTCGAGATCATCCGTCCGCCGATGTCCTTGACCGTCGGCGATCATCTGACGGAAAACTATACGGAGGCCATGTCCGGCGGCGTCGAGCGCGTGGTTGGCGTCAGCCTTGAACGGCTGCTGTTCAATTCGACCGTGGTTGCGATTGCGATCGCGGTCGGCAAGATCGTCATCTCCTTCCTGTCGGCCTTCGCGATCGTGTTCTTTCGCTTTCCCCTGAAGATGGTCTTCTTCTGGATGATCTTCATTACCTTGATGCTGCCGGTCGAGGTGCGCATCCTTCCCACCTACAAGGTGATCGTCGACCTAGGGCTAATCGATACCTATGCTGGGTTGACGCTGCCGTTGATGGCGTCTGCGACGGCGACCTTTCTCTTCCGGCAGTTCTTTCTGACGATCCCGGGTGAGCTGGTGGAAGCAGCGCGTATCGATAATGCAGGACCTTTTCGCTTCATGCGCGACATCCTGCTTCCGCTTTCGAAAACCAACATCGCCGCGCTGTTCGTCATCCTCTTCATCTACGGCTGGACCCAGTACCTCTGGCCTTTGCTGGTGACGAACGACGCCAAGATGAACACCATCATCATCGGCCTGCGTCGCATGGTCGATTTCACTGACGCCTCGACGCCCTGGAACTACGTGATGGTGACCGCGATCCTGGCAATCATCCCGCCAATCCTCGTCGTCGTTCTAATGCAGCGCTGGTTCGTCAAAGGTCTTGTGGAGACTGAGAAGTAATGGCTCAAATTACCCTGAACAAGGTCCGCAAGACCTATGGCGGCAACATCGAGGCGATCAAGGGTGTATCCCTCCAGATCGACGACGGTGAACTCGTCGTCCTCGTCGGCCCTTCCGGATGCGGAAAGTCCACCCTTCTGCGCATGATTGCCGGTCTCGAAAGCATCAGCTCCGGCGAGATCGCCATTGGCGACCGAACGGTCAATGATCTGGAACCGGCCGAGCGCGACATCGCGATGGTGTTTCAGAACTACGCGCTCTATCCGCATATGACCGTGCATCAGAACCTTGCCTACGGGCTGAAAAACCGCAACACGCCGAAGGACGAGATCGAACGCCGTATCGCCAAGGCCGCCAAAACCCTGGAGATCGAGCCGTACCTCAACCGAAAGCCGCGCCAGCTTTCCGGCGGCCAGCGCCAGCGCGTGGCCATGGGGCGGGCGATCGTGCGCGAACCGGCCGCATTCCTGTTCGATGAGCCGCTCTCGAACCTCGATGCCAAGTTGAGGGGCCAGATGCGCATCGAAATCAAACGGTTGCAGCGGTCTCTTGGCACGACCAGCGTTTACGTGACGCACGACCAAATGGAGGCCATGACGCTTGCCGACAAGCTGGTGGTCGTCAACGGCGGACAGATCGAGCAGGTCGGATCACCGATCGAACTTTACGAAAAGCCAGCGACGACCTTTGTGGCAACGTTCATCGGCTCACCGTCGATGAACCTTCTCAAACATGCAGAAACACTGGAGGGCTGGTCGATCTCGCCAATTGTGCCCAAACCCGCCGGCGCATTCACGATCGGCATTCGACCGGAGGACTTAGCTGTCTGTGAACCCACCGCGAAGGACTTTGATTTCACGGCAAACGTCCGCATCGATAGCATCGAGCTTGTCGGTGCCGAAAGCTATGTGCATGGCAAGTTCGCCAATGGTCAGGATCTCGTGTTCCGAGTTCCAGGGCGATCGGTGAGGCAGATCGACGATCATGTCACGGTCGGCGCGCTGGCCAAGGACCTGCATGTGTTTGATGATAGGGGCAAGCGCGTGTCCTAAAAACAGGGGCTTTGCGGCTTCCCGTCCTCGCCAAAATCAATGAGCCTTGCCTCGGCAGCGATCGTTCCGCGTCTCTTGTATCACAGACGATGATTTTCTAGATCAATAGGTACGGATAATCAGCTGATATTAGCGGGCGCTTTCCACGAGATCAATGAGTGCATCGCCATTAGCCACATCAAGCGTCTTCGGCAATTTGATAGCTGCCAGGAATATATCGCCTTTACATAGGCTTCATTGAGGATATTAAACCAAGCAGCGAACGCTGCTGGTCGCGCGGCAAGACCACGCAGGAATTTCAGATTGTGGGACGCCGGACTGTAGTGCCATCACGACGCGCGATTGGGTCTCTCGATCGTCGCCTCCGACGGCCAGCGGCCGAAAACAAGAAGTAACTTCCAAGGACCATCTCGAACCGTCGAGTGAGCCAGTCTTTGCGCCTGCGCAATGAGAGGCGGCGCAGGCGGCATGATGGGAACAGTAGAATGGAGATCGTCATATCCGAACAGGTAGTCGAGCATGATGCTTCAACGTGCTGGATGGCACCCAGGGAGTTCGAACGCTTGCGGCCGAAGCGACGACCGCCACCAGGATGGTGGCATTCTTGAGGTGATAGGAGGTGGAGTTTAGAGCGGTTCCCTTGCAGATTGAATCTGCGGGGCTTTGCAAATCAGGCTGGGTCTGATTCAAACTATCTGCCGGTGGAGGTCGGCGGATATGTCGAAAGCCCTTTCTGTCGATCTGCGCGTTCGGGTGCTTGCCGCAGTTTGTGCTGGCGCAACGCATCGAGAAGCCGCCGAACGGTTCGGTGTGAGTGCCGCAAGCGTCAGCCGCTGGCGAAATCAGCAACTGCGCCAATGGGACGTGCGGCCCGGCCCTCTCGGCGGAGATCGAAACTCCCGTAAAACCGAGGCGCATGGGGAACAGATCATGGCCTGGCTCGCCGAGCATCGTGACGGGACCTTGTTCGAACTGCGCGACGCACTTTCCGCCCAGGGCATCAAGATCAGCAAATCGGCTTTGCATCGGTTCCTCATCCGGCACGGCCAGACGCGTAAAAAAACTGGCCACGCGGTAGAGCAGAGCCGCCCCGACGTCTTGGAGCAGCGCCAGCGCTGGTTTGACGACCAACTGGACCTTGATCCCGCGCAGCTCGTCTTTATCGACGAAACGTGGACTGCCACCAACATGGCGCGCACCCATGGGCGATGCAGGAAGGGAGAGCGCCTGCGAATGGGCTTTCCCCATGGCCACCGCAAGACCACGACGCTGGTCGCGGGCCTGCGCAGCACAGGAATGGTTGCGCCGCTCGTGATCGACGGGCCGATCAACGGAGAATGGTTCCCGCTCAGGTTCTCGTGCCGACATTGAAGCCTGGCGATGTCGTCATCCTCGATAATCTCTCCAGCCACAAGCAACCGGCTGCACGAGTGATGATCGAGGCTGCCGGTGCAAGCATGCTGTTCCTCCCGCCCTACAGCCCGGACTTCAACCCCATAGAAAAGGCTTTCTCCAAGCTGAAAGCGCTTCTGCGCAGGGCGGCAGAACGCACGGTGACAGGTCTTTGGGACAGAATCGGAAAACTGATCGACCTAATCGAGCCTCAAGAAGCACGAAACTTCTTCAACTCCTGCGGATACGATCCAATATGAAAGGGAACCGCTCTAAGGGCCAGTCTGCAATGCTGCGATTTAGTGCGACATCAAGACCGGCATGGAAATGTTATTCAGCAGATTGGGCGTCGCGCCGCCGAACACATCTTCGAAAAGCGGCGAGTGGCCATACGCGCCGCAGACGATTAGGTCTGCGCTCTCTCGGTCGAGGACAGCAAACAACGCACTGGTGAAATCTGTTTGCCCCGTATCGCGCCATCCCGCCAAGGCAACCGTTACCCCATGGTGTTCGAGATGACGCTTTATCTCTTGAACATCTGCATTTTGGTCGCTGTAATTGCTCGCGAACACGAACAGGAGAACTTTGCGCGCTGCCTTGAGGATTGGCATCGCGTCGTGAACGGCCCGAGTTGACTCGCGGCTGAAATTCCAGGCAACGATCACCTGCTCGCCGATCGCATCCTCTCCGGTCCAGCCAGCCGGAAGCACCAACATTGGAACCCCAGCTGTCAACAGAACTTCTTTGGGAACTGATGAATTGGAAAGATGGCGGTGGTCGGGATGGGGCTGTGTCGCTACCAGAATATCCGCAGAGTGGGAAAAAAGTTGCTCTGCGGTATGAGCTTCCGGCCTTGCCGCGTGATACTGGAAATCAAGGCCAGCCGCCTGAACTGCCGAGGTGAATGTATCCTCGATAGCCAGCGCGAGATCGTGGCTCTCCCCTTCCTGTGCTTCCTTTGTGCTGATGTCGACGCCGATCAGTCTAGCTTGGTGCTTGGCAGCGACATCAATGGCAGTGCGCAAACGGGCCGCGCAATCTGCTCCAGCGTCCAAATAGACAACGATATCTCGGTAGCCCATAGTTTCCTCCATTTGCGAACGTACAGCGCCGAGTGCTCCATGGGCTCGCTCCTCTGTCGTAGGAGTAGAGGCGAACCCGTTGAGCACTTAATACCCATTGACGCTGCAGGTTCCGGACGATCGCAAAGAAATAACGATATCGTTTGATTCGGTGGCAGCGGTTTGGGGGTCTGTCGCAAACTTTTGGGCTCGCACCAGCCGGCATAGGCTGCGACTCATTTCGCTTCCCAAAATGCGATGAATCTGAATCCATTGTGCAAACGGAGGTTTGGCATGGATCAGCGACACGGCTTCGGCTCGCCGCGGTACTGGCAGCGGTCCCAAGGCTTGCCGCGGCGTGCCCCATCTCCTCGCCCGATTGCCCGAGCTTTGCGCAGCACCGCTGGGCGCGGTGATTGGCGAGCCCATCGGCATGCGGGCGGTCCTCGCCCACAAGGGCAAAGCCGCCGCCCGCGTCAGGCTCCGGGGCCGCTCCGGCCATTCCTCCCGGCCGGATCTCGGCCTGAACGCGGTTCACGCCATGGCGGGAGTGCTGCAGGCGGCCGTATAGGCGGCACAAGATCTCGCAAACGGCCCCTTCGACCTAACCTTCGAGCCGCCCTATTCCTCGTTGCAGGCAGGCCTGATCCAGGGCGGCCAGGCGCTCAACATCATTCCCGATCATTGCACCCTGGACGTCGAGGCACGGGCTATTTCCGGTATTGATCCCGCCACGCTGCTGGCGCCGGTGCGCGACGCCGCCGAAGTGCTGCGAACGTCGGGGGTGAGCGTCGAATGGGAAGAACTGAGCGCCTATCCGGCCCTCTCGCTTGCGCGCGCAAGACGTTCCGGTACGGCCCGACTGAACACGCCGAAGATTACGGATCGCAGCCGCGCGCAGGTGAGCGAGCGCATGCCGACCGCAGCCGGTTGCACCGGGTTGAGCACGCTGCCCTCCGGCGCGATGCAGGTGAAGGGGCGAGCGAGCCCGGTATTGAGAAGGATATTCGGGTTCAGTGTTTAGAGAACGTAATAAACGCCGACCGACAGCATTGTATGGCGTGGATCACCACCAGAGGGCACGTTGAGCGAGGAGCCGAGTTGCGGATCGGAACCGGTGAAATCGAGAACCGCCTCGTCACCCGTGATTGTCAGGGTCAGCTTCAAGCGGCATGGATTGGCTTCGACCGAATCCTCGTCCGCATAGTCGACGAACTCCCAGGTGCCGTCCGGCATCGACCGCAGAGTTGCCCGCGCCTGCGCCTCGGCATGATCCAGAAGTGCCTCGGCGCCTTCGAGAAATGCCTGTTTTCCGAATTTCTGCACCATGGCGAGGATCTTTCGCTCGCCTGTGTTGAGCGCGCCAACCAGCGCCTTAATGTCGCCGACATTGAGATCGGGCTTGCGCAAGTTGGTCGTCATGATCCTCAGGATGGTCTCGTCGAAGACCCTTTCCCTCACCACCTTCATCGGCGGAAAGCGGATACCCTCCTGATGGATCTCCGTCAGCGCTCGCGAGAGCGAGGCGGGCACTGCGCCGCCCATGTCGGTATTGTGGATATGCCCGCCGGTCCAGGCGATGATCTCGCCGTCATAGCGCGGATCGCCGCCCGGTTCGGCGAACCTGTGCCGTTCGAGGCACGCGGTCCGCAAATGGGTGTCACGGAACCCTTGCCACACCGCATCCTGCCCGTCGTCGGCGCCTGGGGCGGCGACGGCATCGAAGGCTACGTCCGTCAGGCCGAGCGGGGCAACATCGTGTTCGGCGGCGGCGTCGAGCGCACTCACGTTGCGCTCGATCCGGGCCACGCCAAGGCTGATCCGGCGAGCCTGCCGCGCCAGCTTCGCATGCTGCTGCACCCCTGCCCGCGCTGGCGAAGGTCTCAGTCATCCGTACCTGGTCCGGCTGCGAGGGCTATGTCGCTGATGGCCTCCCGGTGATGGGAGCGTCGTCGACCACGCCCGGTTTATTTCACGCTTTCGGCTTCTCAGGCCACGGCTTCCAGCTCGGCCCCGGTGTCGGCGACGTGATGGCCGAGCTTATCACCACGGGATGGACTGAAACGCCGCTACACGATTTTCGCATCGAGCGCTTTGTAGAGGCCCCTTGCGAAGCGCAGTGAGACCTCGAGAAAGCTGTTCTGGAGCGGATGGTGCCATCCGTCGCCTCGATGGGAGTCGAACCATCGAACCATCGAACCGGTCGTCCGGGCGCTGAATGCTGACCTTCATTCAATGGCTTAAGACACCTGCTCCGTGACTCTCTGCACCGAATCAGCACGACTTGAGATGACCTTGCGAATTGCGCTCAGGATAGGATGCTTGATCCCCTCGTCGGCCAACTCTGCAACAAGGGCATCGGCCTCAGGCACAATCCCCTCGGCCATCTGGGCGAGATCGCGAACAAGGATGCGCTGAGCGGCCTTTGTATCCGGCACGATTGTCGTCCAATGTTTCAGCTGGATCGTGTCGGGCACATCGCGACCGCCAATTTTCATCGCGAGCCTCTTCGACAGACGCGGGTAAATGGCTGTGCAGACAGCATCGTAGATCGGTGCCAGATCGGGTGTATCGGAGCCATAAAGCAATGCATAATTCTTACCGTGGGCATCGGCATTGCCCACAAGATAATGGAAGATCAGGCATCCGGATGAACCGTAACCGGTCCGCGACTGGTCGCGCGCAGGCCTGATCGATCAGTGCAAGGGATCGTTTCGTTCCCGGCCCGCCTTCAGCCTCATACTTAAGCTCCGGCGGTACGCTGAGCGCCTGGCAGAAATCCTCTTGGTGGAGCCGTTCGATTTTGCCGTCGACGGTTTTCGTCCGATCATACCGTTCAACCAGGAGAAAAGCAGTGGCTCCGCCGACGCGCATCTCCACACGGGGCACCGGCAGCTTGAGGCGCGCAGCAAGGCCCATGCAGAAATATTCATTCTCCACCGTTCCGTCCAACGCTTGGATAGGTCGACCATCTCTTGCCAAGGCGATGGAAGCGTCATCGACAATGACCGCCAGCTAGTCCTGCGCGTCGGCGAGCGATAGACGAATGCCCTCCTCTCCGCCCAGCAAAGGGCGAGAACGCAGCCTTGTGAGAATTTCATCTAGCCGTTGTGAACTGAGGATTTCGGTGTCGGACTGGCTCGAGACCTCGGGTGCCGTGCCTGCGCGGTAGAGTGATAAAGCACCTGCGCATTCGCCACCTATGACTTCTAGCAACCCGCGAGCATGCCGTCATCAAGCCTGCCGAGTACACCGGCTTTGGTCTCGCGAAAATAGACATCCAACAAGCGAGTCATAACCGCGTACCCTGTCGACGACCAACCGAGAGAACGAGGCCGAGACCCGCAGCGACCTGCAGCGCGCGGCCGATCTGACAGCTCTCTTTTCCGGCCTCAAGCTCACGCAAAAAACGTACGCCAACGCCAATCGCCCCGGCAAGTTGCTCCTGCGGCTCGAGAACCCTGCTGGGCACGATGGCCCTTCAGTCTTGTTCGTCCGCTGAAGAGCAGTATCCCAACGAACTAGGCCCATAGACCGATTTCGAGTGGGAATGCTCAACGGCAAGCTGTCCGCTATTCGTTGGGTACTCGGCGACGAGTGGGGCATGCTAGACACTTACGCCATTTGTAACCGACAATCCCCTATCCTCCCCCATTGAGGTTTGCGTCAAGAGCATGGCTGAGGGAACCTCCTTTCAACACGACCGCCGCGGGAGATCGAATGACCAACGGTCGCACCCCTCAGTTTCCTGTACTCGACTGCTCCAGAGGATTTGTGATTGCCCATCCCCCACCGAGCGCCTCGCACAGTGTGATATAGGCCGTTGCAATCGCCGCCTCGTTCTGCACCAGCTTGTCTTCCGCCGAGTAGAGATCGTCTTGCGCGTCCAGCAGATGGAGGAAGTCCGCAGCGCCGGACTTGTATAGCTCGATCGACTGCGTGACGGCCTGCTTGTAGGCGACAACGCTCCGGCGTAAAGCCATCTGCCGCTGTCGTTCGCGATTGAAGCTGACGAGCGCGTTTTCCACCTCCTCCACCGCGCTCGCCACCGTTTCGCGATACGCTAGATATTGCTCGCGCGCCTGAGAACGCTCGACGTCTACGAGGGCCTTGCGCCGACCGGCGTCGAAAACAGGTACAGTCAGCGACGGGCCGAGCGCCCAGCCGCCACTATCGGTCGAGAGGCCGGCGATGCGTTCGGCGGAAATAGTGATCGAACCGGAAAGCTGCAGGCTTGGATAGAGGTCCGCCTCGCGCACGCCGATATCGGCGACCACGGCCGCCAAGTTTCGTTCTGCACGGCGAATATCTGGCCGGTTGCGCAGGAGATCCGCCGGCAGGCCGGCCGAAATGCTCTGCCGCGGCAACGGCACTGCCCTCCCCTTTGCGAGCTCAGTGCGCATCGTTGCAACCGGAAGGTCGAGCAGCGACGCCAGCCGATTGAGGGAAGCATGCAGCGAGGCTTCAAGCGCGGGAATGTTCGCTTCCGTCGAGGCGGCGCTCCCGACCGCCTGGGAGACGTCCAAGGTGGTGGCTCCACCGGCTTGAAGCTGAGCCTGGACAACGGTGACCGCCTCTCGTTTTCCGTTGAGCGCCCTGCGCGCCACGCTAAGTCGATTTTGGTACCCGCGCGCCTCCACATAGGAAGTGGCGATATCGCCGAGCAGGGCGAGGCGCGCTGCGCTCAGATCCTCCTGCGCCGCTTCCACCGTGGCTCGCGCGCCCTCGCGGCTGCGCCGATACTTGCCGAAGAGATCGATTTCCCAGCCGCTGGCCAACTCTCCGGTCGCGCTCGTCGACGCTGACTTGCCGCTCGTTTTCGTCGTTTCGGATGAAATCGAGCCGTCGACGTCCGGCAATCCTTCGGCTCCGATCGCCTTGGCGTCGGCCTGTGCCTCGCGAACCCGTTCCAGGGCTTGGGCCACGGTCAGGTTCGAGATCAGCCCTTCCGAGATGAGCCGGTTTATCAAGGGATCAGAGAGCGCCTCCCACCAGCGCGTCTCGGGCTCGACAGCAGGCCCCTTTTGCGCCGGTTCCGCGTAGCTGGTGACAAGCGTGGGGTTCAGTGTGGCGTAATCGGGGCCAACCGCGGCACAGCCGCCGAGGAGGCAGACCGCCCCCAATGCGATGGAAGGATGGCGCATGGATCAGCGCTCCTGAGCTTTCACTGATACGCGCGGCTCCGTCCCTTCCGGCAGAAGCTTGCCCAGGAGCCAGCCAAGATTGCGCTGGATGTCGTCGAGGAAAGTGTAGACGACAGGCACATAAACCAGACTGAGGACCGTGGACGACAGAAGTCCACCGATGACGGCGATGGCCATCGGTGCGCGCGTTTCCGCGTCGGCGCCGATCCCAACCGCGATCGGCAGCATGCCGGCGCCCATGGCGATCGACGTCATGACGATCGGCCGCGCGCGCTTGCTCGCCGCATCGAGCAGCGCCTCGATGCGGCCCATGCCACCCTCCTGTTCGGCTTTCAGCGCATATTCGACAAGCAGAATTGAATTCTTGGCGGCTATGCCCATTAGCATCAGCAGTCCGATCAGCGCCGATATCCCGATCGCCTTGCCTGTCAGCAGCAGGAAGCCGAGCGCGCCGCCGACGGAGAGCGGCAGGGCGACAAGGATCGTCACCGGCTGGACAAAGCCGCGGAACAACAGAACGAGCGTCAGATACATGAGCAGGATTCCGGCGCTGATCGCGGTCGCGAAACCCGAGAACAGCTCCTGCATGCGGGCCGTATCGCCGCGCGCCAGCTCGTGGACGCCGTCGGGCGGCGACTGCATCGCCGGCAAGTTGCGGATTGCCGCGCTCGCTTCGCCGAGGGTGATGCCCGACAATTCCGCCTCGATCGTAACACTGCGACTGCGGTCGACACGGCTTATCGTGTTCGGTCCGGCATCGAAGTCGATGTCGGCTATCGCGCCGAGCGGCACGGTACCCTTGGTGCCGGTGAGTGGCAGAACCGCGAGCTTGGAGGGATCATCGATCGCTCCGTCCGGCAGCGTCACGATGATGGATATCTGGCGGTCTCCGAGGTTGAACTTCGGTAGGCTCGCGTCGTTGTCACCAATGGTCGCCACCTTCACCGTCTCGGCGATCTCAGCCGGGGTGATCCCAAGCTCGGATGCGCGCGCATTGTCTGGCCGGATGATCAATTCCGGCTTCGTGTTGGTGGCGGTCGATGTCGGATGCGTCAGCCCCGGGACCGACTGCATTTGTCGGAGCAGCGTATCGCTTGTGGCCCCAAGCGCATCGGGATCGTCGCCGACGAGCGTGACGGACACCTTGGCGCCCGAGGAGCCATCGGCACCGAACTGAATGCGGGCTCCCGGTATATCGGCAAGCTTCGGCGCGGCTTGTGCTTCGAATTCCTGTTGCGAAATGTTGCGCTCGTCCGCCGCCATGAGGTTCACCGTGACTGTCGCCGTGCGGACCTCCGAGGAGGAAGACGATCGGTTCGGGCCGCCGCCCGATTCTGCCGCCGTGCCAACAGAGGCAAAGACGCTGGCGACGACCGGATCGCCCTCAAGCCGGTGGGTAATGTCCTTCACGATGGCCGACGTCTGTTCGATGGTCGAGCCCGGCGCCAGTTCGACCGAAATCACCGACCGGCCGTGGTCCGTCGCCGCCATGAATTCGGTCGGAAGCTGCGTGGCCAGCATGATCGAGCCGGTAAAAAATGCGACACCGGCAAAGAGCGTGGTCCAGCGGTGCCTGAGCGCGATGCGCAGCAGCAAGACGTAGGTCGGCACCCAGGCGGGCGCATCCTCGCTGGCAAGGCCTCCAGCGCGCATCAGATAGGCAGCCATCAGGGGCGTCAACACCCGCGCGACCACGAGCGAGAAGAGCACGGAGACGCAGACGGCGACGGCAAAGGAGAGGAAGAACTTGCCGGGGATCCCCGGCATGAAGGCCACGGGCAAGAAGACGGCGACGATGGTCGCCGTGGTTGCGACAACCGCAGGGCCGATCTCGTCGGCTGCCTCGATCGCCGCGCGGTAAGCGCTGGCACCAGTCTGGCGCATATGGCGGACAATGTTCTCGATCTCGACAATGGCATCGTCGACGAGGATCCCCACCACCAGCGAAAGCGCCAGCAGCGTGATGTTGTTCAGCGATATGTCGAAGGCCCACATCACTGCGAAGGTCGGTATCAAGGACATCGGCATGGCGACTGCCGAAATCAGCGTGGCGCGGATATCGCGCAGGAACAGCCAGACGACGCCGATTGCGAGCAATGCCCCAAGCCACAGGGCTTCCAGGGCCGCATCATAGCTTTCCTCGACGAAGCCGGCAGACGAGGTCACCTCCGTAAGGGTGACGTCAGCGTTTCCGGCGTCGGCCGCGGCAATCGCCGCACGGACCTTTTCGACGACGTCGAGCTCGCTCGAACCGATTGAGCGATAGACGCTGAATGCCACCACTTCCCGGCCGTTCAGGAACGCGGTCTGGCGCGGCTTCTCCCAGCTGTCGACGACTTGTCCGAGATCGGAGAGCTTTACATCGTTGCCGTTGGAGAGCGGCACGCGCGTTTCGGCAAGCGCCTCGACCGTCTTCGCGCTCCCGACGGTTCTGACCGACTGTTCCCGGCCGCCGACATTGGCGCGGCCGCCCGGCTGGTTGACGTTGATCCTGGCAAGTTGCTGGCTGATATCGGCAGCACTGATACCGAGCGCCGCGAGCCTATCCGGATCGAGCTCGACCCGGATCACGCGATCAACGCCCCCGGAACGCTCGATTTTCGATACGCCGTCCACTCCAAGCATCGTCTTGGCGACGTCGTTATCGATGTACCAGCTCAGTTCATCCGATGCCATGGACGGCGCGTCGACCGTGAATGTCAGCACGGAGTTGCCGGTCGCGTTGACGCGCGTGACGACTGGCTCGGTAACACCGTCCGGCAAGTCTGATTGAACCGAAGACACGGCATTGCGCACGTCGTTGGTCGCGGTTTCCGGATCGGTGTCGAGTGTGAACTCGACCGTCGTGGTGGACGAGCCTTCACTGACCGACGTCGAGACGTCGTCAACGCCTTCGAGGCTCGCCACGGCGTTTTCGATGACATGAGCGACTTGGACCTCCATCTCGCTCGGCGCAGCACCCGGCTGCGACACCGTCACCGTTACGGTCGGCAGGTCGATATCAGGCTGATTGTTGATACGAAGCTGCGTGAACCCGTAGAGCCCGGCGATCGTCAAGGACAGAAAGAGGACGATGGTCGGAACAGGGTTGCGGATCGACCAGGAGGAAATGGCGTTCATCGGAGTGTCTCGCTACTCGCGGTGTTTGAGGTGTTGTTTGCCTCGATAGGGCTGACGCGGACCGTGTCGCCGTCCGTCAGGAAACCTGCCCCGGCGGTGACGACGCTTTCCCCGCCCTCCAGGCCTGAAAGGACGGTGACGCGCCCACTGCTGCGCGTGGCGGTTTCAATTGCTCGTGCCGTGACTTTGCCACCATCTCCGACAACGAAAACGGACGACGTGCCGTCTCGCCAGATAAGCGCGCTTTCGGCAACGCTCGGCATGCGGCTTACCGCCGTTTCGATCGAAACGCGTGCGAACATGCCCGGCTTGAGCGCGGAACCGTCGGCGATCGACACGCGCACCGTGCCGAGGCGGGTAGTTGCGTCGACCTTCTCCGCAACAGACGAAACGCTGCCTTGGGATGCCCTGCCGGACGCATCGGTGACTGTCGCTGCCTGCCCAACCGCGACGGATTGCAGGTTCTTTTCGGGAACCTGCACGGCGACTTCGACTCTACCGTCGCGGATGATCTTCATCAGCTCGGTTCCGTTCTGGACGGTCGCACCGACGACCGCAGGCCTCTCGGAAACGACACCATCGAACGGAGCCCGGATCTCGGTCTGTGCCAGTTCCGCCTCTTTCCGCTCGGCAGCCGCTTCGGCCTGGGCGAGCTGGGCGCGACTGGTCTTGAAGGTGGTCGACTTCTCTTCGGCGCTCTCGACACTGATTGCCTTGCTGACCAGGAGTTTCTGCGCGCGCGCAGACGCCGAATGGGCGGACTCCAGCGTCGCGCGTGCCTGCTCGACCGCGGCCCGCTGTTCGGCGAGTTGCGCTTTCAAGAGCGCGCTGTCCAGCCGTGCGACAATCTCGCCGCTGGCGACGTGGTCGCCTTCCTCGACAAGAACTTCCGCCAAACGCAGCCCGCTCGCTTCGGCGCCGATTGTCGCCTCCTGCCAGGCCTCTACCGATCCGGTTGTTGTCACGAAAATGGGGGACGGGTCCGTGCGGACCTTCTCGACGGAGACCGTCAGTGAAGCCTGGGCCGGGACGGGTTCTTTTCCCGGCGCCTCGCTCGTTCGCCCGTAGGCCTTCAGCACCGCCACAGCCGCGACCGGGACTAGGACCGCCGCAACGAGGAGGGATCTTTTAAGTGACGTTCTCATGGGTATTGCTCTTGTCATGGTCTGCATCAGCAAAGAGCCCTTCCGCCTGGGGAAGGCTTCACGGATGGCACACTTTGTGGCCGCCTGCCGGGCTGGCTGCATCCTCCGGCGCACGCCCCCGGCCTCCCGGGTCGAACTCAGGCCCCCAGGGGTGAAGCGCCGAAGCAAGAATTGCTTGCTGTTCAGGGGTCAACGTGGTGCGGAGCGCCGAGATGGCCAACTTGAGCTTCTGCGCTGCCTCCGCGCGCTTGACGAAGTCATCGGCGAGGGCTTCCTCACGTGCAAAAGGCCCCTTCGCAGCGTCCGAAGCGAGTTGGGGCGGGCCGCCAGGAATGGCTTCCGGGCGCGACTCACGCGGATCGAAGTGGCGCGGCCTCGGCGGCGACAGGAGCGCCTGCAGGGCGCTGGTGAAGTCGCGCCATGCGTTCAGTTGCTCGGCACGAATTCCGATGCGTGTCTCGAGGATCGCCAAACAGGCGGCGAGCGCCGCTTCAGGTCGCACATCCAATCCAGGCATCTGGCGCCCAGCTCGCCCCTCGAACCGACGCGGCCCTGGTGGGACGAAGTCGCCATGCCCTGCCCGCTCTAAGGTTTGGCCAGCCTCTTCGACGACTGCAGTCTGTTCGGCGGCCAATGCCGTCTGTGCGGCAGCAACCTGAACCACGGCGATGGACGCGGCGCCAAGCGCCCGAAATCCGTTTCGCATGATGCGTTTCCTTTCCACGTGTCTGTGACGAAGGGAGAGGTAGAACGCATCCATTTCCGGCGTGCTTCGAGCTGTGTCTCAAGGTTTCTCGTTTCAGGAGATTTGTTGCTGAACTTTGCTGGGCGATCGACGGAAACATTCGGTTGCAAATTTCCATGCGAGACCCTTGGCTCGGCCCTATAGTCACGGCTGGTAACAGGGACGGAATGATACGGACGATGCAGACTCAGCCGCATATTCTTGTCGTCGACGACGACGGCGAAATCCGAACCTTGCTTGGACGCTATCTCGATGGGCAGGGATTCCGCGTATCCTCGGCCGCCAACCGCGCAGAATGCGAGATGAGGCTGGCCACGGGCCATTTCGATCTGGTCGTCCTCGACGTCATGCTGCCCGATGGCTCGGGACTGGACATCTGTCGCGCCTTGCGCAATCGCAAGCCGCATATCCCGGTGATCCTGTTGACCGCCCTGAAGGAGGATGTCGACCGCATCATCGGGCTTGAGCTCGGCGCGGACGACTATCTCGGCAAGCCTTTCAACCCGCGTGAGCTCGTCGCGCGCATTCGTGCCGTGCTCCGCCGAGCGGTCATCGGCCGGCACGACGCTCCGACCAAGCGCAGCTGTCATTTTGCCGGATACACGATGGAGCCCGAAACGAGGCAGGTGACAAACGCGGCTGGAGAAAACATCGACCTTACCGGCGCCGAATTCGAACTCCTCCAAGTGTTTATCGAGCGGCCCGGCCGTCTCCTCTCTCGCGATCAACTCCTCGATCTCACCCAGGGACGTGGGCGCGATCCGCTCGACCGGTCGATCGACGTTCTGATGAGCCGGTTGCGGCGCAAACTCGGCGACAACGAAGGATCGCCTCTGTTCAAGACCGTACGGAACGGCGGCTACCAACTGACCGTGCGCGTCGAAGCCGTGGATATGTCCGAATGACCTCGCTCAGAATGCGCATTGCGATCCTGCTGATCGCTTCGATCGTCGGCGTCGTCGGGCTGGCGACGCTCGCAGTTGTAAGTGTTATTCGCGGCCCGGCGCCCGAAGCGACCGTCGAGCCGCTGGCCCGGCAGATCCGACTTCTCACCGAGCTGCTTCCAACCGAAGCAGCAGGCAGACCGCAGCCGGATATTGATCTGCGCGACCGACCGGCCGAAGGCGAAGCGGATGAAAGGGCGACGCAGTTCCTCAACGAATCTTTCAAGAAAAGCGGTAGCGCACTTTCCGCCGTCGTGGCGCGCGCCGTAGGAAGGCCCGGCATCGTGGCGTCCGTTCCGCTTGCGAACGGCCAGTGGCTGATCCTGGATGTTCCCGACTATTCGCCGCCGCGCGATCGCTGGTTGGTGCTGTCGGGCTGGATCATCCTGATTGTGCTCGGCGCCACCGCCGTCTCACTCTACTTTGCTGCCGTGCTCACACGACCCGTGGCGATGCTTGAAAAGGCTGTAGCGCGCATTGGGCCAGACGGCGTTCTTGCCCCCCTCTCGGAAGAGGGCTCGAGCGACGTCCGTGCCACCGCACGTGCCCTCAATCGGCTTTCGTCGCGGCTCAAGTCGGCGATGGAGAGCCGGATGAGGCTCATTGCGGCGGCGGGTCACGATCTGAGAACACCGATGACCCGCATGCGGTTACGCGCCGAGTTCCTGCCAGACGAGAACCGCGAAAATTGGGTGAGAGACCTCGATGAACTCGATCGCATCGCCGACAGTGCCATCAGCCTTGTGCGCGAGGAAATCGACGAAGACAACCTGGAACCCACGGCCTTGGACGGTGCGGTGCTGGGCGTTGTCGAAGAACTCGCCTCCCTCGGCTTGAAAGTGGAGGCGGGCCGCATCGACAAAGTCTCAGTGCGCGCCGGCGGGCTCGGCCTGCGCCGCGCGCTCAGAAACCTGATTGTCAATGCCGCCACCCACGGCCAAGGCTGCCACGTCGACGTCACGGTGGAAAACAACGAGGCGATCATCACGATCGCCGATCGAGGACCCGGTATCCCGTCTGATCTTCTCGACAAGGCCTTCGAGCCCTTCTTCCGTGTCGACCCCGCCCGCCGGCAATCGGTACCTGGAGCAGGTTTGGGACTCGCGATCGCCAAGGAAATTATCGAGCGGAACGGCGGATCGATTACGCTGTCCAATCGGGCAACGGGCGGTCTGCAGCAGAGACTTGTGTTTGATATCGGCTAGTTAGGTGCCAGTTGTGGCGTGCAGCTACCCATGTGAGAGCTACAAGGAAAACGAGGGGCCACTACTGACTTTCAGGCAATCGTGCCTTCGACGATACGAGACTTCAATCCGCCGCCTTGAGTGGAATCGGATTCCAGACCGTGGCTGGCACTATTCTTGCTTTTACTACTCCGAGCCATCTCCGTCGGAGAACCGTCTTAGCGCTTGCGGATTTATGATAGTCACAGAACGATAGGTGTAGTTTACCCAACCTGCCCTTGCGAAACTCCGCATTGCTCTGTTGACCTGCTGCCGTGATGCATTTGCCATGACGCCAAGGTCGCTTTGGGACAACGGGATGGCCATGTCGCCGAGCCAACCTGCGCGCTGAAGCACGGACGCGATTCTGCGTTCGACATTGCGCTTTTGCAGATCATGAATAATACGGACAAGAACATCCACGGTTAAGACTGTGTTCAAACCCACCGCACGCCATACGCCAGGATCCCGTGCCGCCATCTGCTCCAGGGCGTCCAGTGGCACATGCATCATCCAAGCGTCACCAAGAGCTTTCAACTCCACCCTGCGCGGTTGGCCGGTCAGGAAAGGACCTTCACCTGTCCATGCGCCCGCCATTCCGAGATGGATCAGACGCGGGATCGCGTCGGAGGGCGCTGAGTTGATGGTGAGAGAACCGGCAACAAGACCATACATTCCGCCAGGCGCATCGCCATATCGATAGATGATTTGATCGGGAGCGAACTTCTGCAAATGCGCGTGGCGCAGTAGCTCCGTCCGAAATTGCTCGGTCATACTCGCGAGCCAAGGGCCCTGGCTCAGGACCTGTTCTGCCTTTTCCCGTGTCAACTCCAACATGGTCCCTCCACATGCCACGATCCGGAAAGAACGTCTTTCGCTGATCGAAAACAAAATTTCGTAAATTGTCTGGATCCGGACAATCTTTCGTCGCCGCATATGCAGAGTGGGCTCCTCGCCAACGGTCGACGGGGTTACATACAGCTTGAGCTCTTCAATTGCGTCACACTACCGCAGCAAGGAAATACCGCCCGCCTCCGGTGTCTTCACCATGAGCTTTCGACGCGGAGAGCACTCCTACACCGGCCAGCCACCGGAATGGTTCGCAAATAGGTCGACACTCCTGTTACCGAAAGCGCAAACCAGAGCGCGAGCTATGCTCAATGGCGGGGCCAGGTCGATGAAAGCTTGTCGATTAGCGGCGGCAATGTTGATCACTGTCCTGCAGGCTTCGTCCGCGAGCGTTGCGGACCTTCAGCATGCATTCATTGTCCCCGACGCCAAAGCGTCAAGTGAGGGCTGGACCTTTGCGGCAAGCCCTTATTTTTGGGGCGCCGGCATCTCTGGTGATATCGGGCAGTTTGGTCTACCCGCAGTTCATCTTGCGCCGGATTTCGGCGACATGCTGAAGGATCTCGACGTCGGGTTCATGGGGATCGGCGAAGCGCGTTACGATCGGTTCAGCGTCTTTGGTGACGTCATCTACACCAAGGTGTCGTCGCAGGCTGCCACTCCGCTTGGCATAGCCGCGGGACAGGTCGACACCAGGTCGGAGACATTCGCCGGACTCGTCGGTGCGGGTTATGCCGTCTTTCAGGATGGCCGCAGCAACATCGACGTCGTGGCCGGTGCGCGCGTCTGGCACGCGAGCACGGAAATCTCCTCTTCCGGCGGCCTTCTGGGTGGTGTTTCGGGTCGTGACAGCGCCACATGGGTGGACGCCATGGCGGGCTTTCGCGGCCGGTATTTCCTGACGGACCACTTCTATCTCAGCGCCTGGGGTCTGGTTGGGGCCGGACAGGCCGATCTTGACTGGGATCTCGCAGCCGGCGTCGGTTACGAGTTCAGCGACAGGATCTCAACCATCGCTGGGTATCGCGCACTCGGTGTCGATTACAATCACGACCGCTTTATCTTCGACACGGTGCAGCAAGGTCCGATCCTCGGACTGGTCGTGCGCTTCTGACGTTCGGCGTTCAATCCGCATCTTTCCATTTCAACTTTGGTGGGTTCCCATGTCTCTTGCAAAATTGAGCCTCTCGACGATTGCGGCGGCAGCACTGCTTGCTGCGCTTCCGGCTTCTGCCGACCCAATCTTTGTCAACAGCGACAACTTCGTGCGCGCTGAGAGCGACCTCTACTTCTCCGGCATCGCCGCGAACGGTGGCTTCGGGAAGTTCGATCACACGCGCGAAATGGCACCGCTCGACAAGCAGACAATCATCCGTCTGAACCGGGACACTCTTTATTCTTCCGCCGTATTCGATCTCGATGCGGGACCTGTGACGATTGACGTGCCGGATACCGACGGCCGGTTCGTTTCGCTTCTGGTGATCGACCAGGACCACTATGCCCATGGCGTATACTATGGTGCTGGCTCGTACACGTTGACGCGCAACGACATAGGTACTCGCTATGTCGTGGCTGCCTTTCGCTTTTTTGCTGATCCCAATAGCTCCGAAGACATGAAGAAGGTTCATGCGCTTCAAGATGCGATAACGGTCAAGCAGTCAGCAGAGGGTAGTTTCGAGATCCCGGAGTGGGACGGCAAAAGCCGTGACAAGATCCGCCGCGCGCTCTTGGATCTCGGCGCGCTGCTCCCAACTACCGCGAATATGTTTGGGCCGCGCGACGAAGTAGATCCGGTCCGGCATCTGATTGGAGCGGCACTTGGATGGGGTGGAAACCCGGACAAGGAAGCGCTCTATCTCAACGTGACGCCGGAAAAGAACGACGGCAAGAACATCTACCAGCTGACGGTGAAGGATGTTCCCGTAAAAGACTTCTGGTCCGTCACGGTCTATAACAAGGAGGGCTTCTTTACTCCCAACGAGTTCAATGCCTACTCCCTGAATAACGTGACCGCGGAGAAGAGCCAGGATGGCTCAATCACGATCCAGTTCGGAGGCTGCGATGGCAAAGTCGCCAACTGCCTGCCGACGCCTGAAGGATGGAACTACATGGTCCGCCTTTATCGGCCCCAGATGCAAGTCCTCGACGGAAGCTGGAAGTTCCCGGTTGCGGAGGAAGTGAAAAGATGAAGCGCCGCACCTTTTTGCAAGGCACCACTGCACTGATGCTGCTGCCGTCACTTCCGGCTTTCGCGCAGGATGACATCAGGGCGATCGCCCGTGAGGCGTATATTTACACTATCCGATGGTGAAGAACTACCTCACCATGTATCAATACGCGCTGAAACCGGGCGGCAGCCAATATAAGGGGCCACTCAACACTCTGGTCAGCATCGCCAGGGTCTACACGCCTGAAGATACTGCAATCATCACGCCGAATTCCGACACGCCCTATTCCTTCATCGTCTTCGATCTGAGAGCTGAACCTGTCGTCGTGACGATGCCGCCGATCGAGAAGGACCGCTACTATTCGCTGCAACTCATCGACCTCTACACCAACAATGTTGACTATCCGGGTACCCGGGTCGACGGCAATGACGGCGGCGATTTTCTGATCACCGGCCCCGGCTGGAAAGGCGATATACCGAAGGGTATCAAGCGCGTGATCGAAATGCCGACCACGCTCGCCATAGGTATCATCAGGACGCAGCTCTCCTCGCCCGACGATCTCGATAAGGTGAAAGAGATCCAGGCGGGCTACAAGGCCGCGCTGCTGTCAGCCTATGCGGAAACGCCGGCTTCGGCTCCGCCGCCATCCGGTGATTGGGTGCCCATCTCGGACGAGTTGATGGTTACAAACTACTGGTCACTTGCCGCCTTCCTGTTGCAGTTCGCTCCACCTTATTCGGGTGATGAGGCGCAGCGGGCAAACCTTGCCAAACTTGGTATTCGTGAAAGAGTGGTGTGGCCCGGAGCGGATCTTCCACCAGAAACTGTAACGCTCATTAATGACGTGGCGGTCGCGACCGAAAAGGAGATTCGCGACGAGGCTGCCCGGCTGACGGATTCGTCTAAAATATTCGGTACGCCCGAATTCATGAAGGGCCGGTTCATGGTCCGCGCCGCCGCGGCGCAAGGCGGCATCTACGGTAACTCCGTGCAGGAGGCGCTTTATGTCATCTATGCCTTCGACGCACAGAAGGCGCCACTTGACGGTCGGACAGGAAGATACACTCTGACCTTCACGCCCGAGACGCTGCCACCGGTTGACGCCTTTTGGTCGCTAACCATGTATGACAGGCCCAAGCAATTCCTTGTCGACAACCCCATCGACCGTTACCTGATCAACTCGCCGACGTTTGCCGGACTCAAGAAGAGCGACAACGGCCAGATCGTCCTCTACCTGCAGCACGAAAGCCCAGGACCGGAGCTGGAATCGAACTGGCTCCCCGCCCCGAGCGAAATCTTCTATGCGGTCATGAGGCTCTATCTGCCTAGGGCGGAGGCGTTGGACGGGCGTTGGACACCGCCCCCGATCGAAGCCCTTCCGTGACAAATGTAGATCAAGGCGACCTTCGATCGCGTGGCCGATCAATCCGCAAACAGGATTGACGAACTCCTTCCCAGGAACCCGCTCCCCTGCGGTCAACCGCGCCACGCTTACGCATCGGCCCAGTCCAGTTGATACCTTATTCGATCCTAGTTCGCACAAATCGGAAACAAGCACAGCACGATGCCCGTGAAGTCTTCCCTCGACGGCAAGAGCAAGCGCCTTCTTTTGCTGGAGATCAGGAGCTGTATCTATTAGCGCCAGACGAATCCGAAAGGCGCGTTCTTCTGGAGTTGCTAGACCTTGAGAACGAAAAGCTGGCTGCGGCGCTTGCGGCACAAGCGAAATTGCTGCCTGCTTCGGCGTAGAGGGTCTAACCAACACTCGCAGTAGGGATGCCGGCTGGAACCACATCCCGGCCCGTGAAAAAAGTGCGACGTGGCAGCATGATAAAGATTACATCTGGTTCTCGCGGGTGCTCGCGAAAAGTTGGAGGATTGGCGTCGACCCCACAACGGGATCGGCCGCATTCGGCGATCGGTTGCGCAGCATCCCGCTCAAGTCGGATTCTCCAACCGGAAGTACCGCGCTTTCACCATCTCTGTGGCCAGGATGTATCCGAGCACGATGACGACGATGGCGGCTAGCTGGGCCGTTGAGAGCGGTACGAACCCGAACACCGACGGCAGGCCTCCAAGGAACGGGATGGCGAAAGTCGCGATGACCACCGCAACGGTCGACCCCAAGAGCAACTGGCTGGGTTTGCTGCGGAAAGCGGGCTTGTGGGTGCGCAAGACGAGCACCACCGCCAGTTCCGTCAGTAGCGAGATCATGAACCACGACGTCTGAAAGGTCGCCTCATTCGCATGAAAAACGAGGAGCAGGACGCCGAAGGTCAAGAGATCGAAGACTGAACTGATCAGCCCGAAGACGATCATGAATTTCCGAATGTCCTTGATGTTCCAACGCTGCGGACGCAGCACCCGCTCCGGATCGACGTTATCACTGGAGATCGCGATCGAGGGCACGTCGGAGAGGAAATTGTTGAGAAGGATCTGCTTGGCTGCGAGCGGCAGGAACGGCAACAGAGGTGTCGCCAGCGCCATGCTGATCATGTTGCCGAAATTCGCGCTGGTCGTGATCGAAATATATTTCAGCGTGTTGGCGAATGTCTGCCGGCCATCTTCAACGCCGGTGCGGAGGACGTCCAGGTCGCGGCTCAAGAGGATGATGTCGGCGCTCTCGCGCGCAACGTCGACCGCCTCTTCGACGGAGATACCGACATCGGCCGCATGAAGAGCCGGCGCGTCATTGATCCCGTCGCCGAGATAGCCGACCGAGTGCCCGGTCCGCTGGAGTGCGCGTACGATCCGTTCCTTCTGCTGGGGATCGATCTCGACGAAGAGGTCGGTTCGCGGCGCGAGGTGCCATAGCGCCTCGTCTTTCAATGTCGCCAGCTTTTCGCCGGTGAGCATGGATTTGGCGTCCAGTCCGACAGCCTCGGCGAGATGAGCAGTTACATAGCGATTGTCGCCGCTGATCACCTTGATGCGGATGCCAAGACGGTTGAGGTCATGGATCGTACGTTTCGCATCCGCCTTGGGTGGGTCATAGAAGACAAGGAAGCCGCAAAAGGTCATCTCGCGTTCGTCGTCACGGTCGTAGTCCGCCTCTATTGCGACCCTGCGGGTGGCAACCGCGAGAACCCGAAATCCTTCGGCGCCGCTGGCTTTAAACAAGGTCTCGAGTTCTGCCCGCGCTTTGGCATCCAGCGGAACCTCGACGCCATCGCGGTCGAACGAGGAGCAAATGTCGAGCACGCTCGAAAACGCCCCCTTGGTCACGGACAGATGCTGGGTTGATGCTGCCCCCTCCGCCACGACGATGGTCAGCCGACGCCGCATGAAGTCGTAGGGGATCTCGTCGATCTTGATCAGACCGCTCGTCGTCAGGCCGGCGCCCTCGCCTGCCGCCACAATCGCCGCATCCAGCGGGTTCTTGATCCCGGTCTCGAAAGCCGCATTCAGGAAGGCGAGCCGTCGAACCTCTTTCGAAGGACGGCCGGCAGCGTCCAGCACATCGCTCAGAACGATGGTGCCCTCGGTCAGCGTGCCGGTCTTGTCGGTACACAGGATGTCCATGCTGCCAAGATTCTCGATAGCGTCGAGCCGCCGCACGATGACGCCACGCTTGCTCATTGCGCGTGCGCCAGCCGAGAGGGTGACGCTGATGATGGCTGGCAAAAGTTCCGGGGACAGTCCGACAGCCAAAGCCACGGCGAATAGCAGCGACTCGACTACCGGACGATCGAGCAGGAAGTTCACAGTCAGCACGAACAGGACGATCACGACCATCACCCGAATGAGCAGGTAACCGAACTGGCGCACGCCGCGGGCGAAGTCGGCTTCAGGCTGACGTGCCCGCAACCTAGCGGCAATCGCGCCGAACTCGGTTCGACGGCCTGTCTTGACCGCAAGCACCTTTGCCGTACCGCTGCGCACCGATGCGCCCAGGAATACCGAATTTGTCCGCTCCGTGATGGGCGCGTCCGGCCTGACGGTCCCCGGGCGCTTCTCGACCGGGAAGGACTCGCCGGTCATGCTTGCCTCGGTGACGAGGAAGTCCGCCGCATCGATCACAACGCCATCCGCTGGAACGAGATTACCAGCCGACAACAGAATGAGATCACCGGGAACGATCGTGCTGACCGAGACTTGTTGCTCCGCTCCATCGCGAACGACGCGGCAGGTCAGTGCGAGGCGTTTCTTCAGTTCCTCGACTGCGGTGGACGCCCGGTACTCGTGAAAGAAACTCAGCAGCGAGCTTCCCATTACGATGGCCAGAATGATGCCGGCATCGACCCATTGCTGCAGCACCAGAGAGATCGCTGCGGCGAAGGCCAGGATGAGAACAAGAGGGCTTTCGAACTGACGCAGCAGGAGTCGTAGGGCATTCAGATGCACCGCATCCTCGACGCTGTTGGGGCCGACAAGGGCAAGCTGAGCGGCAGCGCCATCGGAGGTGAGACCGACCGGGCCGGATCCGAGAGACGCCGCTAACGCGGTCCGGTCCTGGCTCCAGTAGGGAGCGTCGGCACTTGCCTCGCCCATCCAAAGGTCCGATCATCATGAGCTCTTGGTGCAAAGAATTCTTATCTTACGCCAATAAAAGCGATGTCGCACCGGCAGAAGTCCGACAACAGTCGAACAGCGAACACGGCTCCGCATCTCGGTTTCGTGGGACAATTCTGCTTCCGTCCATATGTCATGACGAGCGCGAAATTGTCCCAAGCAACTCGCGGCGTCCGCTTTCCCGGAGAAGCGGCTCTTCGTCGATTGATGTTGTTGGGTCAGCAACGGGTCAGAACTACCGGTTCAGGCTGCGCGGCGGAAAAGGCAGAGGGGGTCGAACCGCGCCGATCTGGCAGCGGCGAAACTCCTATCGTAATCAATGCCTTACACGGCCATCTCGCCGAATACGGGCATGTCGTGGCACAGGGGCCAGCCCATGTCGCAAAGCTGATCGATCAGATCGAGGATCGAGAAAGCGACCTGCCGGATGCGGCCCGGCTGACGCTCTCTGTGTCGGTCGATACATTGCGTTTGCTCGAAGACAGGATTGGTCTGCTTGATGAGGAGATCACCCGCCGGGCTCGAGAGGACGAGGACGTGCGGCGGCTTCAGACGATCCCTGACGTAGGGCCGATCACGGCCACGGCCCTAACCGCACTGGCCCCGAACGCGGCCGCCTTTGCCAAGGGACGAGACTTTGCCGCCTGGCTCGGCCTCACGCCGTTGCAGCGATCGACTGGAGGCGGGCAGAAGCTGGGCGCGACATCGAAAATGGGTGAGCGAACTCTGCGCCGCCTTTTGATCATCGGAGCCAGCGCCGTAGTCCGCCATGCGGCGCGACGCTGAGCTCCGGACGGTTCGTGGCTCGGGCGCATGCTCGCCCGAAAGCCACGCATGCTCGTGGCCGTTGCCCTCGCCAACAAGATGGCCCGCATCGTTTGGGCTCTCATGACGAGGGGTGGTCACTACAAAGCTCCTGCCGTGGCGGCGTAGCCGTGCACGACAGGAGGTCGTCGAGAACGTAGGACGGTCGAAAGAAGGTATGGCGCAACAGTCGATGAGAGACGGGGTTGGAAAGCCAGTCATTGGGATAGCGCCACGAGCGCGCATCTGTTTTTGGCTCCGATCCGCGAACTCCCATACGGGCCCGCGACAAACGAAAGGTCGCATCAGAGGCCGGACAGATGTCAGCACCCGACTACGCGCTGCAGTGCCGACCAAAGATTCTTCTTGCGTTTCCCGGGGCGTCCACAGATGCCCCAATAATGCACAGGGGTTTTCCGGCGCGGGATCAACAGCACGGCTGCTAATATTCTTGACGTGCCGTAGCCGGACCCTCGCGCCGTAGCGACGGAATTACTAATCCTGCGCGGGCCGCGCGGTATTGGAGGGCGCATGAGCTTGTTGGAACTGGGGCGTGCTCGGCTGGCCATGGTGCTGCCAGGCCATCGCGAGCGGGGTGCAATGGACCATCGCATCCATTTCGAGGCCTACGCATTGGCATCGACGACACTCGACAATCTCGAGCGAAAGATGACGAGGCGTGAGGACTTGATACATGAGTACCGTCAGATCTGCCTAGATTTGCAGGCGGAAGTGGTGACGATGCGCACGCTGAGAACGGGATAAGTCGTAACGCCGTCTGCATCGTGCGAGAGACAAGCGCCACAGGCGCATACTGCGCTTGTTCCCTAATTTAAGGAGTGGAATTGCCTGCGTTCTGTTGCCACTGGTTGCGCGTCCCGCTTACCGCGATGCGGGGGGCGCGTAGGGATCTGGGAGAGAGGCCGCGAGTGCAGCCTCTCACCCTTGATGGTTCGTTTACAGGAAGATTCGACCGCCGCCCGACTTCAACTTTGACCATCCACGGCGCAACCGCGGGAGCATTCACGAGTATGCCCTTCCTCTTTGCAAATCGGCGGAACCTTTTCTCCGTGGTACCGAGGTAAGCTTGCGGATCGTGCCTCGAAGACCGGCATTTCTTTTGAGGCACAGCTCGCCATCGAGACGAACAATGTTCCCTCAGGAAGTATGGCGAGACGGCGGAGGTTGCGGCTGTCGTCGAGGGATTGCTTTCGCAGTTCCCGGATCACATGACGGGTTTGAACATTCTGCACGATAGCGGTTTTATGCGCGCTTATTGAGGCCGTGCGATGGGAATTACATGCTCGATCTTGATCAATCGGTTTGCTTCAAAAAGGCGGTGGACTCCGCCCGCGAGGCGGGCGCCGAGATTGCGGTACTCACGGCGATCGAACGCGTCAGAATGCTTTCAATTAATCCCGAGCAAGAGCAATGGCGAAAACATCAAACGCACGGTAATCAAGTTTAGGGGCCAGACTAAATTCATACTTTTGGTCAATTTGAATGACATTACAGGCCGAAAGGATAGGTTTCATCCTCGCCGGCGGCCACTTGCGTCGGCAAGGGTTGCGCAGGAAGCTGACGAAGGCATCAACATCCTTGTTGCGCCACATCCAGGTCGGGAACCGGGAAAATGGCGTTGAATTCGTCGGCTGATGCGGTCTGCGCCGCACATGGCGGTCTATCGTAGCGGCGTCAGGCCAATCAGCCTCGACCGCAACAATGGTGAAACCATGCTGCTCGATCAACCGGCGCGTAATGGCGGCGCGCGCCCGGTAGAATTCCGACGTGCCGTGAGACGCTTCACCAAGCAACACGACACGGGCATTGGCAAATCGGTCGAAGGCAGTGGCGAAATCTGGGTCATCCAGCGAGGGTAGCGACTCGGCGGCCGCCCGTATGATGGCCACCGTCGGGATATGCTGTGCTGGCGGCGTCCGCGCTGGCGCAGGCATTCGCCCGGATGCCGGCAGCGTCAGATAATGCGCGAACCAGACGCTGGCCATGTCGGTCACGGTCGCCAATGCGCCAGTCTCCTCAAACATGTGTGGCGTTGGGAACGATTCTCAGCAGTTTGTCACATCTTAAGACGGCCAGTGCCTTGCGGTTCAGTTCAAGAACCTGCCGGTCGTCGCCGCCAACGATAAACAGGGTCGGCGCCTCAACCTCGGCCAGTCGTGGTCCTGCAAGATCGGGGCGGCCACCGCGTGACACCACCGCTGCCACGCGGTCGCGCAGTTCGGCGGCCGCCAGCATTGCCGCGCCGGCGCCAGTGCTTGCGCCGAACAGACCCAGTGGCAAGTCTGCAATATCTGGCTCGGCTCCGATCCAGATCGCAGCTTCGAGCAGGCGCTCCGCGAGCAAAGGTATATCGAAGACGTTCCGGCGATCTTCGGCCTCGTCCGCAGTCAGCAAGTCGAGAAGAAGAGTGGCAAAACCCTCGGCGTTCAGCCCGTGGGCGACCGCAGTGTTTCGCGGACTATGGCTGCTTGAACCGCTACCGTGGGCGAACAGGATGATGCCTCGCGGGTGCGCTGGCACGCTTAGATCACCAAGCAGGCCGAGCGGTGGTACCGAGACCTGGCGCTTCATGGGGCTCGTGGCAGCTTGATCAAACTCAGCCCATCCCTGACGCAGCAGTCCGATCGTTTCTTCATCAGTTAGCTGGTGAAAGTCCTGGTAGAATGATCCCACTCCCTGGAAGTTCTTGGAAGGAAGAAGGCACACCACAACGTCGGCGTGCTGACGCATCTCGGCGAGCGTTTCTTCGGGTGCGACCGGAATGGCGAGGATGACCTTGACAGCTCCTCGAGTTTTAGCCGCGATGAGCGCTGCCTTTGCCGTGGCCCCGGTGGCGAGACCGTCATCGACAATGATGGCAGTGTGTCCGGTCGGATCCACTGGCGCGCGATTACCGAGGTATAGCGTGCGGCGGCGCTCGAGTTCGGCAAGTTCGCGCAGTTTTGCGCGCTCCAGATAGATGTCGTCGGCTCCGATCAGCCTGCGAATGTCCTCGTTGATGACGGTTGCAGGGCTTGCACCGTCCACAATAGCACCAAGCGCCACCTCGGGTGCTCCGGGCACACCGATCTTGCGCACGAGAATAAGATCTAGAGGTGCGTGCAGCGCACGCGCGATTTCTAGTGCGACCGGCACGCCGCCGCGAGGAAGCGCGTAAATGACGGGGTGGATCAGGTCGAGGTCGGCCAGGCTGCCCGCCAATTGACGTCCTGCATCGGATCGATCCGAGAACTGGAAAGAAGATCGTATCATAGGAACACCATATTCTTTGGACGCCGAGCTGCATTGACCAGGATCAAGGCGTTTGCTGTCGCTCCTTGTTTTGCCAGTGCTGTTTTTCTCTTCTCGACTGGAGCTATTTCGCCTGGGAGCGGGCTGGCTGCGCCCAATCTTCATTGTCGCGGTAAATTTGCCCCAATTGATCCAGCGCAAACAAAGTTGGCGCGACATTCGGCATCTTAGCCATCACTAAAGGATGGAGACTACGATAAATGACAACGCCGGCAGCACTGGCTGACGCTCGTGGGACGGTCCGATGGGCGGGACAATTGAGCTTACATTCATTGCTTTTGCGGTGCGCCGGGCGCGCGTGATCTTCGTGACCTCGCAATATTTATTTGAAACATCAATAAGGAGGCCGTAAGCTTCAAACATCAGAGCCTGAGTAACATAAGCGATGGTTGAATCGTGATTACTGCCGCTCAGTTACGGGCCGCCAGGGCCCTTCTCGGCATCGACCAGCGCCATCTGGCCGACTTGGCCGGGGTTTCGGTGCCGACCATCCAGCGCATGGAAGCAAGCGCGCATGTCGTTCGCGGCAATGTAGATACGCTGATGCGGCTGCTTGCAGCCTTGGATGCCGCTGGCATAGAGGTGATCAACGAGGGAGCGGTCAGCGAAGGTAGCGGACGCGGGGTGCGGCTGAAAGCAAACGCCAACGTCAAGCCCTTGCCGCGGAAACCCTCCAAGCTACCGGGAACAGTGCGTGGACCGAGGGCGCGCTCATGACGCCGGCGGTCGTCATGCTGCTATGTGCGACGGCTTTTTTGGGAACGGCGATCCTGGCGATCCTGGCTGCGCGGTCCGACCGGGCGACACAGGTGATCTACGGCGCAAGCCTTATTGTTTCGTGTATCGCCTTTACGACCGCGCTCATCCAACTTGCTGCGGCTGTCTCTCCCACCTCGGCATCGACGCTCACTCTCCCCCTCGGGTTGCCTTGGTTGGGAGCCCATTTCCGGCTCGACGCGCTTGCCGCCTTCTTCCTTGTGGTCGTCGATCTCGGGGGCGCCCTCGCCAGTCTCTATGGCCTCGGCTACGGCCGTCACGAACATGCGCCGCAACGGGTGCTGCCGTTTTTCCCAGCCTTTCTCGCTGGCATGAACCTCGTGGTTCTGGCGGACGATGCCTTTACCTTCCTGCTTTCGTGGGAATTCATGTCGCTGGCTTCGTGGGCATTGGTGATGGCGCACCATCGGGCCGCCGGCAACCGGAACGCAGGTTACCTCTATATCGTCATGGCGAGCTTCGGCACGCTGGCCCTGCTCCTCGCATTCGGCCTGCTTGCCGGTCCCGAAGGCAGTTACGATTTCGCCGTTATGCGCGCTACCGAGCACACGTCGTCTACAGCCGGTATCGTGCTCGTTCTCCTGTTGCTCGGCGCCGGCTCCAAGGCAGGGCTCGTGCCATTGCATGTCTGGTTGCCGCTGGCACATCCGGCCGCGCCTAGCCACGTTTCGGCACTCATGAGCGGTGTCATGACCAAGGTCGCCGTCTACGGCTTCATCCGGGTTGTCTTCGACCTGCTCGGCACACCGACGGCCTGGTCAAGCGCTGTCGTGCTAATCTTCGGCGGCGCGACCGCGGTCCTGGGCATCCTGCACGCGCTGATGGAGAAAGATCTCAAGCGCCTACTTGCCTACAGCACCATCGAGAATATCGGCGTTATCTTCGTCAGCCTCGGGCTTGCACTCGCCTTTGCCGCGAATGGAATGGGATTGGCGGCGGCATTGGCGCTCACCGCTGCCCTGTTCCACGTTCTCAACCACTCGTTCTTCAAGAGCCTGCTCTTCTTCGGCGCCGGCGCCGTGCTGGTGGCGACCGGCGAACGGGACATGGAGAAACTGGGCGGTCTCATCCATCGCATGCCGTTCACCAGTTTTGCGTTTCTTGTCGGCTGCATTGCAATCTCGGCTCTGCCGCCGCTCAACGGTTTTGTTTCGGAATGGCTGGCCTTCCAGGCCATCCTTCAAAGCCCCGAGCTGCCGCAATGGGGGCTCAAGATCATCATACCGGCTATCGGCGGCTTGCTGGCATTGTCGGCAGCGCTCGCGGCTGCCTGTTTCGTCAAGGCATTCGGCGTGACCTTCCTTGGGCGCCCACGTACGCTCGTCGCCGGGCAAGCACGGGAGGTCGACCGCCTCTCGCTTGCCGCCATGTTGGTGCTCGCTGCATTGTGCCTTCTCGCCGGCATTCTGCCTGGGATCGTCATGGACCGTCTCGCACCGGTGACGCTCTCTCTGATCGGCGCCCGGATGCCGGTGCAGATGGGGGTCCCATGGCTTTCGATCGTACCAATCACTGAGACCCGCAGTTCCTATAATGGCCTGCTCGTTTTCCTGTTCACCGCATTCTCGGCGTCGCTTACGGCCTATCTCGTCCACCGCTTCGCCTCGCGGGCTCTGCGGCGGGCCCCCGCCTGGGACTGCGGCTTTCCCGAGGCCGACCCTGCAACGCAATATACCGCCGGCAGCTTCGCCCAGCCCATCAGGCGGGTTTTCGGGACGCTCGCGTTCCAAGCCCGCGAACGGGTCGACATGCCGGCGCCAGGCGATCTGCGGTCGGCGCGTCTGGCCGTCGTATCACGTGATCTGATCTGGGATGGTCTTTACGTACCGATCGCCGGCGCCGTCGGATTTATCGCAGACACGCTCAATCACCTGCAATTTCTCACCATCAGGCGCTATCTAAGCCTGGTCTTCCTGGCGCTCGTCGTCCTGCTCCTGGTGCTGGCGCTATGGTCGTGATCTCCGCCCTCCTCGTCCAGGCAGTCCAGATGCTAACGGTCGTGTTGCTGGCACCGCTGCTGACCGGTTTCATCCGCAAGGTCAAGGCGCGATTGCTGCGCCGGCAGGGGCCGTCCGTTATCCAGCCCTACCGCGACATCTTGCGGCTTCTGCGCAAGGAAGTGGTACTGGCAGAGAATGCGTCCTGGCTGTTCCGGGTGACCCCTTATGTGATTTTCGCCGTCACCTGGGTTGCGGCGGCGACCGTCCCCACCTTCGCCACGGGCCTTATGTTCAGCTGGACCGCAGACCTGATCGCCATCATTGCCCTGCTTGGCAGCGGGCGCTTCTTTCTGGCACTTGCCGGCATGGATGTCGGCACCAGCTTCGGCGGCCTCGGATCGAGCCGCGAGGTGATGATCGCGACACTTGCCGAGCCTGCAATGCTGCTCATCATCTTTACGCTTGCCCTTGTCGCGGGCTCGACCCAGCTTTCCACCATCGCCGCCTTCATGACCTCTCCGCAGGTGGGGTTGCGCGTTTCGCTCGGGATCTCCCTGATCGCTCTGATCATGGTGGCGATTGCCGAGAATGCCCGCATCCCGGTCGACAACCCGGCGACACACCTCGAACTCACCATGGTGCATGAGGCCATGGTACTTGAATATTCCGGGCGCCATCTCGCGATGATCGAACTGGCCGTCTCTCTCAAGCTGCTGCTCTACATCTCCCTGATCGCCTGCATATTCGTCCCCTGGAAACTTGCGGTCCTGGAGGCCGGTCCCGCCGTCTACCTGGTCGGCCTGCTCGCCTACCTCGCCAAGCTTGCGGTCGGCGGCACGCTGCTTGCTCTGTTCGAAACCGCCACCGCCAAGATGAGGATCTTCCGGGTGCCGGAGTTCCTCGGTGCGGCACTGATGCTTGGCCTGCTCGCCACCCTCCTGCTGTTCGTCTCGAGGAGCCTGTGATGAGCGGCCTTGTTTTCGATATTGCGCACATGCTTGCCGGTGGCCTGGTCCTGGTCAGCATGATGATGCTGTATCAGGATCGCCTTTATGCGCTGCTCAACGTCTTTGCGCTGCATTCGCTGGTGCTCACGCTGTCGGTGGCCTGGCAGGCTTTCGTCCAGGATGCTCCGCATCTCTATGTGACGGCAGCGATTGCGCTCGTCTTCAAGGCCGTCATCATCCCCGTTGCGCTCCACCGCATGATCCGGCAACTCGGCATCCACCGTGAGATCGAGACCGTCGTCGGTATCGGTCCGACGATGCTGGCCGGTATCGGACTTGTCGCACTGGCGATGGTGGTCATGCTGCGCGTCACGCCTGAAGCCAATCCTTTGGCGCGCGAAGATCTTGCCTTCGCGCTGTCGGTTCTGCTTCTCGGGCTCCTGGTGATGGTCACGCGCCGCAACGCCGTCAGCCAAGTCGTCGGGTTCATGTCGCTCGAGAACGGGCTCGTGCTCGCCGCGACCGGCGCAAAGGGCATGCCGCTGGTCGTCGAGATCAGCGTCGCCTTCTCGATCTTGATCGCCTTCATTGTGATCGGCGTTTTCCTGTTTCGCATCCGCGAGAGGTTTGACACCGTCGATGTTCGTGCGCTCGATGATTTCAAGGGGAGAAGGCGAAAATGAACGCTCTCTTCCCCCTGTTGGCTTTCGATGCAGTCACCGCCGTTCTCCTGATACCGGTCGCCGCCGCTGCCCTGCTGGCGCTCCTGCCCGGCTATCGGCTGACGGCTCGGCTGAACGTCTTGGCGAGCCTGCTGACCCTGCTTGCCGCACTTTCGCTGCTCGTGACCGCAAGACCGATACCGGGACTGTATCTCCTCGTCGACGATCTCAACATCGTCTTCATCGTCCTCAACGCCTTCGTCGGTTTCACCACCAGCATCTTCAGCGCCAGCTACATCGCACATGAACTGGAAACCGGCCGGCTGACGCCCGCAAACCTTCGCTTCTACCACGCCATGTATCAGATCATGATGTTCGGCATGAATCTCGCATTCGTGTCGAACAATATCGGCCTGATGTGGGTCGCAGTCGAGCTTGCGACGCTGACGACCGTGCTGATGGTCGGCATCTACCGCACGCATGAAGCGCTCGAAGCCGCGTGGAAATATTTCATTCTGGGAAGCGTCGGCATCGCGTTTGCGCTGTTCGGCACCATCCTCGTCTATATGGCCGCGCAGCCTGTCGTCGGCGAAGGCTATGATGCGATGGTCTGGACCCTCCTGATTACGCACGCTGCCGCCTTCGACCCGGCTCTCCTAAATGTCGCCTTCGTGTTTCTGCTTCTCGGCTATGGCACCAAGGTCGGGCTTGCGCCCTTGCATGCCTGGCTGCCCGACGCGCACGCCGAGGGGCCGACACCGATCTCGGCGGTGCTCTCGGGCCTCTTGCTGAATGTCGCACTCTATGCCGTCCTGCGCTTCAAGATCCTGCTTGCCGCCAATCCCGAGGCGATCGCCCCTGGGCCGTTGATGATGACGATGGGGCTCATATCGCTCGTCTTCGCCGCGTTCATGCTCTACCGCCGCCGTGACATCAAACGCCTGTTCGCCTATTCCTCCATCGAGCACATGGGCATCATCGTCTTTGCCTTCGGCATGGGCGGACCAATCGCCAATTTTGCCGGACTGCTGCACATGGTCATGCACTCGCTCACCAAATCGGCGATCTTCTTTGCCGTCGGCCACATTGCGCAGATCAAGGGAACGCAAAGGCTTTCCAGCATCCGCGGCCTCACTGAAACGCATCCGGGGCTCGGTTGGGGCCTGGTGATCGGCGTCGTTGCCATTGCCGGCCTGCCGCCGCTGGGGATTTTCATGAGCGAGTTCCTGGTCGTGAGCTCCACCTTCGCCCGGCAGCCCTTGCTTGCCATTCCGCTCGTCTTCGGCCTTCTGATCGCCTTTGGCGCGTTGTTGCTGCGGCTCACCGGAGTTGCCTTCGGACAGCCGCGCGGCAGCACGGCACCAGCCGAGGCTTCCTACATACCGATGTACTCCCACCTGGCGCTCGTACTGGGCGCAGGCATTTACCTGCCGCCGCCGCTGGTCGCCTGGTTCCAGCATATAGCCACCCTTCTTCGATGATAGGGAGAGCCGTTCGATGCAAGCCCTGGCCGATCTCATTCTGGAAGGCCGTCCGGTTCAACACCATCGCCCCTGGCCGCGGACGATTGTCGATCCAATGATCTGGACATCGGCAACTGTGGCCCTTGCGGAGGGCCACTGGACCCTGCTTGGGCTTTGGGGCGAGGCCGATGCGGTTCACATGGCGCTGCTCGAAGAACCAGCGGGCATGATCGGCGTCATCACCTTGGAAGGACTGGAAGGCGGCTATCCCTCCGTCGCGCAATACCATCCGCCGGCCCTCCGTCCAGAGCGCGCCATCCACGATTTGGTCGGGCTGGTCCCGCAGGATTTGCCCGATCCGCGCCCATGGCTCGATCACGGCCGCTGGGGCCTGCGGTTTCCCCTGGGCGACCGCCTGCCCCCTCCACCCGAAACCGCTCGTTACGCGTTCCTGCGTGCAGAAGGTGACAGCCTGCACCAGATTCCTGTCGGCCCGGTACATGCCGGCATCATCGAGCCCGGGCATTTCCGCTTCACGGCCAACGGCGAGACAATCGTCCGTCTCGAAGAGCGGCTCGGATATGTCCACAAGGGGATCGAGGCGCTCTTGGCTGGAGCAAGCCTGGACCGCGCGGTGCAACTTGCCGGACGAACGTCCGGCGACAGCACGGTCGCCTATGCTTACGCCTTTTCGCGGGCGATCGAGGCCGCCCTACAGCTCGAGGTGCCACCGCGCGCCATATGGCTGCGCGCGCTGATGGCCGAGCTCGAACGGCTGGCCAACCATGTCGGCGACATCGGCGCTATCTGCAACGACGCTGCCTTTTCACTCATGCATACGCATTGCGGCGTGCTGCGCGAGCGCGTGCTGCGCGCTGCCGACACCGCGTTTGGCCATCGCCTGATGCGCGACCGCATCAAGCCCGGCGGCGTCATCGCCGATCTGGATCATGAGGGAGCGACTGCTCTGCGGGCTGTGGCCACCGAGATCGGGCGGACGTTCCCGGCATTGGTCGAACTTTACGACAATACCGCCTCGCTCCAGGACCGAACGGTTGGCACCGGTATGCTCAGGTCGGAACTTGCCCACCAGTACGGGGCTGGCGGCTATATCGGGCGGGCCTCCGGGCGCGGCTTCGACGCCCGGCGCGCTATTGGCTACCCGCCCTATAACAGCCTCCTCTTTGAGATCCCGGTCCTGAACGAGGGTGATGTCAATGCCCGGGTCTGGATCCGCATCCGCGAGGTTGAACAGTGCCTGTCGTTGATCGCGCAGATCCTGGATCAACTGCCAGCTGGTCCGGTATGCATCGATATTCCGGACACTGGTGAGACACGCGAGGGTCTGGCCCTTGTTGAAGGTTTTCGTGGCGATGTGCTGGTATGGCTGCGCCTCGCCGAAAACGGCAGGATCGACCGATGCCATCTGCGCGATCCGTCCTGGTTCCAATGGCCGCTTCTGGAAGCCGCGATCGAAGGCAACATCGTCGCCGATTTTCCTCTCTGCAACAAATCGTTCAACTGCTCCTATTCCGGTCACGATCTCTGAAGGCAGCCCAACATGCGCAAGCTCCTCTTCGAAAGCCTGATCCGAGTACCCCTGACCGAACGCGCCCCTTCCCGCTCGGACGCCGCGGTGGAGGAACTTGCCTCGGCTGTCGACAACGCCGCCCGCCGGCATCTCGGCCGCAGCCTGTCGATCCGCGCCGTCGATGCCGGTTCCTGCAACGGCTGCGAACTGGAGATGCACGCGCTCAGCAATGCTTTCTACGATATTGAGCGCTTCGGGATCCGCTTTGTTGCCTCGCCGCGGCATGCCGACGTGCTCATGGTTACCGGGCCGGTGACGAAGAACATGCGAGAGGCTTTAGAGCGGACATATAACGCCACGCCCGGTCCAAAATGGGTTGTCGCGCTCGGCGGCTGCGCGTGCGACGGCGGCTGTTTTGCGGGTAGCTACGCTGTCGTGGGCGGGGTTTCGGCCGTCATACCGGTCGATCTCCATATTCCAGGCTGCCCGCCATCACCGGCAGACATCCTCAATGGGTTGCTCGCACTGCTCGAGCATGTGACTTTGGGAACCCGCGCTTCGTGAAGGCAATCTTCCATGGTTGGACTTTTCCAGGCTAGACTTATCGCAATAGGCGCTCGGTTCGTCGCCGTTGCAATGACAGCCCTTGCGGCTGTTCGACACCGGATCAATCCACCAACTACATCACGTCGGTCGCGCAAGAACAGGCCTCATATCTTTGAGGAGGATTTGACTGCGTGCCAAGGTATAGACGCGGTCGAAAAAGTTTTCCGTGGTGATCCAAGGTGGTTTTTCCGCAAACGATACGAGCCGGATATCGGCGTCGATGCGCAAGCGGAAATCCTAAACGCCGGCAACCCGACAGGAAGGTTTATAGCGCTGCAAATCAGGTTCGGGCAGTCTTGGTTCAAGACGAGAGACGGCGACTATATCTTTCACGGAGAAAGCAAGCACCTGGAATACTGGAGCAAACATTCATTGCCGGTTTGCGTGGTCATCGTCACCCGCGAAACTGGTCTTGTGCTGTGGCGGCGGGTTGAAGAACAGCTTTGTCAGTCAACCGGAACGGGATGGGCGATTATCATTCCTGCGACGAACGTGCTGGATGCCTCTGCCAGGCTTTCTTTCGATGAGGCCATATCCTCGGATCCAGAGCCATTGATACGCTCTGCTTTTGCACTCGACCGTGCCCTTATGGAGGAGATGCAGGATCAGACGACGTTTTTTGTGTGGGACGAATGGCTAAACCAGAACCTGTCGTTCCGCAATCTTCGCATTTACATCGGCGAGGACGAAGAGCAGGAGTTGGTTGCAACAATTGACTACCATCTGCGCGCGCCTAGTCTCCATGAGATCATGACCAAGCTTTTCCCTTGGGCGACCTACTCATATGCTGAACCAATTTCGGAATATTCCGGGGTAGTCGCCGTGCATATTTTGGATGTCGAGCTCAGGCCTGCAGCTCACGCGTACCTAGAGGCCGAGAGTTTCTTTGAGGCCGGCTATCCGGAGAATGACGAACCGTTCCCTCCGGAACCCGAGGACTTCGTAACGGAGAAAGAGGAACAAGAATTCTGGCGCAACCGGCGAGGGTCTCGCGATCCGCACAATAGGGAAGGTTAATTCGTTTCACGAAGCGGGTTCACACAGATATCGCGGAATAAGATGCAGCCGTGTTGTCAGCTTGCTTGATGTATCTCGGCGTGAAAGCGTTACGAGCGAATTTCAAGCGGATCTTGTGGTCACGGCTTTCCATTGCGGGGCGCTGGCGTGGATGGCAAATGCTGAGCGTGTGGGATGGGACGGAACGAAGAGATTTCTGAAGGCGGAGACGATCGACACAAAGCGTTGCCGTGCCGCTGCAGTATCGACCGCTTGGCCATCGATGATAAGCATTGGCATGACATGTTCTGTTGCTACGCACATGCCGCGATGAGGGATTTTGATGCCGTCGATAACTAACGAAATGGAGGAGCCAGACGGTTTGGCGACCGGTGAACCAGCTACGCTCGCCGGAGCACTAACCGAGACAGGTCACTTGCTTGAAGCACGCGTCTATTATGCAGACACGGATTTGTCTGGCTCTGTTTATCACGCACGTTATCTTGAATTCCTTGAGCGCGGACGGATCGAGTATCTGCGGCTAGTGGGCGGACACCGCGCTAACCTTACCGACCGAAAACAAGGTGATGAAGTCGTTTGGATCATCCGGCGACTGGAAATTGAGTACCGGCAACCGGCACGGTTGGACGATACGCTGACGATAGAAACAAAGACCGCCGATATTTCTGGGGCCAGGGTGTTTGTGGTACAGAGGATCACGCGAAGCGGCAAAATTCTGGTCAATGCGCAGATTGAATGCGCACTCGTTGATCAATACGGCCGCCCTCAGCGCTTCCCAAAGGAATGGAAGCGGCTTTTCCGCCCGCAAAATATGTAGTGCCTACCTTGCTTCACCGACAATCTGGGCATCATGCAAATCTCAAGGATTTCCATTCGAAATCGCAGTAAAATACAGCGAATGGAATGGAGGGCTAGACGATGAGATCCTCTCATATAAATACGAGAACCCAGTGCTGGCGAAATGTTAGCGCAGACGCACTGCTGACGCTATGCGTCGCTGTACCCATTGCAATGCTGGTCTTCGTCATGTTGGGAATGTAGAGGGAGACTGAAGCGATGGTCGCCACGGCACATGGACGAGACCTCTCGGGATGAGAGGGAGTCCGTTTGTGCTCATTGCGCTGGCGCGCGGCGTCAGTTCAGGCTTTCTTCAGGAATTCTGTCCGCAGCACCAAATTCTTCACCTTCTCTGCCCGGCACTCGATCTCCTCCTCATTGCCGGTGAGGGTGATGTTCTTGATCAACGTTCCCCGCTTAAGGGTGATGGAGGTGCCCTTCACCTTCAGGTCCTTGATGAGCGTGACCGAGTCACCGTCACTGAGCGGCGTGCCGTTGCTGTCTTTAACGTTCATGACTTGTTTCCTGCTTCTGTGCATCCAGCCTACTAAAGAGTTCGGCAAACTCCTCAGCGTCCTGCTGGTTCATACCGATGACGGTGCGGCTGCCCATTTCGGCGGGCCGCTCGGTGCGAGCATCGACGACGGTCCATGTCCCGTCCAGTTCCTTAAAGGCTTTGTAGCGTTGGGTCATACGGGCAACAGTAATCGCCGACGTCATTCATGCCAAGTGTCGATCAACATTTTATTGTTTTATCTTGACGCTTTTTACATCAATAATAATGCTATTAATTCCATTCCTCATATGCAAACATGGACGCCTCGTTGATCACCGCCGCCCAACTTCGTGCCGCTCGCGCACTCCTCGATATCGACCAGAAAACCATGGCCGAGATGGCTGGGGTCTCCCTGCCAACGATCCAACGAATGGAAGCTAGTCGAGGCAACGTGCGAGGCATCGTCGATAGCCTGATGAAAGTCATCGAAGCGCTCAACCGCGCCGGCATCGAACTGCTTGGCGAACATGCGCATAGCAACGGCTGCGGACGGGGCGTCCGGTTCCGGCATGCAGAGGCGCGCCCTTGGGCAGGCTGAACTAGATCAAACGGTCCACCCGCACTCGGCGTTCACATCCATCATTGTCCTGCTTCTCTTTCTCTAGGTTTCGGAATCTAATGATGAGGCTATCCTCGCACCTCTTCTTCTCTTCTTTGCGTGTGTTGGCGTTGAACGGCAGCGTTCGCTCATGATTGTCTATCTGCGCCGGCTGACCGGAAAAGAGCGAGACGAAGAGGCCAATCGGCACCTCGCACTTTTTTTGACTTTTATTGCAGGAGCGGCCAATGCCGGCGGCTTTCTTGCGGTCCAGCAGTACACGTCCCACATGTCCGGCATCGTGTCATCCATGGCCGACAATATAGTCCTCGGCGATGTCGTGCTGGTGCTTTCCGGATTTGGCGCTGTGCTGTCATTCGTCGCCGGCGCTGCTTGTTCTGCAGTTTTGGTCAATTGGGGCCGGCGTCAGCATCTGCAGAGCGAGTACGCGTTTCCACTCGGTTTGGAAGCTGTACTGCTGATTTGCTTTGGTCTGCTCGGTGGTCACCTCGTGCGTCATGCAGGCTTGTTCGTGCCGATGACCGTCATGCTGTTGTGCTTCATCATGGGCTTGCAGAACGCCATCATAACCAAACTGTCGGAAGCTAGAATTCGGACGACGCATGTCACCGGGATGGTCACAGACATCGGTATCGAGCTCGGCAAACTGTTCTACTGGAACGCATCACGAGAAAACCCGGAGAAGCCGTTCGTGCGAGCGGATCGTCAGAAGCTGAAGCTGCTGGCTGTCCTCGTCACATTATTCTTCACCGGTGGCATCATCGGGGCGGTGGGTTTCAAGCACTTCGGCTTTGCTACGACACTGTTTCTGGCGGCCATTCTCCTAGTGCTGGCGGCCGTGCCCATCGTCGACGACATGTCAGCTCACCTAAGGCGACTCTGGCGATTGCTCTGATGAAGAGCATCGTAAAGTTAACGGAACTTGCAACTCGTTGTGCGATGACGGGTTGTGGCGATCCGTGATCCTCTCTATCGCCGCCATCGCTTTCCCGCCGAGATCATCGCGAACGCCGTCTGGCTCTATTTCCGCTTTCCTTTGAGCCTTCGGATGGTCGAGGACATGCTGGCGGCAGGACGGATTGTGGTCTCGCATCAGACGATTCGGCTGTGGGCGGAGAAATTCGGCCGCGCTTTCGCGAACGAGATCCGCCGCCGCTCAGCCGGTCGTCTCGGTGACAAGTGGCACCTCGGTGAGGCCGTCGTTTCGATCCGCGGCAAGAAGCATTGGCTGTGGCGTGCCGTGGATCAAGACGGCTTTGTTCTAGAAGTTCTCGTGCAAAGCCGCCGAAATGCCAAGGCCGCTAAGCGCCTGGTGCCGGCCTCCCCATGGGTCGCCATCCTGGCAACGACGGACCATTCCTCCCCTCACCGTCTCTATTCGGCGGGTCGAGGTCAAGCATCTTCGATGCTCCTTCTCCGTCATAGCCCTCCCACCATGGGGTCAGAAGAATGAAGCAGAACAATCTGCACCGACGTCCTGATCGCCTACAGCGGTCGATACAAGGTGAGGGCCGAACTTACTTCATCCGTCGTCTCGCGAGGGACTTCTTCTCCGCACGAATGCGGAAACCGTTATCTTGTCTGGATCAATGGCCGGGTCATGCGTGCACGGCGGTTGGCAGTCCCTCCCTCGTCCAGCGGAACTCGGTGCCATCGCTCCACATGCGGTGCATGATCACTGCCGGCCGGCGCGCCAATGCGGTAATGGCTTTTTGGCGCCCTCGCCTCTTGGCGACGTTCATGGCCCAAGCCATGAAGTTTAGGGTGGGTTTCGCAGAAGCACTAAGGAAGCCGGCGGATGACCAAGTCACAATTTCGAAAGTCGTCGCGACATGCTGCCAGGAACGCTCCTCTCCGGCAAGCGATCGGTTCTCAGGTCAATCCAACCCGTCAATGCAGGCCGGCACGGGCAAGTCCCTCGATGAGACGCGCCCGATCCTGGGCGCGGACGAAAGAAGATGTTGCTGCGACGGCGTCCCGTGAGATGTCAGGGACTAGCGACTTGAGCCGTCCGAGCAAGTCCGTGGCAGCCTCCTGGTTGTCCAGAAGTCCGGCACAGGCCGTGCCGATGACCAGCGGAACCGCGTGGCCGGACCGCAAGCGATGCGCCTCCCGCGCGTAACTCAATCCAAGTTCGTAATTCGCGCCCTGGAAATGAGCCATGGCGTAGTAAAACTGAAAGTCGCCGAGAAAAGCCTCGCGCGGGCTCAGTCTGAGGGCGTAGTCGATGCAAGGAATGGCGTCCGCCGCGCGGCCCCCGTTGGCATGCGCAAGTCCCAACTGGCCGTGTGCAAACGCGGAGTTGGGGTTGATCGCTACAGCCTGGCTGATCGCTGCCACCGCCAAAACATTGTCACGCGTCGCAAAGGCTATCATCGCCTGCGCAAGGTAAGTCCACGGTTCCTTATCGTCCGCGGCAATGGCTTGTTGGACGAAATCCCTGGCAAGGGCCAGGGCGTATCCCATGTCCTCCCACCCCTGGAACGCGCGCCACATGGTAATCCAACCTTTCATGGCGAGCGCCTGGGCATAACCGGGAGCCAGTCCGATTGCCCGATCGAGCAGGGGGAGCATCTTCCGGCTGCTCTCCTCAGACAACTGGGAACACAGGAACACCGCCCGCACGACACATTCCCAAGCATCAAGGCCATGATGCGGCTTGGGGCTTTCGCGAGCATGCTCTGCCGCCAGGAGTTCCGGCCCGATGCGGCCGACGACGCTTGCGGTGATTTCGTCCTGAATGACGAAGATGTCGCCGAGGTCGCCGTCGTACCTCTCGGCCCAAAGATGAACTTCGGAGGCCGCATCGATGAGCTGCGCGGTCACCCTCATCCGGTTGCCGGACTTACGGACACTCCCCTCGAGAATATAGCGGATCCCGAGTTCGCGCCCGATGGCGCGCACATCCACCGGCTTTCCCTTGTAGGTGAACATCGTGTTGCGGGCGATCACGAAGAAGCCCTTGAGCTTGGATAGCGCGGTGGTGATGTCCTCGGTGAGTCCATCGCTGAAGAAGTCCTGCTCCGGGTCGGCGCTCATGGCGTTGAACGGCAGCACTGCAATGGATGGTCGGTCCGGAAGTGCGGGCCTGGGCGATGCCGTTCGTGCGGTCGTCCTTTCCAGAAGGGGGCGGTACAGTCGCACCGTGCGCTCCATGTTCTTGAGCGCGCGTTCGCCGAGGTACTCGTAGTCGCAGTCAAGCTTGCCCTGGAGGTGATCGTACGCCGTGCCGGAAATGCAAATGCCGCCTGGATCCGCCAAGGTCTGGAGGCGGGCCGCGATGTTGACGCCATCGCCGTAGAGATCCCCATCAACCTCGTGGATCACATCACCGAGATTGACGCCGATCCGGAAGATGATGCGTCGCTCCGTCGGGATATCGGCCTGGTTCTCGGCAACCCCCTTCTGGATGGCGACCGCGCACGCGACGGCATCGACGACCGAGCCGAACTCCACGAGCGCACCGTCGCCCATCAGCTTGACAATACGGCCCTGATGCTCGGCCAGCAGCGGATCGATCACCTCCCGGCGCAGAACCTTGAGGGCCGACAACGTTCCAGTCTCGTCATGTTCGACGAGGCCGGAATAGCCGACGACGTCAGCAGCCAGGATCGCGGCCAGCCGCCGCTCTGCTCTTGCAGTTGCCATGGCTGTCTCCCCCTCAGGAGATCCGCCGGATGAAGCCAGGCGATTGACGCGACATGCACCATCTGGCTGCCCGACACCGCGACCGTGCTGGTTCATGATACCACTGAGCCGGTCATATGGCGACGTCTCACGAGAGTGCCGCCTGAACTTGCCGAAGCGGTTTCTTCCGTCGTTGGCGGTGGGAACAATCGCTCCGTCAGCCACGTGTCCCAAGATAGTGGTTCTTGATTAATTGCACCCCATCGCAAAACGCTCTATTTTCCCTTGCAGGGCGCCTCGACGAGACGGGACGTCCTCAGCTTCGCAGCGCCGCCGGACCGCTTCGGTTTCCGCACCAATCCCAGATGCCGTTCGACGACACGATCCATGAGGAGACGAGCGATGGGCGCAACGACGCCGGGCAACATCATGCAGCTCGGCATGGGGTTCTGGGCCTCCAAGGCCATGCTCAGCGCGGTCGAGCTCGGCATCTTTACCGAGCTCGCAGCCGGCCCGGCCGACCTGCCGGACCTGCAGGCCAGGCTGAAACTGCATCCCCGCTCGGCCCGCGACTTCCTTGACACCCTGGTGGCCCTGAAGCTGCTGGAACGCGAGGACGGCCGCTATCGCAATGCCCCTGATACGGACCTCTTCCTCGACAAGGCGAAGCCGTCCTATATCGGCGGTATCCTCGAAATGGCCAATGCCCGGCTCTACGGTTTCTGGGGCTCGCTTACCGAAGCCCTGCGCACGGGAGAGCCGCAGAACGAAGCCAAGCACAGCGAGGACTTCTTCGCCGCGATCTATGCGGAGCCGGCAAGGCTGCGCGGGTTCCTCGAGGCGATGAGCGGGATCAGCGCCGGTGCGGCGCAGGCGATTGCCGCCAGGTTCGACTGGTCGAAATACACGATCTTCGCCGATGTGGGCGCGGCGCAGGGCATGGTGCCGGTGGTGATCGCGCGAGCCCATCCACATCTTAAGGCCATCGGCTTCGATCTGCCCGCCGTGCAGCCGATATTCGACGAGTTCATCGCCCGGCAGGGCCTCGCTGACCGCATCCGCTTCCAAAGCGGCAACTTCTTCGACGGCCCGATGCCGAATGCGGATGTGATCGTGATGGGGCACATCCTGCACGACTGGGATCTTGCCGAGAAAAGAATGCTGCTGGAAAAAGCGTTCGCCGCGCTGCCGAAAGGCGGAGCGCTGATCGTCTACGACGCCGTCATCGACGACGAGCGCCGCAGCAACGCCTTCGGCCTCCTGATGAGCCTGAACATGCTGATCGAGACCCGCGGAGGTTTCGACTACACCGGCGCCGACTGCCAGGCCTGGATGCGCGACGCCGGTTTCGTGTCCACGCGCGTTGAGCCGTTGCTGGGGCCGGACTCGATGGTGATCGGCTTCAAGCCCGACTGAACGGAAACTGCAACTGGACCAGCCATTTGTTACGCGCCGGCCTTGCCTCCTCAACCGATACCGAGGAGCGCTACGTTCAAAAACAGCATGGGCACGCTTCGGCTAAGATAACGCGCAAACATCGGCGGCCGCGCGGTCGATTCCGCAGCAATCTCACCGAGCGTCTGGCTTTAAAGGCCCCTCCCCAAGCATGATGTGGTTAGGCAAAAATTGCGGACCGGGTGTTCAGCTTAGCGCTTCAAGTGAAATCGGGAAGTAAAAGCTAGAGCCACCCAATCTGCCCGGTTACCCCCGGTTACGTACTTGGGGCAAAAAGGGTGGCGGCGCCGAAACATTCTGTTGATGATGTTGTGGGTAGCCGGCGATCCGCGTTGCATTGGTCGAATTTCGGAGTGACGATCGCACCGGATGGAGGCCAGCATGCAGAAGATCGACCTTGACGGCTTGAGTGAAGCAGAGCTGATCGAATTGCACGATGCGGTCGTCGATCGGCTCCACTTTCTGCATCAGCAGAAGACGACGCATGCCTTGCTTGAACTGGCGATCGGCGAGCGCGTGATGTTCGAAGACAATAGCGGCCAGACGCAGGCCGGAATCGTCATCCGTCGAAACCGCAAAACGGTAACGGTGCACGGCGACAACGCCCGGCAATGGAATGTCTCACCGCAACTGCTGCGAAAGGAGAAGCGACCTGACGAAGGCCAGGCCGGAAAGTTGGTGCCGTTTTCGAGAAAGGCCTGATTTAGCTCGCCATCATGACCAGTTGCGACAAAGGTGGAATTGGCCGTCCTGAGCTTCCCAACCCGAGGCGATCCCCCAGGAAATGATAGAAGGAGATGCCGAGCTTTTGGCAGGTCTTCATCAGCCCGAGCATGACGTCGCGGGCAATGCGGCCGTCGAGGCTTATGGTGCCGCCGGAGATCTTGCGCCTGGTGACGAAGGAACGAATATCGTTCTCCGACGCGTTGGTGTGCAGGGGAATATGCGGGTGCTCGAGAACTTTGAGCAGTTCGACCTTTCGTCTGTGGAGGCGCAAGAGCAACTTGTCGAGCTCGGTATAACCGGTACGTAGCGCGAATATTTTGTCGAACCTGCGCCGAAACCCGGTGATCAACTGCGGTGAAGGCTGTTGTTTCCAGACCTTCAGCGCCTTGAAAATGCGCCAGACAAGGTCACGGATCGTCGTGACCAGCCGTTCCTGCTTCGGTGTCGTGGGCATCAGTTTCTGCAGCAGGCGTTCCGCATGGATCCAGCACAAGGCGTGGTTGGCGACACGGAACTGACCCGCATCGTCCGAAACGATCACCGTGCCGCCGAGCAGGTCGTGATGGCGGATGGCGCGCCAGATCGCCGCCTCCGCAACAGGACGCAGAAGCTGTCGGTCGAGGATATCGATGCCCTTGCTGCCAAACGCTCGAGGAACGCAACCTGATCGGTGAATACTGCTGGGGGATTGGTCTTGAGCCTGGCCATAATCGCGTGCTCGACGCCATGCGCCTTCAGCCACTTCATCGCTTCGTCATTGAGAACATAGTCCTGATGACCCGCCCGCAAGGCGGACAGGAAATTGAGCCGCGATTTGGAGAAGCTAGTGCGAAAGGCGGAAAAACGCTCGCCGCCAATCTGGGTGTCGGCCGCCCCCCGCTCATTCCCAGAAATGTCGCCATTCGTTCCCGAAGCGGCCGGCTCTACCTGCGACCGGACCGTCCCTTCAACACTCCTCCTCCCCTGCCACCCAAGCCAGAGAGATGGAATCGGCCTTGGGGCTCCGATAGGCTCATGTTGGCCGGATGAGCTATAGGCGCGGTTGCTATCGCTCATTATTTCGGACAAAAGTGAGTTATAGAAAGGAATTCTATAGCTCATGAAATGGAACTGGACACAGCAAGGGTGGCCCGAATTCAGATTTGACGCTTCCCGGCTTGAGCCGCTTGAACGGCAATTCCTTTTGTCATCTGGTGAGGTCATCGGCGCAATCCGCCACGTCAGCGACGATGAACGCGATCAACTACGCATAGAGTTGCTCAGCGAAGAGGCGGTGAAGACCTCGCAAATCGAGGGAGAAATGCTCGATCGTTTGAGCGTCCAATCCTCTTTGCGCCGACAGTTCGGCCTAGAAGCAGACAGCCGGCCGATCAAGCCGCAGGAACGCGGGATCGCAGAAATGATGGCTGACGTCTATGGCACATGGTCGCAGCCTCTCAACCATAAAACGCTCTTTCGGTGGCATGGAATGTTGATGACGGGAAACCGTCATATAGGAACGATTGGTGCATATCGAACGCACGAAGATGCCATGCAGATCGTATCTGGTCGCCACGATAAACCGATCATCCACTTTGAAGCGCCACCGTCAGTACGAATACCTGGAGAGATGGCCGCCTACGTGGATTGGTTCAACAGATCGGCAACTCACGGTGAAGCCCCCCTCCCCGCTTTGACACGTGCAGGTATCGGCCACATTTATTTCGAGAGCATCCACCCCTTCGAAGATGGCAACGGTAGGCTCGGTCGAG
>NZ_JBNDIU010000030.1:0-57455 GCF_050434565.1 Ensifer sp. 4252
GTCCGGTAATTGATTGGAATGCTGTCCGGCTTCAGATCGGAACGCTGTCCGGATATTAATCGGAACCCCGTCCGGTTAATTCCTGGAATCCGCACGACAGGCGGCCCGCCTCGACTACTCAGTCCTCTACGTTCGTATGCCGCGGCTGTTTGAGGACCTCGCACTTGCCAGGCTGGATGGACGCTTTCCGCGCCTCGTCGATAAGCTTGCACGCGTTCACTTGCTGGTGCTGGATGACTGGGGAACACACACCTTGAACGATCGACAGCGCCTCGATCTGCTGGAAATCTTCGAGGAACGATATCGGCGGAAATCGACCCTGATCACGGCTCAGCTTCCCGTGGCTGCCTGGCACGAAATGATCGGAGAGGCCACTTTAGCCGATGCGATTTTGGACCGTATTGTTCACAACGCACACCGCATAACGCTCGAAGGCGACAGCATGCGGAAACAAAAAACGCCGACGCTCTTGACCGGCGGCGAAATAACCGAAATCAATCACCCGTAACAGCAACCAGGCAACCGGAATTCGATCGCACCCGTTGTCCGCGACTTAGCGAAACGCTTGTCGGCGACTTGCTGAAATGACTGTCCCGATTTACCGAAATCCGCAGACAAATCGGAGGCACGAATGAATGCAAACCCAGATCTTTCGGGAACGGCCGGCAAGTCGGAGGTAGGATGCGGCGGCGAGCATCAGGCGAAAACGAGCCTGTCCGTCGATGAAGCGCGGCTTGCAGCAGTCCATGCCTCTCGCGCGATTCTGGAAAGCGAAAGCATCCACCTCCTGGAGGCGACTGCACGGATCCTCGCCAAACCGATCGCGGCTCCCGCAGACCTTCCTTGGTTCGATCACTCGGCCATGGACGGATATGCCGTTCGAACAACTGATTTCGTCGGACCCGGCCCCTGATCCCTGAACGTCGCCTCGTCGGTTGCGGCCGGAAGCGATATCGGGTCCGTGCAATCGCGGCCCGGGGAGACCGTGGCGATCAATACAGGTGCGGCCATTCCTGCCGGTTTCGATGCCGTTTTGATCAATGAAAGATGCACTCGAATACGCGACACCATTCTCACCAGCCATAGGTGCAGGAGCGGTGAAAACATCCGCAGGGCCGGAGAGGATGTCCAAGCGGGCAGTCTGGCCGCCGTATCGGGTTGGAACTGGGTGTTCAGTACCCACTCTTCGACGCTGTGGTTCCCTCGGCCTACTGACGGAATTGGAATAGTCCGGCTGTCCTAATAGTCACTCAGTGCGTATCCCGCGCCCCGCACGGTGCGGATAACCTTGTCGGCTTTGCCGAAACCGATGCCTTTGCGCAGCCGGCCTATGTGGACATCGATCACCCGTTCATCGACGGTGGCGTCGTCGCCCCAAAGCGAAGCTCTAAGTTCCGACCGGGAGTAGACCTTGCCTGGGGACCTCATCAGGAACTCCAGGAGCTTGAACTCGGTTGGTCCCAGCCTCACTTCGCGCTTCTGTCGGTGAACCCTGTGTGAGGAGCGGTCGAGCGTAAGATCACCCACCTTGATCGTGTGGCCAAGGACTGCCGGGTTCATCCGGCGCAGCAAGTTCTTGACCCGGACGACGAATTCGGTTGTCGAAAACGGCTTGACCAGGCAGTCATCGGCACCCGCAGCAAGACCCGCGATGCGTTCGTCCTCGTCCGCGATATCTGTCAGCAGCACTATCGGCAGCGTTATCGTTTCCGGAAGAGTTCGCAAGCGACGGCAAAGGTCGATGCCGGACACGCCTGCCAGTGTCCAGTCGAGCACCAGGACGTCGGGGATTGACTTCTCTAGTCGCACTTGGACGTCATCTCCGCGCGTCAGTCCCTCAACCGTGAAGCCTTCAATGCGTAGGCTGTGTTCCAGTATCAGGCGTAGTGGCTCATCATCCTCGACGACAAGAATTCGCGCTCCCATCCAGTCTTCACTCCCTTACTGTGCTTCCAGCGAATATCCTGCCCCACGTACAGTTCGGATCACGTCCGGCATGCTCGAAAAGTTCAACGCCTTGCGTAGCCGTCCTACATGAACGTCCACGGTGCGCTCGTCGACATAGATGTCGTGCCCCCACACGCCATCAAGGAGTTGCGCCCTTGAAAAGACCCGCCCCGGAGAAACCATGAAGAACTCCAGAAGCCGGAACTCTGTCGGCCCAAGCCTGACCTCCCGCGTGCGGCGATGCACGCGATGAGTTTCACGGTCGAGTTCGATGTCGCCCGATTTCAGGATCGAGTGCAACACTTCCGGTTTCGCGCGACGGAGCATCGCCTTAACGCGAGCCATAAGCTCCGGCGTCGAGAACGGTTTGACGACGTAGTCGTCTGCTCCCGTCGCCAACCCGCGGACCCGTTCGCTTTCCTCGCCGCGCGCCGTCAGCATGATGATCGGCAGGCGCTCGGTTTCCGGGCGCTGGCGCAACCGTCGGCACAGTTCGATGCCGGAGACGCCCGGCAGCATCCAGTCAAGAATCAGGAGATCCGGCAGGCGCTCCTGCAGGCGGATCTCCGCCTCGTCCCCGCGCAGGATCGTGTCGACATCGAAGCCCTCGGCTTCAAGGTTGTAACGCAGCAGGACACTCAGCGCCTCTTCGTCTTCGACTACAGCGATTCTGGGTAGCATTCAGCTAATACTCCGTGATGCCAACTTGCACTGAAGGCGCGAGCTATAGGCTCACGCTCCTACTGAAGTCGTGGTGTCATCCTTCGGGCGTTCGCCTTCGGGCTGTGAGCCGGTCGTCATATAGTAGATCGTCTCTGCGATGTTGGTCGCGTGGTCGCCGATGCGCTCGATGTTCTTGGCGCAGAACAGAAGGTGCGTGCAGGGCGTGATGTTGCGCGGATCTTCCATCATGTAGGTGAGCAGTTCGCGGAACAGCGAGGTGTAGATCGCGTCGATCTCCTCGTCGCGCTCGCGAATGCTGTTGGCCTTCTCCGGCGAGCGGGAGGCGTAGACGTCGAGGACTTCCTTGAGCTGCACGAGCGCAAGCTCGGCCAGGTGTTCGAGACCACGCGCCAGCTTGCGCGGGATGCCGGAACCGGCAACGGCAATCACGCGCTTGGCGTTGTTCTTGCCGAGGTCGCCGACGCGCTCCAGATCGGCCGCGATGCGGATCGATCCCATGATTTCGCGCAGGTCGGAGGCAACCGGCTGACGCTTGGCAATGGTTACGATCGCCTTTTCGCCGATCTGGCGTTCGGCTTCGTCGAGAATGACGTCGTCGGAGATCACCTTCTGCGCCAGTGCGAGGTCGGAATTGACGAGCGCGCGGACGGATTCGCCCACCATCTGCTCGGCAATGCCGCCCATCTCGGAGATGCGGCGCGTCAGATACTTCAGCTCTTCATCGAAGGCTGTCATGATATGTGCGTGAGACATGTTCAATTCCTCGAGGGAGATGTTCTGTTTCCAATCAGCCGGCTCTTAGCCGAAGCGGCCCATGATGTAGTCCTGGGTTCGCTGGTCATCCGGATTGGTGAACATCTTGTCGGTATCGTTTTCCTCGACGAGATTGCCGAGATGGAACATGGCGGTGCGCTGCGAAACGCGCGCTGCCTGCTGCATCGAGTGGGTGACGATGACGATGGTGAAGTTCATCCTCAGCTCGTGGATCAGTTCCTCAACCTTTGCGGTCGCGATCGGATCGAGCGCCGAACAGGGCTCATCCATCAGGATGACTTCCGGGCCGACCGCCACGGCACGAGCGATGCAAAGGCGCTGCTGCTGGCCGCCGGAGAGACCGGTACCCGGCTCGTGCAGACGATCCTTGACCTCATTCCACAAACCAGCCTTCTGAAGGCTCTTTTCGACGATTTCGTCCATATCGGACTTGTTACGTGAAAGGCCGTGGATGCGGGGACCGTAGGCGATGTTCTCGTAGATCGATTTCGGGAACGGGTTCGGCTTCTGGAACACCATGCCGACACGGGCACGCAGCTCCACAACGTCTACGGACGGATCGTAGACGTCCGACTGATCGAGGGTGATCGAGCCGGTTACTCGGCAGCCTTCGATCGTGTCGTTCATTCGGTTCAACGTGCGCAGGAACGTCGACTTGCCGCAGCCGGAGGGGCCGATCAGCGCAGTCACCGTGTTCTTGCGGACATTGAGGTTAACGTCGAAGAGCGCGCGTTTCTCGCCGTAATAGACGGACACGTCCTTTCCGACCATTTTGAAGTGTGGGTCGCTCATCTTTTGATCCAGCGCCTTCTCAACTGCTGCTTCGGACATAATGTTCATCTCTTTTACTCCTACCAGCGGCGTTCGAAACGCTGTCTCAGGAAAATCGCGATCCCGTTCATCAGCACGAGGAATGCCAACAGAACCAGGATTGCAGCGGAGGTGCGCGACACGAAACCACGTTCCGGGCTATCGGCCCAGATGTAGATCTGTGTCGGCAATGCAGTGGAGGCAGCGAAGACACCGTCTGGCGGGCTCGTGATAAAGGCATTCATGCCGATCAACAGAAGCGGGGCGGTTTCCCCAAGAGCACGTGCCAGCGAAATGATGCTTCCCGTCATCACGGTCGGCATCGCGAGCGGCAGGATGTGGTGGAAGATCGCCTCATGTTTCGAGGCACCGATTCCAAGCGCTGCCTCGCGGATCGATGACGGCACTGACTTCAACGATACGCGGGTCACGATGATCAGCGTGGGAAGCGTCATCAGAGCCAGTACCAAGCCGCCCACCAACGGAGCCGAACGCGGAAGACCGAGCCAGCCCAGGAACACGGCAAGTCCGAGAAGACCGAAGACGACGGATGGAACGGCAGCCAGGTTGTTGATGTTCACTTCGATCAGGTCGGTGAACCTGTTCTTCGGTGCGAACTCCTCGAGGTAGATCGCGGCGGCGATGCCAATGGGGAAGCTAATTGCGAAGCACACGAGCAACGACCAGAACGATCCCGAAATTGCGCCAGCAAGGCCTGCCAGTTCCGGGAAGCGACTGTCGGCGTTGAAGAAGAGCCCCCAGTTGAACGGCGTCGAAATGATGCCCTTCGACACGAGCTGATCATACATGCCGATCTGCTTATCGTTGATGCGTCGCTGCCCCTCGGGAACGTCGCGACGGATCTCACCCTTGGCCAACTGGTCGACCGGGTCTGCCATCGGGATCCTGAACGTGCTCGTTCCCTTCAGGCGGCTCGGATCAGCGACGACAGCGTCCCGCACGAGAAACTGCCCCGAGGAGGTGAACAATTCGAAGAACTTGCGTTCATCGCTACGCGACAAATCGGGCAACTGCGCACGCAGAGCATCACGGACGATGCCGCGCCAATCGGCCTCGCCGATATTCGCCGGATCGACCTTGGCATCGGCGAGATTGATCTCGACCGTCGCGACAGTCTGTGTGAAGGCCTTGTGGCCGGTGAATGTGAGCGACCCGACCAAGATAGCCAGGAAGCCGAGCGCGAACGCGATCGCAATCATTCCGTAGATCTGGAGCCGTCGATCGGCCGCGTAGCGCGCCTTGCGGCGGGCCTTCATCTCATCGGAATGCCAGTTCACACCAGCACCAGGCATGGTCTCGGCAAGAGCTGAGCTGGACATCAGTATTTCTCCCGGTACTTCCGCACGGTGCGCAGAGCGATGAGGTTCAGGATGAGCGTCACGATGAAGAGGATCAGGCCAAGCGCAAAGGCTGCGAGAGTCTTCGGGTTATCGAACTCGGAGTCGCCGATCAGAAGCGTGACGATCTGCACGGTCACCGTGGTTACCGCATCGAAGGGATTGACGGTCATCTTGGCAATGAGGCCCGCGGCCATGACGACGATCATGGTTTCGCCGACGGCACGGCTCAGCGCCAGCAGAACACCACCGACAATGCCAGGAAGCGCAGCCGGAAGCAGAACCTTGCGGATCGTCTCACCCTTCGTCGCACCGAGTGCATAGGAGCCCTCGCGCATGGCACGCGGAACGGATGCCAATGCGTCGTCCGACAGTGAAGAAATGAACGGGATGATCATGACACCCATGACCGCACCGGCAGCCAGCGCGCTGTTCGGCGAAGCATCGATCCCAAGGCTCAAGCCGAGGCTACGGACCGCGGGAGCAACCGTGAGAACCGCGAAGAAGCCGTAAACGACGGTCGGTACGCCGGCCAAAATCTCAAGGAGCGGCTTTACGACAGCGCGGAAGCGCTTGTCGGAGTACTCCGTCAGGTAGATCGCTGACAGGATTCCAGTCGGAACAGCGACGATCATCGCAATCCCGGAAATCACGAAGGTTCCGAAGAGGACCGGTATGACACCGAAAGCGCCCTGCCCCGCGACCTGATCGGCGCGGATGGCGATCTGCGGCTCCCAACGGAGACCGAAGAGAAATTCCGTGACCGGCACTTTTGAAAAGAACTGGATCGCTTCAAAGACGAGCGAGGAGATGATGCCGAGCGTGGTGACAATCGCGACCAACGACGAAAACATCATGAAGTATGTGACGGAGCGCTCGACGCTGTGGCGGGCCCGGAAGCGATTGCCAATCACCCGGTATCCCAGGAATGCGCCAATGGCCATGGCTGCCGCGACGACCGCGATAATGGCGACCGAGGAAAGTTGCTGGAGTGATTTCAGGTGCGCGACCGCAGCCTGGATCTCAGGGGTCGGCTCTTTGAAGATGTTTCCGGCGGCCACCTGCCGGACTTCGCTCAAAATAAGCGAGCGCGCCGTTGCATCCAGGTTTTCGGAACCGGGGAAGCTGGCGATCACCAGTTGGTTGATTACGCTGCTCTGCCCGACGAGCCACAACAGGAAGAAAATAAAAGCCGGAACCCCGGTCCAGATCGCGGCGTTCAGGCCATGATAGATAGGCCTGGAATGGGTTTTTTCAGAAGCACCGCTCTGCGTCGCGCGTGCCCGCGCGGAGCCGACAAAAGTCATGACCAGCGCTGCAAGCGCCAAAGTGATTAACAAATACCCGGACATCTCAGCCCCCAGATCAAAAGACGGGGCTGGCTACCATAAGCGACAGCCAGCCCCAATGCCTGAAGTTACGAACCGAGCTTCTTTGCTTCCAGCACGGCCTTCTGGACGTCGGCGCGCTTGGCATCGTCAAGCGGCGTCAGACCGCGCTCGGCAAGGTAGCCATCCGAACCCAGGGCCGCGTCGGAAACGAACTCCTCGAGGAATTCCTTCATGCCGGGGATAACGTCGCGGTGAGCGTTCTTGACGTAGACGAACAGCGGACGCGCGACCGGATAGGAGCCATCGGCGATCGTTTCGAACGTCACCTCAACGCCGTTGACCTTGACGTCCTTGAGTTTGTCCGAGTTCTCGTAAAGGAACGAGTAGCCGAAGATGCCGACCGAGTTCGGATCCGATTCAAGACGCTGTACGATCAGGTTGTCGTTTTCGCCGGCCTCAACGAACGGACCGTCCTGGCGCATGCGCGAGCAGACTTCCGTCCACTTCTTCTCGTCGGCCTTCTTCAGATCGGCCATGCCGGCCAGATCCTTGCAGCCATCGTGCATGACGAGCTCAACGAACGCGTCGCGCGTACCGGAAGTCGGCGGAGGGCCGAAGGCTACAATGTTGGTCGCCGGAAGCGAAGCGTCGATGTCCGACCACTTCTTGTTCGGGTTGGCGACGAAGCCGCCCTTGCCGTCCGGAAGTTCTGCGGCAAGCGCCTCGAAAATCTGCTCTTCGGTCAGGTTCCAGTCGGTGGTGTTTGCACGCGAAACAGCGATCGAAAGACCATCGTAGCCGATCATGGCTTCGGTGATGTCAGTGACGCCATTGTCGGCGCAGAGCTTGACTTCAGAGTCCTTGATAGCGCGCGAAGCGCCCGTCACGTCAGCGAAATCCTCGCCAATGCCACCGCAGAAAGCCTTGAAGCCGCCGCCGGTGCCAGTCGATTCAACGACCGGAGCGGTTTTGCCCGACTTGTTGGCGAACTCTTCAGCAACGGCCTGCGAATAAGGGAATACCGTCGACGAACCGACAACCTTCACCTGATCGCGAGCTACAGCGACGCCAGCAGTGCCAAGCATGATTGCGACGAGCGCGCAGCTTCCTAGATACTTCTTCATGGATCATCTCCCGTGAAATTCGGATTGACGCTTCGGCGTCGCCACCCCTTTAGCCCCTGCACATAACAGTTTTGTGACAGATTTATTTCACATCCAAGACCCTGCAATCGCAGAGGGAAAGAAGGGAGCGGCTGATCGCTGCTTAGGTGCCTGGTTAACCGCATGTTGCGGGTTGCACGCTAGCTTCTCAACACGGAGGAATTAGACCATGAGGCGCGCAGGCTATTACAAACTTGTCGACAAGTCACGGGCGGCCTGTGTGGCCGCCATCGAAACCTATAACCGAGCCTCCTGCCATTATCGAGAGGAAGCGTTTGCCATCCTCATGATCAATGCTTGGGAGCTGCTTCTCAAAGCGCGCATCATGCAGGCGAGCGGAGGTAAGGCGGCAAGCCTCTATGAATATCGCAACAAGAAGCGGAAAGACGGTACGACGAGTAAGTTTCGCGAAGTGAAAACGACAAGAACGGGTTCACCACTCACGATCAGTCTGGATAAGAGTTGCGGTATCGTAGCTGGCTACACCGTCAACCGTATCGACCAACACTGCATTCAGAACATCGAAGCGTTGTTGGAAATCCGTGACAGCGCCACTCACTTTATCAATGATAATCCACTGTTGAGCAAACTGCTCGTCGAGATCTCGCTGGCTTCTGCCAAAAACTACGTGATAGCGATACAGAAATGGTTCTCGGTCAGTTTTTCCGACCTGAATATCGCCTCGATCCCAATCTCGTTTAACCTGGACCAGAACGAAGTCGACGCCATCGCGAAGAAGGCCTCGGCGGCGGTGACGCGATTTCTCGCCCATATGAAGTCGGCCGAAGCGGCGCTCCCGGACGGCCCGTCAGAGTTTGCCTTCGCGGTTCGGGTGCAGTTCGATCTGATCAAGAAGAAGGCTGACGACGCAGTCAAGGCGACAATCGTTGGCGATGATCCGGACCTGACCCTGTCCGTCGAGGACGACAAGGTGCCCCAGGCGTTCGCCTGGGATTACATTACGCTGACGGAAAAGCTGAAGAAACGATACGGCGATTTCAAACAGAACGCCGATTATCACGCCGTGCGTAAGCCACTCGAAAAAGATAAGAAGCTGTGCTTCGAGCGCTACCTGGATCCGACGAACGATTCTATAACCCCAATATCGTGAAGCATTTCGACCCGCATTATGCCCTGAAAGACGCAGATCTGTTCAACGAGCCCGACGCGTGAGCACAAGCGCGCCAGAATGGGAAGCTCTCATGCACCTTCTGGCCGCGTGGTTGTAGCAATGTTCTAAGGTATGCGCAGTTTAATGAAAACTACACAAAACTGACACTCCGTCGTCATCCGCACGGCCTAGAGACCCGTCCACGTCAAGCACGATGGGGACCAAGATGCTCGAACTCAAATCGGTGACACGGCGCTTCGGAAAACATGCGGCCGTCAATTCAGTCGATATCCAGATCCCGCAAGGACAGATGGTGGGTATCATCGGCCGATCGGGCGCGGGCAAATCTACTCTTCTTCGGATGATCAACCGCCTGGTCGATCCGAGCGACGGCGATATCCATTTTACCGGGCGCAAGGTATCGACACTCAAGGGCGGCGCTCTTCGCGAATGGCAACGTGACTGCGCGATGATCTTCCAGCAATTCAATCTCGTGCCGCGCCTCGACGTCCTTACCAACGTGCTGCTCGGCCGTTTGAACCATCGCTCGACGGTACTCAGCATCTTGAACATGTTCACCCGCGAAGAGCGCATCATGGCGATTGCCGCCCTGGAACGCCTCGGCATCGAGCAGACGGCGCTTCAGGCCGCCGGCACGCTTTCCGGTGGCCAACAGCAGCGCGTCGCCATCGCCCGCGCACTGATGCAGCAGCCAAAAGTTCTGCTCGCTGACGAGCCGATCGCCTCGCTCGATCCACTCAACGCCAAGATCGTCATGGACGCTCTGCGCGATATCAACGAGCGTGACGGCATCACCGTCATCACCAATCTTCACACGCTGGATACGGCTCGTAGCTACTGCGAACGCATCATCGGCATGGCCGCCGGGCAAGTCGTGTTCGACGGTCGCCCGGATGAGCTCACCGCAGCAGCGGTCCGGACCATCTACGGCTCAGCCACCGACGGCAGCGAAATCGATGAGTCCATGACCTCGACCAGCATCGAAAGCACGGTAGCTGCCGCTCACCGTTTCCACGCTTCGAAATCCGCCAGCCCGCAACCGTTGGCACTGGCCGGCATCTAGCCAGCCGGGATCGACCGCCCGCGTCAAGGGTAACTGCAGACATGCAACAATCGTCCGGCACGTCCGGAAAACGGGAGAAATTTATGCTGAAGAAAGCTCTTCTGGGCTCTATCGCCCTGCTCGCACTCGTCGGCCACGCCCAGGCCGAAGACCTCAAGGAATTCCGCGTCGGCATTCTTGGCGGCGAAAATGAAGCCGACCGTCTCCGGAACTTCCAGTGCCTGAGCGAGAAGCTTCCGGCTGCCATCGGCGTCGAGAAGGTTTCCTTCTACCCGGCCGCTGACTATGACGGCGTCGTCCAGGGCCTACTCGGCGGCACGCTGGACTACGCAGAGCTTGGTGCATCTGCGTACGCAAAGGTGTACTTGGCCAAGGCTGATGCCGTAGAGCCCATCCTGACGACCGTTCAGACCGACGGCTCCACCGGTTACTATTCGATCATGGTCGCCCGCAAGGATTCGGGCATGTCCAAGCTCGAGGACATGAAGGGCAAGAAGCTCGGTTTCGCCGATCCGGATTCGGCGTCGGGTTATCTGGTCCCGCTCGTCACTCTGCCGGAATCGCTCGGTGGCCCCGTAAAGGAATACTTCAGCGAGACCGGTTTCGGCGGTGGTCACGAGAACCTCGTTCTCGAAGTCGTCAAGGGTACGTTCGCCGCTGGCACGACCTGGGGATCGGGTGTTGGTGAATTCAAGGACGGCTATACCTCGGGCAACCTGAAGAAGATGGTCGACAAGGGTATCCTGGACATGGATGACCTCGTCGAGCTGTGGCGCTCGCCGCTGATCCCGAACGGTCCGATCGTTGTGCGCACGTCGCTCAACGACGACATGAAAGCCAAGTTCAAGCAGTTCATGGTCGACCTGCCGAAGACCGATGCCGCCTGCTTCGCGGCGATCCAGGGCGGCGATTTCACCGGCTACACCGAAGTCAACGTTGATTTCTACAAGCCGATCATCGACGCCCGCAAGGCGACAATCGGCGGCTAAGCCACATCTTCACCTTCGTCAGCCGGACATGTGAAATGGTCCGGCTGGCGTCATTTTAAGCATGGCATGCAGCCCGGAGAACCCATGGCGTCCTCGATTGGCAATGTTGCACTCGGCGAGAGCGGAAAGCTCGTGGAACGCCATTGGCATGAACTGAATGCACGGCGTCGCACATACACCGTGCTTGGCATCGCGCTTCTGCTCGTTGCCCTCTCGGCTTCGCTCTGGTTCGCGAACGAGACGAACGCGGGCAAGTTCTTCGACCGCCTCCCCTACTTTTTCGATTTCACCGAAGATCTTGTCCCCCGAGATGGATTTGAGGTCGTGCGCGCCCTGTTCGACCTGCCTTCGCCCTATGACGACGGCAGCTTCAAGTACAATTATCCCGAGGGCCGGCTTTACCTCACAGAGGTCATCTACCTTCCGGAATACTTCCACAAGATGCTCGAGACGATAAACATCGCGATCCTGTCCACCCTGATCGGCCTAGCGTTTGGCTTCCTGCTGAGTTTTCTCGCTGCGAAGAACATCATGCCGAATCCTTGGGTTCGCGGGCCGGTGCGTCGCTTCATGGAGATTCTGCGAGCGTTTCCGGAAGTTGTGATCGCGGGTTTTTTCCTGGCAATCCTTTCATTGGGTGCCGTACCCGCCATCATCGCTGTTTCGGTCCACACCATCGGCGCGCTTGGAAAGATGTTCTTTGAAGTGGTTGAGAACGCCGACATGAAGCCTGAGGAAGGACTCCGTGCGGCAGGGGCGAACTGGGTCGAGCGCGTCTGGTTCGGAGTGGTTCCTCAGGTGATGCCCAACTTCATGAGCTACTTCCTGCTTCGCCTCGAAATCAACGTCCGCGCCTCGACGATTATTGGTGCGGTCGGCGGTGGCGGCATCGGCGAGCTCTTGCGGCTTTCGATCGGCCAGGGCCATGAGGCCAAGACCCTTGCCATCGTCCTACTCCTCTTCACGACAATCTTTGCCGTCGACCAGTTCTCGGCGTGGCTCAGACGTCGCCTCGTGGGCGAGCAGGCGTTCAACTCCGTCTCCTAAGGATTACATCCATGAACAGAATGCACCCCCAGGAGATGGATGCGATCGCAGCGCGTCACAAGGACCTGTTGGAGAAGTCTAATGGCAAGCGATTGAGGCTTCTGTCAATTTGGGCAGGCGCGGCCCTATATCTGGTGTTTTGCTGGTGGATGTTTTCGATCAGTGACGTTCTGCGGAATGCGAATTGGTCGATCGCGGGTAGTTATCTCGCCGACTGGGTCTCGTACGAAGTTCGCCCGGAACTGGAGATCGCGCCCGACGGCACCATGAAGATTGACTATGGTCGGTTTTCGCCACTTGGACACAACCCAACGCCTGAGTGGGTCACGCTTGAAACCGAGACCGTGCAGCGCACCGTTTCGACCACGCGAGCACAAACCAACACGCCCAAGCCGTCCTCGACGATCAGCTTCATGGTTGCACCGGCCAAGAGCGCTGACGGGGGGAACGATACTCCCGCGGTTGCCGAAGCCGTCGCCTCCCGCTCCGAGGAAGTGATCACCAGGGCCGTTGTGTCCCTGGGAGCAGGAACGTCTATCGAGGTGGCGGACAAACAGGTTAGTGTCAACCATTCCGGCGAGACTCTCGTTGCTACGGTCGATGGCGTTGCAAAGACGATTCCGAATGGCACCCTCCCCGCCTGGGCGGTCCAGAAGAGACCCGGAGAGAAGATTACGCTCTCATTCGGAGCCAGGGGTTGGGCCGAAATCGATGGCGACGAGGTCAGCATTCGCAGACGCTTTTTCGGCTGGGCGAACTTTGTGTTCGACACCAACTCGCCCTTCTTCGGCAAGACGAAAGGCGAAGTGCTTGCACTGATCACGAGCGGCGAGCGGCTCGACCCGACGCGATCGAACCTCGCACTCGCTTGGAACAACATTCTCTACAACGCCGAATGGCAACATCTCGACGTGTGGACGAAGCTCCTACAGACCATCGTGATGGCCTTTGTCGGAACTCTGTTCGCCTCGCTGCTGGCGTTTCCACTCTGCTTCCTTGCCGCGCGCAACATTACGCGGAATAGGGTCGTGAACCAGGTTTCGAAGAGGTTCTTCGACTTCCTGCGTTCCGTGGACATGCTCATCTGGGCCTTGTTCTTCACCCGTGCCTTCGGGCCTGGGCCGCTGGCAGGGATCTCAGCCATCTTCTTCACCGACACGGGTACTTTCGGCAAGCTCTATTCGGAGGCGCTGGAGAACATCGACGAGAAGCAGAGGGAAGGTGTGAAGTCGGTCGGGGCAGCACCGCTCGCCGTGCAGCGCTTCGGGGTTCTCCCACAGGTACTGCCGGTTTTCGCCAGTCAGTCACTCTATTTCTGGGAGTCAAACACCCGTTCGGCAACGATCATCGGGGCTGTCGGAGCTGGCGGTATTGGTCTGAAATTGTGGGAAGCAATGCGCACAAATTCGGACTGGGAGAACGTCGCCTACATGGTGCTGCTGATCTTGCTCGTCGTGTTTATTTTCGATGGGATTTCGAATGCGCTGCGTTCGCGGCTGATGGGGGCGGGCCTACAACGTTAGGATATTCAATGGTGATCGTTACACGCCTTTTGGACGGCCGCAAAATTCCAAGATTGATCTGATCGACATGGACCACATGCAGGTGGGAGGTTGACTTGGAGAAGTCCCCTAAGACGACAAGGTGGCACCTTCGTTGAAGCTTGCCTGATCGGTAATCTGGATATCCTCACCTCCATTCCCGGCATCAACCCACCACACTCCAAGCGCGCGGCTCAATCTCCGTTACATCCAGCGGTGCGATGCATGTATAGGATTCGACATCCTGTCGCCTTGAGGACGGTCGAACCGCAGGTCCACCTGGGTTACGAGTCAATCAGCGTATCAGGCGCCGGCAGTAACGCTGGAGAGCCAGTTCGCGCGCCGCTCGACCCATGCGACACATACGACTGATACTGCGGCTCTCTTTCTGGCGAACTCAGTTCGGCCTCGGCCGCTTTGCGACGACAAGGGGAGCCGCTACAATAATGCTCTTTGCGGAGCGCGGTACTTGGAATCCGCCCATGTGCGCGTCTCATCCAAAAGCGAGGCCGAGCGATGTTCAAAGTCCTAGCAATGATCCTGGCGTTCAGCGGAATCCCGCTAGAGGCGGCTGCGGCCGAGGAGGTTGATGTCGAACTGCTACTTGCCGTCGACATTTCGGGCTCGATGGACGTGGAGGAGGCGCGAGTGCAACGATCCGGCTATGTCGAGGCGCTGAAGCATCCGGATTTTGTGAATGCCGTAAAAGGTGGATATATAGGGCGGATAGCCCTCGGTTATTTCGAATGGGCGGGGGTGATAAACGAGGACTCCGTCATCGCCTGGCATGTGATCGATGATGCCGAAGACGCAGAGGCCTTTGCTGTCAAGCTCCAGGCTCGGCCGATCGGTACGCGGCGGGCAACCTCGATCTCCAATGCGATCATCTTCGGGACTGCGCTTATCGAGTCGAACAAATTCTCCGGCGCTCGTAGGATTCTCGACATATCTGGCGATGGGCCGAACAACTTCGGACTGCCGGTTACGACCGCCCGTGCCAATACCCTGGCGCGCGGCATCGTCATCAATGGACTTGCCATCATGATCCGGCCCTCTATCTCGTTCGGGCCTCTGGACCAGTATTACGGTGACTGCGTCATTGGCGGAGCGGGTTCCTTCGTGCTTGCCGTGCACGAGCCGGAGGACTTCGGCGTCGCCATCCGTCAGAAGCTGATTTTGGAAGTGAGCGGGCGCATGCACGCGGAGCATTTTCAGCTTGCAGCGGATGAAGCCGCTACAGATTGTCTGATAGGTGAAAAGCTCCGGCCCGGTTTCGTAGACCGGGTCTATCCTGAACTGGACCGTTAGGAGCGCTAGGTTCAGCTCATGCGAGGCCGCATCAGAGCCAACCGGCTTTTCTGAAGCAAGAGGAAAGCACACATTGGCTGCAAGGGCACGTGGCAAGCGGCATGCCCCCTGCCCTCACCTTCTCTATTCGGCGGGTCGAGGTCAAGCATCTTCGAGCTCCTTCGCCGTCATAAGGAATCCATCGCGGGGTCTTGCTTCTCTCCGGGATCAGCCTTGCAGGCCCTCCCACCATGGGGTCAGAAGAATGAAGCAGAACAATCTGCACCGGCGTCCTGATCGCTTGCAGCAGTCGATACAAGACAATCCCTACCTTTCGTCCAAAATTGCGCAACAGGCCGCGGATGTCGTTTTCAATGGCAATTGCCTTCTCCTGCGACAATTTGCGAGCCGTCAGCAAGGCGCGGCACTTCTGGCTGATCAGCGTCTTCACATACACCGGCCGGAACAGATTGACGCGCATCATCTGGGCGATGCCACGGGCGTCGTTGCGATCGCTCTTGTTCGGCTGTGCCTTGAGAAATGCCTTGGTATGGCGAGTTTCGATGCAGGTTACCGGTAGCCCGGCCCTAGCAAGGCCTTCGAACAGCTATTGCGATAGAGGGCCGACCTCAAGACCGATCCTGTCCAGGTTCCAGGCAGGATCTCGCAACACGGCCACCAGGTCGTCGGGATGGCTGACCGCCTTGATCTCGCGGCAAATCCTGCCTGTTTCATCAACGATGCAAATGGACGTCTCTTTCACCGAAACGTCGAGGCCGCTATAGTGTTTCATGCTGCGCTTCCTTTCCGATGCTTGTGGCTGTTGCAAAACAAGACACGTTTTATCATCGCTCGAAGCGCAGCACCTCCTTTCTACAATCCACCGGTATCGGAAGATGAGGCTCAACCCGAATACCTCATCTGCCCTGCCTTACCAACGACCAAGCAATGTCAATGATATCGTCTCTGGCCGCCGTCGGGTCCTCCTTGGATCAGGCGACCCCGAGCCCGATCCTGAAGTCGCCGCAGGTGTAGGCAACGCTCTTTGCAAGGTAGTGCTCTTCGAACTTTTCAGTGAAATAGCGCTCGGTGTGCGACAGGTTCTGGCGCGAGAAAGAGATGATCTTCTCCCCCTTCAGATCCTCGATGCCGATCTCGCTTCGCAGGCAGCGCGCTGTTGTTCTCCCCCGCCAGAAGGTAGCGCTCATGCGCGATCGACAAGAATCTGAGCGAGCCGATGTTTTCGACTGGGCGGATGGAGCCGAGATTGATGTGGCCGTTCACCAGAGAGCGGAGCCAAAGTGATGATCGTGAAAGACGGCAACGGAGCGCCGCGAGACATCAATTTGCCGCGGTCACCAACGCACGAAACGATACGCGCCGACGGCGCCAAGGAGAGTGAGAACCGCAATGGCGATCGTATACCAGATCGCCACGAACAGCGGTGAATCGTCCGTGCAATGAGCAGCATAGAAAGTCGCGGCAATGCCACCGGCCATCAGGCCTGCCATTGCACCCGCAAGCGAGGGGTGAGACGGAGCGCCGTAACGCAGCGCCAACAGCAGGAACGCAAGCGGACCGATGCCGATCAGCGGAATGTAGGTCAGGCACACAAGGCTGTTCGTCCCGATGAGCTTCGCCGACCATGTGCCCGGCGACGAGACGACAAGTTCCGCAGCGATACCCGCCACCAGCAGCGCCGGCGCAACCGCCAATCGCGGCAGCGACCAACGCATGTCGGCTTCCGGTCGTGACAGAACACGCAAGAGGCCGTAGGCGCTCGCGGAAAGCGCAATCGTCACCACGAACTTGAAAAGGAAGCGAACCGTCTGTGTGGCGTCCGCAATATCCGTCCTCGGTCCGAGCAGGATGAAGAAGACAATGGCGGCGGCGACAACGGCGGCAAGACCGGCGCCGGACCAGGCGCCGGCCATCGAAATGTCGCTTCGCCTTGTGTCTGCCGCAAGAGCCTTGATGAGTTCGTCTGTTTCCATGTCAGTTTCGTCCAAATCGCCGGGCGATGGCAGCAAGGCCGCGGTGAAGCGCGACGCGAACTGCGGTTTCATTCATGTCGAGGCTTCTGGCTGCCTCAGCTATGGTTCGACCCTCGACCGATATTGCGGTGACGACCGAACGCTGGCCGGGGGTCAGCGTTTCAAGCGCGCGGCCGATCTCCCAATCCCTGACCGTTTCCGCCGCCTCGAACGCGAGCCTGCCTTCCACCTCGCTGATTTCAATCCGAGGGTGGCGGCCCTGACGCCGGAAGGCATCGACAAGCTTGTGCCTGGCGATCGCATAAAGCCATGGCGCCACCGGACCGTCGCTGCGCCAGGTGTGCCGCTTCACATGGATCGCCAACAACGTTTCCTGGACGACATCTTCCGGATCCAGTCCGGAAAACGTTGTCCTCCGCCGCGCCCACGCGCGGATCAGAGCTGCTGCTTTGTGCAGGAAGTCGCCATAAGCCCGCTCGTCGCCTTCAAGCGCCGCGCGGAGAAGCCGGGCGATATCCCGGTCGTCCACATCGCTCAACCGTCCTTCCTCCCAATTCGATGGTCCCCGCCGTTTTGTTACATTTCCGCTCGTTAAATTTCGCCGCCGTCGCGGTGGGAGAAAAATGCGGCAGTGCCCGCGTCCCGCTCCACTCTACGAAGGCCGATCACGCTCATGATCTTCGAGCAAGTCAATTCACAACCATGGTGATCCGGGACAGCTATGGGTTCACGAAAGCGTGTCGACGGGGAAATGTAACATATCTCCCTTTGGCGGCGAATGAAGCTTCGTGTGGCCTTGATCATAAGCCGCACGGGACCTCAAATTGGAGAGACGTCATGTCCACGAAATCCACGATCAACGCGGCGATGCTGGCAGGCGCCGTGGCGGCTGCGGTGTCGTCGTTTGCGTTCGCTGCCCCGCTCACAGAGGAGCAGGTCAAGGCTGCGATGGATGCCGGCAAGGAGAAATGCTTCGGCGTCGCGCTCAAGGGCCAAAACGACTGCGCCGCCGGCCCCGGCACTACCTGCCAGGCGACCTCGACGGTCGATTATCAGGGTAACTCCTGGAAATTCGTCGATGGCGGCACCTGCGCGACGATGGAGCTGCCCGACGGTCGCAAGGGCTCGTCTGAAGCGCTGTCGCGCGATCTTCCCTCTTAAGTCCATCGCACACCGGAAAGTGGAGACAACGATGCCCAATTTGGCAATTGACGCGGATATTGGCGCGCCGGGAGTTCTCCGCTTTCCGGCGCATCCGATCGCCGGCCTGGCCGGCACCAGCTTCAAGCACCAGCATCTGCCGTCCATTCTTGCGGACGATAGGCGGGATGGAGGCTTCTTCGAAGTCCATGCGGAAAACTATATGGGCGCGGGCGGCCCTCCGCATGCCGCGCTCAGACGTATCCGCGAGGACTATCCGGTATCACTCCATGGCGTATGCATGTCGATCGGCGGACAGCAGCCGCTGGACAAGGCACATCTGAGGCGCTTCGCGGGACTGATCGAACGATATGAGCCTGCGCTCGTCTCGGAGCACCTGGCCTGGTCGACCCACAACACAACCTATTACAATGACCTGCTGCCGTTGCCTTACACCGAAGCCACTCTGCGGCGTGTCGTCGAGCACATAGACGAGGTGCAGGAGGCAATCCGCCGGCCGCTTTTGCTGGAAAATCCTTCGACTTATGTGGTGTTCAAGGAATCGACGATGCGCGAGACCGCATTCATCCGGGAGATCGTGCGACGCACCGGCTGCGGCCTGCTGCTCGACGTCAACAACGTCTTCGTCTCGGCGACCAACCACGGCTTTTCCGCTCTCGACTATCTTTCCGGCTACCCGCTCGAACATGTCGGCGAGATTCATCTAGCGGGACACGCGGAGCAGCAGGACGACGAAGGTGATCTCCTCCTGATCGACAGTCACGACGGACCGGTCGCCGATGCGGTCTGGAAGCTTTTCGACATCGTGATCGGCCGGTGCGGCCGCATCCCGACGCTAATCGAATGGGACAGTGCCACTCCCGAATGGCCGGTGCTGAAGGCCGAGGCGCAGGCGGCGCAGGCGATCCTCGACCGGCATGCGGTTCTGCAACAGGAGTGGATTCATGCACGCGTTTAGAGAATGTCATGCCAAGGCTGCCGACGGCCTCGACTATCCGGCAGGCTTCGTTCCCGGGCTGCTCGATCCCGCTCGTGCAACGCCGGCGCTCGTCGCCGGCCCGAACGGCAAGGGCGCCGAAAAGCGTTTCAATGTCTATCGCAACAATGTGACCGTCAGCCTGATCGATGCGCTCGCAGCTGTCTTCCCCGCCACACTGCGCATTACCGGAGAGACATTCTTTCGCGCCATGGCCCGATCCCACGTCCGCGCGACACCGCCGACATCGCCGCTGCTGTTCGATTACGGCCGGGATTTTCCGGTTTTCATCGAACGCTACGAACACGCGCAATCCATGCCATGGCTGGCCGACGTCGCGCGTGTCGAGCGGGCCTGGCTCGATGCCTATCATGCGGCCGATGCTGCTGTGTTGCAGAGGGATGAGCTGGCTGCTGTCCACGCGGAACGGCTCGGGGACCTCGTTTTCGAGGGGCATCCGGCAACCCGCATCGTGTGCTCCGCCTATCCAGTGGTAACGATCTTTTCGGCGAACCGGGCGAGCGGCCCGGTCGGCCGCATCGACACGACGGCGGCGGAGAGCGCGCTGGTGACACGGCCGATGTTCGAGTTGGAGGTTCGCCGCCTTTTGCCGGGCGCCGATATCTTCCTCGCCCACCTCGTGGCGGGCGAACCATTGGGCAAAGCCGCAGCGACAGCGAGCGAGCACTGCCCACAATTCGGTCTCGCGACTGCTATTCGCACAATGCTTGAAGCGGGTGCGTTCTCGGCGATCCGCCATGGAGGATGAGATGCTGACTTCCCTACAAAAACTCTTCGGTAATCCCGTGACCCTGGGGAAGACAGGCTGGCTCGGCCGGATCGATGGCCTGATCGCCGCATGGGCACCGGCCTCGCTTGCCCAACTTGTCCTGCGCTTCGGCCTTGCGGTGCCTTTCTGGCGCTCCGGCATGAGCAAGTGGGACGGCTTCCTGCAATTGAACGATGTCGCCATTCTTCTCTTTACGTCGGAATTCAAATTGCATCTGCCTGGCGGGCCGTATGACTTCCCGGCCCCGGCCGTGATGGCGTTTGTGGTCGCTTGCGCGGAGGTAATGTTACCGACCCTCCTGGTCGTGGGATTGGCCACGCGGCTTGCCGCGTTTGGTGTGCTCGCGATGACGATCGTCATTCAGCTCACCGTGCCCGACGGATGGCCCATTCATCTGACCTGGGCGGCGATGGCTCTCGGTGTCATTACGTGGGGGTCGGGCAGGTTGGCGTTCGACAGCTGGATCGTGGGCCGCAATTTCAGTCGCGGCGGCGAGTAACCGCTAAGGTCAGCGATTAGTAGCGGACTTACATAAGAACTCACGACAGCCAACGATCCCTCGTTGGATGTAGCCGAGTGGCAAACCAGGGGCGGATCTATGATGAATAAATCCGTCCTTCTGACTGCATTTGAAATGTCGAGGCGAGATACGCTAAGTTTGCCATGCCAAACAGGAGCATCGCCTTGCAGCTTCGCCACCAGATTATTGCACTCGCCATTTTGCCGCTGATCCTGGCCATTTTGACAATCACCGCCTTCATCACATGGCAATCTGCGACGCTCGCTCAAAGCAGCATCGAGACATTCGAGCGCAACATGTTGAAAGCGAAGGAGACCGAGCTTCTCAACCTAACGAACCTTGCGCTGTCGGCTATCAACGAAGCCTATGAAAAAGCCGGCCCAGACGACGAGACTGCAAAGGAACAGGTGCGCAGAATCCTGACTTCGCTGGACTATGGCCAGGACGGATATTTCTTTGTCTACGACTACGACGGCAATAACGTCGTTCATCCGCGTCAGGCTTTTCGCCCTGGGCATAATTGGCTCGACCTTGTCGATCCGGATGGAGACCAAGTCATCGCGAACCTGATCGAAAAGGCAAAGGAAGGCGGCGGTTTACATCAATACAAATGGGAGAAGCCATCTTCGGGCCAAATGGCCGACAAGCTCTCCTTCGCGGCAGGATTGGACAAATGGCGATGGATGGTTGGCACAGGCGTCTACCTCGACGATGTCTTTGCACAAACGGCATCGGCAAAGGCGGACCTGCGTCGCAGTATTCGAGACACCTTTCTCATTGTGACCCTCATTGCTCTACCCTCGGTACTTCTCGTGTTCGCAACCTGTATGTGGATTACACTCCACGAGCGGCGATTGGCCGACAGCAAGCAGAAGCTCTTGACCCAGCGGATCGTCGACACGCAGGAGGAGGAACGCGCACGTCTGGCGCGCGAGCTTCACGACGGCATTTCACAAAATCTGATTGGAGTGCGCTACTCGTTCGATCTTGCCAGCCGAAAGGTCAAGGACAGCGCCGATGACGCCGCTGCTGCGATCGACCGCGGTATCGAAGCGCTAAACGGCGCAATCAAGGAAATCAGAAGCCTGTCCCATGACCTGCGCCCCAGGATGCTCGACGATCTTGGGCTGACTGCTGCGTTGTCATCGCTTGGCGAACATTTTACCGAGCGAACGGGTGTCTTCGTCTCGGTGGAGTCGTCAGCCGCACAGGTCTTGAAGCCAGAGGCTAACACCGCTCTTTATCGGATAGCGCAGGAGGCGCTCGCCAATGTCGAACGGCACTCGGGCGCTTCGCGGGTCGATATCAGGATTTGGAGCGCAAAAGGGCGGGTACGGATGTCGATTACGGATAACGGCGAGGGCTTCAGAAGTGTTCATGAGGATTTTCGCTCACCGACGTCCGGGGGCCTGGGTTTGAGAAACATGCAGGAGCGGATGGCGCATTTTGGAGGATTGCTTCTCGTCAAATCGACCGACGAAGGCACAACCCTCACGGCCATGCTGCCAAAATCGGTGAACCTGGATGTAACGTCGGCGCGTGCGGCATGACCGAGGGCGAGGCGATCACAGTTCTTCTCATTGACAACCATCCGCTCGTACTCGAAGGGCTTAAAGCCGTTCTGGAGACTTATCCGGGTATCGTCGTAGTCGCAACGGCGGCCAATGTGCAGGCGGGCCTCGCGCATGCGGCAGAAACTCATCCCAATATCATTATGCTCGACATCAACATGCCGCATGTCAGCGGCATCGACTCCATCGAAATGTTCAAAGCAACCGCGCCCCACAGCAAGATTCTGATGCTATCCATGCATGACAGTCGCGAGTACATCTCAGCTTCCGTTCTGCGTGGGGCGCTCGGCTACGTGCTAAAGGACGTATCGAACGAGGAAATCGTTCGCGCGATCGAAACTGTAGCATCTGGCAACACCTACTTCTCGACCGGTGTGTCTGACGCGTTGATGCTGAGGCGTCCTCAGCCAGAAGCGGTCTCCTTGCCGCTTACATTACGCGAGCGGGAAGTTCTCGCCTTGTTGGCCGCGGGACGTAGCAATCGCGGCATCGCCGAGCTGTTGCAAATTTCGGCGTCTACGGTTGAGACGCACCGAAAGGCGATCAAGCGAAAGCTCGGGATTTCGAATACGGCCGGCCTGACAAGGTTTGCGATCGAGCATGGGGTGATCTCCGCCTGATAGTCGGGCTACCCAGTACTGGGTAGCCGGCCTCATCTAGTCAAAACACGATATTGCGGCACATGCTCGCAATCCATAGGTCTTTCGCGACGGCTGCTCAGATCAGCCGCGGGAGGAAACCAAATGAATGGATTGCTGGCGCTTTCGCGGGCGATAGACGCGATCAATACCTTTTTCGGCAAGGCGGTATCCTGGCTGCTTCTGCTGGCCGTCATCATCAGCGCGGTCAATGCAACGACACGAAAGCTGTTCAATGTAAGCTCCAACGCTTGGCTCGAGGCGCAGTGGTATCTGTTTTCCGCGGCATTCCTTGTTGCCGCCGCCTGGACGCTGATGAGCAGCGAACACGTCAAGGTTGACCTCGTCTACGGTCGCCTTTCGCGCCGGGTCCAGCTCTGGATCGAAGTTGTCGGTACTATTCTCTTCCTCTTCCCCTTTTGCCTCATCACCATCTACCTGTCTTGGCCAACGGTGGTCGATAAATTCGCGACGGGAGAGATCTCCAACAACACCGGAGGACTGATCCTTTGGCCGGTCTGGGCGATGATCCCGCTGGGGTTTGGCCTTTTGACCCTGCAGGGCGTGTCGGAACTCATTAAGCGCATAGCGATCCTGCGCGGTGACCTTCCGGACGCAGTCGCACTTGGCGACGCCGAAGCGCAAGCCCTCTAAGAGCGGGATTTCCAACATGTTTGCATTCTTTTCGGAGAACCTCGCTCCGATCATGTTCCTGTCGCTGATCGTCGTGCTGCTGCTCGGCTATCCCGTGGCCTTCGCGCTGGCGTTCGTCGGCTTCGCCTTCGGCTTTGTTGGCATTGAAATGGGTCTGTTGCCCGTCAACTTGTTCGGGGCAATTCCTGATCGCATTTTCGGGCAAATGTCGAACGAGACATTGCTTGCCATTCCCTTCTTCACGTTCATGGGACTTGTGCTTGAACGAAGTGGGATGGCTGAGGATCTGCTGGACACGATAGGTCAGCTCTTTGGCCCCGTTCGCGGGGGACTTGCTTTTGCCGTTATTTTCGTCGGCGGGATACTGGCGGCAACGACAGGTGTCGTCGCCGCTTCGGTTATCTCGATGGGCCTCATCTCGCTACCGATCATGCTGCGTTATGGATATGACCGGCGTGTCGCATCCGGGACGATCGCCGCCGCCGGCACATTGGCCCAGATTATTCCGCCAAGCCTGGTGCTCATCATTCTCGCCGACCAGCTTGGCCGTTCTGTCGGCGATATGTACAAGGGCGCGCTCGTACCGGGTCTGTTGCTCGTCGCCGCCTATTCTGCCTTCATCATTGCCATGTCGCTCCTGCAGCCCAAAAGCGTGCCTGCCCTTCCGATGGAAGCCCGCGCCCTCAAAGGCTGGAAGCTGTTTCAGCGCGTCCTTATTTCGCTCGTTCCGCCGCTTGTTCTGATCTTCCTGGTCCTTGGCACGATCTTCATCGGCTTGGCGACGCCCACCGAAGGTGGAGCGATGGGTGCGGTTGGCGCGCTTGCGCTGGCAGCGATCAATCGGCGGCTCAACCTAGCGATGGTAAAGTCGGCGCTTTATGCGACCGTCAAGCTTTCGTCATTCGTGATTTTCATCCTGCTTGGCGCGCGCGTGTTCTCGCTCACATTCTACGGCGTCAACGGTCACCTCTGGGTTGAGCATCTCATGACGTCAATCCCTGGCGGGGAGATCGGGTTCCTGATCGTTGCGAATCTGCTAGTCTTCTTCCTGGCTTTCTTCCTCGACTACTTCGAGCTCGCCTTCATCATCATCCCTCTCCTTGCCCCTGTCGCCGATAGTCTTGGGATCGACCTCATCTGGTTTGGGGTCATGCTGGCGATCAACATGCAAACTTCGTTCATGCATCCGCCCTTCGGTTTCTCCTTGTTTTATTTGCGCTCTGTTGCTCCGACACGGGCCTATAAGGACCGAGTTACCGGACAGACGATCCAACCGGTAACATCTGGGCAAATCTATATGGGCGCCCTTCCCTACCTGGCCATCCAGCTTGCGATGGTGGTCATGGTCATCGCCTTCCCGCAACTCGTTACGCACTACAAGTCGGGACAAGCAGTGGTCGATCCATCCACGATCGAATTGAATGTGCCGATGCCCAACGAAGACGGCGGCAATCCATTCGGAACACCGGCCCCGCCATTCGGAGCCGAGCCTTCCGAAGGGGACGTCGCACCGGGCTTCGGCTCGCCGACACCGGATTTCGGATCTGCTATGCCCGCCTTCGGCGCTGAGCAGTAGAAACGGACCACGATCACATCGGCACGCGCGACGAGCGGCGTTGCCGCGATTATTTCCCGATACGCAACCACTATGGAGGAGAAAATGACCAGAGAACTGAACCGTCGAGGCTTCTTGACGAAAGGGGCAATCGCAGGTGCTGCGACCGCAGCCGGCGCCTCGCTCGCCGCTCCGGCGATCGCCCAAACGCTACCGACGCTACGTTGGCGTCTGACATCCGGTTTCCCGAACAACCTGGACACGATCTACGGAGGCGCGGTGGTGATGGCTGATGCGCTCAATAAGATCACGGGGGGCAAATTCCAGATCCAGGTGTTCCAGGCTGGTGAATTGGTGCCAGGTGCGCAGGCGATCGACGCCGTCAAAGCAAACACGGTAGAGCTTGCCCACACTTGTGGCTACTACTTCACGGGCAAGGATCCGACATTCGCGATTGGCTCGACCATTCCGTTCGGGCTCAATGGCCGCCAACAGAATGCGTGGCTCTATCACGGTGGCGGCAATGAAGCCTACAACGACTTCCTCGGTGAATACGGTATTGTCGGCATTCCAGGTGGTGCCACTGGCGCTCAGATGGGCGGGTGGTTCCGCAAAGAAATCAAATCGGTTACCGACCTGCAGGGTATCAAGATGCGTATCGCCGGTGTGGCGGGCGAGGTCATGTCTCGTCTTGGTGTCGTGCCGCAGCAGCTTCCAGGTGGTGACATCTATCCGGCTCTCGAGCGAGGTACGATTGACGCTGCCGAATGGATCGGTCCTTACGACGACGAGAAGCTCGGCTTTTACCAGATTGCGCCCAACTACTACTATCCGGCCTACTGGGAAGGCGGGCTCACGATCCACTTCTTCATCAACAAGGCCCAGTATGAGGGGCTGCCGGAGGAGTACAGGGCCGCACTTGATACCGCCTGCAAGGCTGCCAACGTTAACATGCAGGCACTTTACGATGTGAAGAACACCGCCGCGATCCGATCGCTGGTCGGAAAGGGCGTGAAACTTCGTCCACTTCCGCGAGACGTGATGGATGCAGCCTACAAAGCAGCATTCGAGCTTTACGACGAGTATGGCCAGAAGCATCCCGCCTGGGCGAAAATCTATCCGGGATGGAAGAAATTCCGCGACGAGAGTTTTGAATGGTTCCGCGTCGCCGAATACAGCTACGACAGCTATATGTATGCGGCACAGGCTGCGGAAAAATAACCGTTCGGAGGGCGGCCATTGGGGCCGCCCTCCCGTTCTTTGCTGGCGCGGATTCGTGGGTGGCTGGAACCGGTTCCCCCCCTCGCACACGCAATTCGATCACGTGTCATTGGTTGCGGTGACGACCATTGGCGAGACATGGGTTTGAATGTTGACGCTCACGTAGACGTTGCCGAATTTGTCGATCATCTAGCCAATCTCGGCTAATCTCCGAAGCTGGGCGAGGGATTCGACTAGCAACGGTTCGTTTTCAAGCATCGCGCCCAAGTGAGCCCTGGCAAGTGTTTCGAGTACTGTTTCTCCGTGGTCCGTCAAGGCAACGAGGACACTACGTTTGTCGGTTGTCGAGGGAATGCGGATGGCAAGGCGTGCTGCTTCCAGGCGATCAATCAGCTGAACTGCGCCATTGCGTTGCATCATCATTTGTTGAGACAGCTCCCGGACCATTATCTGGCTTTGCGCCGCAATCTTGATGACCAGCATTGCCTGGTACTGCTGGGACGTGATGCCTGCTTGCGAGAGGGCGGCTTCGCTGAATGAAAGAAAACGGCGCATCGCCAACCTGACGCCGGCAAGCCCCTCGAAGATGCCTGGATCGAGCCGGTCGCTGGCGGTCATTTAATAGGCGCTTTCTGAAGTTCAAAGCCCGGTTCGAGCAGCGTCAAAATTTTGCCTTTATTTATATCATGGCATGATATACTCTAAACGCCTCACCTGGGAGGAGGCTCGCGAGCGCTTCAACAATAAGCACTTACTGTTGCCAAGTGCAAACATCATAAAATCCGCGCTCGCGAATCCTAGGTTCGATGTTGTCAGGTAAAGCGATTCAGTCGACGGCCAACGGGAACCAAGAATCCTTTCGGCCGCGATCTGCCGCGCTCAGCACACTCGGGGATCATGGTGAGTAACGATAAAGATGCGCTCCTTCAGGTTTCGCCGAATACTCCCCTTCTTGAGACAGTTGTCGCGGACCGGTTTGGACTGTCGGTGGCTGATTTCCAGCGTTACTGTCAACTTGGTCTGATCATTGTATCAGTCGATAAAGGCTCGTGCGATACGCGCGAAAGCCATCATATCAAATGCTGCCTTGGCAACCGTGTGTGGGAGGCGACGATGGACGCGGATGGTCGGATTACTTTCGAAGCAATGACCTTCGTCCGGCGAAAACTGGCAAAGATCCAAAGACGATAGTCGTCGACCAATCCTATTGTTGCCTTTTAGTTTTCGTTGCTGTGGCGGTGGACGAAGCGCCGTAGCGCCGCACTCGTCGAAGTAGGCCTCGGCTTCATCAAACCTTGAGGTGCAGTCGCAGCTGCCAGATCGGCGCTACGCGTCGAGCGGCCCTCGTCGGATGAGCGTGCCGAGATTGCGCTTATGCTGGAAGCCGACAGGCGACGCCTGCACCAGGTGGCACTGCCCCACTCCAAGCCTAATAAACACACCCATCGGGGCGCTTTGCAGGAAGAACTTCGTCCTCGCAAATTCCGAAGTCTTGCCATCCCCGGTTCATTAGTTCCTCCAGAAGACGGGCGTGAGGATGACAAGGACAGTCAGGATCTCAAGGCGGCCCATGATCATTACGATTGACAGCATCGCGAGCGCTGGATCGGAGATTGTGGAGAAATTGCCGGCCGGACCAACGACTGGGCCCACGCCTGGCCCTACGTTCGAAAGGGCCGTGATGACGGCCGACATCGATGTTGCGATATCGTAGCCGAGTGCCGCCATGCAAAGGCTGCCAAGGGCCCAGATCGCGAAGTAAGTGGCAAAAAAAATGAACACGGCGCGTTGCGTGTCGGGTTCAACGATTGTGCTTCCGTAGCGAACCGCCAAAACACTGTTGGGATAGATGATGCGCGCAACGATTGGCAGGAACGAATTGATGATGATGACTATTCGATAGGCTTTCATGCCGCCGGCCGTCGATCCCGAGCAGCCTCCCATGAATGTCGCGAAGAAGGCGAGGCCGATCGCAAAACTACCCCATGCCGTATAGTCACCGCTTGCAAACCCGGTGGTCGACAAGATAGAGGCGACAGAAAAGAACGCAAGCGACAACGCTTCTCCAAAAGGCACACCGTTTTGAAGGCGGTGGTAGACGGCAAGCGTGACTGCAAGTGTAGCAAGCGCGACGAGGAAGAACGTGACCTGCGGATCGTGCAATGTCTCCACGCGTCGACGCACGACAAACAGGATCAGAATAGAAAATGGCAGACTACAAAGGGTCATGAAAAACGTCGCGGCCCATAGCAAGCCGACACGGTCGTAGTACCCAAATGAAGCATCATGGGTCGAAAATCCCCCTGTTGCCACGGTCGTCATAGCATGATTGATTGCGTCGAACTGTGTCATCCCGAGCGTTCTGTAGGCAATGCTGCACAACAGGGTGAGAGCGATATAGATCACGATGAGAGCGCGCAGGAAACTGACGATCCGGGCGAAAGGTTTCGCATTGGTATCGGACGATTCCAGGCGAAAGAACGAAATCCCCCCGACACGCAGAAAAGGCATGACGAAAAGGCCAAGTGCGACGATGCCGATGCCCCCAAACCACTGAAGCATCGATCGCCAAAGCAGTACGCCTGGCGCGACGTGATCCAAGCCGACGATAACAGTCGAGCCAGTCGTGGTCACAGCGGACACGGCTTCGAAGATCGCCTGCGCCAGGCTCAAGTTCAAAGAGGACAACCAGAGTGGCAAAGCTCCAATCAAGCAGAATGAGATCCACAATAAATTGACGAGCAGAAAGCCCATCCTTTTGCTCAGAGGGGGCATAGGCTCGTGGGTGGCCATGGCCGTTGCCAGACATAGGCCTCCGCCGAAGAAGCCTGCCCGCATGAAAACCTTCCAACTGGCGTAACCGGCCTGAAAGTCGATCACAGCCGGTACGATCATCGTCAGTGAAAGATAGAGCCCGCACACAGCGGCAATATGGGCGGCAGATCGATACACTGTCGGATACTTGCCCCTTGAATTTTCGTTGCCGGTGACCGGATTGTTCTTCGTCAAGTTGTAACAGGTTTCCCGTAATTTCAACGAAAAGAAGCTCATCTGCCCTCGAAACCAATCGAGGTTGAGTGATAGAACTCGGTCGGGTATCGAAGCATTCCTGCTCATGCCTTGCGCGGTCCCCTCTTGCGATCTATCGCTCTGCCCCCCCGAGGTCGTTTAGACATAGCCGTTCTCTACGTAAGGATCGTGTAGTGGTTGTCATGTCCAAGAGAAATCTAGCAATCGCGTTATTCTGTTTGTGCCTCCTTGTTGGTGCTATTCAGATTGTTGCAGCGATTGTCGTCGTTTTTCTGCGGTAGTTTGACGGGGATCCGCGTCCACGGCATAGACGAAGCTATGTTGTTTTTCATTTGTTAATCACGTCGGGCGATCATCCCGCTTCGTAAGAAGGCCGAGCGGAAATGTATGATTGGAGCGGTGGAGAGCGACGCCGAAGGCGGGTTGGTCAAGCGGCCATTGGCGGATTGCTAGCCGTCGTAGCCCTGATTGCCATGGGCTGGCTTTTCTGAAAGCCCCTACACACCGGCGAATCCGGTTCTCGCCTGCATCTCCATGATCAGCTCCGGTAGATCAAGCCGAGGCAGACGCGCGTCGATCGCCGCTCGCAGTGCGATCAGGCTTGCGGGCTCCTCGATCTTCTCCAGGCGTTCGAGGGACAGGTCCGGACCTTCCGTCGTGTTGACCACGGTGACGGCAGGGTTCATCGCGATACGATCGCCGGTTTCCCGGAAGGCCAGATCGAGGCGGTTCGATAAGAGCCGGAGCTCTTCATCCGCGACGGTTGACACCCCGACGGTTCGGCAGACAGTTGGCCGGGCTGCCTCCCATGCAGGACCTGAGAGCAAACCCTTGCGCGGATCGGCATAGCGTAGTGAGCGCACCGGAAAGATGTCGCGTCGGCGGATGGGACGGCGAAGCCCGTCGAGAACGCATAGCTTATACCCGGTGAGTTCGACCGCACCGTCAGGGGTCTTCAATTGAGGAAGCCAGGCCTTGGGTGCAAACGCCGTCGGCGGTGGACCGGCACGCTTGCGACCGGACTGAACGACACGAAGATAATCAATCGCTTCCAGTAGAGGACGACCGGCCGGAGCTGCACCGAGATCGAGAGCGGCGAGCAGGCCCGGCGTATAGGCGATCTTTCGATTGTTCTTTCTGAGTTCGGTGAAATAGGTGTCGTCGTGTGGTTCCGCGAGCGTGCCGCGCGCTCGACGGCTGCATCGAGCACCTGTCTGTCGATCAGGTCGAAGATGGCAGTGCGAACAGCGTCATCCGGCGTTTCCGGGTCGAGGATGACGATCGCCGCAGCCGAAAACCTTCAATCAATTCCAATACCACACTGGCTAGGGCAAGAGGTCACCGCCGACCCATTCTTCAAGGGAACCAACCTCGCAAACATCAAAGCATCGGAATTCAAAGGCCAAGCTGGTATCCATGAGCCAGGTCGATGGGCTGGCGGAGAACATTATGTAGGTTTTCTGTTCCGTTGCTACTCAGACCCCCAAACCGCCTCGAATTCAAACTACAGTGATTTCAGGTTAGTCTGGCAAATCGAATTGCGACAAACTTCAGGCATCTGACCGAACCGCCGAGAGGTTCACTGACTTTCGTCGACTTCTCTCTAAACGCCGCAATGCCGCAAAAGGGCCCTCCCCGAGATGGGAGGGCCGATTTTTGTCTTTTTATGATTTCGATCGATAAGACGGCAATCCTGCGCAGGCGCTGCAATGCCGATCTGAGGAGGCCCATCAAATATTAATAACGGCTATCCCACAGACTTCGCGTCTCGCCGCAAAAAAGGTGGCAGACCCCTTACGCGATTTCAATGACTTTTTAGGGGCAATCTAAAAATTGACAAAATATAGCCATCAAAAAGCCGTGAGTTGGACTTTGTGCAGTTCGGCCATAGCTGCCCTCATCTCCTTAGGTAACAACGAAGACGTGAGGCGATTTGATCGTCAGAGCGCGAAGTCGTGCTTGAAACCTGCTCCCCAAAACGCCAGTTCAACTCAGGTAGGATTTGTAAGGAACGCCTTCCGAGGCACACTCGGAAAAGTGGTTGATTCCTTCCATACGCGAAGGTGATGAGCACGGGACTCGGGTTGTAGCAAACCAAAGGGAGGGGAGCATGGAAGAAGAAGTCTGTTTTGAAAAGGACTTTATCCTGGAATTGCCGGCGCAGAACACGCGACCGGTCTTTCAGGCAATCACATCTCATTTGGCAGTGCGAACGGGAATAGACCCGAGGATTATCTTCACCGAGCTGATGAATCGCGAGGCACTTGGATCCACGGGATTCGGGGCGGGATTTGCTTTGCCGCATGCGCTTGTTCCAAATCTTGCCTCACCGGCAAAGGTACTCGCCACTTTGCGAGATGCGATTGAATTCAACGCGCCCGACGATCAACCGGTGGACGTTTTCCTTGCCGTCATTTGGCCAGAAGATCAGCAGGAGGGGTTTCTACCGGCCCTTGCCAAACATTGTCGCATCTTCCGCTCAAGAAAGTTGCTGGCAGCACTGCGCGATGCGCGATCTGAAACAGAAGCCTTAATCGTACTTGCAACGCTTGCGGGCAAGAGCGAACCCGCGGTGACAGGTCCTGTCATTACGCGTTGCAACTTGCTCCATTCGGTGGGACAGATGGAGTTCTGACGTCAACTGCATCGATCGGTCGCGCCGTTGTCGTAGGCGGTCAACTTGCGCGAGAGCCCAACCGGTAGCGCGCTGAGCAATTCAAAGTCGGGCAGGCCGTCCGATCGATGGTGTGGAAGCTAAAAGCTTTTTCCTACAGAGCCTTGCCTGCAAGGCTCTAGAGATAATGGTAGATAAGGGGGCCGATGGCGAGTGCATATATGCCGGCGGTTAGGGCCAGGCCAATGATGAAGCTCGCTCGTTCGACGGCACTGAAACTATCGCTTTTGGTCATGCCCTTCTCCTTCTAGCGTTCTTCGGAGTAGTGAACGGGATCTGTCGGTCGCATTTATGGAACATTACCGTAGCCGTCGCGCTGGACAAGCTCGCAATGACATCCACACATCAGCTGACGACTTGACTTAAAGCAATGCCAGCGGCCATATGGTCGCTCGTTTTGCGCTCTACGACAAGGGCGGTGTCTGATGGCAACCCTGTTGCCCGTTCGTCGCGCGCTCGCAAAGGCGACGTTTCCTACAGGAGAAGCCGGCAACGCAGCACTCGGCTAGGGACATACGCTTATGATAGGGGCAGGTCCCGATCCCCGCCCGAGCTCCCGGCAACTGTTGGCAGCACAAAGTGTCCAACCGCTTGGCGTCGCTCCCGACGCGGCCAGGACAAGCTGCTGTTGGGGGGCAATGTCCGGTTTCCAAGTCCACCAGCCGTCCTTGTAGACCGCACCATCGCCTGGTTCCATTCCAGCACCCGACCCTCTCACGCTCGCTTCAATCAGGCGCAATCCTGCAGGCCCGACGCGCCAGTTTTCGCGCCATTCAATCTTCTCGACGGAATGCGTCCATTGCAAAGTAAAGCTGGCGGTCGCGATCATCAACAGTTTCGCACCTGTCAGCACGCACAGGCTCATGAGACAGCGGACCGGGCGGCGGTCAGTCGCACCTTACGCCAAAGCCAGATGACGAACACGGCAGAAAGCGCAAAACCCACTTCGTCGGTCACGGGTAAAGCTGCGACGAGAAAGAAGGCGGCGGCCATGGCCAGCAAGCGTTCGGCGATCGAGAGTTTCAGTACGCAGAACCCGATCACCGCAGCACCCCACAAGCCTATAGCGGTTATTGCCTTGACGCAGATGTAGGCGACAGCCGGCCAGTAGCCGATAGCGGTAGCGAGCACCCCGCCGTCCTGCAGCATGAGCGCCGGCGAATAGACAGCCATGAACGGGACCACAAAACCGGCTGCAGCGACCTTGATGGCCTCGAGCGAGATCTTCAATCCGCTTTCTCGAGCTATCGGTGCAGCGGCAAAGCAAGCAAGAGCCACGGGTGGGGTCAGATCCGCCAGAATCCCGAAGTAAAAAACGAACATGTGGCTGACGAGCAGCGGAACCCCGAGCGATAGCAGGGCCGGCCCTGCTATCGATGACGTGATGATGTAGTTCGGGATGGTCGGAATGCCCATCCCAAGGATCAGGCAGGTCACCATCGTCAGCAATAGTGAAAGAAACAGGCTGGTCTGGCCTACCGACACGACAAATTGGCCGAAGGTGGTCGCAACACCGGTCAGTGTCATCGTACCGACAATAATACCAACGATGGCACAGGCTATACCCACCGGTAGTGCGGTCCTCGCGCCTTCGCCAAGACTTTCTACACAGGCCCATAAGGTTTTGCGCCCGCCAGCGTAGAACGCGTTCCAGACGATGAGGCCAGCGATCGAGGTGAATGCGACAGTAAAGCCGTAACGCACGAATGCCGCCCCGACGATTCCGAGCAGGACCCAGAAAATGACGCGTAGCGCTCGTCCAGGCAGCCCCAGCACGACGCTGGCGCCAAGGATGAGCATCGCAGTCAGCCCCAAGCCAACGGTGCCGGCAAAGAGCGGTGTATAGCCGGAGAACAGGAGCCAAACGAGTGCGGCAAGCGGCAGTGTCAGGTACCACCCTTGCCTGAGCGCGAGAGCAGCCGACGGCAACTCGTTTCGGGGTAATCCGGCCAGCCCACGCTTGCCCGCTTCGAGATGAACCATCCAAAAAGCCGACATGAAATATAAAACAGCCGGTATCAGTGCCGCTTTGACGACCTCGGCATAGTCGACACCGAGTGTTTCGGCCATAATGAATGCAACCGCTCCCATGACGGGAGGCATGATCTGCCCACCCATCGATGCCGTCGCCTCGACACCGCCGGCAAATGCCGGGCGATACCCAAATTTCTTCATCAGCGGTATCGTGAACTGGCCCGTCGTTACCACATTGGCCACCCCCGAGCCCGATATTGTGCCCATTAGTCCGGACGAGATCACGGCGACCTTTGCTGCTCCGCCCCGCTTGTGCCCGACGAGGCCAAGTGCAGTATCAGTAAACAACTTGATCATCCCCGCCTTCTCGAGAAACGAGCCGAATAGAATGAACAGGAAGATGTAGGAAGATGACACGTAGATAGGCGTGCCATAGATGCCCTCGGTGCCGTAAGCCATGTGGTCGACGACCTGGGAAAGGTCGTAGCCGCGATGATCAAGGGGCGCCGGCAAATACTGGCCGAACAGGCAATAGGCCAAGAAGGCGCCGCTAATGATCGGCAGGGCCGGTCCCATTGCGATCCAGCAGGCGGAAAATACGGTGACCAGGCAGACAATGCCGACCACGATGTCGAGCGGCAGCGGATCACCGGCGCGCACGATGAGATCCGCATATTCGATCCATTGATAGCCAGCGACGAAGGCGCCGCAACCGCCAAGGAACCACGCCAGGACACGAACCGCAAACGGTCGCCGGGCAGTCGTGGCTACCAGTGGATAGGTCAGGACCAGCAGAAAGCCGACGTGGACGGCACGAACGATCTGGCTCGGTAGATCGACGACGTGAGCTGCAGTGGCAATCTGAAACACAGAAAAGGCGACCGCAATTGCAAAGAGTAGCCTCCCCTCAAAAGAGGCCGGAAATTGGTCGCCGAAACTGTTGGAGAATTCGCCTTGATCGCTCGATGGTTTTTCGAACGCTGCATCTGAATGGAGCACGCCGCCTGCCTTCCCAAGAAAACGAGTACCGACCGCCGACAGACATGCCGGCGGTCTCGCGCAGATCATAGGATGCCCTTTTCCTTGTAATAGCGCTCCGCGCCCGGATGCAGTGGGATCGGCATCCCCTTGATCGCGTCTTCGATCTTGATCGCAGACGCAGCGTTGTGCGCTGCGGAAATTGCCGGAAGGTTCTCAAAAAGAAGCTTCGTCATCTGGTAGGCGGTCTCGTCTGATACGTCTGACCGTGTGACCAGAAAATTGACGACGGCGACTGTTTCAGCGTCTTCAGTTTGCCCATCATAGGTGTTGGCCGGAATCGTTGCAGCCACGTAGGGTGCGCCAAGTTTCTCAGCGACAGCCTTTGGAACCGATACGACGTTGATCGGTACAGAGGTCGCCAGGTCCTTCAGCGATGCCACCCCGAGGCCCGCCGACTGCAGCGTCGCATCAAGCTGTCTGTTCTTGATCAACTCCACGGATTCGGCAAACGGCAGATACTCGGTCTTTCCCAGATCCTCATAGGACATTCCATTGGCGGCAAAAATCGCCCGTGCGTTGAGCTCGGTTCCAGACTTAGCAGCACCGACCGAGAGGCTTTTGCCCTTTAAGTCGGCCAGGGTCTTTATGCCGGAGTCCTTGGAGGCGACGATCTGAATGTAATTGGGATAGATTGCAGCGATCCCTCGAAGCTTGTCGAGCGGCGCCTTAAAACCAGCTTCCGCATTTCCTTCAGCCGCCATCTTAACACTGTCACCAAGCGAAAAAGCGATCTCGCCTTTTCCCTGTTGAAGCAAGTTGAGGTTTTCGACCGAAGCCTTTGTCGCTTGAACCTGAGTGCGTGCCCCCGGTATACCGTCGCCATATATCTTGGCGAGCGCGACACCGAGCGGATAGTAGACGCCTGATGTGCCTCCGGTCAGAACATTTATGAACTCATCCGCCCTGGCCGGCACAGCGGATAAGCCCGCCAGTGCAATTGCGCCCGCAGCGACGGTGCTTGCTATCAGTTTTCTCACGATTGTCCTCCCGATCAATCCTTTGATGGCGTCATCATGAGTGGATCCACCACAGGCGTCAACGCCTTGAACTAAAAAGCGAACCAGGAGCGTCGGCGTTCACCCCAGTGCGAAACGGACCGGACCGACGAGCGGTGCGGCAGCGCCAGCGCGCGTCAATCGCGCACGATCCGTCGAGCTTCTTCCACCTGTATGTTTCGCACACGACCGGAAGCTCTCATGCAAAGGGGCCGCGAGGCAAGATTACTGTTGGCGCCGCCTCACCCTCAAGCACCATTTGAACGGGCGGCGGGACTATGGGCGGTCTACTCGCTGACGTGCGCATTGGTATGTTTGTCAACCGACCGGCGGGCTCGGATCGTTGCTGCGATGAAGACCCGCGAAAGTCCGTGGTAAAGGGGTTCGCGCGAAAGTAGACGCGTGTGACATCACCAATCATGCAAACTGCCATTATGGAGATAACACCCTCGTGATTGCCCGTCATTTTCGAGGATAATGATGAAGGCTGTCATCGGTGCCTGGACCACGCCGGCAAAGTAGTCGGCCCTACCTAGGATTGCTGCCACGAAACAAGGGCCGGAGTGGCGTAGCCGCGTTCGTGACGCCTCGACAAAAGGGACGTGTCGATCCAAAAAATCGGTCTGGGATCTCGATCGTAGCACTCCGCCTGAGCACGATAAACAACCAAATTGCTACAGATTGGTGGATTGATTGATACGAGAGCTGCCGAAGGAACATACCTGTGTGTTCAGTCTCACGCTGGCCGCCATCGAAGCAGCCAGTCCAGAACGACGTGTCCCGCCGGCGCGCTGAGACGGTATTAAAGCGGGACGGCCTTTCCGCCAAATACGCCATATCGGCGAATACCCGCGAGTGCCCCTAGAAATTGAGGGTTCGAACTAGCACAACTCCGCATATGCTCCAACCATAACGTGTATTCTGTTGACGCCCGCAACACTTCCTGCGGCGGCCGCAGAACACCTCTTGTCGGGCTGAAGACGCCAATCTGCATTGACGAATAGTGCCGCTCGGCGTGCCGAGCCGAATGTCAAATCGCCTTCATCGCTGATCAATGAGCCCGCCGATATCGATTGCCGAGGTTCAGAAAATTGCATCGCAGGAGCGCCTACTCGCTAGAGGCGTTCGTTAGCATCGCCTGTGCCCGGCGTGGTCGTACTGACGCGTCTCGGTAGAAACCATGAAACTCAACCACGATTCAAAACAAAAGAGAACGGCATGCTTTCCTTCAATGAACGTGCGGCCAAATTCGGCCACAACCTTGTCCACCTCAACGTCCGTGGTTAACAGCACCGAGGGTGAATCCGGCGGATTGGAGGCCAGCCTTTCAGTCTCGACAGGCTCCGAGGTGAGCGAGAGTGCTGCGACGACGACTGGTGTCGCCACCGAGGCGAGCACCGAGGCGGTCGTTACCGCCGGCAGTGAGACTGCAGTTCTCGGCGAGGTATTGCCCGACCTGTTACTGCTCATCCTGGCGTTCTGATCGGCACTATGGCCGCCTATCGGTATTGGCGCCAAGTTCCAGTGATTACCTCGTCAGTTTGCCAATTTGGCTGGACGGAGCCTGTGAAAAAGTAAGCGAAAGCTTCGAAGCTCAGATAGGTGGCTTTCCTGCAGGCTTGCCGTATGCCATGGGAAATGTCGCGGAGGAAAGCATTCCAGATAAAGCGGCGCTGATTTCCATTGCTGCGCTGGTCGATCCTCACAGTTCCAGGGACCATGCCATGCGTGTCGCAATTCACACCTTCGGAACAAGAGGCGATATTCAGCCTTACCTTGCGCTTGCAAAGGCACTTCAAACGTCAGGACACACAGTTCAGCTTGCTGGCCCGCAGCAGTTCGAACGGTTTGTACTTGACCACGCAGTTCCTTTCGCGCCGTTGCCGGGGGATCTTTTGAGCCTTCTGGACGCGCCTAAGTCCAAAAATGCGATCGCCAGTGGCGCGGCAGCGCTGGCCGGTTTCAAACTACTGGGCGAAATCCGGCCGCACATTCGCAAGATGCTTGAGGCCGAATGGCTCGCCGCACACGCATTCGCTCCGGATCTCATCGTTTATCACCCTAAGTCCCTGGCCTCCCCGCATATGGCCGAGCGGCTACATTGCACTTCGGTGCTTGCTTCACCGCTTCCCATTTTGACGCCGACGTCGGCGTTCCCGAGCCCGATGTTGCCGTTTCGGTCGCTTGGACCACTTAACCGGGCCAGCCACATTCTGACGGCGAAGCTCGCTGCGGGGCTGTTTTCAAAGCAGATTGGCGAATGGCGAAAAAATTGGCTTGGGCTTTCTGTGCGTCCCAACCGAACGCCTTTTCCCGACCAGACGCTTTATGGCTACAGCCGGCATCTGGTCCCTGTTCCCGAGGACTGGGGGCCGGATGTGCACGTAACCGGCACCTGGAACCTTGAGAGTTCAAAGGATGTGATTGGCATTGATCTGGACGAATTTCTTTCGGCAGGACCACCGCCGGTCTATGTGGGCTTTGGCAGCATGCCAGGCATAGACCCCTCGAAGTTGACCGATGTGATCGTCAAGGCATTGCGGCGCAATGGTATGCGAGGGCTCTTGGCGACAGGCGGCGGCGCGATCGAAACACCCCCACCGTGCGACGAACTCTTTATCGTAAAGGAACTCCCCCACGACATCATTTTCAGCCGTGTTCATGCCGTAGTCCATCACGGGGGCGCGGGAACCACAGCCGCAGCGCTTCGCGCCGGCATACCCTGCACTATATGCCCCTTCTTCGGCGATCAGATGTTCTGGGGGCACCGCGTCGCTTCACTCGGTGTTGGACCGGCGCCGCTTGCGCGCGCAGAACTCGACGTCGAGACGCTTGCCAGGGCGCTCAAAGCCATGAATGGGCCCCTCATGCGTGCAAAGGCAGAGGAGATTGGATGCAGGATGAGGGCCGAGGGCGGCGCGCGCGAGGCAGTTCGTCTGCTGGAGACCTTCACGCGTCAACCTGCAAAACCCGAACACCGGACCTGATCGTCGCGGTAACTTCGCACCGATTCTCGTCGGCCCCCCCGGCTTTCCTGCAAAGGTTTGTCGCGATGACCGGCTTCGGCTTTTTACAACCTCGGTCATCCTCAAGAAGGCGACAAAACACATAGTGTGCCGCGGCCCCTCAAGACCTGCTCAGGCGGCTGGTGCAAAACTAAGCAGGTCACCGTCGTCAGCCGCCGAAACCGAAACCGACCGGCATATCTTCAAGGGTGATGCCAAAAGGCTCAAGGCTCTTGACGATCCATGTCTGATTGTTGCCGATGCGGCGGTTGTACTCTCCCCAGGCCGACACAAAGGACTTGAAGGTCTCGTCGGAACCGTAATTAAGCGCGATGACCGAGGGCGTGGCCAGAACCGGGGTTGGCACCTTGACGCTTCCAACCGCCGGGGCCTTTAATGTGGGAGGCGACGGCAGGGCGCAGACCACAAGATGTGCAGGCTTGCGGTCGCTCATCTGGCCGTCCGACAAAAGCAGGAGGAGCTGCCGCCCTTTGCCGTCAACCGCGGTGTCGAGGTTGGGTTCAGCCCATCCGTTGGTGCACCCTAAACGACACGAACATCCCTTGTAGAGCCGGTTCACTGCAGGGAACGTTAAAATTAGCGGTGTCAACCATGATCCGCTCATGTCCGTGTCCTTCGCTGGCGATTCGTGGCACAGGCTCAAGCAGCGGCCCGCAAGATGCAGATATTGCTGAGATTGTTTTTACGATAGAGGTTAGCCGCCGGGCCCGTTTCGGGAAAATCGCTCGGCGAATGGGTGACCTGATCACAGGTAGTGAGCTCGGGAGGAGAATTTGCACTGGCGGAGCCGCAACGGGAGAGTGCAGCCGCAGTTGACCCCCGTGTCGTCAATGCGCGGCTTTTGGGGGCTGATGTGCGCTTATTGGCTTTCCGAAAGCTGGTACGAGGCTTGGGGCCTGGCAGCGGCCATCATCGTTCTCACCGCTCTATCTGCGATGGCCAGCGTCTGGTTCGCTGAGGCATCGGGCGAACTTGTCAGTGCAATCGCGTTTCTTCACCATCCAGACAACCCAACGACGTTGAGAGCCATTCTGGCAAGCGCGGCAACATTGGCCTCGATCGTCGTCGTTAAAGAAGTCGGTTTCACTGCGGTCCGCCACTTCTTCTCGACAAGCCTGCATCGCAAATGGCGCGCCTGGCTTGACCAGCGATTTAACGACGCGCTGCTCGATCGCAATCACACGCATTTTCACCTGCAGCATGGCGTCATGGAGGCCATCCCGTCCGCAGCTGGGGTACCGGACAATGTCGATCAGCGTATCCAGGAATCCATCAAGGGCGTGACCGGCGGGGCCATAGGCCTGGCGATGGGTATCGCTGGGGTGATCCTGTCGCTCTTGTTTGTCGGCGGCAAGATCATCGAAACTTCGACCGAAGTCAGCGGACTGGAGTTCCTCGGCAGCTACGCCAGCGCCTGCCTGACTGTTGCAGTCGTCGTAGCCTACGTCCCCGTCAACACCTTGCTGGCCGTGAAGCTCGGAGCGATCCAGCAAAGGCTGGACGTCAAAATGCAATGGGCCGAGGGCAGTTATCGCCGCGAACTGACCACGCTTCTTCGCCGCAGTTTCCACGTGGCGGCCGCCGGCGGCGAGGCAGCACAGAAGGGCATCCACAGGCGGCGCTATCGCGACATCGACCGAGCCTGGGCAAGTCTCAACATTCTTGCCGCAGGATATATGGGGTTCGAACTTGTCTACAATTTCTTCTCCTCGCGTGTCGTCGCCTACGCGCCTGGGCTGCTCCCGTACGTCGAGAACAGGATCAGCCTGAAAACCTACGTCACGGGTGCCGAGCTTGCGAACGCGATAATCAACGATTGTTCATGGTTCATCCACGTGATGCCGGACATAGCAAGGCTAAGAGCGAACGCAGTCCGCATAACCGACCTTGCAAAGGCAATCGAGGATGTGCAGCAGCCGCGCGTTTTCTATGCCCGCACTGGCCACGCAGAGTTACATTATGCGGAACAGGATCCGCAGTTTGGTTTGATGATCCAGCATCTCGAGTTGATGCATCCGGGCCATGACGAGCCCTTCGTTTCAACCGGACACCTCCATGTCGGGCGTGGCGAGTGGACGTTGCTGGTCGGCGAATCGGGCAGCGGCAAGTCGTCGTTGCTTAAGGCGATCAACGGTCTTTGGCCGCATGGCCGCGGCATGATCATTTGGCCCAGGAACATGCGGACCTTCTATGCCGCGCAGGACGTAAAGTTGCCGCCGATCTCGCTAAAGGCACTGATCAGCCTTCACGATTCCGTTGAGGCTCATTCGGACGCCGAAGCCGCCGAGGCGCTGATCAGAGCCGATCTTGCTAGTCTAGTCGGCCATCTTGCCCAAGAGGGTCGGGACAATCAAAGCTGGGACCAGCTTCTTTCCGGCGGCCAAAAGCAAAAACTCATCTTGTCGCGAATCTTGCTGCAGCGTCCGGGGCTCTTGCTTCTCGACGAGCCGACCAGTGCGCTCGATATCGACGCGACGGTTGCTTTTCACGAGGCCATCCGGGACAATTGTCCGGGGGCGTCGGTAATCAGCGTCATGCACGACGCCACGCCCCCGAAATCCTCAAACGGTGAAGAATTCTTCGACAGCGTGCTCTCCATCACTGAGGGCACGGTGACGAAGACGCCATTATCGAACCTGAAACGCCGCCCCGTCGGTCCCGCGCGCGTGAAACCGCGCCCTGGAAAGCGGCCGCTCGATTGAGCGCATGGCGAGGAACGTACGATGGGAGAGCCGAACGATGGGCGCAACTCCGTTGGTGACTAGATATGGGCTCGGGTTACCGATCGCGGTAGGGTTGACTATGCAGGTATTTTTGGCTGCGAAACAGAGTGATGAACACCGGAAGGGACGACCCATGCCTTTCAAGGGCCGCAGAATGATCCTCGTGTGCATAACGCTGGCTGCCGTAGCCATCGTTCAGATTGCCTTGTTGTCGCGGGTCTGATCGGCTGGCTGGGCTAACGCCGCCACCACTTATACAGGTCTGGCGACTCTACGACCGCTTAACCTCAAGATAATATACCCGCCCAATCCGGCGACCAGCGACCCCGCAAGAATCCCGAACTTGACCCGGTCCTGCAACGCCGGATCGTCAAAGGCGAGAAGGCCGATGAACAGACTCATGGTGAAGCCAATGCCACACAGCAGGGCGACGCCGGTGGTCTGGCTCCAACTCGCCCTGGCCGGAAGGTCGGCAAAGCCGGACTTGACCAGCACTGCCACCGACCCCAATACGCCGATGAGCTTGCCGAAGACCAGCCCGGCGGCGACGCCAAGGGTGAGCGGTTCGAGCAACACGGCGGGGGTAACTCCCGCGAACGACACCCCGGCGTTGGCGAACCCGAAAATCGGCACGATCACGAAAGCCACCGGCTTGTGCAGCGCGTGTTCGAGCTTGTGCAGAGGCGAGGCCGCGTGCGACGGCTCCGGCGTGCCGGGGGTGCGCTTGAGCGGGATGGTCAGGGCGAGAATGACGCCCGCCAGCGTCGCATGGATACCTGACATCAGAACCAGCACCCACAACACCGCACCGAGCAGCAGGTAGGGCGACAGGCGCGTCAGGGCGAGCCAGTTCAGGAGTGCAAGAGCGGCGGCGACCACCGCTGCGCCGCCGAACGCATACAGGTTGAGTTCGGCGGTGTAAAACAGCGCAATGACCAGCACCACGCCGAGGTCGTCGATGATGGCGAGGGCGGCGAGAAAGATCTTGAGAGAAGCTGGCACGCGGGAGCCGAGCAGCGACAGAACGCCGAGCGCGAAGGCAATGTCGGTGGCGGTCGGAATTGCCCAGCCGCGCAACGCGACCGGATGTTCGAGGTTGAACGCGATGTAGATGAAGGCCGGAACCATCATCCCACCTGCGGCGGCAGCGCCGGGTAACAGGCGGCGGCTCCAGCTCGACAACTGACCGTCGAGCATTTCGCGCTTGATCTCCAAGCCGACAAGCAGGAAGAACACCGCCATCAAGGCGTCGTTGACCCAGTGGTGCAGGCTCAACGGACCGATGTAGGCATGCAACGCGGCAAAATAGGTCCCGGCGAGGGGCGAGTTGGCTGTGATGATGGCGAGAATCGCCACCGCCATCAGGACCAGGCCTCCGGAGGCTTCATTATCCAAAAACTGGCGGAGGGTGGCGTTCGTACGGCCGCGCTTGCGGCCGTCGAGCGGTGAAGAAGACATGCCTCTGCGTCCTTCGTGACAAGGGGTTTTCAAGGTTTTCGACAATAGGGTGATACCCTGACGCACGCAGCACACGACACCGTTTGTTATAGTGGGAGTTGACAGTTTTGCCAAAAACCGGGTGCGGCAGTAGGTTAATCGTTCTTAGGAACAGAAGGCTGGGCATCCGCCTTTGTCTCTAGAATATCACGGTAGCGCCTATCCCGGGGTTCTCACTGTCCGCCGCTTTCCGTGCTGCTGAAACAAGCGAACGCCTTGCCATGTCAATACATAAAAGGCCGCGCCGCAAAGGGCGGCGAGCGGAAGGCCGCCGATAAGAGGCGGTTTTAGGATTGGATCCCAAAGCGGTCCAAAATCGAGCTGGCGGAGCAGGAAAAACAGGTTGGCCACCCGACAGGTAACGCCAGTCCGGTAAGCGGCAGCAAAATAAGCGGAAAGGTCAGCGGATTCCCAAAAGCCGTCCCGAGTGCCGCCGCGACCATGTTGCCTCTCAAGATGAAAATAAGCAAAACGCCATTATGAAGTGAAAGCCCAAGACGGGCGTCAGTACACGGCGACCCCTGCCGCAACGGCATGGGGCGTCGCTTTCAGTCGAAGTACGCGAATGGCAATATACCGAACGGACCGTGAGGTTCCCTTGGGCGGCCAAAACGCAGTACGGATCCGCTGAGCCAGTGAGGGCGGCTTCCGTCTTCCAAATAGCATTCCTTGACCTTCCGCTGTGTGAGCGCTTGGATCTACGACCGACGGTATATCGAGAGCGCTGCGATTGGAACTCACGTCCGCGCGCATTTTGGCACCAGAGATAGGAACGGAAGCGAGGAACTTGTAGCGCTATCCAAACTTCGTTTTTGTCGGCACGGAATATGGACGAAAATGACTATCGCGATCTTTTCCGCCAAATCAGGGGAACCTCGACAGGTTGTCCTCCGCCGAGCCGAGTCTGCTGATTGGCGTTTGAGACTTTAGGCTGCCGTGCGGCCTGTCCCAATTGTATCGACGGATCCAGGCAGGCAGCTCGGCGGCGCCATGGTCTGATGTTGGGTATACGACGGCACAGGCCGATTCCCTGAGTACAGTCTGGATGAAGCGCCCGGCCCTGCCGTTGGTTTTTGGCGTGTAGGGTTTTGCGCGATGTGTTTCAGGCCAAGCTTGCGGCAAGCCTTGGCGAACGCTTTGGACCGGTAGCGGGACCCTTTGCCGGTCATGACGCGCTCGTAGCGACGCACACGACACGCCCGTCTGTCTGGCGATATGTTTGCCCGTCAGCCGCCGGCGATGCAACGTCGCTGTCTCGTCGGCAGCCGTTACCGGGATCTGTGCCGAGCTCCTCTACGGTCGAGACGAACGATGCGCCTTCACAACGAAGCGCTCGTCCCAGCGCCTCAAGACCTTCACCGTCACGCCCTGCATTGACTTTGGAAAGGCGGTTTTCAACAGCGGTGAGCCGCTATCTTCTCTCGACGCAACGGCGTCAAGCGGGCATTCTTGTGGATGGTCATTCGGTGCGGCCCGAATGGACCACCTCCTGAAAGTTCACATTTAGAGCCCAAGAATGATCACGACCATTGCGGCAATCGGGAGGGCGACGACCAGGCTTCGGAATGCGTCAACACCCAGGTTTTCCCAGTAAAGCTGGCGGGTGGTTCTATTGGGATGCCTCATCTTATATCCTCCATTGCGACGCCTGCATTATAAAGCAAACGCGAATGGATATTATCGACATCTGCGTGAGTGCCGCCAATCGGTCACGAAATGGGCTGTGGTTTTGTGGCGCCGGCCGGCGAAGAGATTAGGTCCTGGCGGCCCCCGTGACCATCGCATCAGTCTCGACCTCATGCGCAATCGGTTCTTGCCAAATGGCGGCACCACACCCGCACAGAAACTGAAGATAGGCGGAGCCCTGCCAAGAAAGGCGATTACCGTGGGTTCGCCTCCCGTCACCCAAGAGTTAGGGCGGATCTGATTTGTTGCTGGCTGGCGTCGTGATGCCCGTGCCGGACAACGATCCTTCTCGCAGGATCCGGCTGTTCAGGCAGTAGCTGGGTCGGTTGGCGCAAGAGCGGTGATCAATTATGGGGAGCGCAGTTATTGGCGTCCGCCGCGGCAATTGCTTGCCGTATGCATTCGATAGGCGGCTTCGGTTGCGCGCCATGGGCGATGGGGGTGCCGGGCACATAACCTTGCCATGAGGCGGGGGCCGCACGGCAACCTGATCCGGCTCTGCTGGCTTGCCCAAACAGGTCCAAAGCGCGATACTTTTATTGCAACATGTGAGAACGGAGGAATCGACGATGAGACACCATACACGCGACGAACTCCATACCGTTGCTGGCATTCACGCCAATGCGCTTCGCTGCCCAATGACGCGGGACGAGCGCATTGCACGATGGGCGGAACTCTTGGAGCAAGATCCTGATCGGGCCCTCGCAACGCTTCAGGAAACTGAATACGAGCCTGACATCATCCGCGATGAAATGCGAGAAGACGGCTCCCCGATCACCATTGCCTTTGAGGACCCCGTGTTCCGTGGGGAGGGGTTAGCGGATGACAGTTACGGCGAAGCGAAACGGTTCTTTGAATTCACCGATTGCCAACTGCACTATATTGTCTGTAGCTGTCATTCGGGCGTAACGGTGCGTGCGGACGCAGCAGCTGAGCGCGTTCGCGATGTGGCAAAACCACACCCCGGCCTGATTGGAATGCTATGGGATGCGCTTCTAATCTTTCGCTGAAAACCCATCACCGTGGCAATTGGGAGCCTCGCGCAACCAGCATCACTATGTGGGACGCCGCCCTCAGGGGCGTGGCACACATGATCCGTACCTTTGCGATCGCTAATCTGGCGTGACCAGGAGGGACTAAGGTTGCTTGTGTTGATCGGCTCTTCGCGGTCGTGCGAATGCGCTGCGCTGAGATGTGACACTCAGGGGGGAGGTGGAGTCTTTGCCTTGGCCTCTTGGTTTCAGGTTTTCCGGCTCAAGCAGACAACGCGCTGTGCCAGGGACTTTTCTGCGCCGTTACACCGGGCGATGAAAGTGAAGTCAACGAAAGAGCCAGAGACGAAGCAATGGACAACAGCCGAGGAATCCCCTCCCCGCGACTGTGAGGTCTTTGACGAACACCAAGGGCGCCGCATGTATGGGTCGCTTCATGTTGCTACCTTCTTGATGCTGGGCGACACATTCCTCGGGGCTATGACTGAAGGTGGAACAATGGATTTAGAGAAGATCGGACGAGCGCATATGATGTTGCGGTTGCCACGGCAGCGCATTCAACTCGCCCAGTTCACGTATCCCGCGTTGTGCGGTCTGTTAGAGAGCTATGGGGTGGCCGTCATGAAACGCGATGAGCTGCGAGATAGCGGGAACACAGAGGCCACCTTGCTGGCTGAGTACGAATACCAGTGTTGGGCCATTGAAGAAGAAGTGCTTGCGCTCATCGCCCTGACCAGTCCGCGACTGGTTCGTTGACGGCGGCGCCACCGCTTTCGTGGGATGCATTTGGCAAGTGAGCGCGAATACGTCCGTTCGATGAGCAACTTTAGATTAACCCAAAAGAGGCACGCTTCTTCCTGTTGCCACAGACCCGGGTTGCGGCTTTTCTCGTGGGCTTTAATGCCTTGACTTTTTTACGGTAACCAAGCGGAGCAGGCAGATGGACTACGATTGGGATGGCGCGCGTTGGCACCAAAAGAAGCAGGTCGGCTTTGGAGCCGCTGAAGCATTCACAGGGCTGGTCATTGCTTTAGTGACGCAACTCGTGATCGAGACGCTTTGAGGAGTGAAGCACCGTCGATCACCGTCCAGTTATGCCTGGAAATGCGATCAGTAGTCCAACCGCGAGGATCTGGAGCATGATGAAGGGTACAAGAGCCTTGAAGATGATCCCGAGCGTGATACCGGGCGGTGCGACCGATTTCAGGTAGAATGCCGCCGGACCGAAGGGTGGGGATAGGAAAGACACCTGCATATTCATGCAGAAGAGCACGCCGAACCAGACTGGGTCCATACCGAGTGATTTGATAATCGGCACGAAGATCGGCATCGTCAAGAGCGCGATGCCCACCCAATCGAGGAACGCCCCGAGTACGAACAGGATCAGCATCATCACGAGTACGATCACCGTCGGATTGTCGGAGATGCCGGTGATCATGCCGGAGACGAAGTTCACGCCGCCCATCAGGTTATAGACGCCGACGATGGCGGTAGCGCCGATGCCGATCCAGACGATCATGCCGACAGTCGAAAGTGTCTGCATAGCCGCCCCGCGAAGCAACCCATAGGAAAACTCACCGCGCAGGGCGGTCGAGAGGATGACGCCACCGACACCGATCGCGGAGGCTTCCGTCACCGAGGCGATGCCCCCATAGATGGAGCCCAGAACGATGAACACCACGAGTATGGGCAAAGCGAGGCCTTTGAGGAGGCGAAGCTTTTCTTCAGTCGGGATTGGCGTTGGATCGACCGCCGGTACGACCTGTGGCGTCAGATATGCCCGGGCAAGGATGTACGCAACGTAGAACATCGCTAGCATGAAGCCCGGCAGGAAGGCTGCGGTGAAGAGGTCACCAATGGAGACGTTGGCTGTCAAGCCATAGATGATCAGCACGATCGACGGCGGTATCATCGTGCCTAGCGATCCGCCCGCACAGACGACGCCGATGGCAAGGTTCCGATCATAGCCCAGGCGGAGCATCTGCGGTAGAGCGATCAGGCCGAGAAGCACGATCTCGCCGCCGATGATGCCGCTCATCGCGGCTAGGATGACCGAGACGAAGACGGTCTGCACAGCGACGCCGCCGCGAATGCGACCGGCAAAGAGCTTCATAGCATCGAACAGATCGCGAGCAATGCCGGACCGGTCTAGGATCGCCGCCATCAGCACGAACATCGGCACAGAGACAAAAACGAAGTTCATAACGAACGAGTAGACGCGGCTGGTGATCAGCGGGATCGACATGGGACCGAACCAGCCGAGCGCGAAAATCAGTGCAACAAGGAGCGTCACGAACGCAAGAGGCATACCGGAAAGCAGCAACGCAACCATCATCGCAAACATGAGCGCCGTGCCCCAACCGATGCCGAGCGCTTGCAGGTTGATGCTGAAATCGAAAAATTCGGTCATCGATTAGTCCTTGCGCCACGCTTCGCATAGTTGACGGCGAGAACGAGAAACTGAACGACGAGCAGGATCATGACCACCAGAATGAAAATCTTGATCAGCGCCGGTGTCGGCGGGCTCCAGGCGCTGCCCGTTGTTTCAAGGCGGATCTCTCCGGAGGGCATCACCACCGCCCGCTCTACCATGTGGTAGGCGGCATAGGCGAAAAAGCCACTGGCCAGCGCGCTGACGAGCGAGATGAGAATGTCAGCGATGCGACGCACACGCGGTGAAAAGTGATCGTAGAGGAGGACAACGCGGATATGGGTGTTCCGGCACGTGCAATAGAGGCCGCCGAAAATAAAAGACGCCCCGCAAAGGAAGACAGTCATCTCGTGTGCCCAGATCGTCGGCTTGTTAAACACGTACCGGAGAAACACTTCCATCAGCAGTATGAGCGCTGCGAGGACGATGCCGGCGGCGAAAACGTAGCCCAGCTTGTCGACGAGGCGACCGAGCACACCAGCTTCGGGAACAGCCGTCGCGATCTCACCGCCGATAACTGTCTCCACTTGGTCGGAAACAGGATTGTCTTTTGTCATGCCCCTCTCCCTTGGCACGAGAAAATGGCGGCCCGCCAAGGGCCGCCGCGTGGGATTTGATTAAAGCAGGTCCTTGTCCTTCAGGTATCCCGTCAGGGTGTCGAACACCTTCTGCGCCATTGGGGAACGCTTCGCGATGTTCTCCCATTCCGCAACCCCAAGCTTGCGGAACTTGGCCCGCTCCTCCGCAGACCAGTCGTGAACCGTGATCTCGCCTCCCGCCGTAGCTTCCTCGACAGCCTTCTGGTCGGCCACCTTCAGGCCGTTGATCTGGGTCTGCTGAAACTCCTTGACGGTCTCCTCGAACATCTTCTTGATGTCGTCCGGAAGGGCATCCCACTTCGACTTGTTCATCGACACTTCGACAAGCGGCAGCGAGTGGAAACCCGGATAGACCGGATGTTTGGCCACACCGTTCAGCCCTTGTGCCTGGTTGACCGAAAACACAGAATAATCGGCGGCGTCGACCACGCCCTTATCGATCGAGGTGTAGACTTCCGATGACGGCAGGTTGACAGGTGCAGCACCAGCGGCCGCGAACACATTAGCGATCGGGCCTTCCGGCGCGCGCAGTTTGAGGCCTTTCAAATCGTCCACGCCATTGAGGGGCACACGCGACACGAAGGCCTCGAGACCGGGCGTGGAGACGCCGATGAAGTGCAGGCCATAGGAGCCAAGCAACTCCTGCATGAGCTCCTTGCCGCCGCCATTTTCGACGAAGTCGATCATCTGCGCCGGATCGGACCAAGCACCGACGGGGTTGGATATCAGGCCGAAAGCCGGGTCCTTGCCAGCCCAGTAGGAGGAGTCGCAAATCTGGCCATCAAGAATGCCGCCCGCGACGGCATCGAGCGTCTCGTTATACTCGACGACCGAACCGACGGGTAGAAGCTCGATCTTCACCTTGCCGCCGGACCGTTCCGCGACGAGATCGGTCCAGCCCTTCTGATATTCGAAATTAGGATTGCCGGCCGGATCGGACGATTGGAAGCGGAATGTAAGTTCTTGAGCGAGCGCCGTGCCGGCAAGTCCAATGGCCGCAACCACCGCAAATGTCGTACCGATGAGAAAACGTTTCATGCTATTCCTCCCTTGGATAACTGAATTCTCGTTTGAACGAACACCCCACTGTTAGATGGGTTGCCTAGGCGCCTCCCCGTCAGCCCTGCTCGGCTCAATTGAGAAGCGAACGTCGAGAAGCGCAGGATCTATCTGCTCTTCAAGTTGCTGGAGCAGCCCGACGCTGTATGTCACCAGTTCGTCGGATGCGGCACAGGCTTTCCCCTCATCACCTGCAAGTATGAAATCCATGATCGCGACATGACGTCCAGCGCTTTCCACAACGCCGTCATGGCCACTGATTTGGGTAATGTGTAGATAGCCGATGCGGCGGGCGATCGCATGGAGCGGGCTCAGGACGCGCTCCAGGAAGCGCTCGCCGGAGGCGCGGATGAGAAGTCGGTCAAATGACTTATCGACGGCGTTGAACGCATCGACTGTCATCGTGTCAATCTCGGTGACCAGTTTGCGCCGCAGGTAATGCAGTCCGGCGCGGTCGTTGGAGGTCATGTTGCGAATCGCTGTTGCGGTGACAAACCGGTTGAGGTCGCTCCTCAGCTCGGAGAGACGCTTCTCGCGTGACAGGTCAATCGGAGCGACCCGCAGCCCGTTACGGGGACGGATCTCCAGAAGCGTCTCTGCAGCCAGGCGACGTACGGCTTGGTGGACCGGAGTTCGGCCGAGATTGACCAATGCCTGCAGGTCTTGGGTACGGATTTCGGCGCCAGGCGCAAGCCGCATGGCAACGAAGTGCTCCTCGATGCGCTCATAGGCGATCGCCGTCAGGTCGCGGTTTTGTTCGAGGGGCCAGCCCCCTTCAGCGACGACCGGCACGTTGTGCGCTGCTCCAACTTTCTTCACCAGCGTCGCCTCTTGCAAAAAACGTTCCTAGGCTCTATTGCAAATCTCATGTGATATTTCACAGAATATCAGAATATGTCAATTGCAGCTTGCGGGATTTCTCAAAATCCGCGCAGGCCGGTCCGCCAGCCGACGAGCGGCGGCGACATCCAAGGAGGAACAGGTGAAAGTCATTGGATTGGAAACGCTGCGTACCGAAGAGTTCGCAAACGTTCTATGGGTCCGCGTCCTCACAGACGAGGGAACGATCGGCCTGGGCGAAACCTTCTACGGTGCCGGCGCGGTCGAGGCCCACATCCATGAAACGCTGGCGGGCCGCCTGCTTGGACAAGATCCGCTACGCATGGAAGCGCTCAATCGGATCATGACGGATTTGCCCGTCGCCCAGTCCTCGACGGGCGCTGAATACCGCGCCGCTTCGGCCATCGACATCGCGCTTTGGGATCTGTTCGGCAAGGTTTGCGGCCAGCCGGTGTATCAAATGCTCGGCGGCCTTTGCACGGACAAGCTGCGCGTCTACAACACCTGTGCCGGTTACGGCTATGTCCGGAGCAACAATATCCGTCCGGTCGACACCTGGAATCTTGGCGCGGCCGAGGGACCGTACGAAGATCTCGCCGGATTCATGACCGATGCAGGCGCGTTGGCGGAAAATCTTCTGGAAAGCGGTATCACCGCCATGAAGATCTGGCCTTTCGATCCGGCGGCGCAAGAGAATCGCGGCCTCTACATTTCGGCTGAGCAGCTGAAAAAGGCTATCGAGCCGTTCGAGAAGATCCGCAAGCGCGTTGGCGACCGCATAGAAATCATGGTCGAGTTCCATTCGCTGTGGAACCTGCCGACCGCCAAAAAAATCGCCCGTGCCCTCGAACCTTACGCACCAACCTGGTACGAGGACCCAATCCGCATGAACTCGCCGCAGGCATTGGCGGAGTATGCAGCATCGACAGACGTTTGGGTCTGTGCCAGCGAAACGCTCGGCTCGCGCTTCCCCTACAAGGACATGCTCGAGCGCGACGCAATCCACATCGCCATGGTCGATCTGTGCTGGACTGGCGGCTTGACTGAAGGCCGCAAGATCGCCGCTCTCGCCGACGCCTACCATCGCCCTTTCGCCCCGCACGATTGCACCGGGCCCGTTGGGTTCGCAGCAGCAATCCATGCCTCTTTCAGCCAGCCCAATACGCTGATCCAGGAATCGGTTCGCGCGTTCTACACTGGCTGGTACAAGGAACTGGTAACCGAAGTTCCGACCATCAGGGACGGCTACGTGCTGCCGATGGATGGGCCAGGTCTTGGCGTCGACCTCCTGCCGGCGGTCTACGATCGCTCCGATCTCATCTACCGCAAGTCCGAACTGTGAGGAGCCCGCTCGTGACAAATACCCTTTTTGATCTTTCCGGCCGCACGGCGCTCGTGACCGGCTCCACACGCGGCCTTGGCCAGGCGATCGCCAAGGGACTGGGTGACGCCGGCGCTCACCTTGTTCTCAACGGCCGTTCCGCAGCGGTGGTCGCAACGGCGGCCGCCGCGTTGCGCCGCGACGGCTATACCGTGCATGAGGCAGCGTTCGACGTGACAAGCGAGGCCGAGGTCATAGCGGCATTCGAGCGCTTCGATGCGACGGGCCTGGAAATCGACATTCTCGTCAACAACGCCGGCATCCAGCATCGCCAGCCGTTAGTCGAACTGGCGCTTTCCGATTGGCAGCGGGTGATCGATACGAACCTCACCAGCGCTTTTCTGATCGGCCGAGAAGCAGCCCGGCGCATGATCGCGCGCGGGCGCGGCAAGATCATCAACATCGGCTCGCTGACCAGTGAACTGGCGCGCGCCACCGTCATTCCCTACACCGTCGCCAAGGGCGGAGTGAAAATGCTCACGAAGGGCATGGCCGCTGAATGGGCCAGATCCGGAATCCAGGCCAATGCTATCGGCCCAGGTTATATGCTGACCGACATGAACGAAGCACTCATCGGCGACCCCAAATTCGACGCTTGGGTCAAGGCTCGAACGCCTGCGGAGCGCTGGGGCAGGCCGGAGGAGCTGGTGGGAACCGCTGTCTTCCTGTCGTCGGCAGCTTCCGACTACGTCAATGGCCAGATGATCTATGTCGACGGCGGCATGCTGTCGGTTCTTTGAGAGGGAATGCCATGCGCGCAGTTGTTGCTTACGCTCCCCATGATCTTCGCCTTGAGGAACGGCCCGAGGAAGTTGAGCCCGATGAAGGCCAGGTGCTTGTTCGCATTGCTGCCGGCGGTATCTGCGGTTCCGATCTGCACTACTACCACAACGGCGGGTTCGGCACTGTTCGCCTAAAAGAGCCGATGATCCTGGGGCATGAAGCGTCCGCCGTGGTTGCCGCCGTTGGCAAGGGTGTCGAAGGCCTCGCCACGGGAGATCTGGTGGCCATCAATCCGTCGATGCCCTGCGGACAATGCGAGGAATGCCAGCGGGGTTTGCGCAACCATTGCAACGATATGGTATTCCGGGGCAGCGCAATGCGATTTCCCCACGCGCAAGGCCTCTTCCGCGAAACGATGATTGTGCGGTCCGATCTCCTTCATCCCGTTGGCCGCGGCGTCGCTGCTGGGCTTGCCGCCCTTGCCGAACCCTTCGCGGTGTGCCTCCACGCCGTTAAACAGGCTGGATCGGTGCTGGGCAAGACCGTGCTTGTTTTCGGATGCGGGCCGATCGGCTGCCTGACCATTGCTGCCGCCCGTCTTGCCGGCGCCCGGCGTGTCATTGCTTGCGATGTCGTGGAGGCGCCGCTCGCGACCGGGGAGCGGCTGGGTGCCGACGAAGTCGTGCTGAACGATCCCGAGGCCGGGGGCCTTTCGCCCTACAAGGCTGGCAGGGGCCGCATTGACGTCGCCTTCGACTGCTCCGGTCACCCGGCGGCGGTCGCGAGCGCGATTGATTGCCTGAGACCACGCGGGATACTGGTCGCCGTCGGGCTGAGTGGCTCGATGCCCTTCCCTTTGCCTTTTGTCGTCACCAAGGAACTTACCGTCGTTGGAAGCTTCCGCTTTGATACAGAGTTCGCTGAAGCCGTCGATCTTATCGGCAGCGGCCGGATCGACCTCTCACCGCTGATCAGTCACACCTATTCTGTCGACCGCGTCATCGAGGCCTTCGACCTTGCCGGAGACCGTAGCCAATCCATGAAGGTGCAGATCGATTTTCGTTGAACGCGAGCCCATCGGGCACAGTCGATTACTGGGCATGAACCGGGCGGCTAAAGATCTCAATCTCGGCGTTCTTTTCACGTGATCGCCGAAAACATTGTCCGCTTCATGTGCCCTGCCCAGCTGCGGTCCGCGCGAATGCCCAGCGAAAGCGCACTAGAACCAAGCACCGATCGCCGAGAGCCGAGAGCTTTATGCTACCATATCCATAATTGTAGAGGATGGCCGACTGGCCGGCGCCGCAGTCTTTAGCGCACAGTGACACGTCGCACAGTGACACGTTCAATCGCAGGAGCCTGACTGTGCCGTGCCGGCTCTCGCCAACCGCGCCGGGGAGGTCAGGCTCGATGAACAGTCAACTCGACCCGCAACAGGAAAAACCATGGGTTCATTTCAACCACATTACGCGAACAGCATCATTTACCTATCGAGGCGCTACGTATGAGTTACCGGATATATACGAGAGTGTCGAAGCGGCGAAGGAGGCCGCGTATAAGCGGGCAAGGCTGATAGGCTGGAGAGGTTAACTCGATGGTGTAAAGGGCCCCTCGCCGTTTTGCCCAGTTTGGACATCTTGGTCCGGCGAGCCCGCGTCGCAAATGGATGAGAGGTAAATGGCAAGGTGCCGATGTCTACCGCAGCCACAGCCGAATGATGCAATGGTATTTGCTGGCGATCTGACTGCAGTCGGGACAAAGCTGGCAAGCATGGCCTTCGGCAGTCGCTAAAGATCTCAGAACATGGCAGGAGGCTGAAACTTACCGCCACAGCGGCCGTCTTTAGACGTCGGCCTAGGATCACCGAGAACTGACAAACTTGTTCTTCATCAGCCCCACGACGATCTGCAGGACTGCTCCCGCCACGCCGCCGCCTGCGAGTTGGCCGATATGGGTTCCGATATTTAGCCCCGTGGTCGCATCGTCTCCCGCACCTCCAACCAGCGCCCCGAGGATTGCGCCACCGCCAAGGCCGCCAATCGACCCTGTCACGATGTTGCCCACGCTACCAAGATCGAAGTCTTTTACGAACTTTCCGCTCGCTGTTCCTCCGACGGCTCCGCCGACTAGTTGAGCAAAAATAGTCAAGAAATCCATGATGATGCCTCCCATTCCCGTGAATACGTTGAGATCTCCGGGTATCACAAACAAACTCTCTCAACGTGGACTCCGCTATGATTTTTCCTGCACGAGGCATGTTCCCTAACTCGGAACATATCAACAGTTTTGCCACCGAAGAGAGACGAGTTGTGACAGGGGACGCTGCGCGCTGCGGCTCGCCGCCTCCGCTCGTCTCCGTTTAAAGCGACCAACGGTCGCCCTGTGGGCGGCCGCCAGGAAGGTGAGCGCTAGGAAAGCCTGCGGCTGCACGATGAGGCAACCTTGCCCACTAATACGGCACCTCACTGACTTCGACTCACGGGCTTCCCAAACTGCGATGAATCTGAATCTCTGGTGCAAACCGGAGGTTTTGCGATGGGTTCAGCGATTTCATTGCGATTGGATTTTGATGGGGAGCATCTGCGGCGTCTGGCGCGCCAGACAAAGGATGCTGCGCAGGCACGGCGTCTCTTGGCCCTTGCCTCGATCTATGACGGCGGTTCGCGCTCGGATGCGGCGCGTCTGGGCAATGTCACTCTTCAGATCGTGCGGGACTGGGTCATGCGCTTCAACGCGCATGGTCCCGGCGGTCTGATGAATGGCAAGGCTCCCGGTCCAAAGTCTCGGTTGAATGATCGCCAGCGCGCTGCCTTGGCGCAGACCCTCGAACGCGGGCCGACGCCTTACCTCGATGGTGTCGTGCGCTGGCGTCTGTGTGATCTCGTCCAATGGCTTTGGGAAGAGTTTCGCGTCTCGGTGAGCGAACAAACGCTGAGCCGTGAGGTGCGTGCAATGGGCTACCGCAAGCTGGCCGCCAGACCAAAACATCCTGCACAGGACCCTCAAGCCATTGAGGAGTTTAAAAAAACGTATGGCTCGCCCCGTCTGCAAGTGTTTTGATAGATGTCTAAACAGTCTGCGCCAACGTATCCGGTCTCAGGGCAAATCCCTGGCCAAGATGGAGCTTCGCGCATTCCGATCCTCATAACTTCCTCGGCGGCTAGCGCCATTTTTTTAACCAGGATTTCGGAACACCGATCGACAGTCAGGCCATCTTCACAACCACATGCAGATATCTTCAGCAGCGCCCGCCGGCAGCGATCGTTGGCGACTATGCTTGGACCACCGGTTCCAAGCCGTTATTGTTGTAGGGACGGCCGCTCTGTAAAACAGCCCAGACGATCCGCGCTAACTTCGCAGCAAGTGCAACGATTGCTTTATTCTTGTGGGCGCGACCAAGTAGCGCCCACAACCATTCGCCAAGAGGTGTGGCGGATTTGGAAAGCACGGGAAGCGCGGCTCGGGCACCATGAATGAGCATCTTTCTCAGATATCCATTTCCCCGTTTCGTGATGCCGAGCAATTTCGGTTTGCCCCCGGTTGTCATCTGCCGCGGCACAAGGCCTAGCCAGGCTGCCAGGTCTCTGCCGCGTCCGAAGGTCCGCGCATCCCCAACTGTCGCTACCAACGCAGTCGCATTGAGAGGCCCGATGCCGGGGATTGTGCCCAAGAGGCGACATGGTTGATCAGACCGGGCATAGACTTTGAATTCTTGGTCAAAAGCGGCAATGCGGCGATCCATCTCACTCCACTGTGCCCGCATATCTGCGATGAGGGCCACCGTGCGGCGGCTGAGCGAAAGCCTCTCTTCGTCAGTGTCCAAGTCCAGCCAGATCTCCAGCTTACGACGACCTTGTGGAACGGTAATGCCGCGCTCCAAAAGGATCGCTCGCAACTGGTTGATCAAAGCAGTTCGTTCTCCGACGAGACGGTCACGCGCACGATGGAGGGTCTGCATGTCCAACTGCTCTTCCTCCTTGATGTCAACGAAACGCATGGTCGGACGCGTGGCTGCCTCTGCTATTCCCTCCGCGTCGCGATCATCGTTCTTCTGAGCCTTCACGTACGGACGAACATATTCGGGTGACATAAGCCGAACGTCATGCCCCTGAGACCGCAACTGCCGACCAACATGATGGGCACCACAGCACGCTTCCATTGCCATTATGCAGGACGGTAGGGTTGAGCCGAGTTTGACAACACCCTCACGGCGCAACCGCCGCCGAAGCACGACTTGGCCGCGCTCGTCCACTCCGACAACGCTGCAACTGTTCTTTCCAAGATCGATACCTAACACGGCTATCTGCATTGCTCTGCTCCTTGTTAAATCCCGTCATGCAAAATGCACGACGCCGGAGGGAGGGGCGAGCCATTCCATAACTTCCCCGCCGCAGTGGCAGAGATCGCCAACGGGGCCGCCAAAGGCAAGCGAATAGAAATCTGGTTTCAAGACGAGGCTCGGGTGGGCCAGAAGAACAAGATCACGCGCCGCTGGGCCAGGCGTGGGACGCGACCGTCAGCACCGCACGACCAGCGGACCCGATCAGCCTACATTTTTGGCGCCATCTGCCCGAAGCT
>NZ_JBNDIU010000031.1:0-52644 GCF_050434565.1 Ensifer sp. 4252
ACGCTATCAGACGCCAAAAAGCTGAAGAAGGCGGCCGACGACAGCGATGCGCTGTTCGTGCTCACCCACAATTACACCGGCTATCCGATGGTGCGTCAGGCGCGCGAGATGGTTCAAAACGGCGACATCGGCGCGGTGCGTCTGGTGCAGATGGAATATCCGCAGGACTGGCTGACGGAGAATATCGAGCAGTCGGGCCAGAAGCAGGCGGCCTGGCGCACCGATCCGGCCCGCTCCGGCGCCGGCGGCTCGACCGGCGATATCGGCACCCATGCCTATAATCTCGGCGCCTTTGTCTCCGGGCTGGAACTGGAAGAGCTCGCTGCCGATCTCGACAGTTTCGTAGCCGGCCGCAAGCTCGACGACAATGCCCATGTGATGATGCGCTTCAAGACCAAGGACGGTCAGCGCGCCAAGGGGCTGTTGTGGTGCAGCCAGGTGGCGCCCGGCCATGAGAACGGCCTGATGGTGCGGGTCTACGGCACCAAGGGCGGACTGGAATGGACGCAGAAGGATCCGAACTATCTCTGGTATACGCCGTTCGGCGAGCCGAAGCGGCTGATCACCCGGGCGGGCGCCGGCTCGGGTCCGGCCGCCGCCCGCGTCAGCCGCATTCCCTCGGGCCATCCCGAAGGTTATCTCGAGGGCTTTGCCAATATCTACACCGAGGCGGCACGGGCGATCTTTGCCAAACGCAAGGGCGAGGCCATCGACCCCGCCGTCAGCTATCCGACCATCGACGACGGTATGAAGGGCATGGCCTTCGTCGACGCCTGCGTGCAGTCGTCAAAACGAAACGGTGCCTGGGTAAAGGTGTAGCCGACAAGCTTGCCGGTGGGGCAAGGGCGGGGGTGGCCAGGAACGCCGAAAGCCAGGCACTTCGGAGCAACGGATGACCGAGTCGCAGGCAATAGGCGCTTTTCGCCGTTTTGCGGGCTACCTTGACCGATGCGAGGTACGCCGCAGCAGAATTGTTTCTGACTGCGGCGTATTGGTTCAAGGGCGTATATCTACGGGGTGCACCCCGGTACCGTCGGGCGCGTTCGGTCACATCTGACGGCGGTTGCCGCGCGGCCGCTGTTTCTCGCAGCCGAACCGCCGAGATGGTCGGCATAGTTGTCGCGGGTGTTCTGATCGACGACGGCGACGGGTGCTGCAAGAACCAGGCCCGCCGCGTTGCCGACGGCCGCGGCCGTTCCGGTCGTTGCCACCAGGATCTGGTCGCCGAGGCCGACGCGGCTGTCTGTCAGAGTCTGGCCATCGGAGATGCGCGAACCGATGAGCCGAACGATCTCGGGCGATTCCGCGAACTTGCCGTGATTGAGGCGATCGCCCGCCTTTATCTTCGTCAGGTCGATCACCATGATCTTGTTGTCTTCGAGCTCCTTCTTGTAGGGCTCCTGCTCCGGGTCTATGGCCCCGAGCCGGGACACGTCGCCCCAGACCCGGCGCGAGACGGCGAGCGCACGGTCGTCACGGGAGACGAACAGTGTGAAGTTCGGATGTTTCTCGCCCATGTCCTCGATCTGCTGGCGGAAGACATCGACGTCGACATCGGGTGCCGCCAGCATGACGTTCTTGAACTTTGCGGGCAGCTCGCCATTGCGGATCGCCATCTGGCGCAGCGCCTCCAGTGCCAGCCAGTTACCCATGGAGTGGGCCAGGATCGACACCTCCTTCACTTCCGGATCGCGGTAAAGGTACTGGAACAAGTTCTCCAACGCATTGCGCGTGTAGTTCGCGCTCTCGCGATCATAACCGTATGCAAGCAGGCTCCCACGTGACGGCCAGGTGATGAGAATGGGCGCGCTGCGGACGCCAGAATCATGAACGATCTGGGCGAAACGATAGACGGAGTCTTCGAAGCGGTTGTTGAAGCCGTGAATGAATACAAAAACGCTTTTGTCGGGACTTTTCCGCACACTTGCGCTCAACCATGATTTGGCACCGGCCATGTCGAGCCCGTCTGCCTTCAGCGTCGCAAAATCCGTTGCTGGATTGGGCGGCAGCCGCTTTGGCCAAGCGACCTCGCCAGCCTTGCGCACGGTGTCCGGCGGAATGGAAACGGTCATGTCGACGAAGGTGGGCGCCAGGGCGCGTTCTCCGCTGTACATTTCTCCGGGATTTGCCGACCGGCTGCGCGTCGTCGTGATCAGCATGTTGACCCGGCTTGAGTCCGGCGCGGTATCTGCAACCGGCGTCAGCACGCCCTTCGGATGCCCGCCGCACGCGGCTAGCACAAAGACAAGCATGGCGACTACTGCGCCCCTCCGAATTCGCTCGATAGGCGCATTGCACCTCACGCCGCCAGTTTTCCTGCTCATTCATCCCCCTGTCAAAGCGCAGTGCAAGCAGTCCCCAGCCGGCTTCCTGTCTTATTCCTGGGATGCTAATGCACGGAGCAGTTACAATGCAATAGAGCGCGCTGCCTTTCGGGCGAACCTTGTCCGGCATCGGCGACGAGCTTGTGCGCTTTTGACGGGGTTCGACCAGGGCGCCGTGACCGTTCTTCGCACTTGTCAGGTGGATCTATCGTCGCACTCCGACGATCCTGTTGATCACCTCAGTAAAGCCCCAATCACCGGCTACCGATCAATTGTCATTCTCAGGCTCATCCGGCTTTTCGCTGCGGCGGCGACCGCAGGTCCGCCGACGCGCCCGTTTATCGATCCCTCCATAGGCAATTCGGTCCCTGCTCACCGGCAGAACGGCGCGAATGCGGAGCGAGGTTCTTATGCGCGGAATTCCCGACGAGATGCTTGCCGCCTTGAGCAAGGCGGAAGTGGCCATGCTTTGGCGCGTCTTTGAGACTGTCTGTATCGAGTACGACATTCCGCGAGAGGGCGAGCAGATCCAGCATCTCGCCCGATTTCTCATGCACGAGTTTCGCCGTCCGCTGGACGAAGAAGCGCTGCTCGCCGCAGCCGAGACTTTCTACCGTCACCACGGCGGCGAATTCGCAAAGTGGGCCTGAGGCCGCAAGCCTATAGGCGTCGTCTAGACGTCCTCTCCACCAACCCGGGCACCCCGGGACGCAGTCGTTCAGAAACAACCACGGGAGAAAACCATGAAGCCATCTGTCGGAAGCTTCGGATATCAGTTCAGGCTGCTCGATTTCACGGTCCGATCGTCGCTGGCAATCGTGCTCGGTGTCGTCGGCTGTGTCACCTTCTACGGCGCCTTCTGGTAGCGGATTGTCCTCGGAAGGCTGGCGCTTAGACCAGCAGGCCGAGGACGACAGCGGCGATGGCTGAGGTCAATATGCCGTTGAGCGCCATGGCAAGGCCCGAAAACGTCCCGGCAATTTCGTTGACCTGGAAGGCGCGCGCCGTGCCGATGCCGTGCGATGTCAGGCCGGCCGCGAACCCGCGTGCCGCATAATTCCGAATGCGCAGAAGATTCATCAGCGGCGTGACGATGATTGCTCCGAGCACGCCGGTGAAGATGACGAGAAGCGCGGTCAGGGTCGGGTCGCCGCCGAGTTGCTGCGAGATGCCGACGGCGATGCCTGCCGTTGCCGACTTCGGCGCCAGCGATATGGCAACACTGTCAGGTGCGCCGAGCAGGATGGCGACACCGGTCGCGCAAACGATCGCCGTCAGGCTGCCTGCGACAAGCGCGACGACGACGGGCACGAGGATCTGCCTGATCAGTGTCCGGTTCCGGTAAAGAGGAACAGCAAGTGCCACCGTCGCAGGTCCGAGGGCAAAATGCACGAACTGGGCCCCGTCGAAATAGGTCGAATAGGATGTCCCGGTCACCGTCAGGATCGAGACCACGAGGACGACGGAGATCAGCACGGGATTGACGATGGGGTCGAAACCGCTGAGCGCCGCAAGCCGCTGAGCGGCGATATAGGCTCCAATCGTCACGGTCAGCCACAGCAGGGGGCTGGTCGAGAGATAGACCCAGAGCTCGAAGACGCGACCGCTAGTGTCCATCGCCAGCCCCTTCCGCGCCGAACAGTCGGCTTGCGAGCAGGAACGCTCCCACGGTCACCATCAATGTCACAATGGTCGACACCATGACGGCGATGACGATCGTGCCGGCATAGTCGTATATCAGCCGATAGTTCTGCATCACCCCGACGCCAAGGGGCACGAACAGCACGCCGAGGTTCTTGAGCAGAGTGTCGGCCACGCCGCTGACGCGGGTGTGGGCGGCGCCATCTTCCGACCCGGCTCTCCTGTCGGCAAACCAGAGATAGGCGAGCAGAAGCACGATGCCGAGCGCGGGAGCCGGCATGCTCAGGTCGAGCGTCCTGACAACGATCTCGCCGATCAGTTGGCAGACCAGTATGACAAACAGTCCTTCCATCGCCGTCTCCCGCATGGTCCGTGGGGATGCCCCCACGGCGCATTCCGCAACGCAGCCGCATCCGTAGCCGAAATCCTTCGCCCACGCCTACTGCATAATTTGCGCAATGGCTCAAGGCGCGTTGCGACCTTTGAGATTCGCCTGCTGCGCTTTAAGCCCTTGTTCTTTCGCATGTCGTGATAGCAAAACCGCGGAACATTTTGGGCGACATGCGTTAGTGCTGCGGCACCGTGACCGGGACTTCATTGCCGTCGCGGTCAAAGAGCTTTCCGTCGCGATATTGATCGCCATCGCGCAATGCGGATATATCCTGATACCGGATGATGCGTTCCGTGCCGGCCACGAATACGGACTGCTGGTCGGAATTGCCGGCCTTGAAATGATTGAACAGCAGGTTCAGCGCGATCGCCATGATTGCGGACGAGCTGATGCCGGAGTGGAAGATGGTTTCGAACCAGGCGGGGAAGTGATCGTAGAAATGCGGCGCCGCGATCGGGATCATGCCGAAGCCGATCGAGGTGGCGACGATGACCAGATTCATGTTGTTGTGATAGTCGACCTTGGAAAGCGAGCGGATGCCGCTCGCCGCCACCGTGCCGAACAGCACGATGCCAGCACCGCCGAGCACGGCCGGCGGAACGGCGGCAATCACACGCCCCATCACTGGAAGAATGCCGAGCGTCACCAGAATGAGGCCGCCGGTGGCAACCGCATAGCGGCTCTTGATACCGGTCACTGCCACAAGGCCGACGTTCTGGGCAAAGGCGCTTTGGGTGAACGAGCCGAAGATCGGGGCAAACAGGCTCGATATCATGTCGGCGCGCAGGCCGTCGCCGAGCCGCTTGGAGTCGACCTTGGTGCCGATGATCTCGCCGACGGCCAGGATGTCTGCCGACGTCTCGACCAGGATGACCAGGAGAACGATGAACATCGAGACGATCGCCGCAGCCGTGAACACCGGTGCCCCGAAATGAAAGGGCGAGGGGACGGCCAGCATCGGACTTTCGGCGACCTTGGAAAAATCGGTCATCCCGAAGACTAAGGCGATCAGTGTGCCGATGACCATGGCAAGCAGGATCGATAGGCGGGAGATGCCGGAGCTGCCAACCTTGCTGAGGAGCAGGACGGTCAGCAAGGTTACCGCCGCCAGGCCGATGTTGCTGACGCTACCGAAATCGGGCGCGTTCGGATTGCCGCCCATGGCCCAGCGCGCCGCGACCGGCATCAGGGTCAGGCCGATCGTGGTGATGACGATGCCGGTGACAAGCGGTGGGAAGAACCGTGTGATGCGTGAGAAGATCGGGGTGATCGCCAGGCCGACCAGCGACGCCACCATCACGGCGCCCATGACCGCCGGCAACCCTCCGCCTTCGCGGCTGGTAACGATGGCGACCATGGTCGCGACACCGGCGAATGAAACGCCCTGCACCAGCGGTAGCTGACAGCCAAAGAACGGGATGCCGATGGTCTCCAGGATTGTCGCGAGGCCACCGGCAAACAGCGACGCGGTGATCAAAAGGCCGATATCTGCCGGCGACAGGCCGGCCGCCTGACCGATGATCAGCGGGACGGCGACGATGCCGCCATACATGGTGAGCACATGTTGGAGGCCGTAAACGAGGTTTGCGCCAGCGCCCAGGCGCTTGTCTTCCGGCCGCTCGACCGTCTGTTCGATATGATCGTTTCGATGCGAAACATCCATGCGCCTCCTCCCAGATGCGTGTGCTATTGGATCTTTGCGTCTCCTCAAACGCGATCCTCGAACTATAGGCCGAGATCTTCGGCATCATTGCATGCGGGTGATTTGAAGTTGTTTTCGGTTTGGGAGCGGTAATGAGCGCGTCCTGAATCGGGCGGATCGCCGCTGAAGCGGACATCGCTGCGGGACAGGCGCCGCCGCTATTGCGGCGCTGCCTGCACCACGGTGACGGCAATCATGTGGAAGACGTCATCGGCCGTGCAGCCACGCGAAAGATCGTTGGCGGGTTTGGCGAGACCCTGAAGCACCGGGCCGATGGCGGTCGCGCCGCCGATGCGCTGGGCGATCTTGTAGCCGATATTGGCGGCATCGAGATTGGGAAACACGAAGACGTTTGCCTGACCGTGCAGCGCTGAATTGGGCGCCTTGGAGGACGAGACGGCCTCGACGAAGGCGCTGTCGAACTGCAGTTCCCCGTCGATCAGCAGATCGGGATTGGCGGCGCGGGCAATGTGCGTTGCCTCGACTACCTTGGAGACGCGATCGTGGGCGGCACTGCCATTGGTCGAGAAGGAGAGCATCGCCACCTTCGCCCGATCACCCAGCAGCGACTGATAGGATTGCGCCGACATGCGGGCGATATCGGCGAGACCGGCGGCATCCGGGTCGACGACGAGACCGCAATCGGAAAAGACGAAGGCACCCTTCTTGGCGTGGTGCGGCTGGCACAGCATCATCAGGAAGAAACTGGAGACGAGGCCGGCATTCGGCGCGCGGCCGATGATCTGCAGGGCAGTGCGCACCGTATCGGCCGTGGTCGCCACCGCTCCACCAATGGTGCCGTCCGCCTCGTCTTCGCGCACCATCATGGCGGCAAAGACGAGGTCTTCGCGCACCGCCTTCTCGGCTGCCTCTCGGTCGACGCCCTTGCTCTGGCGCAGTTGATGATATCGGGCCGCGAACCGCTGCGTCAGCGGTGACGTCGCCGGGTCTTCGATCCGGAAGGCATGCACATTGCCGCCATGGTCGCGCAGGCCCTCGGCGATGATCTCGCGCCGGCCGACGAGCGTGATTTCGGCCAGGCCCTCGGCGCGCGCACGCACGGCTGCAGCGATCACCCGCGCATCTTCGCCCTCGGCAAGCACGACGTGGCGCGGCGCTTCTCTTGCGGTTTCGATGATCTTATCGAGTGGTTTCATTAGAGATGCCCCAGATAATGCATGCCGCCGAGGATGAAGATGCCGAGGAAGATCGTTTCGGCGACAATGAGCGCAACCGCGTCGCCGCCGACATCGAGCACGCGTCGTAGCGACGTCTTCATGCCGACGGCGACGATGCCAGCCAGCAGTGCCCAGCGTGATGCCTCCATGCCGAGTTCGGCGACGGCAGCCGGTACCATCCCGCCGGAGTTCATGGCGGCAAGGATCAGGAACGCGACGACAAAACCGGGCAGCAAGGGCGGGCGCTTGCCGGCCTCCACCCCTTCCTGCGGAACGTTCCTGAGCGCGATCGAGAAGATGAGGACGACGGGCGCCAGCATCGTCACGCGGATGAGCTTGACCAGCGTCGCCGTTTCGCCAGCCTCGGGCGACACCGAGAAACCGGCGCCGACAACCTGCGCGACGTCATGGATCGTGCCGCCGAAGAAGATGCCGGTGGCGCGGGCATCAAGCCCAAGCGACTGGGCGAGAATGGGATAGCCGATCATCGCCAGGGTGCTGAGAACCGTCACCGACAGCACGGTGAAGATCAGGTTGCGCTCGGAGAATTCGTTTTTTGGGAGAACGGCGGCGATCGCCATGGCGGCGGAGGCCCCGCAGATCGCAACCGCGCCGCTGGTCAGAAGGGCGAGCCGCCAGCCCCTGCCAAGGACCTTGGCAGCTGCCAGCCCGAACAGGATCGTCGCGGCGATCGCAGCGACCAGCAAGAGAATGGTGCCGCTGCCGAGCCCGATCAAAAGGTCGACGCTGATGCGCATGCCGAGCAGAGCAACGCCGATCCTGAGGATCCTCTTTGCCGATAGCTCGATGCCGGCGACGCACCGGCCTTCCTCGGAGAGAAAATGGAACGCGATGCCGAGCAGCAGCGCCATCAGCATGGCGGGGGCGCCATAATGATCCGACAGGAACTGCGCCGCCATGGCGACGGCCGCCGTCACCAGCAGGCCAGGACCATAGGTCGACAGGGCCGAGGGCAGCCATTGAAACCGCCGCGTCGTTTCGGATACCGCATTCATTTGAAATTTCCCGTCTGAGAACGCCAAGTCGGAAGCCCATACCCGGCGACAGGTGTCGCCGGGTATGGGCTGCACGTCAGATGTGCCGCTGCGGCCGCATGTCCGAGCGCTCGATGCCGGCGACCTGCACCGGTTTCTTCATCGCGTCGCGGCGGAAGGGTTCGCCGAGCTCCTGGTTGAGGATGACTTCGACGAAGGTGGTCACGCCCTTTGCCTGGTCCTCAAGCGCCTGCTGCAGGGCGGCCGTCAGGTCCGCCTGGGTGTCGACCGTCACGCCCTTCAGGCCGCAGCCGTCGGCCACCTTGGCGTAGCTGAGGTTGGGGTTGAGTTCGGTGCCGACGAAATTGTTGTCGTACCAGAGCGTCGTGTTGCGCTTCTCGGCTCCCCACTGGAAGTTGCGGAAGATCACCATGGTGATCGGCGGCCAGCCCGCACGGCCGATGGAAGTCATCTCGTTCATCGAAATGCCGAAGGCGCCATCGCCGGCAAAGCCGACCACCGGCACGTCGGGGCAGCCGATCTTGGCGCCGACGATCGACGGGAAGCCGTAGCCGCAGGGGCCAAACATGCCGGGTGCCAGGTATTTCCGGCCCTGCTCGAAGCTCGGATAGGCGTTGCCGATGGCGCAGTTGTTGCCGATGTCGGTCGAGATGATGGCGTCCTTGGGCAAGGCCGCCTGGATCGCCCGCCATGCCTGGCGCGGCGACATGCGGTCCGTCTCCCGGCGGCGCGCTTCTGCATTCCATTCGGTGCCTGGATCGTCGTCCTCGTGGTCCATCGACGACAGTTGCTGCAGCCAGGCGGAGCGGGTCGTGTGGATCAGCGCCTTCCGCTCCTCGCGGCCGATATCGCCGGCCGACGGCGAAAGCTGTTCGAGGATCTGACTTGCCACCTGTTTGGCGTCGCCGCAGATGCCGACCGTCACCTTCTTCGTCAGGCCGATGCGATCGGAATTGATGTCGACCTGGATGATCGCGGCATTCTTCGGCCAATAGTCGATGCCATAGCCCGGAAGCGTCGAGAACGGGTTGAGGCGGGTGCCGAGAGCCAGCACCACATCGGCCTTGGCGATCAGTTCCATCGCTGCTTTGGAGCCGTTGTAACCGAGCGGACCAGCCGCCAGGCGATGGCCGCCGGGGAAGGCATCGTTGTGCTGGTAGCCACAGCAGACCGGGGCGTCGAGCCGCTCTGCAAGGGCGATCGATTCGGCGATCGCGCCGCCGATGACCACACCGGCGCCGTTGAGGATCACCGGGAACTTCGCCTCGGACAGCAATCTTGCTGCCTCGGAAATCGCCTGCTTGCCGCCGGAGGGGCGCTCCAGCCGAACGATGCTCGGCAGTTCGACATCGATCACCTGTGTCCAGTAATCGCGCGGGATGTTGATCTGCGCCGGGGCGCAGCCGCGCCAAGCTTTCTCGATCACCCGGTTGAGAACCTCGGGAACGCGGCTCGCGTCGCGCACCTCTTCCTGGTAGCAGACCATTTCCTCGAACAGCGCCATCTGGTCGACTTCCTGGAAACCGCCCTGGCCGATCGTCTTGTTCGCCGCCTGCGGCGTGACCAGAAGCATCGGCGTATGGTTCCAGTAAGCGGTCTTGACCGCGGTCACGAAGCCGGTGACACCGGGTCCGTTCTGGGCGATCGCCATCGACATGTTGCCGGTGACGCGGGTGTATCCGTCGGCGATCAATGCGGCGTTGGTTTCATGGGCGCAGTCCCAGAAGGTGATGCCGGCTTTCGGGAAGAGGTCGGAGACCGGCATCATCGCCGAGCCGATGATGCCGAAGGCGTGTTCGATGCCGTGCATCTGGAGGACTTTGATGAAAGCCTCTTCGGTCGTCATTTTCATTGTCTGTTTCCTTTCATGTTGGGTTTGGGGGCCGACCGCGCGGCTAGAGGATCTCGTCCTTGAGGTAGTACCAGCGGTACATCCCCCACTGGCCGATGCGCCTGAACGGTGTCAGCAGCCCGTGGCTGGGAAGAGGGGAGGTGAAGATCGGCAGGTCGAGGGTGCTGCCCTTGCCGGCAACCATCTGCGCCATGCGCCGTCCGGCCTGGGCCGAATACATGACGCCGTTGCCGCCATAGCCCATGGCGTAGAACAGCGCCTGTTTCGGATCCGGGCGAAAGATGCGCGGCATCATGTCGTGGCTGACATCGACCCAGCCCCACCAGGAGTAGTCGACCTTGATGCCGGCAAGCACCGGGAACTTGCGGTAGAGGCCTTCGAGCAGGCGGTCGAGGTGCTTGGGGTTGACCGCGTCCCTGCCGGTGATTGCGCTCCGGCTGCCGATCTGCACACGCCCATCGGGCAGCAGCCGGTAGTAGTGGCGCAGCGTGCGGGTGTCGGTGAGCGGGATATGCGTCTGAAAGTTCAGGGCGGCGCGCTCATCGTCGGTGAGGACGCGGGTGACGATCGAGTTGGAGAGGATCGGCATCAGCCGGTGCTTGGTCAGTCGATGCAGGCCGGGCGAGGTATAGCCGGCGGTCGCGAAACACACCGCCCTTGCCCGCACGATGCCGCCGGGGGTGCGAAGGTGAAAGGCGCCACCTTTCCGATCGCAGCTCAGAACCGGGCTGGAGGTATGAACGCGGGCACCGAGCTTGCGTGCCAGAGTGAGATAGCCGAAGGCGAGTTTGGCCGCATGGATGCCCATGCCGTCTGGCTCGTAGAGTGCGCCCACCGCCTCGTTGTCTCGTACGAAGTCGCGATGGATTTCGTCCCGGCCAAGGATGCGCGTGCGATATCCGAAGACATCGTTGAGCACCCGGGATTCCGCCTCCAGCGACGGCATCACCTTGTTGCGATGGGCGATGTAGAGATGTCCGCCGTCCTGCGGGTCGCAGGCGATCTCCGGCGAGCGGATGAGGTCGCGGAAGAGATCGAAAGCTTCGCTGATCTCGACGTGCAGTTTCTTGGCGACATCGACGCCCCAGCGCTCGATCCACTGCGAGCGCTTGAGCCGCCCGGCCGAAATCTGGGCCTGGCCGCCGTTGCGGGTGCTGCAGCCCCAGGCGACGCCATTGGCCTCGAGCACTGTCGCCTTGATGCCGTGCTCCTTGGCGAGATGGATGGCGCAGGAGAGGCCGGTGTATCCCGAGCCGACAATTGCAACATCGACGTCGATATCCCTGACGATCGGGCCATCGTCGGCCGGCGGAGGCCCGGCCGTCGCGATCCAGTAGGTCGGCGCATAGTCCTTGCCGTCGCCGGGATTGGCGGCGCGATTGGGATCGTATGCCGGGTCGAAGGGCTTATCCGGCCGTGCTGTTCTGACAAGCTGTTCCATGTCGGTTTCCTGGCCTGGCTCGAGCTCAGTAGCGGAAGGGGGCCGCAATCAGCGGCCGGTTCTTGCGAAAGGCCTGCTTGCGGACGATCTTGCCGTCACTCAGCGTGAAGAGGTCGCAGCCTTCGGCCTCGATGCGGCTGCCGTCGGCGTTCGTGCCGGAGAAGGTCCATTCGGAAACGGCCCGGTCTCCATGAACGAAGTGGCTGTGGTGGGCCCAATGGGCGTCCGGCATCGTCTGCCACACGCCGCTGAAGGCGGTCGCGATCTGCCCGGCACCCTCGACCCGTGTGCCATGCGCTTCGCTGCCGGCCACCGTGTTGAAGACGCAGTCGTCGGCGAAGAAGGACATGACGCCGTCGATGTCGTGCCGGTTGAAGGCGTCGAAGAGATTGGAGAGGTCGGTCGCGGTCATGGGGGCGGTCATGGCTTGTGATTCCTAAGCGTTGCAGGCGGTGTTTGCGGGCATGGCTTCGCCGTGGACGGATGAACCGGCCGGATCGGCTTTGCATGTGCGGTATGGGTCCGGTTAGGACGGGGCGGCCATCAGCTCGGTGGCCGCGACCCTGTTGAACGGTGCATCGTCACACCTTGCCCTTCCAGGGAATAAGCATCTTTTCGAGGTGCCGGATCAGGAGATCGAAGGCGAAGGCGAAGACGCCGATGACGATGATGCCCATGATCACGGTATCGCTGGCCAGAAACTCGGCGGCGTTCAAAACCATGAAGCCGAGGCCGCGATGGGCAGCGACCATTTCGGCCGCGACCAACGTCGTCCAGCCGACGCCGATGCCGATGCGCATCCCGGTGAAGATTTCGGGCAGCGCCGCTTTGAGAATGACGTGGCTGATGACCTGGCGGCGGCTTGCGCCCATCGCATAGGCCGCATGGATCTGTTCGATCGAGACGGACCGGACACCGGCACGGGCGGCGATCGCCATCGGCGCGAAGATCGCGAGGAAGATCAGGAACACTTTCGGGAACTCGCCGATGCCGAGCCAGATGATGATCAGCGGCAGATAGGCAAGTGGCGGCAACGGACGGTAGAACTCGATGATCGGATCAAACAGCCCGCGCATCACCCGGTTCACGCCCATGAGAATGCCGATCGGAACCGCGGTGACAAGGGCGAGCGCAAAGGCGCCGAGCACGCGACCAAGACTTGCGAGCGTATGCTGGGCAAGCGTCGAGTTGGAGACGCCCTCCGTCAGCGCGATCACGAACTTGTCCCAGACCGAAAGTGGCGACGGCAGGAAAAGCGGCCGCACCCATTGCATCTCGGTGACCAGCAGCCAGAGCGCCACCAGGGTCAGCGCGGTCAAGAGGCTGATATGCCCGCTCATGCCTTCGCCGGGTGCGCCGTAGATCCGGCCCGGCCGTACCGGCTTGGCTTTCGTCACGCGCTCAAGCATGGAGGAGCTCCGGGTTTCCGGACTGGCGTTCGTCGCCGTAGATGATGCTGAGGATCTGTTCACGCATGTCGATGAAGTCGCGACTGGATTTGATTGCACGGGCATTGCCTTCTTCCAGGAACCGTTTGTTGAAATCGAGCTCGTAGGTGTGGGTGATCCGTCCGGGCCGCGGCGACATCACGATCAGGCGCGACCCCAGGAACAACGCCTCCTCGACGCTGTGGGTGATGAAAAAGAACATCTTGTTGGTCAGTTGCCAGACCTTGAGCAGCAGCTCCTGGATGGTCTCGCGGGTCAGCGCATCGAGCGCTGCCATCGGCTCGTCCATCAGCAGCATCGAAGGATCGCAGCTTAAGGCCCGGGCGATGCCGACGCGCTGCTGCATGCCGCCGGACAGGTGGTAGATCATGTGCCGGTGAAAATCCTGCAGGCCGACGAGGGCCAGGTTCTTGGCAGCCACCTCGTGGCGTTTCGCCTTGTCGAGCCCACGCAGTTTCAGCCCGAATTCGGTGTTGTCGATGACATTGAGCCAGGGCAGCAGCGCATGCTTCTGGAACACGACCCCGCGGTCGGCGCCGGGACCTGAGACGCGACGGCTTCCCAGCGTGATTTCACCGGCGCTCGGGGCCATGAAGCCCGCCATCAGATTGAGGAGCGTGGTCTTGCCGCAGCCCGAGGCACCGAGCGCGACGACAAAATCGCCGCTCTTGATCTCGAGGTTGACCCCCTTGAGCGCAATGACCGCCTCGTCCGTATAGAGACCAGGATAGGTCAGGCTCACATTGCTGACATTGAGAGTTTCCATTGTGCAGGCCTTTCGAAAAAAACGGCTGTTGAGTTGCGTTGGCGGCGCTCCTGACCGTTTTGGGGGTCAGGAGCGGGCGTCGGCTACTTCGCAGCCTCTTTCGCGTAGGCGCTGTTGACATAAGCCGCGTAGTCGTCGAGCGCCTTGTCGATCTGCTTCTGGTCGGCAAGGAATTTCGCGCTTTCCGACAGTGCGCGCACCGCGCCGCCGCCGAGCCAGGTCTCGGACGCCTGTTCCTGCGCGGTCGGGAACGACAACAGGTTCAGCGCCTCGACGGTGCCGGCGCCATCGCCGCCGATGAGCTTGACGATGTTCTGGACCGGTGCGGAGTCCGCCGTCCAGCTTGCGCCGTTTGCCTTGTAGTCGGCGTAGGCTTCGGCCAGCACCTTGGTGAAGGCGGCCATGAACTTCGGGTTTTCGGCCGCCCATTTCTTGTCGACCACAAGCCCGTCGAAGGTCGGCACGCTTGCCGCGCCGATCGCTTCGGAATCGGAGATCACCTTGCCGGTCTTTAAGAGTTCCGACAAGGCCGGCGGCCAGACGTAAGCGGCATCGATATCGCCGCGCTGCCAGGCGGCGACGATCTGCGGCGGCTTCATGTTGAGGATGTTGACTTCGCGTGGATCGACCTTCCATACCTGCTCGAGGCCGACAAGCAGATGGAAATGCGAGGTCGAGACGAACGGCACGCCGACGGAGCGGCCGACCAGGTCCTCCGGTTTCTCGATACCAGAGCCTTCGCGGGCGACGAGGGCTTCCGACTTGCCGATGTTGTCGAGGATCCAGAACAGTTCGAGTTCGACGCCACGGGTCGCCGCGGCCGTAGTGCCGGTCGAGCCGATGACGCCGATCGGCACGTTGCCCGATGCAAGCGCCGTCGAGATGTCGCCGCCGGAGCTGAACTGGCGCCAGTCGACGAGGTAGCCGGCTTCCTTCGCGGCGGCGTCGAAGCGGCCGTCGGCGATGGCCGCAATGAACGGGCCGACGATCTGCTGGTAGCCGATGATCACATTGGTCTCGGCGCGGGCGAGGCTGGAGGTCAGGAGGCCGGCCGCAATCGCGGCTGCCCCCGCCATGGTTTTCAGGGCGTTGGAATAGAACATGTGTTTCCCTCTGGTTCCGACCCCGTTTCTCGGGATCTGTCGACTGATATGTCGATCTCATTTTCGACCATAAGGGATAAAGCAGCTTTCTCGTTTGCTTTATAGCCAGATTGAAAGTTAGATAAGTCCAGTTTCGTTCGTTGTGGGATCGGACATGGCCCGCATTTCTGTTCCGGAAACCATCTTCTTCATCGACCGGGCGAGCCGCACGAGCCTGCAGGCGCAAATCCGCGAGACGGTCGTCTCCGCCGTTTTGTCAGGGCGGCTGCCGCCCGGCGCTCAGCTTCCGTCGACACGCAAGCTTGCAACCTATCTCAACATCTCCCGGCTGACGGTCACGCTCGCCTATCAGGAGCTGGCAGCCCAGGGCTATCTCGATGCGGCCGACCGGAGCAGCTACCGCGTCGCCGACAAGCCGCCGTTCAACGTGCTCGATACGGATGTGGCGTCGCCGGATGCAGATGCCGTGGACTGGTCGTCCAAGCTGCGTTCGACCTTTCGCGTCGCCAAGCAGATGCGCAAGCCGCTCGATTGGCGGCGGTATCCCTACCCTTTCCTCTATGGCCAGATGGATCCGTCGCTGTTCGATCTCACCGCCTGGCGAGATTGCGCCCGACGCGCGCTGGCGCGTGAAGATTTCGAGCTCATGGCTGGCGATTTCGCCGCGTCGGACGATGTGCAACTGGTCAACTATATCTGTTCGCGCACGTTGCCGGGCCGCGGCATCCGGGCCAACCCGGACGAGATCCTGGTGACGGTGGGCGCGCAAAATGCGCTCTGGATCGTCATCCAGCTGTTGCTGCGGCGTGGCTCCCATGCAGTCTGCGAAAATCCTTGCCATCCGGATATGAGTGCCTCGCTGCAACTGAGCGGCGCAAAGGTCACGGTGCTCGATGTCGATGACGGCGGGCTGCCGCCGGCCAACTTGCCGCGTGAGGTCGACGCCGTGTTCGTGACCCCGAGTCATCATTCCCCGACGGGTGCGACCATGCCCATGGATCGGCGCGTCGCGCTGCTCGAAGCCGCGTCAACTAGGGACTTCGTCATCATCGAGGACGATTACGAGTTCGAGATGAGCTTTCTCGCCCCGCCGTCACCGGCGCTGAAGGCCTTCGACCGGAACGGGCGGGTCTTTTACATCGGCAGTTTCTCGAAGTCGCTTTTCCCCGGTCTGCGGCTTGGCTATCTCGTCGCGCCGGCGCCGGTCATCCGCGAGGCGCGGGCGCTGCGCGCCCTGATGCTGCGCCATCCACCGGGGCACCTGCAGCGGACGGCCGCTTATTTTCTGGCACTCGGTCACTACGACGCCGTGCTTCACAGGATGCGAGAAGAGTATCACCTGCGCCATCGGGTGATGGCAGAGGCACTCAACGCCAATGGGCTGAAGATCGCGGGATCGGCGGCGTTCGGCGGAACCTCCTTCTGGATCGAAGGCCCCGAGGGTCTGGATGCGGATAGGCTGATGACCGATCTGCGCGAAGACGGGGTTCTGATCGAGTCCGGATCGCCGTTCTTCCCGACCGAGGAAGAAAGCTGCCGTTTTTTCCGCATGGGATACTCGTCGATCGGCAGAGACCGGATCGCCGAAGGCGTGAGGCTGGCGGCAAGCAGAATGGCACTGTCTTGAGAAACCGGCCCATCTCGCTCGCCGTTGCCGGCAACCCGGCGAACGCCTGCTAGCCGTTCGACAGCAGAGCCAGGATCTCGGCGCGATTGAGCTTTTTTCCGCTTGCGACGTCGAAAATCCGAAGCGCGATCTTGTTGGCGGGCGGGTCGGATTGGGTGCAGTTGTTTTGGGTGCACCACTCAGCCAGAGCTTCGCGCATCTCCAGGATGTCGGTTGCTGGGGGATTGCGGGTGTTTGACATGGCAGAACCTCACTTTGGACCGAAGCTTAGGTTCTGCGCGAGACCGCCACAACTCTGAAAAAGCAGGGGAATTCGGCCGTTTTTCCACTACAGCGTCGCGCGCCAAATATGACGCGCGCCGCTGCAACTCTTTAGACTTGCTGCATAGTTTTCTCCTTCAATCGAGCCGATTTAAGGAACTATGCAGTCGAAGGCACGCTACATCACGCCTGACGCGCAGCGCTTTCGGCTGGAGCGGCATCGCCGGTCTGACGGATATGCGCCTCGATCAGGCGTTTGAGGTCGGCCACGTCTCGGGCTTCGAGCGCATCGACCATCATGTGATGTTCGCGTGCGGACCGTTCGACGCGGGCTCTTGTGCGCCACTGCGAGACCGGTGCCGATGAGGTGCGTTGACGGATTTCGGAAACGAGGTCCACAAGCTCGTGGTTGCCTGACAGAAGCAGCAGTTCGCGATGGAAGGCGAGGTTGGCCTCGTAATGCTCCAGCACTGTGCCGACCATCGTCATCTGGTCGAAATGGCTGGCGAGCTGGCGCAGTCTGGCGATGCTTTCGGGCGTGGCACGTTCCACCATCAGGTCGGCAACCGCGGTTTCGAGGATGACGCGGATATCGCTGACTTCCTGGGCGCGCCGGCCGTCCGGCAGGTAAACATGATAGCCGCGGTTGGGCACATGCTCGACCAGCCGCTTCTGCGACAGGCGGTCAAGAGCACGGCGAACCTCCGGCCGGGTGCAATCGTAACGCTTTTCGAGGTCGATTTGCTTGAGCCAGGTGCCGGCCGGCAGCACGCCGGTCAAAATGTCCTCAAGAACGAGATCGGTGACGTCCCGCTCCTTGGCCGCAGTCTCGGTCACGCTTTGCATTTCGGTCATGGACATTCCTGTTTGCTCGATTGCCGGCGGGCCGCGCGGGCTCGCCTGGTTCGCACTTGCGATGGTCTGTTTTTGCGCCTGCGACCGATACCGAAAATATCCATCGCCGCCCATTGCGCAATTTATTTTTGTATCCTAAATTGGCGCCAATTTTGGTAACTATGACATATGGGATGCTAAACGCCAATGAAGAATACGGAACTCGTATGGTCGATCGTCGAGGAAAAGAGCCCGGCATTCTTCGAGCTCAGCGATCGCGTTTGGGACAGTCCCGAGACCAACTACGAGGAGTTTCAATCCTCCAGCGAGCATGCCCGCCTGCTTGAAGCGGAAGGATTTCGCATTGAGCGCGATGTCGCCGGCCTGCCGACGGCGCTGATCGGCGAAGCGGGCGAAGGCGGTCCGGTGATCGCCATTCTCGGCGAGTTCGATGCGCTCCCGGGCCTCAGTCAGGTCGCGGGCGTTGCCGAAGAGCGAGCGGTCGTTCCCGGCGGCAACGGCCACGGCTGCGGCCACAATCTGCTTGGCTCCGGCTCTATGCTTGCAGCCGCCGCGGTCAAGGATTACCTCAAGGCCAACGGCCTGAAAGGGCGCGTGCGCTACTATGGCTGCCCGGCCGAAGAGGGCGGGTCGTCGAAGGGCTTCATGGTGCGGGCCGGAGCCTTCGACGATGTCGATATCGCCATCTCCTGGCATCCGGCCGCCTTTTCCGGTGTCAACAATCCGATCTCACTTGCCTGCAACGAGATCAATTTCCACTTCTCCGGCCGCGCTTCCCACGCCTCGGCGACACCGCATCTCGGCCGCAGCGCGCTCGACGCCGTCGAGCTAATGAATGTCGGCGTCAACTACATGCGCGAGCACATGCCATCGAGCGCCCGCATCCACTATGCGATCACCGATGCCGGTGGCGATGCGCCCAATGTCGTGCAGGCCCGTGCAACGGTGCGCTATCTTATCCGTGCCCGCACATTGCCGGAGCTGTTGGGGCTGATCGAGCGCGTCAAGAAGATTGCCGAAGGTGCGGCTTTGATGACGGAGACGACCGTGCGCCATGATGTCGTCAGCGGCGATGCCAATCTTGTAGGCAATGGTCCGCTGGAAGCACGGCTCCACACCTGCCTTGAGCATCTCGGTCCTGCAGCCTTCGATGCTGACGACCTCGATACGGCGCGAAAGTTTCAGGCGACTTACTCCCCCGACGATATCGCCGCGTCCTATGCGCGCTTTGGCCTGTCGCCGCGCAAGGGCCAGCCGCTGTGCGACATGATCTACCCGCTCTATGGTGGCGACGGCAGCATCGTCGGCTCCACCGATGTCGGAACCGTGAGCTGGGTCGTGCCAACGGTGCAGATGCGCGGCGCGACCTATGCGATCGGCACGCCGGGCCATTCCTGGCAGTTGGTCGCGCAAGGGAAGCTGCCGGCCGCACACAAGGGCATGGCACATGCTGCCAAGGCCATGGCAAGCCTTGCCATCGACCTGATGTCGGATCCGGAGCTGGTGGCGGCCGCCAAGGCAGACCATCGCAGCCGCCTCGACGGAACGCCCTTCGTCAATCCGATCCCCGATGACGTCAACCCGCCTCTTCCCTCGCGTGCGGCGGGTTCCGCCGAAAAGGGAGCTCAGGCATTGTGACCCAACCCGGTATCCTCGAACTCCTCAGTTTCGGTCCCGGTGGCTGGGGGAATATCCTGCTTGCCGGCGCAACGATGACAATCCTTATCGCGCTGTCGGGCTATGCGACCGGTGCCGTCATCGGCGTCCTCGGCGCCTGGTCCAAGGTGAGGGGCGGGCCAGGAACGCGTCTCGTCGCCGACGTCTACACGACGGTGCTGCGCGGTATTCCTGATCTCTTGGTGATCTACCTTCTCTATTTCGGCGGCTCCGCGGCAATCTCAGCGGTTGGACAACTGTTCGGCGCGGAAGGCTTCATCGGCTTTCCGGGTTTCCTTGCCGGCATGCTTGCGGTCGGGATCACATCGGGCGCGCAGCATACGGAGGTCTTCCGTGGCGCATTCAGGGCGGTTCATCCCGGAGAAATCGAGGCGGCGATCGCCTGCGGCATGCCGCGGTGGCTCCGGTTCAGGCGCATCGTCGCGCCGCTGACGCTCAGGCATGCGTTGCCGGGCCTCGGCAACGTCTGGCAGGTGGTGCTCAAGGAGAGCGCGCTCGTCTCGATTACGGGTGTGGCCGAACTGCTGCGCCAGGCGCAGATCGCCGCCGGCTCCACCGGGCTGCCCTTCGACTTCTACCTGATTGCCGGCGGCATCTATCTCGCGATCTCGACGGTATCGAGCACCATCCTGCATCGGGCCGAGCGGCACTTCAGCCGCGGCGTGAGGAGAAGCTGATGGACTGGACCTTCCTTCAGGAGACCTTCGTCAGCCTCGTTTCGGCTGTTCCCCTGACGTTGTTGCTGGCGGCAAACTCGATCGTCCTCGGCGCGATCCTGGCGGTCGGCATTGCTGTCGCCCGATTTTCGGCCATCGCTCCGCTGCGCTGGTTGGCGCAGACCTATGTCTTCGTCTTCCGCGGCACGCCATTGCTCGTGCAGATCTTCATCATCTACTACGGTCTCAGCCAGTTTCCGGCCATTCGCCACAGCCTGCTTTGGCCCGTGCTCAGGGAGCCATACTGGTGTGCGGTCCTGGCGCTAGCGCTCAACACTGCCGCCTATGCCAGCGAGATCATTCGCGGCGGCCTGCTCTCCGTACCCTTCGGACAGGTCGAAGCGGCAAGGGCATGTGGCATGTCGCGCTTCATGATCTTCCGGCGCATCACGCTGCCGCTCGGCGTCAGGCAGGCGTTGCCCGGCTACGGCAACGAGATGATCTCGATGGTCAAGGCGACGTCGCTCGCATCGATCATTACGCTCATGGAAGTGACCGGCGTTGCGGCGCGTATCATCTCCGAGAGCTATCGGGCGATCGAAGTGTTCGTCGTTGCCGGCGCCATCTATCTCACCATCAATTTCCTGCTCACACGCCTGGTGCAGATCGTCGAGTTCCGGCTGAGCCCGCATCTCAGGCAGCCGGCCGCGGTGTTGCCCGCCATCATCGAAGGAGAAGCGCATTGAGTTCGCCCGCGTCGTCCATTGCGCCCGTCGCCATCAGCGTTCGGGACATCCACAAGAGCTTCGGCCCGATCGAGGTCTTGAAGGGCATCTCGCTCGATGCGCGCGAAGGCGAGGTCGTCTCCATTCTCGGCTCGTCCGGTTCGGGCAAGTCGACCCTGCTTCGCTGCATCAACATGCTCGAAACGCCTGACCGTGGCGAGGTTACGGTTGCGGGCGAAACCATCGAGATGCTTGCTGCCGCAAACGGCAAGAGCCGTCCGAGGGACCGCGCCCAGGTGGACCGCATCCGCTCGCGCCTCGGCATGGTGTTCCAGAGCTTCAACCTCTGGTCCCACAAGACGGTGCTGGAAAACGTCATCGAGGCGCCGATCCACGTGCAGAAGCGCCCTCGCGCCGAGTGCATCGAGGAAGCCGAAGCGCTTCTTGCCAAGGTCGGGATCGCCGCCAAGCGCAATCACTATCCGGCACACCTGTCCGGCGGCCAGCAGCAGCGCGCGGCAATTGCCCGGGCGCTCGCCATGCGTCCGGCCGTGATGCTGTTCGACGAGCCGACATCGGCTCTCGATCCGGAACTCGTCGGCGAGGTGCTGCGCGTCATGCGTGCGCTCGCCGAAGAGGGACGCACGATGCTGGTGGTGACCCATGAGATGGGTTTCGCCCGCGATGTCTCAAGCCGGGTCATCTTTCTTCACCAAGGTCAGATCGAGGAAGACGGTCGACCGGACGAGGTATTTGGCAATGCCAAATCCGAACGCTTCCGGCGGTTCATCAAGGCGTGAACCGGCGGCTTTAACCACTCAAAAAAAGGGGAACTACCAATGAACTACACGAAAACGGCAATGAAGGCCCTGTGCATCGCGACGATAATGTTTTCCGCCAATGGTGCGCATGCGGAAAACAAGACGTGGACGCGCGTGTCGGTCGCTACCGAAGGCGGCTTCAAGCCTTACAATTTCACCAAGCCAGACGGCACGCTTGACGGCTACGAGATCGAGCTCAGCAAATATCTCTGCGCTCACATGAAGGTCGAATGCGAGATCAACGTCCAGAACTTCGACGGCATGATCCCGGCGCTCAATGCCGGCAAGTTCGATGCGATCATTTCCGGCATGTCGGCAACGGCCAAGCGTGAACAGGTCATCGACTTCAGCGACTCCTATGGCTCAACCGGCCAGGCTTTTGCGACCTCGAAGTCCGGCCCGCTCGCGTCTCTGCCTGAAAAGGGCGTGGTCTTCTCGCTCGCATCGAACGAGGCCGGCGCTCTCGCCGAGATCGAGAAGCTGAAGCCGCTGCTCGAAGGCAAGACGATCGGCGTCCAGATCGCCTCGACGGGTGCCGCCTTCGTCGACAAGTATCTGAAGGGCGTCGTCGACGTGCGCGAATACAAGACGACCGAGGAGCACGATCTCGATCTCGCCGCGGGCCGCGTCGACCTGGTGATGGCCTCGATGGCCTATCTGACGACGGCTTCCGAAAAGCCGGGCAATGAGGATATGACGACCACGGGCCCCCGGTTCCAGGGTGGCTTTCTCGGTCGCGGCAGTTCCGTCGGCCTGCGCAAGACCGATCCGGAGCTGAAGGCACTGTTCAACGAGGCGATCGCAGCCGCCAAGGCGGACGGCACGATCAAGACGCTTTCGGAAAAGTGGTTCGGCTTCGACGTCACGCCGCGATAAAACACAAGACGATTTCGCTTCTTTAATGGACGCCGCCGCGCGTGATCGCGGCGGTGAATTTCAGTATTATCCGGCTCGGGTGAGCACGCGCGAATTTTCAGGAAACGGCGATGCTGGGTCCCAGATCACTAGCCGCGACGACGGCGTCAGGGGCGTGGTTTATACTTGCTTCAAAAAGGCTCCGTTCAAGACGTGCAATGGTTCGCGGCCGAGCCAGACCATAGTGGCGCGATCGGTCATGGTGACGGTATCCTTGCGCTCCTTGGCGACCGCCATCGGGCTCACGAATGGGCATCCCGCGCCAGCCTGCTGGAGCCCGACAACATTCAACTCCAAGCAAATCTTGTTTGTGCGTGGGCGGTGACCGACGACACCGTTGCGGCACTGGATGCGCTCGAGCGCATCGCGCCAAAGATGAGCGCCGAACTGCTGGTGTGGATGGAAAACGACAACGACCTGGACAGCTTGCGCTCGCTGCCGCGTTTCACTGAAATAATGCGCGCGACAAGGGCCCGTTTCGGGGGGCAGTCCTTACCTGGATGCGAGCCTGGAAAGTAGAGCAGCGTCCAAAAGTGCGGCCGGTCGTATTGCTGCATGTTTCCTTAAATCGTATTCGATTTAAGGATAAAAACATGCAGCGGTTCAAAGTGCTACAGCGACCTTTGCGCGTCTAATAAGACGCGCGGCGCTGTAGGCAACGAGCCGCGCCGCTCGTCCCTGTTTTCGCTCTGCATCGTCGTAATAGCGAGCCGCTTGCCCAATCGACTTGGGCAACGACCGCTGGTGCGGGCCAGGTGAAGGGAGCGCCGGTTGTCCCCACGCCTCGAGTAACCGAGGTCGGGCGATTGTCTGCAAGCTACTCGCCTGTCCTCAGCCCGTCGCTAAAAGCCGTGAAAAACCATATCGAGAGCGGCGACGATCTCGTCGTGCCGCTCCGATAGATTGGCGATCGGCTCTGAAAGTGCCGATACGGGTACCGCAGCCAGGAACTGAGTAACCAAGGCATATCGAACGCCGGAGATTTCAAACACGGGGTTGAGGCGTTTGGCCGGTTGAGGGGCCGCTTCGACTGGTAAAAGGGGGACGACGACACGCGTCTTCAATTCGTCCAGCACGTCAGCTTGTACATCAAGCACAAGGCCACCGCCCGGATTGCCATAAACATCATAATGCGGCATTAGAATTGACGAAACTGCGCCAGTGGTAGGCCATTTGCATCGACGAAAGCATTCGAACTCTGCAAGGCTTCGCTATTTTCTTTCTTCCAGCGGGTAGCCTTGGCATCGGACACCGCCCTGGCGATACCGGCCTCGGCAGCGCGCGAAATATTGATGTCAAAGTGTCGTGCTTCAGCAAGAAGGTCGGCATCAATTGTTAAATTGGCGGCGCGCTTTGAGGTGGCAGCTCTCGCATGCTCGGGCATGGTGTTCTCCATTTGATGAGCCGAGTATATGCGCATCTTGATGCGCATGCAAATATCCGATCGTTGGCGAGGCTCCGCTTTTTTAAAATCACCGAACTGGCAGCGCAAGGACATCAAGCTCGAAAATGCCGAGCTGTCCGTGCTATCCTCTTAGTGGCATTCGGCAGTTGCCGCGCCGGCGATCCGGAAGCTGGCATCGACGGCAGCCTCGTCGGTTTGGCATGCCAAAGTTCGGGGCAGTCGGGATAACAACGACCGTCCTCCAATCCGACGCCTACATAGCTGCAAGGATTGAGGACTCGTTGGAAAGTCGCAAGCCGATTTTGAGTCAGGCCCGCAGTTTTGCAACCGTATTTGTTACTAGTCCGAGCAGCGAAGCGGGACCGCCGAAGGGCCAGCTTGGCAGGCCGACTGGAACCACGCCGCCGGAAGCAACCACGGGCAACATCGGCCATAGTGCACTGGTCTGCAATTCCGCCGGCACTTCGTCGGAGAGCAGGACGAGCTTGGATTTACCGTCGAGCGAGGCGAGGCCCTCGAGCCCTATGGTGCTGAAACCGAACGGTTCCGGTGCCAGATCGAGCGCTGCGCTAAAACCGGCCCGGACGAGAACCTGCATCACTGCCGAATTGGCGGTGAAGATGCGCAGGCGCGGCACGCCGGGCAATGGCTGGGCGACAAGCACCGGCTGCCCGTCAAGCTTGCTGCCGGCGATATCGGCCGCGATGACAGCCAGCTTCGTGTCGAAATCCGCAAGCAACGCCGTGGCCTCGGCACTGCGCCCTAACGTTTCGCCCGCGACTTTCGTGCAGGTGTAGACTGCAGTCAGAAGATCGCCGTTTTCCGGCTGGTCGTCGAGAAGCTGCGTCGGGGCAATTTCCAAGAGCCGGTGTTCGAGCGCCCGGTGACGCAGGGCGGAAGACAGGATGAGATCAGGCTGAAGGCGGTTCAGCGCCTCCATGCTCGGCTGCTGGCGGCCGCCGACATCGACCGCGCCATCCAGTCTGTGATTCTCGATCGATACCCAGCGGCGATAGCCATCGAGATCGGCAACGCCGACGGGTCGTTCGCCCAGCAAGAGGGCGATCTCGGTTGCCAGCCATTCGAGCGTCACGAGCCGGCGGGGCTCGCCGGCATCAAGGCGAGGGGCTGCGAGAAGCGACAGGGCGCCGCAAAGGAAACCCCGTCGCGTCTGTCTGATCACCATTTGATGCTCGCGGTTGCGACGACCGACCGGCCCTGGCCGTAGTAGCACTGGGTCATCGTGTTGCATCCCGCAACATAGGTCTTGTCGCCGAGATTGTAGCCGTTGAGTTGCAGGCGGTAACGGTCGTGTTCATAGCGAACGAAAGCGTCGACGAGCGTGTATCCGGGGACGAAGAACGAGTTGGCCGTATCGCCCGCTGTCTTGCCGATGTGGCGAACGCCGCCGCCGACCACCAGATTGCCTTCCCATGCATCCGGCAGAGGCATGTCATAGCTGACCAACAGCGATTGCTGTTGCTTCGGCACGGTGTAGGGCAGCTTTCCGATCTGCGTTGCGGTTCGGCTTTCGGTGACTTCCGGGTTCTGGAAGCTGGCCGCAGCCGTCAGGTTAAGGCCGTCCCACAGACTGGCGTTGGCTTCGATCTCGACGCCGCGCACCCGGACTTCGTCAGTCTGATAGTAGACGGTGGCAATGCGGTTGACCACATTCTGCTGGGTCGCCTCAAACGCCGACAGCGTCACGTCGAAGTCTGCGTCATCAGGCGCATACTTGACGCCGACTTCCTTCAGCGTTCCGGTCGTCGGCTTCAATGGCGTGCTGGCCAGCGTCAGAACAGGCAGGAACGACGTCGAATAAAGCGCATAGGGCACGACGCCGTTGTCGAACACATAGGCGGCACCGACGCGGCCGGTAAACCGGCTCGGGTCCTGTGTGTAAGGCGTCGCCGCGCCTGATATCAACGACTTGGACTGAGAGCTGATGTTGACGAAATCCTGGCGCCCGCCGGCGGTCAGGCGCAGCCCGCCGAGCTCGATCTGGTCCTGGACATAGATGCCGACCTGCCGCTGGATCTGGTCCAGCCGGTTGGTGATCGGTGCCGCCGTCAGTGGCTTGTCATAGGTCGGATCGAACAGATCCTGGGTCGGGCCGGCCCTGGAGCCGGTGTTGTTGATCAGCCGCTGCCATTGGAAGTCGACGCCGGCCAGCATCGTATGCTGCACGGGGCCCGTATCGAACTTGTACTCCAGGTTGGTGTCGAGCGCATAGGCGTCGAGCACCGGCTGCGCATTGTAGACCGTGCGCGTGATGGTTCGGTTGTCGGGGAGCAGACCGCTCGTAAAGAGGTTCTGGTAGTTTGCGTCGAGGCGGGAGTAGCGGAAGTTCTGCCGCAGCGTCAGGTCGTCGCTGAGCGCATGCTCCAGGCGATAGCCGACATAGGCCGTTTCCTTTTCATAGGTGTCGTAGCGCGGGTCGCCATCGGTGAAGTCCCGGGGGATCGTCAGCCCCAGGCCATTGGGCAGGACGCTGCCGCGCGCGGGGATGATGGCGCCGGCCTGTCCGGCGTCGTCCTTCATGGAGGCGCCGTAGACGGTGAGGCTCGTGTCCTCGTCCGGCGTCCAGGAGATCGTCGGACTGATGGCGAAGCGGTCGTTCTTGCCGAGCTTGATGCCCGTCTCGCTGTCGCGGTAGATGCCCGTCAGGCGATAGGCGAGATCGCTGTCCTTGCCGAGCGGGCCGGTGAGGTCGAAGCCCGTCTCCTTCTGGCTGAAGCTGCCATAGCGCGCATAGACTTCGCCGCTTGCCGTATCGGACGGGTCCTTGCTGATCATGTTGACGACGCCGCCGACATTGGTCTGGCCGAAAAGCGCCGAGCTTGGGCCGCGCAGAACTTCAACGCGGTTGAGGAAATACGGCTCCACGCGAAAGCCGGCATAGCCACCCGTCTGGTTGGCGATCTGCGGAATGCGCAGGCCGTCGAGATAAAGATCGGCCGGGAAGCCGCGCACGGTGAAATAGTCTGAGCGCGTGTCGTTGCCGTAGCGCTGGCCGTTGACGTTGGCGCTGTAGACCAGGCTGTCGGCGACGGACTGCACGGCGCGGTCCGTCATGCTGGCCCGCGTGATGACGGAAATGGATTGCGGCGTCTCGGCAACCGGTGTCGGGGTCTTGGTCGCCGATGCGCTGTCCTTGGCGACGTAGCCGGTTCCGCCAGAGCGCGACGTCTTCGTGGTCGCACGGTTGCCCTCGACGGTGATCGTTTCCAACGCCGTTGCCGGCTGGGCGTCTTGTGCATGGGCAGGAGATGTCTGCGCCAGGATCGCGAAACCTGCGACGCTCGAAATCAGCAGGCCATAGGTCGTCGAGCGGGCTTTGTGTGCGCAGCGCGTCTGCAAGTCGCCGTTGGATGAGCGCGCGAAACTCGAATGCCTGTGAGCCATTGCCAATTTTCCTGACCTTGCATTTCCAGAAGGCTCAGCCGTCCGCCCATGCGGCAAGGCCGTTGCCTGTCGTCTTGTGCGGGTCTGTCGAACCGCTCTCGGCGACTAACTAGACTTTTGAAGTCAACATTGTCAGGTCAAAAACGAGCGCCGTCGGGCCAATATATGGCCCGATTGATCCAAGGGCGCACATTTCGAGAACATGGGCCAAATAGTGCTTTGAAAATGCCTGGCCTCGTGTCTATTGCTCACCGCGACGTTGGGCCGGAAGAGCAATCCCGCCGGGCATGAGCGAGAGGCGCAACGCAAGGTCGCGTTCCGCAGATAGCAATTAACGAGGTTGGAGTGAAGCGCCCGCAGCAAGCCATCGATCTTCAGACGGTTCCGCGCCCGGTGGCTGCGATGACCCGCCTTTATGAGACGAGCGTCGATTTCGGGTGGCACAGCCACCGGCGCGGGCAACTGCTGCAAAGCGTCGAAGGGTTCATGACCGCGCGAACGCTGGATGCATCGTTCATCGTGCCGAGCGGGCATGGCCTGCTGATCGCGCCGAACCTGCCGCATGCCGTGACCAGCCACGGCCGGGTGCGAATGCAATCGCTCTACATCGAGCCTGTCACCGATCCGGTGCTGGACTGGGATCCCGTTCGTGTCATCCCGACGTCGCCCTTGCTGTCGGCGACCGTTTCGGCCCTTTTGGAGGAGCCCGTCCTCTATGACGAGCAAGGCCGGGGCGGGCATCTCGTCGCCTTGATCCTGCAGGAGATCACGCGTGCCGAGGAGGGGCCTTTCGCCTTGCCGATGCCGCAGGACAAGCGGCTGCAGAAACTCTGTATGGATCTTTCCGATAAGCCGTCCATCGATCTCGATATCGATAGCTGGTCCGACATACTGGGCATGAGCCGCCGGACCATGACCCGCAAATTCAGGACGCAGACCGGCATGAGCTTCGCCGAGTGGCGGCGGCGTCTACGCATTGCCCATGTCATGCGTCGCCGGGCGGAAGGCGCAAGACTGGAGGAGGCGGCGGTCGACGTCGGATACCGCTCCGTTTCGGCACTGCGCAATGCACTGCGCGAGGTGCTGTCGTGACCGTGGCGGCGATGGCGCACGATACCGCCGCAACAAAGCAAGCGGCGATCATCGAGGCAAAGGGTATCAGTGTCGTCTTCAATGGCGTGCCTGCCGTCGATCGTGCCTCCGTCGCGATCAGTGCCGGCCGTATCACTGCCATTTGCGGCGCCAACGGATCGGGCAAGAGCACGCTGTTGAAATGCCTTTCGGGCCTCGAGGCGCCGACCAGCGGCGATATCCTGCTCGCCGGGCAAGCCCTAAACAGCCTGAGCCGACGCCAGATTGCAAGGCAGGTCGCGGTGCTCGGACAAAATCCGGAAACACCGGCGGGGTTGAACGTCGAGGAACTGGTCGAGCAGGGACGATACCCGCATCGGCCATGGCTGACACGGCTGAGGGGGCACGACCGGGAGGCGATCGAGCGGGCGATCGATGCGGTCGATCTGCAGGACATGCGCCAGCGCCAGCTTTCCTCGCTATCCGGCGGCGAGCGGCAGCGGGCCTGGGTGGCGATGGCCCTTGCCCAGGAGCCGCAAATTCTGTTTCTCGACGAGCCCACGAGCTTCCTCGACGTGCGCCATCAGGCAGAGCTGCTGACGCTGTTGCGTCGGCTCAACCGCGAGGATGGGTTGACGATCATTGCGGTGCTGCACGATCTCAATCAGGTGATCGAATTTGCCGACGACGTCATCCTGATGAAAAAGGGAGAGGTGCTTTCGACCGGCGCACCAGCTGAAATCTTCAGGCGAGAGCGCCTCAGTCATGCCTTCGGCTGCACGGTCGACGTTGTCCCGCATCCGCATACCGGCCGGCCCTTCTGCCTGATCGACTGGGTCGGGAACGGCGACGGTAGCGCTCGCGCTGGAGAGCATCTGTAGTGCGCTCCGCATCGATGCTGGCATCGCCGGCAGTTTCGCCGAGGCTGATGTTCGGGTTGGGGCTGGCCCTGCTGATCGCACTTTCGTTCCTGGCGCTGATGCAGGGCGGCAGCCTTGTCGCCTGGAGCGATATCGTCGCGGCGCCTTCGCGTCCGCAGACGTTGGCGCAGGCCATCATCGAGACCATCCGGGCGCCCCGGCTTTCGGCAGCCATTCTGGTCGGCATATGTCTTGCTGTCGCCGGCGCCGTCATGCAGACGGTGCTGCGGAACCCGCTTGCTGCACCGGATATTCTGGCGGTGACGACGGGTGCGCAGCTTGCGCTGGTTATCGCCACGCTGCTTCTGCCGTTCTACGTGCCTAGCCTTGCGGCAACCGTTATCGGCGGCGTTTTTGGTGGGCTCGCCTGCCTGGCGCTCGGTGGCGGCCTTCGGGCACCGCCGGTGCGCCTGGCGCTTGCCGGCATTGCCGTTTCGCTCTCGTTCGCGGCGATATCGTCGGCCATCGTTCTCATGGCGGACGATCGGGCCTCCGGCATCGTCCTCTGGTCCGCCGGCATCCTCGACCAGACGGGCTGGACGAAGGTTGCCACCGTCGGCCCCGCCGTCGCCATCGGGCTTTTCGTCGTCGGCATGATGGCGCGATCGCTGGATCTTCTGGGGCTCGGCGAAGATTCGGCCAAGGGTCTCGGGATCACCAGAACGGTGACCGTGCTTGCCCTTTGCGCAAGCGTGGTGCTGGCCGGATCGGCCGTCACGCTCGGCGGTCCCATCGGTTTCGTCGGCCTTGCCATTCCCAATCTGATCCGTGGCATCGGCATTACCCGGCATCGCCACGTCATCCCTCTTTCGGCGCTGTGGGGCGCGGTCGTCGTGCTGCTTGCCGATGTCGCAGCACAATGGCTAAGCGCCGAAGGCTCATCGATCCCGACCGGAGCGATCGTTGCCTGCCTCGGAGCTCCCGGGATGCTGATCCTGCTGCGCTTTGCCAGGATCGGCCAAGAGCAGCGGCCGAGGTCGCTTTCAACATCGTCGCGCCTGCCGGCTGGCGTCCTCGCCGTCGTCCTGCTGGCGGCATCGGCGGTCGCTGTCGCATCGGCGCTTGCTGTTGGAGACGGTATCGCAACGAAAATGTCGGAGCTGGCTGCCGCGTTCGATTTGCGGGCGCCGCGCCTGCTTGTCGCCATGGGGGCAGGCCTGCTTCTTGCGGGCGCCGGCGTCTTCCTTCAGGCGGCGACGCGCAATCCGCTGTGCGGGCCGGAAACCCTGGGTCTGGCGCAGGGTGCCGCCCTGTTCAGCCTCGTCGCCCTTCTCGGCGGCTTGCTGCCCGGGTCGTTCGGTTTCCAGTTGGTTGCGGCGACGGGTTCTTTTGCCGCCCTGTTCTGCCTGTTCGCCTTCGGGGTCCATCGGACACCGGAAAGGCTGGTGCTTTACGGTATCGCCCTGGCGGCGAGCCTTGGCGCCTGCGGGACGATCGTGGTCGTCGAAGCGCGGCTGCAGACAACGCAAGCCCTGTCCTGGCTGGCGGGTTCCACCCATGCCCGCGGCATGGACGATGCGGTCGCACTTGTCCCCTGGCTCCTGTTCCTGCTCGTCGCGGCGGTGTCGTTCTGCTCGCGGCTGGACGTGCTTGCACTCGGTGACGACACGGCGCGTTCCCTGGGGCTTTCGACCGGCAGAACCCGTTTTGCTGCGGCGGCGATGGCAGCTGCCTTCGTCGCCGGCGCGGTATCGTCCATTGGCGCCATCGGCTTCGTCGGCCTTCTGGCGCCGCACGCTGGAAGGCTCCTCGCCGGTCCGAAACATGCGCGGCTTCTGCCCGTCTCGCTGGCACTTGGCGCCATTCTCGTTGTCGTCGCCGATATGGTGGGGCGCAGCATCGTTGCGCCGCGCGAATTGCCGGCCGGCATCGTGACGGCATTGGTTGGAGCGCCGGTGTTCGCCCTCCTGCTGAACCGACGTCGAGCGTGAAGGCAGCGATGAGCCAAAGCGCGACATCTGTCGCAGGCGCTCCGCCGATGTGTGCCGCCTATCCCCGTCGGAAAGCGCCGTTCAGCTCGTCAGCCAGCACCTTCCGCAACCCATCATCAGTTGCGGAAAATGCCCTTGTAGTAGGCTCCGTTCCTGGGAGGAGGGTGGTTGACGACAGCGGTCGAGCGTTTGCTTTTCGCTGGAGCAACGGCGGTTTTCCCCGATGCGTCGGCATTGGGCGCGGACCGTTGTCGGGGCGTAGTTCCGGCTGCGGCGGCATCCATGGCGCCGATGCATGTCGTGAATCCCATGAATGCAACGACCGACAGTCCGCTGAGTCTGCGCATTGTTCCAACCTCATGTTGCCGGCCACGGTAAATGATCGCATGGGCCCGCGTCTGCGGTGTGACGGTTGTCGCGAACTCTACTGCCCGCAGCAGCCGGTCCAGGATCAGCACAACCCGCCAAAGTCGATCCTCACTCGAAAGTGGTACGCTTTGCAACCCAGCATGTCACAGCGTTGGGCCACATTCTATTTTGGGTCGGCTGAACCCGGGTTGATCAGGTGCTAAGTTGGCGGCTCCCGGGGAACGGAGGCGAGTGAGATGCCAAGCGCAAATCAAGGCGACCAGGGGCCGTTCTGGACACGGCCCATTCCCGTGGGACAGGCGGAACTCTGCCCGTCCGTTCTCGACGAGATCGATTCCAACGGTGGCAGAACCGGGTTCCGCGGTTACGTCCTGCAGATTTTCGACACCCCGGGCGCGCGGCCTTCGGGCATTCTCGAAATCGCCCTCAACCGCAAGCAGCGCCGTGCCTGCGGTGTCTACGAGTGCGAGGCATACGACACTGCCTCCAGAAGGGAGCATGCCGTCCTGACGACCGATCCGGTCTGGTTTGCCGCTTCGACGCCGCAGGAGGCTGCAAACGTTCTGTTTCAAACTCTTGTTGACCGCGCCCCTGATCTGTAGGCGTGTTTGCGGCTGCCGTTACCGAGTTGCCGGCGACAGCCACGCCGGCAGCCGTGCCTCGCCCGGTCAGCGCCGCCGTCACGCAATCGGCAAGGTTTCCGAGGCGGACCGCACGGCCGGAGAGGCCGGGGCCGTAATGGGCATATTTGCCGGAATTGGTCATTAACGCGCGGGTTCGCGTCGGGAACACCGGTTCCGAGATCGAGCACCAACAGAGGTCGGGCAAGACCTGCACGCCGCTTGCCTCCAGGTTGGCAAGGGTTCCGTCTGCACGCGCGGCGGCAATCACCTGATGGCCGGCCGTGACGATCACCGCTACATCCCTTTGCCGGGTGCGACCGGCAAGCGCTGTCGCCAAGGCCCGACATTCGTTGAGTGAGGCATGCGGGCTGCCGATGGCGACCAGGTCCACGTCCTCCGGTCCTTTGTTCAACAGCGTCCAGGCGGCAGCCATCTCGGCGCGGGTGATTGCAACAGTGCCAACTTCGCCTGTCGCAGCACCTTCGGCCTCCGGCGTGACGCCTTCGATATGTAGCATCGGCGCTGCCGATGTGGTGCCGAAGGCAGCGCAGAGTGCCTTCAGGTCGTCGGCCGAAGGTTTTGCGGCGGCAAGTCCACGCAGAAGCGGGATGCAATCGGGCGCAGCATGTCCGGCGAGATAGCCGATGAGCGGCCAGAAAGCGTCGTCCACTCCGTCAGGCAGATCCACGTCGATCACGCGGCTCGCCTTGCGGTGTTCGTCGAGATAGACGCCTGAGCGCGGCGCGCGGCCGGTGAGCGCGATGCAGAGGTCGAGGAAATCCGGGTGCTTCGCCGTGCGGGCGCCGAGCACCGTATTGGCGTAGATGACGGCGTTGGATTCCGCCCACGCGACTGCCTCCCCGGCCTGCGGCGCGCTGTCGAGCAGATAGGGCGAACAGGTAAACGTCGGGCGGCAGCCCATGCGGACATAGGCGTCGGCGAGCCGTGCGGCCGGGTCGCCGAAGGAGGTCGGCACGCCCTGCGCCTGCCAGTTGGCGCGGTCGACGGAGATGGCGTTCATCGTTGTCGGCAGCCGGACCCGTGCGCCCATATCTGCCATTTTCTCGGCGAAGGTCAGATTGGCGGGGCTGGCGTAAATGCAACCGTCGATATGGCCCTGCGTCACGTCCAGGAGCCGTGTGGCGCCCTGCTGCGCCGCCATGGCGCAAATGATGCGCATGGCGACCTGCACTGCAACCCCGTCGCGGCCATCCAGCATGGCGAGGTCCGCTTCATCAAGGTCGAGTGCTGCGGTCGCCAGCGGTGCGATCGCGATCGTCAGGCCATCGGCCTCGAGCGCCGTATCGGTGATGCGCGCGTCCTTCGCTTGCGCGAGCGCTGCGAAGGCATCGGACGAGAGGCGCAGGACGGGCAGCCGTTTGCCGAACATCTCGGCTGCGATCAGCGCGCCGAGGGTCAGCACATCCTCGGGCTCGGAAAAGACCAGCGCCGCCGGCGCGCGGCCGGTCAGCGCGAGGTCGAGTAGCACGCCCGAGCCGGTGCAGGAACCCCGGCTCGATGGCATCATCAGGATGCTGCCTGTGAGACAGGTCCCGTGCAGCGGGTGGTGAACATCGATCACCGCTCCGGTAGCTGGGTCGACGCCACCCCAGAAGCTCAGCGCTTCCGGTGCGGCAACGATGGGTCCCTCGGCGGTGCCGCCAAGGATGCTGCGAGCGGAGATCGAGTTTTTCATTTTACGACGAAGCCGTGGGCGAAGGGGTCGCGATCGTCGATGAAGATCGTGTTGATACCGGTCATGCGCGCCCATCCGGCGATGGAGGGGATGATGGCATCGCGGTCGGCGACCTTGGTCGCCGCCTCGACCCGGCCCTTGAACAGCGAGCCGATGATCGATTCATGCACGAATTCGTCGCCCACCTTCAGCTGGCCCTTGGCGGCAAGCTGCGCCATGCGCGCCGAAGTGCCAGTGCCGCAAGGCGAGCGGTCGATGGCCTTCTCGCCGTAGAACACGGCATTGCGGGCATGGGCCTCGGCCTGCGTCGGCTTGCCCGTCCACTGGATGTGGCTGAGCCCCTTGATCTCCGGATGCTCGGGATGGACGAACTCGTACTTCGCGTTCAAGGCGGCGCGCAGTTTCGGGCTCCAGCCGATCAGTTCGCCGGCCGTGTGGTCGGCCATGTCGCGGAAGTTCTTCTGCGGCTCGACAATGGCGTAGAAATTGCCGCCATAGGCGACGTCGACGACGATCTCGCCGAGGCCCTCGACTTCGGCGGTCAGGCCCTCCGCATAGAGAAAGCCGGGCACGTTGGTCAGGCGCACTTCCTCGACGAAGCGACCCTCCTGGCGATAGCTGATGTCGACCTTGCCGGCCGGCGCGTCGATCGACAACTTGCCGGGCTCGCGCGGTGTGATCAGGCCGTTCTCGATCGCCATGGTGATCGTGCCGATGGTGCCGTGGCCGCACATCGGCAGGCAGCCGGAGGTCTCGATGAAGAGCACGGCGACATCGCAATCGGGCCGGGTCGGGGGATAGAGGATCGAGCCGGACATCATGTCATGGCCGCGCGGCTCGAACATCAGGCCAGTGCGGATCCAGTCGAATTCCCTGAGAAAATGGGCGCGTTTTTCCAGCATGTTGGCGCCCTCCAGACGAGGGCCGCCGCCGGAAACGAGGCGGACTGGATTGCCGCAGGTGTGCCCGTCAATACAGGAGAAGGTGTAGGTGGCCATGGTCGAAACCTCTGTCAGAACCGTTGAGGCGAGAAGGGGGCGATGTCAATCGTTGACACTTGGCTGGTCAGCAAATCTGCGACAAGCCGGGCGGTGCCCGCCGATTGGGTCAGGCCGAGATGGCCGTGACCGAAAGCATAGACGACCCGCGACGTCGCGCGGGCGCGGCCGATGGCCGGAAGGCTGTCGGGCAGCGACGGGCGAAAGCCCATCCACTGCACGCCGCCGTCGGGCTTGAGACCCGGCAGGAAGGTTCGCGCCTTCTGCAGCATGGCCTCGGACCGGCGGTAGTTCGGCGGCAGTGTCAAACCGCCGAGCTCGACCGCGCCGCCAACACGGATACCGGTCGACAGCCGGGTGACGACGAAGCCATGACCGCCGAAGGTGACCTGCGTGCGCAGGTCGAAGGCGTCAGCCGGCAGGGTGGTGTTGTAGCCGCGCTCGGTTTCGAGCGGGATGGTCTCGCCGAGAGATCTGGCAATCCGGTGCGAGAACGCGCCGGCCGCAAGCACGACTTGTGCCGCCCGCCGTGTGTTGCCGCTTGTCGTTCGGATTTCGACGCCGTCGTCGACAGGCGCAAGGACTGTGACCTCGGCGCGCTCGATCACGCCGCCTCTGGAGCGGAAATGCTCTGCCAAGGCCAGGGTATAGAGCTTGGGGTCGGCGATCGAGTACCAGCCCGGCGTGAACGTGCCATGGGTAAAGCGGGGTGCCAGCCCCGGCTGGATCTCAGCCATTTCGGCCGCGCCCATATGGCGGAATTCGATGCCATGGTTCGCACGTGCCTGCCATCCGGGCAGCGAAGCCCTGAGTTCGGCTTCGCTCTCATAGACCTGAAGATTGCCCTCCTTGCGCAGCATCGGCAGGGTGCCGGTTGCGGCAAGGAATGGCTCCAGCTCGGCCTTGGAGAGGTCCATCATCGCAGTCTGGGCAGCCGTCGAATGCGCCACCCGCTTCGGCGAGCAGGCGCGCCAGAAACGGAACATCCATGGCGCGATCTGCACGGCGTAGGCGGGCGGGACGCTCAGTGGTCCGAGCGGGTCCAGCAGCCACTTTGGCGCCTTCTTGAGGATGCCGGGCGAGGCGAGCGGCAGAATGTCGGTGAAGGCGAAGGCCCCGGCGTTTCCCGCCGAGGCACCGGCTGCCGGGCCTTCCCGGTCGAGCACGGTGACCGAAAGCCCCCGTGCCTGGGCCGCTATCGCGGCGGAAAGGCCGACAACGCCGGCACCGATGACGATGACGTCAGGCTGAGCTGCATCCTTCATGGTCGGCTCAGTGCGTCGCTGCCAGGAACTTCTGCAGTTCGGGATCCTTCGGCGCGCCGAATAGCGCTTCCGGCGGAGCGATCTCTGCCATCACGCCCTTGTGGAAGAAGGCCACCCGATCGGACACCTCGCGGGCGAACTTCATCTCGTGGGTGACGCAGATCATCGTCATGCCTTCGGAGGCGAGCATGCGCAGCGTGTCGAGCACTTCGCCGACGAGCTGTGGGTCGAGCGCCGAGGTCACTTCGTCGAACAGCATGTATTCCGGCGACATGGCAAGTGCGCGGGCGATCGCCATACGTTGCTGCTGGCCGCCCGACATGCGGTTGGGATAGACCGAAAGCTTCTCGCCGAGGCCCACATGCGTCAGCTGCTTGACCGCAATCTCCTCGGCTACCTGCTTGGACTGGCCCAGCACCTTGCGCGGGGCAAGCATGACGTTTTCGAGCACGGTCAGATGCGGGAAGGCGTTCCACTGCTGGAAGACGATGCCGACCTTGCTACGCAGCTTGTTGAGGTTAGTGGTCTTGGCGTGGACTTCGGTGCCGTCGATCTTGATCCTGCCGGCATCGATCGGCTCAAGGCCGTTGATGCAGGTGAGAAGGGTCGATTTTCCGGAACCGGAACCGCCGATGACTGTGACGACTTCCCCCTTCTTCACGGTGAGGTCGATGCCTTTCAGAACTTCCAGCGTACCGAAGGATTTGCGGACGTTTTCAATCTCAATCATTGGGGGACCACCGTTTTTCGAGATACCCACCAAGCCGGGCGATGGGGAAGCTGATGAGGAAATAGATTGCACCGCAGATCAGGAGAATGAACAGCGGTTCCTGCAGGCGGGTGACGAGGATCTGCGAGGCGCGCAGAAGCTCGATCAGGCCGAGCCAGAGCACGAGTGCGGAGTCCTTCATGACGCCGAGCGTGAGGCCGATCCAGGACGGAAGCGAAACGCGGGTGGCAAGCGGCGCCACGATGTAGCGCATGTCCTGCCACCACGTCATGCCCAGCGAGCGCGACGCGCGGCGCGTGGTTGCCGGCACGGAGGAAATGCCGCCGCGCACGATCTCGGTGCAATAGGCGGCTGTGTAGAGCGACAGCACCACGCAGGAGGTCGTAAACGGACCCCAACCCATCTTGGCGATGGACTGGAAGGCATTGGCGAGCACCAGCTGGATCAGGAGCGGAACGGAGCGAAACACGTCGAGCACGAAGGTCAACGGTGCCGACCAGTAGGGGCCGGCCTGAACGCGGATCACCCCGAAGAGGATGCCGAGCAGCGTACCGGCGGTGACCGAGACGGCGGTGACGGCGAGCGTCATCGCCGCACCCTGTGCAAGGAAGGCGAGATCACTCCAGGTGAGGGCGGTATTGAACATCTCTCACCTCTCTCAGTAACGGAACATGCGCGAGGCGATGCCTCGGGCAGCGAGGGTAACGGCCTTGGCGATGACGTAGTAGATCACGGCGGCCAGGGCGAAGAATTCGAAGGTGCGGAAAGACCGGGCGTTCAGTTCCTGGGTGACGCCGGCAAGGTCGGTGTTCATGCCGACAGTGACGCCGAGAGAGGTCATCAGGATTGCCCAGACCATCTGGTTGGTGGTCGGCAAGAAGGCGACGCGCAGCATCTGCGGCAGAACGATGAACCGAAACGCCTGCAGCGCCGTCATGCCGAGCGAGCGGCCGGCACGGGTTTGGGTATCCGGTATCGCTTTCAGGGCGCCACGGAAGTTTTCAGCCAGATAGCCCGCATTGTTGAAGGCGATCCCGACGAGCAGCGCCGTGTAGGGGCTCAAATGGATCCCGAAATTGCCGAGGCCGAAATGGGCCATGTAGATCTGGAACAGCGCGGGCGTGTTGCGCGCGATCTCGATCCAGGCGGTGGCAAAACCGCTGAGGAAGCGGTTGCCGGACAGGCGGAACCCCGTCAGCGCGAGCGCGCAAACCACGCCGATGAGCATGGACAGCAGCGCGATCTGCAGCGTGATCAGCGCGCCGTCGAGCATTTGCGGCAATGCTTTCAGCGCCTGGTTCCAGTGGAAGGTGTAATTGAACATCGCCGTCTCACCTTTACGAAAATGAGCGATACCAACCTGCAATGATATTGGCCGTTTGCGCCGGAGTGCCCGGCCTTTCGGGTGGCCGTCTGCCGGACACACTCAATCGGTCAATATCAGCGCAGGTTGGTATAACGGCGCGAGACGTTTGCCTCGCGCCGCCAGAGAAACGGACAGATTAGCGGTACACGCCGTTCACTGCCAGCGAAGGCAGCTCGCCGCCAACCCACTTCTCATAGAGCTCGGCATAGCGGCCGGTGCGGACCTGCTGGTTGATGAAGAGGTTGAGGTAGTTGATCAAGCCGTATTCTTCGCGGTTGGTGAAGAGAGCCACGTAGTCGGTGTCGAACGGCGCCTTGCCGACGACCGAGATACCGGCGAACTTGCCGGTCTTCACGTTGGCCTGCGCGACGGTCGAGGTCGACACCGTTGCGTCGATCTGGCCCTGGCTGAGCGCCAGGAACACGTCGGCCTGCGTCTGGTAAGGACGGAATTCGCCCGCGCCCCATTCCTTGACCTGCTTTTCCAGCGCGATGGCTTCGAAGGTGCCGGCGGTGGCGCCGACAACTTTGCCCTTCATGTCTTCGAAGGACTTGATGCCGGTCTTGTCGTTGGCGGTGACGGCCATTTCGAAGGCGAAGTAGGGAACGGTCATGCCGACGGTCTTGGCGCGCTCGAGCGTGTCGGAGGTCGAAGCGACGCCGACGTCAACGCGTCCGGACATCAATGCGGGAATGCGCTCGGGGAAAGGGGTTTCGACGATCTCGGCCGTGACACCAAGCGCCTTGGCAAGGTCGTTGCAGTAGTCGACGTCAAAGCCGACCGGATTGTTGTTCTCGTCGCGAGAACCCATCGGCGGGAAGTCGAGAACCACTGCGCAACGCAGTGTACCCGAGCCGATGATGTCGTCCAGCTTGTCGGCATGGGCCGGGCTGGTCAGAGCGGTGGCGGCAACGAGGCCGAAGGCTAGGACCGAGGTCTTCATTTTTCTCTCTCCCTGAATTGATGCGCCGTTTGACGGCGAGCGCAATATTCCGCGTTGGAGAGCGTAAATCAACTTAAAAATACAAAGAGTATACAAAAAGTATATCAACCTATCGCAAAATGCATGCGGGGATCCCATTTGTTTCGCCAAATGGGGTCCCCGCGCAGCGATCGGTCGCGGATCAGTTCAGGAAGTCTTCCGGCAGCAGGGCTTCCGGCAGGTTCTGATAGGAGACGGGACGCAGGAAACGGCGGATCGACATGGTGCCGACGCTGGTCGCGCCGAAATTTGTCGAGGCCGGATAGGGGCCGCCATGCACCATGGAATCGACGACCTCGACACCGGTCGGGAAGCCGTTGACGAGCAGGCGCCCCGCCTTGCGCTCAAGGATGGGGCGCAGGCGACGGGCCGGCTCGATATCGCCGGCATCCATGTGCACGGTGACTGTCAGCTGTCCCTGCAGACCACGCGCGAGCTGCTCCATTTCGTCCTCAGAATTCACCCGGACGACGAGGCCGAGCGGGCCGAAGACTTCTTCACCCAGTGCGTGGTCGGCCAGAAACTGGCTGCCCGTGGTTTCGAACAGATTGGGCGATGCGGCGCGGTCCGCCGAGCTGGTTTCGAGCAGCGGCTTGACGCTGTTCCTTGTTGTGAAACGCTCCTGCCCGTCACGGTAAGCCTTGGCGATGCCGTCGGTCAGCATGGTCTGCGGCGCAACCTTGCCGAGCGCTTCGACGGCGGCCGCCGTGAAGCGGTCGGCGTCGGCACCTTCGATCACCACGGCAATGCCGGGATTGGTGCAGAACTGGCCGGCGCCCATGGTCAGCGAACCGGCCCAGCCCTGTCCGAGCGCCTCGGCGCGTGCCTTCAAGGCTTCCGGCAACAGGAACATCGGGTTAACCGAGCCGAGTTCGCCGAAGAACGGGATCGGTTCGGGGCGGGCGGCGCACAGATCGAACAGCGCACGTCCGCCGGCGAGGGAGCCGGTGAAGCCGACAGCCTTGATCAGCGGGTGCTTGACGAGCGCATGGCCGACGTCGCGGCTGCCGCCCTGGATCAGCGAAAAGACGCCCGGGTGAATGCCGGTCTTGCGAATGGCGGCTTCGACGGCCTCGGCCACGATCTCGCCGGTGCCGGGATGGGCCGAATGGCCCTTGACCACCACCGGGCAACCGGCGGCGAGCGCCGCTGCGGTATCGCCGCCAGCGGTCGAGAAGGCGAGCGGGAAGTTGGAAGCGCCAAAGACGGCGACCGGGCCGATCGGCCGCTGGATCAGCCGGATTTCCGGACGGGGCGCCGGCTGGCGCTCGGGGAGGGCCGCATCGAAGCGGCGATCAAGATAGTCGCCCGCCTCGATATGATCGGCAAACAGCCGGAGCTGGCCGGTGGTGCGGCCGCGCTCGCCCTGCAGCCGCGCTTCCGGCAGGCCGGTCTCCTGGCTGCCGATTGCGGTGATCGCTTCGGCCCGCGCCTCGATCTCGTCGGCGATGGCGCGCAGAAATGCCGCGCGCTCCGCCCGCGACGAATAACCATAGGTCCAGAACGCCTCTTCCGCTGCTTCGCAGGCGCGGTTCACCAGTTCGACGGTGCCGACGGCGAAATCATGCGACGGGCCGTGCGCCGGCGTCGAGGCGAAAGTGCCTGCGCCGTCGAGCCATTCGCCGGCAACGAGATGTTTTCCTTTGGGGGTGAAGACCATCTGCGGATCCTTTCTTGAGAACACCGGTGTCTTTCGGCATGAATAGCTCGGAGCCGATTTGCACTTGTCGGATCTTTGTATACTCTATGTATGCAGAACTTCAACCGCCCGCAACAGGGTCATACGCAGCCAGAAAGGTACAAGATGAGTGAGACCACCACCCTGACGATCGCCGCAGTTCAGGAGCGGGTCGAGGCGATCTTCCGCAAGGGCGGGCTCAATGCCGTCCAGGCCGGCGCCCTTGCCCGGGTGATCGTCGCGGGCGAGCGTGACGCCTGCAAGTCGCATGGCATCTACCGTATCGAAGGCGCGCTGCGCACTGTCAAGGCCGGCAAGGTCAAGCCGGACGCGGTTCCCGAGTTGCTGGCGCAGGAAGGCTCGGCCATCGTCAAGGTCAATGCCAAGGGTGGTTTTGCCAATCCGGCCTTCGAGCTTGGCCTGCCAGTTCTCGCCGAACGTGCCCGGACCCTGGGGCTTGCCGCCCTCGTCATCAATGACTGCACGCATTTTTCGGCGCTCTGGCCGGAGGTCGAAGGTTTGACCGGCGAGGGCCTCGCCGGTCTTGTCATGTGCCCGAGCTATGCGACCGTGGCGCCGACCGGCGGCAATAAGCCGCTGCTCGGCACCAACCCGTTCGCCTTCGGCTGGCCGCGCGAGAACAAGCCGCCCTACGTCTTCGACTTTGCGACCTCGGTTGCTGCTCGCGGCGAGATCGAACTGCACCGCCGCGCCGGCAAGCCCTTGCCCGAGGGCTGGGCGATCGATGCTGAGGGCAACCCGACGACCGATCCGGAAGCGGCGCTCGCCGGCGCCATGCTTCCCTTTGGCGGCCACAAGGGCTCGGCGATCGGCACGATGGTCGAACTCCTCGCCGGCATCATGATCGGCGACCTGACGAGCCCCGAGGTGCTCGATTATCTCGGCACAACGACACTGGCACCATTCCATGGCGAACTGATCATTGCTTTCTCCCCGGAGAAATTCGCGGCCGGCCGGCCGGGCAATCCCTTCGCTCGCGCGGAAATGCTGTTCGAGGCGATCGTCGGGCAGGGCGCCCGTCTTCCCTCGCAGCGCCGTTTCACAGCGCGTGCCAAGTCGGAATCCGAAGGCATTGTTCTGAACAAGGCGGAGATGGAGCAGCTCGACCGGCTGCTCGCGCTCGGGCTTGATGCTGTCGCATAAAATGCAGCGGGGGCATCGCTCCTCATTGCCCATCGGGTTCAGGTGGATAGCCTTTGCAGGCGCCCGCAACAGGATGTTGCGGGCGCTTCGATCCTAGAGTTCCGTCGCGTCTTCGCGACCCTGCAAGATGCGGTCGATGAGACCCCAATCCAACGCCTCTTGCGCGGTCATGAAGCGGTCTCGATCCATGGCCCGTTCAAACTCTTCGTACGAGCGTCCGCAGTGCTCTGCGTAGAGTCGCGTCATGCGCTGCTTGGTTTTCAGGATTTCCTCGGCGTGGATAAACATGTCCGACGCCTGCCCTTGAAAGCCGCCGGATGGCTGGTGGATCAGGATGCTGGCATTGGGCAGCGCAACTCTCTCCCAGGTTCGCCAGCCATCAACAGGAAGGACCCCATCGAGCGGGCTGTTCCCATACAAAGCGTGTGCACCGGCGCGCGGATAAAGCGCATGGTGTCGTACATGGCAATGCCGCTTGTCACGACACCGCCCGGCGAATTGATGTAGAGATTGATCGGCTTCTTCGGGTTCTCAGCCTCAAGAAACAGCAACTGCGCGCAGACGAGAGCCGAAACGGTATCGTTCACCTCGCCATTGAGGAAGATGATGCGTTCGCGCAGAAGGCGGGAGTAGATGTCGAAAGATCGCTCCCCTCTGCTGGATTGCTCAATAACCATAGGGACGAGTTGCATCGCTTCGCGCATTGGCGAACTCCTGTCTTCGAGAGATATGGGGGGAGGCTCGCCCCCGTCAGGCGGCCGACATCAGAGGCGGATCGTTGTTGTTCGCGGTATTCCTCGTCATCCGATCGATCCGCATATCCGTCAGTTCGTGGATAATCCGAAGGCAGGTTCCGCCGCTTTCGTTCGGGGCGATCGTGAACGTCACGGTGCTTTCCAGGAATGGCGGAGCATCATCAGACAAGCGATAGCGGACTTGTTGGCCGGGGGTGATGGTGATCGCCTCCGGATCGGCCAACGCGCCCTGCGGCAGCCAGCTTTCCCGAAACTCCGGAATGCTGATTGCTCGCCAGACCTTGTGCGGCGGCTCATCGACGTCAAATTCCAGTTCGATGCCGTTGGTCGTTCCGTCGCTCACTGGTCCATATCCTTCAACAAGGCCTTGAGAGCGTCAACGCGTGTGGGCCAGTAGGCGCGATACTTGGCGAACCATTGTGCAATGAGAGCAAGACCCGCCGGATCGACCTCGTAATTCACGAACCGCCCCTGCCGTTCTTCCCTGACGAGCCCGGCGCTCCGCAAGACCGAAAGGTGCTGGGACATAGCCGGTTGGCTGATCTCCATACCTTCACGCAAGGCGCTGGCATTCATGCTGCGCGTTGCCAGCTTCTCGAAGATCGCGCGGCGGGTAGGGTCGGCCAAAGCTCGGAAAATATCATTCTCGGTCATGGAGTCACATAAGCATAGACTTATGCGATTCGCAAGCCGATCCATGCTTGCAAGCACCACGTCCGCGCTCTACCGCCGCTGTCAGTCAGATCGCTTTGGATGGTCTCGGCCGATTTGAGCGGCTGCAGGTATTGGCATTCTCCATGGAAGTTCATGGGCGCCGGGCCGCTTTTTGTGTTCGTCAAAAGAAAAGGCCCTCCCGATCGGGAAGGCCTTCCTTTTATGCTGCGGCAGGCTTGGGATCAGCCCTTGTACTTCTGTACCGCACCCGGGAGCTTGCTCCACTCGGCGTACCAGCTGTTGAACAGCTTGAACTGTGCTTCGACATACCCGCGCTGGCTGTCCGAGAGCGCATCGCTCTCGTTGAAGTGCAGCGTGTATTCCTTGTCGCCCTTCAGCACCATCATGTGCTTGAAGTAGAGAACCAGATCCGGGCCTTCGTCGAAGGAGGAGAGCACGGCAAGTGCCTGTTCCAGCTCCAGCGCGCGCAGACGTGCATCGACGTCGCCTTCGGCGGCCGCCCGCGACAGGTTGCACATGTGGATGACTTCCTTCGGCAGCACGCAGCCGATGCCGGTGATCGCGCCGGTCGCGCCGCAGTTGACGAAGCCGTGGAATACCGCCGTGTCGACGCCGATCATCAGCGAGACGCCATCGTCACGGCTGGTGATGTTCTCGGCCGCATAGCGCATGTCGGCAGCGCCGCCGAATTCCTTGAAGCCGACGAGGTTCGGATGTTCGGCCCGCAGCGCGAAGAACAGGTCGGCGCGGGTGGCAAAGCCATAGTAGGGGCTGTTGTAGATAACCGCCGGCAGGTCCGGAGCGGCCGAAAGAATGGCCTTGAAGTGGTTCTTCTGGGCGGTGACGACCGAGCCGCGCGATAGCACGCGCGGGATGACCATCAGGCCCTGGGCGCCGACCTTCTGGGCGTGGGCCGCATGGGCGACGGCAGACGCGGTGTTGACGGCGCCGGTGCCGACGATGACCGGGATGCCGGCCTTGACCAGGCGCTCCACGCCTTCCATGCGCTGCGCGTCGGTCAGGAGCGGCCAGTCACCCATCGAGCCGCAATAGACGACGGCGGACATGCCCTGGGCGATCAGTTCCTTGCCCTTGCGCACCAGCGCGTCGAAATCGGGGCTGCGGTCTTCCTTGCAGGGGGTCATCAGCGCCGGGATGACGCCGGTGAAAATCTGTGCCTTCATCTGAAACTCCTCTCGGCTTTGTCACTCGGCACGGGCGTACGCGCCATCCAAGGCGCACGTCTTCGTGCCTCTGTGTGTAGACATAGCTGTTTGTATTTTATTTGTCGACAAGAAAAATACAGTGCTTGCTACAGCGCGATGTCGAGTTGATTTTTCCGGGCGAACAGTTTTTGCACCTGTTGGACGATCTGCTCAGCATGGGCCTTGCCGAGGCGGTCAGCCTCTTCGAGATCGCGCGCTGCGATCGCGGCGATGATTTCTGCGTGCTCATCGACAAAGCGCTGTGGGAACTGCTCCTCGTAGGACAAATAGTAGAGCCGCAGGATCCGACGCCCCTCGTCCAGCAGCCGGCGGAAAAGGCCGGTGAAATAGGGGTTGCGCCCGGCGTCTGCGATCGCCGCGTGGAAGGCGGCATTGGTGGCGATCATCGCCAGCGCGTCGCGCGACTGGACGGCCGCTGCATAATCTTCGTGGAAACCGCGAATTATCGGCAAGTCCTCGGGACGGTGGTTCTGTGCCGCCAGCCGGGTTGTGACGCGGTACATCAGCACGAGCGCGTCGAAGAACGTGTGCATATTGAGGAAGTCGATGCTTGAAACCATCGTCGAGCGGTTCGGCAGCGTGTCGATCAGACCTTCGCCGGCCAGCCGCACCAGCGCTTCGCGGATCGGCGTGCGCGACATCTTGAAGCGTTCTGCGAGCTGGACCTCGTCGATCGGGCTGCCCGGCGGCAGCACCAGATCGAGAATTTCGTCGCGCAGAAGGTCGTAGACCATCTTCACGCCGGAACCGCGCTTGCGTTCGAGTGTGGGGCTGGAATCGGTGTCGGTCATCTTAAGAATCCTTTTGTCGACACGATAAATACTTCTCCGCGCCCGTGGGATCAACTCTGCATAGGTAGGGGACCGAGATCGCGACCCTTTCCCCAGCGTTGGCCTCGTTCGGCAGCGGCTTGCCGATGTGGCTGAGCGGGCCGGAACGAGCGCGAGCAACATCCATAAATATGTCGAGCACAAGGATGCGCCGTTTCACGCCATCGTCACGCCGGCGCTGGCGGCAAGACTGCTGACGCTGATGCGCGCCCGCGTGCGCGAACTCGGCAGTATCGGCCAATGGGTCCTCGGCAAATGCAGCGGGATCGGAGCGTGCCCGCTTTCCTGCAGTTCCTGACCCAACACCGGCTGGCTGTTCTCATCCTGCTTCGCGGGTCGCAGGGCACGCGCTACGCCCATGTGCCGCCACTGATGACAAGGGAAATGCTGCGGCTTGCGTCGCGCCCTGTGACCGACCGGCACAGCGACGAGGCGCTGACGCCGCTGCTCTTCTTTACGCTCGACAGGACGATCGACACGATCGGCGACATTCTCGCCAGTCAACGCTATGCGCCTTCGATCGCCGCTTCGAACTTTCTGGCGCTTTCAGCTCGCCGGCTTGCGGGCACTGTTGAACCCGGCGGCATCACACGAGCGATAGCTCGTCGCTGGTCAAAGCGCCGGTATGTTGCCTGGCGAAAAATCCGCGAAGGCCGCCGCCGGCAATGGTCCTGCAGTCAGCAAGGTAAAATCGAAGGATGCGCGAACGTCCGGACCGAGCACATACTGGCGATGAACGCGCAGGAAGTTGCGCCTGATCCTCCGGTAGCGGTCAGGTGACAGCATATGCTTGACCTTGATATAGGCGATGGATGGCTGCTTTTCCTGCGGATGTCCGGCGAGGGCGACGACGCGCGTCTTGTAGAAATTGACGACATCCGTCAGGCATTGGACCTCGAACCAGAGGATCTCCTTGGCGCGGGCGATTGTCCCGACGCGGGCCCGCAGGGCCTGTGCCGGCCCCATCAGCGCGCATTGCAGGATCGCGCCGCCAAGTGTTGCGAACACCACCTGTTTGCCCCCGAGAATATCCGGCTGCCGCTCGATCAGCATGCCGATGACATGCGCGGCGGTGCTCGAACCCATGCTGTGCGAACTGATCAGATATTCATCCGCCTCCTCGCTGAACGCCTCGCGCGCGGCATCCGCACAGCTTTCGAGCCAACGGTTGAAATCGGGCCGATCCAGTCGCGCCATGGCCACGGCCATTTCCCAGTCGGCAAACAGATGCAGCGTATGGAACTTCGTGGCCAACGGCAGCAGGATCTGTTGCAACAGGAGGCCAGCCAGCGGCACGCTCCACAGCAGGTTCCACCTCGAAAGGCTCAGCCACTGTGGAATGAATGCGACGACAAGGGCGATTGCCGTCATCAATCCGGCCAGCAGGAAGGGGAACAGGAAAAACAGGCCAAACCGCCAGGCATGGCGAAAATAGCCCCAAAGTCCGCCGTTGAACGTTACATCCAGCGCACTGGCAAATCCCCCGAACAGCCGGCGAACGAACGCTCGGCGGCTCAAGGTGTCGACCAGCACATCGTGATCGAAAACATAGATGCGGCTGGAAGTCTGCCAGTCTGGTCCGGCACAGTCGACGTCGAAATGCGTCGCCGCGCCCGTGCTCACCAAAGGACCGGCATCGGACTTGAAGCCCCACACCTCGGCGCTCTGCCGCGCCGAACGGGCGTAACGCTGGCGGTGCGCCTCCGCGTCGAAGGGCTCAAAACCCGGAAAATGCAGTACGACCCTCTTTTTAACACGGGACATGGGGGGCTTCTGTGATGATGGTTTCGAAAGTTGCCGTCAGGCGACGCGGCGGTGATCCCGATTGGGTGACCGCTGGGCATCTGGCCCCGTAAGGCAAGGGAGGGCAGAAGTGGAATCAGCTTGAAATTGACCGGCACCGTATCGATGCGAACTGCGGCGCAATCGTGATCGAACGAGCGACTGCGGCCGTGTCTGATGAAATAAATTCAGGGCGACGGTTGGGGTCGAGTGGGTTGCCTTCAGTCGCTTGTTGCGGGTGATATTCGGACTTCGAAACCGGAAAGCAACTTGGCCTTGGCCGTGCAACGGTCTATCGAGGGATGCCGTTCGGCCGGCCGGGGATTTCGAGGCTTTCTGCCAAAGACGGGCGGAAAATCTGGGTCCAGATCAATCCGGTTGGAGAGCCTGGGGTTGCCGTTGAACTCGTTGCCGAGAAGAGTGAGCTTATGAACACCAATCCAGACACCGATTTTCCCGAACTCAATGCGATCGAAGCCCGTGTCCTTGGCTGCCTGATCGAGAAGAAGGAAACCACGCCTGACGTCTACCCGCTGACGCTCAACTCCCTCCACTCCGCCACCAACCAGAAGACGGCGCGCGATCCGGTGATGGCATTGGAACAGGTGGATGTGCATCGTGCGCTCAACTCCCTGGTCCAGAAGGGATTGGTCCGGCAGGCCTTCGCATCGCGCGTCGAGCGTTATGAACATCAGGCTGCCAACCGCTTTTCGCTGACGTCGCCGCAAATCGTCGTGCTCGGGCTGCTTTTGCTGCGCGGTCCGCAGACGGCCTATGAGCTCTGGTCTCGCAGCGAGCGCATGGCGCGGTTTCAATCGGTAGAGGATCTCAAGGACAACCTCGATCTGATGATCGGGCGTCGGCCCCCGCTCATCGTGCAGCTGAACCGCGGCGCCGGCCAGCGCGAAGACCGGTTTGCGCATCTTTTGTGTGGCGAGGTCGATCAGACGGTCGCCGCTGCCCCGAGCATGCCGTCCTTCGCCACGTCAGACCTGTCCGAGCTGGAACAACGCGTGCAAACGCTGGAAGAGACTGTCGCTGTGCTCCAAGCTGAAATTGCCGCGCTCAAGGGGCACTGAACGGTCGTTGCGAAAATACAGCCTCGATCCTTAAGATTGGAGGCCGGCCGCCGTGGCGGCCGGCCTCATGCTTACTTTCCGGCCGATGCCGCAGCCGTCCTTGCGGCCTCCGCTTCACCGATGGCAGCGGCGCATTCTTCGCAGCAGACTTCCACCGTCTTGCCGCCGAGCTTGACCTTGATGCTGTTCTGATCGAGTTCGCAGTCGCAGGCCGCACAGGTTTTCTGGCTCATTGTCTTCGTCTCCTCTTGGTCGTGGTTTCGACCGTCAGAGAAGACCATCTGCATGGCAGCGCCGCTGTCAGATTCTTTAGCGATCGACGCGACCGTTGGCTGGTGGCAAGGCGGTACGTGAGTATCGATCGGGCGCACACGCTGCGGCCATGCACGCCGTCCGTATCCCTGCCGGCGCAAGCTATGTTTGGGTTTTTCTGCCCGCCTTGGGGAGTGCTGAAACAGGTGCGACGATTTCCCAGGCGCCCGTGTCGCGCGGAGAAAAATAGACCCATAAAAGTTGATTGATTTTCGGCTGCAAGATCGCCAGAGTAGCGAGGTAGAGCACAGCTCGTCCGCTTCAAGTCGAAAATGAACTAAGATGCGAACGAGGCAGTATTTCAGTGTTCCGAAACTATATCGATAGACATTTGCAAGACGAAAACAAAAACAAAAAATAGGCCCCGGCATGTACAGCCAGGGCCATTTTTTTATGCGCTGCACCGGCAAGAGTCGATGGCAACGTCGAGCGCGATCACGAAAATTTGACTGTTCTGCGAACTGGTTCAGTTCCCTCGATCACGCGGCGAACCTGCCTGCGATCGCGACGCAGGATATCGAGGCAATCATTGCCGAACCATTCCAGCGATGCATCGAGTTGTTCGTTGCCCCCAATCTCCAGGAGAAAGCCGGCATAATCGACAGTGCCTTCGAACAACGGCGTCATGCCGTCGCGTCGGCCGGCGGCGGCATAGACGTTCGCCGGTTCGAAGACCGAGAGGTCAGACCGGTCGCGGATGTTCTTCAGATGGTAGTGGCGGATGTGCGGTTTCATCTGCCGATGCACGGCGATGGGGTCGTCGCCGCCCTCCCAGACGTGCAGTGTATCGAAGTTGATCGCGAAGGCGGGGTGGTCGACCTCCGCGATGAGACGCAATGTCGAGGCCGCAGTATCGGCCAACGTTTTCGGATGTGTCTCCGCCAGCAGCTGAATGCCGTAGCTGGCGGTGATCGCGCATATCTCCTTCAGCCTGTCGACGATGCGTTGCCGCTCGTCGTCGGAGACGGAGAGACTGCCGCAATTGCCGGCGAAGGTGCGGATCTTGCGGGTTCGCCAGCGGCGCGCGAGCCTGCAGAGTTCGACGGTCTTGTGCCTAAGCGTCTCCGGATCGCCGTCGAGCGGCAGATAGTCGCTGATCATCGACACTTTCAGCCCAAAGGTATCGAGCCAATCGGCATTGCGGTCCGGTTGTTGCGCCAGATTGCGCGCATGCGCGCCCCAAAGCTCGATGCCCTGGAAATCGTTGGACTGCGCCCAGGCTGCGATCTCGCCGAGCGAAATCAGATGATGGCGAAACGTGATCGTGCACAGCGAGATATTCATCGCGCAACCCTTTTCAGCATGGGCCTCTTCAGCATGGAAATGTCAGCGGCAATGTTCTGCTCGCACCAGAGATCGAAGATCTCGGCGAGCTTGCCTTTCAGCTTCGTCTCGATCCGGTCGGCTTCCGCCAGCCGCCCGAACACCGGGTCGGCCAATGCGCGGTCGCCGGTCTGGCTCAGCTTCATGCAATCGTAGTGCAGCGTTTTCAGCGCCTGGACGAGCGCCTCGATCTCTTCGCACCAGCCTTCGAACTCGGCCGCCGGCAGCTTCAGCGCCCGCCAGAAGAAGGCAAAGCCGTGCTCGTAGGCATATTTGCGGATCGTGATGACAGGCACTTCGCGGACGGCCTCCGTCAGATCGGAGAGATCGATGCCTCCGCGTCCCTCGAGATGAGCCATGACGATTGTGCGAACGGTGTCCACTAGCGGGTTATTGTCTCGGATGAAGCAAGCCTCGAAATAGGCCTTGAGGTCTTCGGCGGCGGGGGCTCGCGCCTCCGCGTTGTCGAAGACATAGCCGCCGCCGACGGTCGGCTGCATCACCGCATGGATCACCTTGTCCCGCGCGATTTCGCCCTCCCAACGGTAATCGGGATCGTGCACGAACCATGTGTCGGGATCGCCAGTTTCCTGCAGCATGAGGTAATGCGGGAAGGGGTTCTGGTTGAATTTGTTCTCGCGCTCCGGCAGATGGAACATGTCGAGCATGACCATGACGGAACCGGTTTCTGCGCGCCGGCTGACCAGATCGAACATCACGGCGAGATTGTCGCTCTTGCTGATATCCGGGTCGTACCATTCGCGAACGGTGACGCCATACAGGCGCTGAAACCAGCTGCGGAAAAACTCCTGGCTGATTTCGGGTGCGTGATAGAGGAGCTGAAAGCGGTCGCTGAGGGCAAATTTCGCATCCCAGACACCGAAATAGAACGGCCGGTGATCCAAGCCCTGCCGCTTCAGCCCGTCGCAAACGCAACTGACGAAGCAATGGACCTTGATGTCGTAATAGGCCTCGCCGTGTACGCCTTCGTCGCTCGTGCCACCGGTCAACGGGAACGACGGGATGACTGTCGCGGCAACCTTCGGCTGATAGAGTGCGACGAGATCGGCAACGGTCTGGACGTCCTGCCGGGCGATTGCTTCTTCGGGAACGCTCAGCCCGTATTCCAGCTCCAGATTGAGAAAGATCTGCAGGATCAGGACGGAATCCAGGTAGAGATCCTCGTTGAGGCGTGCTTCCGGGCCAAAGCCGTCGAGATGCGGATGCATCATGTGCTCGCTGAGGACCGTGTGGATTGCTTCCAGGGTTTCGTTGCTGGTCATGACGCTGCTCCGGCGATCGGTTTGCTGAACTCGCCGGCGGCGTGGCGGGCGGCAACCTCGCGGCGGCTGATCTTGCCGTTGGCCTGGCGGGGGATGGCATCGACCTGGCGGATATCCATCGGCAGCTGATGGCTGGCGAGGTGCTGGCTGCACCATTCGCGGATCGCCTGCGGTGCGACGGTTTCGCTGGCGCTGAACAGCAGCGCCACGCGCTCGCCGGCAAAGCGGTCGCCCATGCGGAAGGCAACTGCATCGCTGACGCCTGCCATGGCCATCACCGCATCCTCGACGTCCCGGGGATAGACGTTGAGACCGGAGACATTGATCATGTCGTCCATCCGCGACACGAAGACCAGCATGCCGTCATCGCGGCGATAGCCGAGATCGCGGGTGTGGATGGCGATGCCGTCGTCCTTCGTCACGACGATCTCGCCCGTGTCCTCGGCACTGCTTCCGGTTTGGGGGAGAAGATGCGGTAGCACAAACCCCATGTCGCCGGCGGCGGTGACATCCGGATTGATGGCGATGCATCCGGCTTCGGAGCAGCCGTACTGCTGGAACATGTGACGGCTCTTGGCCCTGATCTGGGCAAACCAGGGATCCGGCAGCAGCGTGCCCGACGTCATCGTCGCATGGATCTGCTCGCCTTCCGGCAGGAGCCGGGCAAGCGTGTGCAGGATCGCCGGTGACGAATAGAGCAGCGGCCGCTCGATTTCGCGCAGGACCTTCAGGAGGTATTTCGGATTGGCGGTGTTGACGACAACAGGCGTCTGGCCCCGCTTGAGCGCCACGAGGATGCCGCAAATCAGGCCGTAGGAATGGGTCGTCGGGCAGGCGACGACCGGGGTCATGTTCGCCGGTTCGCGGAAGGTGGCGATATAGCTTTCAATCTCGGCGTCGATATCCTCCCAGCTTCGCGCCACGCATTTCGGCGCCCCTGTCGTGCCCGAACTCATCTGGAGCAGCGTTCCGACCGGCAAGGCGTTCGCCGGTCGTTCCAGCACTTCTGCCGTCAGGCTGTTGTAGAATAACCGGTTGCAGCCGGCGCCGATCGCAAGCTTGCGCGCCGCGGCATAGGGCGTTCCCGGATGGATCGGCAACACGCTGGCGCCGGCCTTGTGGATCGCAAAAAACAGAGCCAGCCAGTCGACGGTTTCGGCAAAGCAAACCGCATAGCGTCCGTCGTCGCGGTCTTTCAGACCGATCTGCCCGGCCAGGCGTGCGGATGTCTCATCGAAATAGGCGCGATCATAGAGCCTGTCGTCGATACGGATCATGGCTTTCTCCAATGAAAGAACGCAAGGGGCAGAACGCCTTGAGTTGGCGGCTTTCCTTGGGTTCGGTTTTGTTCTGACCGGCTTTTTTGCCGATCGGCTC
>NZ_JBNDIU010000032.1:0-46510 GCF_050434565.1 Ensifer sp. 4252
CCCAAGCCGTCGCGGACCTAATCGAAGAGGCTGCACAGTAATCTCTGTAAAATGCAGGTGATCAAAGGCCGTCACCCGGACGGGTGGCGGCTTTGCCCTGACGGGGCGGCTCAGCCGCGCGCCGATCCGCGCCACTGCTCCGCGCTGCCATAGCGCTCCTGTGCGGCCGCTACGGAGGGCGTCGTCGCGATACTGAGATATCTGCTGCTCATTCCATTCCTAACTTTCTAGAGCGCCGGAGCTAACTTCAATCCTGTAAGGCCCAGTCCGCCACCTCCCAGCGCATCTGCCCACGGTCGGCGACGACACGGCCGAGCCCTGGAAAGGCCATGTGCGTGGCGGCGATAAGTGCGCCTTCCGAAGCGGCGCGAGGGAAAAAGCGGTCGCGCATCGCCTTGGCCGCTGCACGGTCCTGCTCAAACAAAAAGAACACGTCGGTCGCCCCAGGATGCACGACCGGAAAGATCATATCCGAGACCATGATGAGGCTCTTGCCGTCATCTTCGACCCGCACGCCAATATGGCCGGGTGTATGGCCGGCCAGGTCGACAATTGAGACGCCGCGCACAATTTCGCGTTCTCCGTCAATCGCCTGAAGTTTCGGGTAGAAGCGCACCACATCCTCCGCCATCTTAAAGCTGGTCTGCAGATAATCGGGCGCGCCGCTGCGCTTGGCTGGGTCGGTCCAATGGATTACGTCGCGACGGTCGATGTAGAGCTCCGCCTTGGGGTAGTTGTTCCTGCCTCCGGCGATCAGACCGCCCATGTGGTCCTGATGCATATGCGTTACGATCACCGCGTCGATCTGGTCAGGCTGCAGGCCAAGCGCACCGAGCGCCTGCGGCAGTTTGCCGGTCTGCCCGATCGAGCCCGCTGCACCGGCATCGATCAGGATGAGGCGCTCGCCATCATCGATGAGATACTGGTTGAAGAGGAACCGCACCCCACTTGGCCGGGCGGTGAACTGAGCGACGGCCGCCTGCTCCACCTCCGCCGGGGCGCGTCCCGGAAAATAGCCGAAGGGCATATCGGCATACCCGTCTGTCAGCGCCGTCACCGTGAAGCGACCGATGCGGATCTGCGCCAGCGGCGTAATGTTGGCCGGCGTTTTGGCGGTATTCTGCGCTGCGGCAAGGGCCGGTGCGCCACTGATCAGTGCTCCACCGAGGAGGCCAAGAGGAAGAGCGCTGGCAAAGGCACGACGTGAAAGTTGAGGCATGACGTCTTTCTCCTGATCATTGGCAATACGGGGAGCCGGCCGACGTCCCCTGGAACGACGCAAAAGCTAAGATATCCGAAACCAATAGGGTATCCTGCCATTTCAGGAACTTTCCTCTCAATTTCCGGAAGGATTCGATGGATCGGTTTTGAAGCGATGTCGGTGCTGCTGGCGGTGGTGGACGCCGGCAGCCTCTCGGCTGGATCGCGGCGATTGCATACACCACTCGCCTCGGTCAGCCGTAAGGTCGCGGATCTTGAAAAGCACCTTGGCGTGCGCCTGATCCTGCGCACTCGCCGCGGCATCACCTTGACGGATGAGGGGCGCAGCTTCGTCGCCGCGTCACGTCGTATTCTGGACGAACTGGACGCGGCAGAGCGGCAGGCCAGCGGCGACTACGGCGCGCTGCGTGGAGGGCTCCACGTGACCGCGCCGATTGCCTTCGGCGAGCGCCATCTGCTGCCAATAGCTCTGGAGTTCCTGAAGCAGCAACCCGATATCAACCTGCGCCTGACCCTCGCCGATCGGCAGCTAAGCCTGGCAGATGAGCACGTCGATGTGGCCCTGCGGATCGGACACTTGGCGGACAGCGCGCTTATCGCAACGCGCGTCGGCGCAGTCCGACGGGTGATCTGCGCGAGCCCCGACTATCTTGCCCGCCGAGGCGTTCCGCGCCAGCCGGAAGACCTCAGCCAGCATGACGGCATAAGCTTTCAGGGCTTTGCGACCGCGCCGGAATGGCGCTACCGCCGGGACGGCGCGGCCTTTGCCATCGAGCCGCGCCTCAAATTCGCGGTCAATACGACGGAGGCTGCCATTCAGGCTGCAATAGCCGGTATCGGCATTATCCGCGTGCTGTCTTACCAGATTTCCGATCAGTTGCGCTCCGGTGCTCTGCACGAATTGCTGACAGACTTTGCACCGGAACCGCTACCTGTGAACGTTATCCATGGACCAGCCGATCCCCTGCCGCTGAAGGTACGGTGCTTCCGCGACTGGATCGTCCCAAGCCTACGCGGGCAGCTGGCTTACTAGCGTCCTGATTCATGACCGAAATCGGGAGCGATGCTGCCGTTCACTGACTTAAGCGTGGACGTCGCCCTAGGGGCGGACAGAACCTGCTCCCACGAGCCCGCTATGGCTTGTTACTGTGATGTTCACGTTTGGGGCTTCCAAAATCGCATAATGTATCGACTGAAACAGCGTGCCTTCGCCGCGACGCGGATCAAGTTCACTGAGCCGTGCCGCTGCGAGCTGGAGTGGTTGGAGGCGAACGTATCTGAAACATTTTTTGCCTGAGAGGCGATAGCAGTCCCGATGGGGCAGGTTCTACCCTTGCCTCGGTTTCCGCATCGTGAGGAGGCAACCCCTGCTTTCCTTCGATAGGGGTGCCCCAGCGGAGCGTCACTGAAACATTACGCCTCTGTGATTTTCACGAATCCCTGTTGAACAAGCTGGATGGTTCGCGCCATCGCGTCCGTGTTGATTTTCACGTTCGGAAGAAGGTCCGCATTGCCCCAGCCGTTCGCCTCCGCCGTGGCCCCGCAGAGCTCAATCTTGACACCTCGCTCTACCAAAACGGCTATCAGGTTCTTGTTGGGATTTCCGGCTGCGATCTTCCGTGAGTGGTTGTACGCCTCGTCATGCAGCGTGAGGTGTCCCGCGTTCGTGTGGAATACCACTATGACCTCGGAGTCAGCGCCCCAGTTCGCTATGTCGTTGGTAATGAGTTGAAGGTGGAAAATGGCGGCAGGCAGATCGCCTTCGAACTGAAGCGAGCCGATGCTGTGCACGGATTTTACAGACTTCAGTTCAACCGGGACATCGATAGTGATTGTGTGACTGGCGTCTGACATGGCGTGGTTCCCTTGTTGGCGGGTTAGGCGCGAGCGACGACTTACATCTCACGCTGTGGAGAGATGCCCGCTCGAACAAAGCTACACATAGGTTCAGCCCCCACCAATCATGGGTTCATATTACCTACTCGACTGCTGCAATCGACGAACCAGTTCCTCTAGGCCGTCTGGGCCTCTGATTCCCCATTGCAGCAGAGCCGTCGGATCGATGTGCTTTCGGCTCATGGCCTCCGCGAACTCGCGCAGGTCCGTTCGGTTGAGTTCAGCGATGTGCGCCGCGTTCGTCTTCGTCACCTTGGTTCCGAGGGCCTGGAGGATAAAGCTTCCTCCACTGCTGTGCGCGAACGCCTCGCGAAGGCCGGCGAAGGACAGGCCCAGCTTGTCCGCCATCGCGAACACCTCGACCACATTGCGCAGGTTCGAGATCGTGAGAGCGTTGTTGCAGAGCTTCGCCATCTGTCCGGAACCTGCCGGGCCCATGGCTATGATGCTGGAGCTATGGCATCCCATGATGTCCCGGCTGTCCTCGAGTGCGCCAGGTTGGCCGCCGACGAAACAGGTAAGAGAGCGAGCTTCCGCACCCGGGCGTCCGCCGCTGACCGGCGCATCGAGAAACCGGACGCCCCACTCGGCCGCCAGTCTTTCGAATCCTTCCGATTCGATCGGATCACCGGTGGCATGGTTGATGATGATCCTATCTCTGCCGAGTTCGCGGAATATCGTGCGATCGGCGAACAGCTCGTGCAAATCTGCGTCGTTTCGAAGACACAGGCACAAGACGTCCACACTTACCGCCAGGTCGGCCGGGCTGGATGCCCGTATGTGCGGGGCGTGTCCGAGGGCCTCGTATGAGGAGCCACGTCTTGCCCAGACATGAAGCTCGTACTTCTCGGCTTTCGCGATTGCCATCGGCGCACCTTGATCACCCAACCCGATAAAACCCACACGCGGGAGATCGCTCATTTGTGTTCTCCAACGAGATTGAGAGCCATCTCCCAAAGGCGATCGGCATTAGCACTATCAAGTGCGTACGATGCGACACCTTCGAGCTTGCGCTCCGGTCTTTGCGCGACCAAAGGGGCTTCCTGGCAGTTGTCGAAATACCGTCCGTTTATTCCCTCCACCAAAGGCGAGGCCGCCAATAGTACGGATGTGGAAGCTCCTTGTTCCGGAGTCTTGCGAAGATGCTCGGGCGTTCTCAGCCCCCCGGTGTGGCGTTGGAGGTTGGTTGCGATGGCCCCGGGATTGAGTGCGTTCGAGACGATGCCGTCAGAAGCCCAGCGATCCCTGATGCCGATCGAGAGCAGGATGCAGGCGGTCTTGGATTGAGCGTAGGCTAGCAGGGGATTGTAGGGTATGAAGCGGAATTGGGGATCGTCCCAGAACACGGGTCCAAACAGACTTCCTGTTGAACTGACCGATACGACACGTGCGCCTTGGGCCTTCGCCAGGTGTTGACGCAGGCCAAGCGTCAGAGCGAAGTGACCGAGGAAGTTCGTCGCGAACTGCATCTCACAACCTTCGGCAGAGCGCTCCAACTCGGGCAACATCATGATTCCGGCATTGTTGACGAGAGCGTGGACGGGCTTGTCCCAGTCGGTTACGAAAGCACGGACAGACTTCAAGTCGGATAGATCGAGCGCACGCACTTCGATTTTCGGGTTGCCTGTTTCGGTTCTGAGCGCTTGGGCAACATCTTCTGCAGCTCCTGGGCGGCGCGCAGCGATGGTGACCGACGCTCCTGCCGCAGCGAGGCTCTTCACTGTTTCGATACCGATGCCGCTGGCTCCGCCTGTGACGATCATCGTTTTGCCAGTTAAATCTATCCCAGAGAGCACTTCGGATGCCGTAGTTGAGAATCCAAAAGGAAGCTGGTCAGTCATTGCTTCGACCTTTCACTGTTGTGGTTGCAACTCAGATAACCTTGGTGCATTGTTCTGTGTAGATGGACACGGCTGAACAGTATGCTGAGATATTTCGGACAGTGAGCGCGCTGTCGCCTGCCGAGCTGGCGGCCTTCGTTGCCGTTGCACAGTTCGGCGGATTTCGCGCCGCCGCTCGCAGATGTGACCTCAGTCCATCTGCTCTCAGCCACAGCGTTGCCAACCTTGAGAACCGTCTGAACGTCCAGCTCTTTCACCGCTCCACGCGCAATGTCTCTCTGACTGATGCCGGGCAGCGGTTTTTTGCCCGGCTGGGACCCGCGCTGGATGAGATCGCCAAGGCAGCCGACGAATTGAGTGACTTCAGTTCCCGGCCGTCGGGGACCCTACGGATCAACGCCGATGCTACGGCTGCCGAACAGGTTCTCGGTCCGCTCGTGCTCAAATTCATGGCGTCGTTTCCCGACGTGCAGGTTGAGGTGGTGAGCGAGAGACGGCTGGTCGACATCGCCGAAAACGGTTTCGACTGCGGCATCCGCTCCAGTGAAATTGTGTCCGACGACATGATCGCCGTTCCCATTGGGCCGATGCAGCAGCATGTCGTTGTAGCCGCTCCCTCCTATCTCGCAGATGCGCCTGCTTTGCGCTCGCCGGCCAATCTGGTCGATCACCGATGCATTCAACTCCGGATGCCCAGCGGGAGTCTTTACCGTTGGGAATTCGAACGGCGGGGAGAAGCTCTTGCTACCGAGACGAAGGGTGGTCTGGTCCTCGATAGTTCCCGCCTCATACTAGCAGCCGCCATCGACGGCTACGGGCTTGCTTACTTAACCAAGTGGATGGCTGGTCCTGCCCTAGATGCCGGAATCCTTGAGCAGGTCCTGGAAGAATGGACGCCACCGTATCCCGGACTATCACTGTATTATCCTCGACATCGCCATTTGAGCGCTTCCATGCGCGCCTTCGTGTCGTTCCTCCGTGAACAGGAGGCAGCATCCCGATAGATGAGAGACACCGCTTTCACCTTGACGAGAGCTTCTCTCGCTCTAGGCTCGGGGATCGGAACGTCACATAGTGTGAGATTGCGTTCCTGCAGCCGATATTCCACCAACGTAGCATCGCTTCATTCACTTGAGATCAAAAGGACCGGGCGGCCCAGGGTGTCGCCTGCTTCAAGTGCCCTTTGCGCTTCGCCGACGCCCGTGAAAGACACCACCCTGTCAATGTGTGCCCGTAAGCTGCCCCGATCAACGAGTTCGGCAATCTGTGAGAGTGCAGCGGTTTGGCGTAGGCGATGTGCATGATGGCGGCTGATCTGCGGCAGGCCTATGTTGATGAAGCTGATGTCCAGGTTCTTCCACTCGGCCGGGCCGTTTCCCTCGACGGGCCAATCCGATACAACAGTGTTAATCAGCCGTCCGTAGGGCGCCGTATGGGCGAAGCTTGCCGCGAAGTTTCCGTGGCCCACGAAGTCGAATACGACTTTCGCACCGGGCTCGCCTCGCCAAGCCTGAAGGGCTTCCTCGACGCTCTCTTCCCGGTAGTTAATTGCAATATCGGCACCCAGCTCCCTCACCAATGCGGCTTTAGCCTCGTTGGAAACGGTGGTGGCGATCCTGGCTCCGAGAGAAGTCAAATACTGGATTGCGATATGCCCGAGGCCGCCAGCGCCGCCGTGGACCAATACATGATCACCTCGGGTAACCTTCGCCTTTTCGAAGACGGCCTCCCATGCGGTAAGGGCGACAACTGGTAAGGCGGCTGCTTCCACGAAGTCGAGTTTCTTCGGCTTTGCAGTGACGTAATCGGCACGGACGACCTTGTATTCTGCGTAGCTTCCGGGGTTTCCGGCGTAGCCGCCGTCCACGTACCATACCTCGTCACCAACGCTGACGTTCACCACGTCTCGTCCGGCTTCGACCACAACGCCGACACCGTCGATGCCGAGGATTGTAGGGTCTTTCTGTGAACTCCCTTCGCCGTCGTAGACGGCTCCATTCTTCCTGTTCTGCCAGTCTGCCGGATTGATGCCGGCCGCCTTCACTTTAACCAGAACATCAAGCTCGTCCCGTAGTCGGGGGCGGTCGACTTCCCGCACCTGAAGGACTTCAGGACCGCCAGGTCTGGTGACAACCAGTGCCTGCATCCTCTCAGACATCGCGCCGTTCCCCGTTGCCAGAGACGATGGCATCCAGAACGCGGTGCAGGTTCACAGCGTCTTCGAATGTAGGAGACAGCTTGGTGTGATTTCTCATGTCGGACGCGATGCGGGAATAGGCCAGACCGACGCTTTGACTGAAACCGTCCTCGAAGCCGTGGGTCTCGTAGAGTGGAGGCACGGGCAATTCCTGCATCGGCTCGACCCCCCGCGCGCCCTTTACAGTGAAGCCGCCCAGCCCGACGTAACCGACGGGGCTCGTCAGGATGAGATCGCCCTTAGTCCCGTTGATCTCGATGTGAAAGTTCGTGGCGCGCGAGATACCGCCGCGGAAGTGGGCGCTAAGGGCTGCGCCGTTCGTGAGCAAGCCAGCGACAATGATTTGATCTGGCGCTGTCAAAGGAACCTCTTTCCCTGTCTCCGCTATACGGGTCATCGCACGGCTGTTCGACAGCGCGCCGCTGACGGACTTCAGTCTCGAACCGATGGCGTAGAGGGTCGCGTCAAGTGAGTGGGCGAACGGCACGTGGAGCATTGACGCTCCGTTGGCCATGTCCAGTGTGTACAGGTAGCTCTCGTTGATCTCTTCGCCCCAGATGATACCAGACCCGATGACGGAAACAGACAGGACGTCGCCGACATAGCCGTCCTTGATCAGATCCTTGATGAAGTTGATGGCCGGAGCGGAGCGCGTTTGAAGGCCGATCGCCGTAAATGCCTTCCTGCTCTTGGCCAGCGCTAGCATTTTTTCGGCGTCGCGCAGGTTCATCCCCAAAGGCCACTCCGAGAAAACGGCTTTACCTGCTTCCAGAGCCATCGTCACGAGTTCAAGGTGATGTGGAACCTTGACCGTCACGACGACCAGGTCAACGTTCGGATCCGTCACAAGCTCATGCGTCGTTCCATAGCTGCGATCCGCGCCAAACTTCTCGGCGGACGCGCAAGCTATTTCCGGTCTGTTGTGGCTTACGGCCGCGATCTGGAACTCAGACAACGCTTTCAGCGCAGGGATATGTGCAGTGGTGGCCCAGCCCTTGTCCGGATGAACGCCGATGATGCCGACTTTAATAGGATTGGAGGTCATGCCGCATTCTCCTTCGGCTTGATTTCTAGGATTGTGCGGCGAAGCTCCAGGTGCCCTAGGCGCCACTGTCCGTCTTCGAGCAGCCATGTTTCATGATAGTGGCCGTACCCGTGCATCGAGGCGGGCCGGCTGTCATTGACATCGGGAAAAATCAGGTAGTCTTCCATGGACCAGATGGCATGGACTTCGGTCTCCGAGATGACATCGATCTCGTCATTGTGGACCTGATGGATTGTCCGTGCCCCAGCAAGGTAGCCCTTGGTGACGGCCAGGAATTCGTCGAGGGAGTCAAACTCGGCGACCACAACACCGTCCTCGCCGATAAAGCGGAGCGACGGACCACGTGCGAACATCGCAGCGAATTCCGACCAGTTCTGGGTATCCACGTAGCGACAGTAGCGAGCTTTCAACGTGCGTATGGTTTCGACCACGGCGTGATGGTTTTGCAATTGGAATCTCCTTTTCGAGCCTCCATATAGCGATGACACGCAAGAGCCTTCAGTCTCGATCGTCCCAAGTTTTGGCTTGATCGTCCATAATAGGAACATTTAGTTGGATCTTTTGACCGACATCTTCTCTTCGATGCGAATTAGGAAAGCGAAGTTCACGACGCTGGACGCGACTGCCCCATGGGGCGTCGCTTCGGACGGTGACCCGGCGATCAAATTCGTTCTCGTGGTCCGCGGATCAGGAGTCCTCACCACAAGGGAAAATGCCCATACGGTGTCGTTGCGCGCAGGTGACGTCTTCATCATGTTCGGGAACGAGCCTTACCAGGTTTACGATCACGCGGACTCGCGCACGACGGACTGTCTTGATGTCGAGACCCTTCGTGTGGGCAACAGGATTCAGTTTGGTGGAGGCGGGGCGACGACCACGTTCATAAGCGGCTTCTTCGAGATTGACAGACTTGACGCCCGGCCCTTGCTCAATGTGCTGCCTAAATTGCTTCACCTCAAATCGGAGCAGAGCCGGAGCCGGCAATTCCAGTCCGTGCTTGAGTTGCTCGCGGCTGAAGCAGATGCTCCGGGACTCGGTTCGAATGCCGTGGTGCGTCGCCTGTTCGAATTGCTTTTCGTGCATGCGATCCGTGCTTTCGCGCAGCAAGGATTGGCGCCAAAGACGGGATGGCTGGCGGCAGTCTCCGACAGGAATCTGGTCTTGGCGGTCGATGCCATGCACTCAGAGCTCCAAATGCCGTGGACGGTGGATCAACTTGCAAAGAAGGCTGGTATGTCGCGCTCAGCGTTTGCCGCCCGCTTCAAGGATGTCGTCGGACAAGCTCCGCTGGAATATCTGACAGAATGGCGGATCTACCAGGCAGCCAGACTGATTGAAAGCAATGCAGACAAGCTCTCCATGATCTCGCGAAGCGTGGGGTATCGGTCGGAGGCAGCTTTCACCAAGGCTTTCAGGAGGGTAATGGGAAGCGCGCCCAGCCAATACAGAAAGAACCTTTCAGAGGCAAAGGAAGGCCAGGCGACCCCGATCATCGCGGAAATGCAAGAAGCCGCGTAATCGCCTGGAGAAGCACCTTGCTGTTCAGTGGTTTTCGCATGAAGACCCTGCGCTCATCTGCTCCTGCGAAACCACGATCCTCGATGTCGCTGCGACCTGTCATCAGTATCATCGGCATTTCCGGTTCCCGGCCTCTGACCGCCTGTTCCAACTCGAATCCGTCCATCGAGCCCATGCTGATGTCAGTGATAACACAGTCATACGAGGAGAGGTCTCCATTGGAGAGAAACGCCTTCGGCGACCTATAGGTACGGGCCAGGTAACCTACGGACTCGAGAAGCTCACGCAGCCCGTCAAGAACACGCTTGTCATCATCTACAATTGCAAGGGTACGACCCGCCTGCGGGACCATTCGTCAGTTTCCATGTCGGGAGTGGGTGATGGGTATGCCTAGTTTAGAGGCGATCCGCACTAGGTCGGGAAGGGAGTCAGCATGCATCTTGCGCATCATGTTGCCTCGATGGATCTGGAAGGTGATCTCGCTTATTCCAAGCTCCGCCGCACCTTGTTTGTTCATTAGCCCACTTACAACGAGTGGAAGGACATCGCGTTCCCTGGCGGAAAGGCATTCCAGCCTGGATTGTAGCTCACTAAGGGCGGCTCGATCGAGTCTCGCCTCGCGGTCCCGCGCGAGTGCCAACTCGATCGCAGCGCGCAGCTCGCGTTCCCTGAACGGCTTCGGAAGGAAATCAACTGCGCCCAGCTTCATCGCGCGGACAGTCATTGGTATGTCGCCGTGGCCCGTTATGAAAATGATAGGGGGATGCGGGTCATCCGCCAACCGAGCCTGGAGTTCGAAACCGTCGATATCTGGCAGCCGTATGTCGAGTACGAGACACGAAGGATTCTGGGGCCTTGGTGCATCCAGATATTCCTGCGCGGTTGCGAACGTCGCAACTTGGATCTGCCACGATTCCAGGAGCTCGGAAAGCCCGTCTCGGACGCGCTTGTCGTCGTCTACTACGTAGACCGCGTTCTCCTCACTGTGCATCGGGTTATCCTCCGGACAAGGGAAGTGCAAAGCTGAATACAGTGCCGCTGGGCTCAGCGGGCGAAGCCCACAGTTTTCCGGCGTGTGCGCCGACGATGCTTCGGCAGATCGACAACCCGATCCCCATGCCGTTATGCTTCGTGGTGTAGAATGGCTCGAATATCTTCTCGTTGTCATGTAGTCCGACACCGCTGTCGCGCACATCCACGAGAATTTTGCCGTCATCGAACCGCGACCTGATTTCCAGCAGTCGAATTGCTCCATTCAAGGTCGCCATTGCGTCCATCGCGTTTTGAATGAGGTTTACAAGTACTTGGAGGATGAGAGCCCTGTCGAAGTTTGCGGTCGGCAGGTCCGGCTCCAGGTGAGTTCGCAGATCGCATTTCGAACCCGAAATCCTTTCGCGCAGCAGTGTGCAGGCTTCCTCGATGACATCATTGATGTTCCCCGGGCTTTTCGCTCCGCCCGATTGCCTGAAGAGAGCCTTTATCCGGCTGATCACTTCGGCCGCGTCGTTCGCGGCATCTGCAGCCTTCCTGGCACTGATCTTCGCCCGTTCGATGTTTGGAGGGATCGCCCCTAGCCAGCTTTCGGTGGCACTGCTGTTGGTGACGACAGCCACCAAAGGTTGGTTCAGCTCGTGGGCAATCGAGGCAGACAATTCAGACAGACTGGCGGCACGTGTCGCGAGTTCGAGCTGATGCTGGGCCTTCTGAAGCTGCGTCTGCGCCTGCCTTTCCTCCTCGACGTCGACAATGACACCGTACCACTGAAAGTGCCGGCTTTGGCAGTCGCGCAGGACACGAGCCCTGCAGTCGACAAGATGATAACGGCCGCCTGCCAAACGATGGCGGTATTTCAGTGCGATGGGCTCGCCCGACTTGAAGGATTGCTCAAAGCGATGCCGCAACAAAGGCGCGTCCGCAGGGTGGACGAGGCTGCTTATCATCGGCGCGAAACCCGAGCCGTTTGCCCCACGAAGCTCCTCAAGCGTCACGCCGGAATATTCCATCAAGGGCTTGTTGAAATAGGTGGGCTGCCCATCGGGGCTGGCGCACCACACAAAGGCGGGAAGAGTGTCGAGCATCATTGTCAGCCGTTCTGCGTTCGCCCGGAGTTCCTCCTGCGTACGATGTAGCTCCTCTATATCGACGTTGGTCCCATACCACTCGATGATGTCACCGTCCTCACTGAGCAGCGGAGAGGCGTCGATCCTGTTCCAACGGTAGGTACCGTCCTTATATCGCAATCGGCAGACCAGTGAGAGCGATGCCTTTCGTTCGACGCAGGCGGCCCACGCCGACTGAAAACCTTCAACATCGTCCGGATGAACGACACCGAAATTGTTCGATCTGATCTCTTCGAATGTCGCTCCGAGGTACTCGAGGGTCTTGGGGTTCTGGTAGATCGGCACGCCCGCCGGGGAGGCGCACCATATCATCACCGGCATCGTATCGATCAGTGTTTGAAGCTGCCTTTCGCTTTCCTCCAGCCGCTGCTCAGCGCGCTTCCTCTCATCGATGTCGATTGTTGTTCCGAACCACCCGAGAATATTGCCTTGCTCATCAAAATGGGGGCGGCCGTATGCGTGAAACCAGCGATACTCGCCGTCTGATCGCCTTATGCGATGGATTGACTCGAAGGAGGATCCAGTCCGCATGCTCGTGAGCCAAGCCTCCGTTACGCGCTCGGCCTCGTCCGGGTGAACGGCCTCCAGCCCGGTTCGCCCTGTGGCGTTGAACTCGTCAGTCCGCTTGCCGACGTACTCGACCACGCTCGGGTTCACGTAGACGAAGTTTCCCTTGGCGTCGGTAGCCCAACCTAGCCCCGGCATGCTTTCAACGATCAGTTTCGCGTCGTTGAGGTGTTGGTCGGCATCAGCACGCGCTCGCCATAAATTTACAAGCCAGAAGGCGCCCAGAGCGCACAATAGAAATGCCGCCGAGCGGGTTATGGAGGCGAACCCATCGGACGACAGGAATACGACCAGAGCGCCGACGACAATCACGAGCAACGCAATTGCCACAGCGACCTGCCTGCGTCTGACAAGGATGAGTGCCGCAAGGGCCAGGAAGAACGTACCGTACGGCTCCTGCTCCATTATCCCCAGAGCAGTTCCGGCGCATCCCATAGCAAGTGCAGGTGCGTATTTCCGTACTTGATGCACCCTCACGACATTCTCCCAGGTTGCACCATTGGAGTTCGGTGAAACTATACTTCGATCAATGAGATCAGGCTAGTTGCGCTTCCACGACTAACGGAAACATATGATTGGCCGAGCAGGGCCTCCTGTCTAACATTGAAGGCACCGAAAGCGATCAACGCACGAGATTGAAAGCCCGTCGAAGTCGCTGTCCCAGCCGTCGTCCAAGCGATGGCCCACCGAAGGATGTAGGTCATGGCAGAACGAAAATCAGGCCTTCCTCCGATATCACGTCGCGCCGTTTTGGGCAGCGCCGCGGGAGCCGTCGGAGCCTCCCTCCTAGGGTTCCCAGCAATTGCTCCGGTATCGACCGCGAGTGGACAGACACAGCAACGATCAGCCGAGGAAAAGACAATGGGCACGATTACGACCAAGGACGGAACGCAGCTTTTCTACAAGGACTGGGGAAAGGGCCAACCCATCGTCTTCCATCACGGTTGGCCGCTCAGCGCCGATGACTGGGACAATCAGATGCTGTTCTTCCTCAGCAAGGGCTACCGGGTAATCGCCCACGACAGACGCGGCCACGGCCGGTCGACGCAGACCGCGACCGGCAATGACATGGATACCTACGCAGCCGACGTCGCCGAGCTTGCGAAGGCGCTCGACCTGCGTGACGCAATCCATGTGGGTCATTCAACGGGAGGCGGCGAAGTCACCCGATATGTCGCGCAACATGGGAAAGACCGAGTGGCCAAGGCAGTCATAATCTCGGCGATCCCACCCGTAATGTTGAAATCCGACAGCAATCCCGGAGGTCTGCCCATTGGTGTGTTCGATGACCTCCGCGCACAGCTAGCTGCGAACCGCGCCCAGTTCTATCTCGATGTCCCAACCGGTCCGTTTTACGGGTTCAATCGCAAGGACGCCAAGGTCTCGCCAGGACTTATTCAGAACTGGTGGAGGCAGGGAATGATCGGGGGAGCGATAGCGCATTACGAATGCATCAAGGTCTTCTCCGAGACCGACTTTACCGAAGACCTGAAGAAGATCGACGTTCCCGTTATGGTGATGCACGGGGACGATGACCAAATTGTTCCGATTGCCGACGCCGCCCTCCTGTCGATCAAGCTGCTCAAGCATGGCACACTCAAGGTCTACAAGGGGCTTCCACACGGGATGTGCAGCACGCACCCCGAGATCATCAACCCTGATCTTCTGGCTTTCTTCCAGGCATGATCGCCTGGCGGCAACGCGGCTTCAGGTGACCTGAACTCCCAAGCTCCCTGGGGCCGCTCCGCCATTCCCAAAGGAGTTGGCATGACCCAAGAACTCACGCTCTCCCGCCGCGGCTTTTGCCTATGCTGCATGGCCGCCTCGACTTTCGCTGCCACAGGAGGCTGGCTCAGTCCGCGCCAGGTCTTCGCGAAGGCCCAGGGTATCGTCGACATGATTCGGGACGCGGCGGCAAAAACGCCCATCAAAGTTCACAAGACGAGGTCGGGTGTCTCGATCCTGGAGGGGTCCGGTGGCAACATTGCCGTTCTCACAGGCGCAGACGGAAAAGTCCTTATCGACGGAGGCATCACCGCATCTCGGCCTCGGTTGCTGGAGGCGTTGGCAGGGCTCGGCAAGGAGCCGATCCGGCATCTCATTAATACCCACTGGCATTTCGATCATACCGACGGAAATGAGTGGCTGAACGCTGAAGGGGCGGCGATCCTGGCGCACGAAAACACCAGAAAACATCTGATGGAGGTGGTAAAGGTAGAGGACTGGGATTTCGAGTTTCCTCGGCCGCCGCTGGCCGCCGTTCCTTCCGAAACCGTCGGCGATGAGATGTCCCTCAAACTCGACAAGTCGACCTTGATGCTGAAGCATCATCCAAACGCGCATACGGACGGTGATATTTCCGTAAGCTTTGGCGAGGCGAACATTGTCCACACCGGAGACCTCTACTGGAACGGCATTTACCCGTTCATAGATTATTCGACCGGAGGAGGCATCGACGGCACGATAAAGGCGGTCGAAGACATTCTCTCCAAAGTCACCGCCGAGACAATTGTTATCCCGGGGCACGGTCACCCCTTGAGCAAGAAGTCCGAACTCGACGACTATAGGACGATGCTCGTTGATATCCGCGGGAACGTTGCCAAGCTTAAGACGGAGGGAAAGCCGATCGACGAAGTCATCGCGGCGAAACCGACCGCAGCGTTCGACGCCAAATGGGGGCAGTTCGTCATCAGCCCCGAATTCTTCACCCGCCTTGTCTACCACGGCGTCGCTGAAACGTGAGGGTGAACCAATGTCAATGATCGACTGGAATGCCTACCACGAACAAGTGCTTGCGGGGGTAGGTGAACTGGCAACGCTTAGTCCGGATGTCATCCGCGGCTACCAGGCAATCGGCGGAGCCGCGCGGAAGACAAATCTGCTCGGCGCTAAAGTCAACGAATTGATCGCCCTTGCCGCGGCGGTTTCCCTGCGCTGCGACGGCTGCATCGTTGTCCACACTGACGCAGCGCTCAAAGCCGGGGCAACACGAGAGGAAATCGCCGAGGCGCTCGGGACGGCGATTGGCGTCAACGCTGGTGCAGGACTCGTTTACTCGACACGCGTGATGGATGCTGTCAAATCAAAGGGTTCATGAACCCGGGCGGATACACAATCCACGCTCAAACACTCCTGAAATCTACCTTGAGGCCATCGTGAGCGACGAAAACCTGCCTCGATGTGAATTGCAGAACTCGGCTAAGCTGCAGACCATATCAGAGTAAAGAACAGCATCGGAACCCGATGGGATCGGGAATACGAGAGCTTTCAATCCGCGTGCCCCGGATTTCCGACCCTTTGCGAGATTCTTCGGCCGTTTGCAGCGAACGGCGATGGGTTCCTAAGCCTGTTTGGGCGTAGTACGAATCATGATTGAAGCGGACATTATCGCATTCTGTCTGCGGGCGGCCCGAAGCGCCTGAGCCTCGTGCGCTCTGAGTGGCATCATCTGGAAATCTCCGCGAGAAGCGCTTCGATATCATCGACAAGATCCTGATGATCTTCAAGCCCAACACTTATGCGCAGCACGAGATCGTCTTCGTCCCACCTCCGCACTGTGCGGTAGGCCGTGACGGGCATAGGCGCAATGAGACTGCGTGTTCCTCCCCAAGATGCGCCTATCGCAAAGGTCTTGAGCACATTGAGAGAAGGCGAGACACGATCGGACAGGCCTCTTTTGAAAACGACGCCAAAGACACCAGACGCCCCAAGAAAGTCCCTCTTCCAGATGGAATGGCCAGGATCGGTCGGCAATGCTGGATGGAGAACGCGTTCCACGATATCCGTGGCCTGTATTCTTTCGATCAACTGCAGGGCACCCCGACTCGCATGTCTCATACGGACACCCAGCGTTTCGAATCCTCTCAGGACCATCGAGGCGTCGTCCGGAGACACGGAGATCCCCATCCGTCCGAGCGTGGATCGTATGGGAGCGGTTAGTTGTTCATCACGGACCGTCAACGATCCAAGCAGTACGTCCGAATGCCCCGCTATGTATTTGGTCAGCCCCTCCGTAACGATATCTGCTCCAAGCGTCAGGGGCTTGTAGTTCAGTGGTGTCGCCCAGGTGTTGTCGCAACCAACCAGTGCTCCATGCCGATGGGCTATGTCCGTGATAGCGGGCAGGTCCTGGATTTCCATCGTCGTAGAACCTGGAGATTCGCACCAGACGATCTTGGTGTTGGCGTTGATTTTGGCCTCGAGATCAGATGGGTCGACGGGATCGTAGTAGGCAACCTCGATGCCGAACCGCACGAGGTCCGTATTGGCGAAATCGCGCACCGGGGGATATACGGAATCTGCTATGAGGATCCTGTCACCCGCCTTGAGAAACGGAAGCATCGCAATCGCGTTGGCCGCCTGGCCCGAGGGCGTCAGGAATGTTCTGGCACCTTTCTCGAGAGCTGTCAGTTTGGCCTCGAGTGTTCTGGTGGTCGGCGTGCCGTAAAGACCGTAGCTGTAACCGTCAGTTCCGCGTTTTCCGCGGTCGGCGTAGTCCTCGGCGGTCTGGAAGACAATTGTTGACGCACGGTGCACTCCAACCCCGAGTGGTGCGAAGCCTTCGGTTTTTACGCGAGGTGTCACGACACAGTGCGTGAGGTCCTTCATTCTATTTCCTTTTCACGGGCAAATCAGCAGTGTTCACCATATTCTGGCCCCTGCGCGTGCATGGTCCGGTGCGAACGTTAATCGACCGAAAATTCCAGACCGCTTATATCAATGGAAATCATCAAGCGAGACAAATCCGGTGTTAGGTCTGCCCGGCGAGGGTACCCGCGTAACTTGGTTGGCATATTGACCCCATGACAATCTTCGTAGTGAGAAAGCAATTCGGTGATCGTTATGCCAGCGTCGCCATCAACGTGGTAGTCATGCCTCCGCAGAAGGAAGTCGGCATCGAAGAAGTAGTCATGGATCCGGGCGGCGGTGGCAAGATCGGGCGGCAACTCGGCCCTGAGAACCCGCCATTGGCTTCCATCTTCGTTCCAGGGAACGAGTTCGCTTACCTCGACACCGTCCAGCATCAAGTGGAAGGGTGCGGTCAAAAACGATCGAACGGTGGAGCACGCCAGTAAAACTCCAACTAATGGATCGATCGGAAGCTTGAAGTCGTATTGCAATTGCGCGGAACGCACGTCCTCGACCCCAGTAACAAGGGACCCGTCGCTACCGAGGATGGATAAACGGTTGCGCTCGAGGTCGCTTCGGCAATCGACGCAACCAAGAGGGTCGATAACGGCTCGTTGAAGATGCGGGAAGACGGTTATCTGCCGGGGTGTCAGATCGTCGAACTTCGCACATAAATCGCCGCCCAGTAAAGCCGTTGCCTTCGCAACGTTGTGCACGCCCCAGCTTGCCAGGCCCCCATGAGCAACGATGGCCTTGTCGAGCAGCTTGTTCAAACTTCGCTCCCGGTTCCAAGTGTCAACGACCTGCTCGATCATGCCTGACCAGCCGTTCCCATAAGGTACACTTCTGCAGAAAATCGGAAATCATATCTTCCATTAGGACGAGAGCTCGAATCCAACTTTGCAACCGCCGGGGCTCGGTTGCCGCTTCGCCGAAAGCTCGCGTCTAAAGGTATACATGATTTCCGCCACCATGAAGTTGGCGCACAGTCGTCCCCGACGAACGCAAGGAGACGCGAGATGCCGACAATGCGAGCAGCGGTGGTCGAAGCCGCGAATGGACCTTTCCGGGTTTCCGAATTGGAGCATCCCGTGCCCAAGTCTGGCGAAGTGTTGGTTCGTATCAGGGTTAGCGGTGTGAACCCGCTGGACACGAAAATCCGCGCGGGTGCCGCGGCGCATGCCCGACATGGATTGCCTGCCATACTTGGAATCGATCTTGCCGGGGTCGTGGAGCAGGTTGGTGAGGGTGTGACGAGGTTTTCTCGCGGTGATGAGGTCTATGGGATGGCCGGAGGTGTGGGCGGCAATCAAGGATCGCTTGCGGAGTATGCGGCGGTTGACGAGCGCCTTCTGGCGATCAAACCGTCGAACGTCTCGATGCGCGAAGCGGCGGCACTGCCACTGATCTTCATCACCGCATGGGAGGGGCTCGTCGACCGAGTGAACGTTCAGGCCGGACAATCAGTTCTCGTAATTGGCGCCGGCGGTGGCGTTGGGCATATCGCTGTCCAGATCGCGTTGGCGTTGGGAGCTGACGTCTGTGCCGTCGATTCCGGGAGCAAGGCAGACTATCTGCGCAGTCTGGGCGCAACACCGATCGACTATTCGTCCGAGGACGTGGAGGCCTATGTTGCAAAGCACTCCGGCGGCAAAGGATTCGACGTCGTCTACGACACTGTCGGTGGTGCAGGATTGGACACCGCATTCAAGGCCGTCGCTCGATTCGGACACGTGGTGAGTTGCCTCGGCTGGGGAACTCATGCCTTGGCTCCCCTCTCGTTCAAGTCTGCTACCTACTCTGGTGTTTTCACTCTGATCCCACTTCTGACCGGTGAGGGGCGTGAGCACCATGGCGATATCATGCGGGAGGCTACGAAACTGGTGGAGGCAGGGAAGGTGTCGCCGCGCCTCGATCCGAGGAGATTCACGCTCGAGACCGCTGCAAGCGCCCACGAGCTAATCGAGACCCGAAAGGCCAACGGCAAGCTCGTTGTCGAGCTTGATTAATTGCGATCGGCCCTGTCGAATTTCCCCAACTAAAGAAGCAGAGGAGAATACGATGCCCTTTGTGAATATCAAACTCGTGGATGGTGTATTTACAAGCACCCAAAAGCACGCGCTGGCGAAGGCGATCACGGATGTAATGGTCAAGTTCGAAGGTTCCGAGGCGTTCCGTTCCGTTACCTGGGTTCTGATAGAGGAGCTTCACACCGATGGCTGGCACATTGGCGGACAACCCTTCGCCGGGCCATCCTCACTGATGGAAACCCTTGGCCGATCTAAGGCCGTCTACGAGATGATTGACGGGAACCCGACGTCTCGTGACGAGTTCGCAGCGGCGTTGCCGCCCACGACCGAGGCCAGCTAGCCTTCAACGGCATTCATCTCGATTTCGATGGTTAGGGGACAGATACATGACCATCGACTATAACGAGACTACCAATCCTGCACTCACCGGATTCAAGGGGCGCTGTCCGCGTTGCCACCGGGGACACCTATTTAACGGGCTCTTGTCCCTGGCTCCCTCCTGTGAGGTCTGTGGTCTCGACTATTCGTTCGCTGATCCTGCAGACGGCCCCGCATTTTTCGCCATGACTGTTGTCGCCGTTCCGGCGCTTGCTTTCGCGCTGTGGTTCCAACTTACATTCGAGCCGCCGCTCTGGTTACATCTGCTTTGTACTCTACCTTTGCTCACGGCGGCCTGTGTTATGCTGCTGAGGCCTTTGAAAGGTTGGCTGGTATGCTCCCAATACTTTCACAAGGCCGAAGAGGGCCGAATTGATAGGGACTGGCGAGGTTGACAAGATTTAGCGGCGGCGCTGAGAGTGGCTTGTTCGCCACCGAGATTGGCCCCGCCCGGGAAGGCAGGGCAGCGGCAAAGGTGGACTTCCGCCCATGTCGCGTGATCACTTGCGAGTAACAAAACGGGGAGGACGCCCCGGCGTCCGGTATGCAAAATATGAAGCAATTGCATTGAAACGGGTCCCGCGCATGAACACACGGGACCCTGGTCATTACGCTATGTCTACGACGAGCTTTCCATCAACCTTGCCACCTTCAATCAGCTCGTGAGCCGCCATCACATTCTCAAGTGAGAAGGACCGACCGTCGAGACGAGGCATCAACTGGCCCCTTTCTGCAAGGAGCGTTGCCTCCCGCATGATGTCCCCGTGATGGTCACGACCTTCGCCAGTGAGCAGTGGCAGCAGTGTGAACACGCCGGAATACGTCGCCGCCTTGAATGAAAGCGGGGCGAGGGCGTGCGAGCCCCAGCCGAGGCAGCTAACTACATGCCCAAAGCGGGTGACCGCCTTGAACGCAGTGTCCAGGCCAGCGCCACCAATGGTGTCGTAGACGACATCGAATCCTTGTCCTTGCGTGTACTTTGCGACGTATTCTTCCACGGTTTCCGTGGCGTAGTCGATTGGGGTCGCATTCAGGCTCTTGAGGTAGTCAGCCTTCCGGGCTCCATCGACTGCATAGACGTCCGCACCGAGAGATTTGCCAATCTGAACTGCCACGTGACCGACGCCACCACCGCCACCAAGGACGAGCAACTTCTGGCCAGCCCGGATGCCGACGCGATCCACGAGGCCTTCCCACGCCGTGATGAAGATGAGGGGTAGAGCGGCCGCTTCCCGCATGGAAAGGTGAGATGGCTTAATGGCCAGCAACCGTGCATCGACGGCCGCGAATTCTGCGAGTGAACCTTTAACGCCAGCCACTCCGCCTGTCATGCCGTAGACCTCGTCCCCGCGGCGAAATCCGGTCACGCCTGCGCCGACTTCTTCAACGACCCCAGCAAGGTCGATACCCAGGATTGCGGGAAGCGGATGTCTGGCATGGGCGGCTGCTCCTGCGCGGATTTTCGTGTCCAGCGGATTTACGCCGCTGGCCCTTACTCGGACGAGAACCTGGCCTTCGGTCGCAGCAGGTCGTGCGATCTGCGCGAGCCGGAATTCGGTACCATGATTTTCAAGAACTAATGCTTTCATCGTGCTCATAGGTTTGATCCCTTTCAGTTGATGTCAGCAATTTGATATGGAACTTTCCGAATGGAAATCATATAGATTGTATGTTTATCATGCATTTTTGAATGGGCGATGCGTAATGATGGAATGGAGCGACATCCGTCTTTTTCTTGCGATCGCGAGGGAGGGAACGCTGGGTGCGGCCGCGAGGAAGTTGGGCCTGACGCAGCCGACAATGGGAAGACGATTAAAGACTTTTGAGGCCGCGGTCGGCCACTCGCTGTTCCAGCGCACACCGGACGGGTTTGTCCTGACAGATGAGGGCACCGTCGTGATGGGGCACGCCGAACGGATGGAGGAGGAGGCTCTGGCACTCAAGCGCCAGCTTGCGGGCAGCGAGAACACGTTGTCCGGAACCTTGCGGATATCGTGCTCTGACTGGTTCGGCGTTCATATTCTCGCCCCCATCCTTGCAGATTTCAGACGTGTGCATCCCAACGTAATCATCGAGGTTCTCACGGATACCAGGCTTTTGAACCTTGCGCGTCGCGAAGCGGATCTGGTCTTCCGCATCAAGCCCTTCACGGAGCCGGAAGTCATCTCACGTAAGCTGCTGCATATTCCCTATGGCCTGTATGTCGCCAAAGGATCGGACGACCCTTCGCCCGGCACAGGAGCGGGATTCAGTATGATCATTATGGACGAGGCGTTTGGGAGCATGCCAGACGTAGGTTGGCTTAAGGGCCGGTTCCCCCATGCGAACGTTTCCATGCGAAGTAACAATCGCGATGTTCAGGCAAGGCTATGCGGGGGTGGTGTAGGAATGGCGGTTCTTCCGAGACCGCTGGGGGACTCGATCGACGGATTGAAGCGTATCGACGTCTTGGAGGCTCCTCCTGGACGGGATACTTGGCTAGGATACCATCAGGATCTCCGACGACTTCCACGGCTACGAGCTCTTATTCAATTTTTTGGTGAGCATATCCAAGTGATACAACGCCAATATCGATAACGCCGTCCGAAGGTCTTAGCCCACGCTCCGAAACGGAGGCTGTGGTTTCGGCGCACTCAAGGGTGAGACATCTTTACTTTGCGCGGCGACAAACAAGGTGAGACTTATCCTGATCGCCGCGCTACAATTTTACCGATTAGCCTGTCTAGTGAACGCACTACCGCAGGGATCGAACCCGCCGACGGCGGAACTGATGGTACCGTCCGGATGGTCCTAGCAGGCCGTGTAAGGGAAGCAATGTCATCCAAGGGGGAATGGGCGTTTCGGTCCGCGTCATGGCAGGCTGGATTGAGGGAAGGAAAAAGTCAAATACCTATGCTATAATCGGCCGCGTGGCATCTGTGTTGTGAAAGGATGTCGGGGGCGCTTGTGCCCGGTGCTGCAAGATCGAGGTGCGGACTGGCGCATCCTGGGTTTGTTTCCGGTTTGTGCGTCTGGGATCACATAATGTATCGACTGAAACCGCGCGCTGATCGTTCCGCGGAAATGTCCCCCAAGCTACGCTTAGTTGCGTCAACTCCTGCATCGCACGAGAAAGGCGGGCGCCTTCCGTTCCCATTCAAGAGCACAAGTTCCATTTGCATGGCCTACCTTCTTGCCTGCGCCCGAATTCTCCTGACGGATGTTGAGGACAAGAGATAGATAAACTTGGCGGGAACCAACTTGCGAGGTTTTTAGGCCACGGTATCCAGAACCACTCACTAGTCAAACGTCGTGTGGAACCTTAGTTCAGCATTGTCGCTTTCACGGCTGTAACCGACAACCTTACAGCCCTTTTTCTCTCGTACAGGCGCGGCGCCCCTCAGTACAAGCGTCTCAACTGATCCCTCATAGAAGGCCTCAACCCGATAAGGTGCGGGTGGGCAGCCTTTCCGGAAGGTATAAGCCATGCCGGAGAAGGGGCCTCCCGACGTCCATGGCTTGCCTTCAAAAAGGACCTGACCCGATTTGATCGCAGGTGCCAGACCCTTGCGCGGCTCGAGATAGATGATTTTTCCCTCTTGCGGCAGGACGCGCATGGCTGAGCCGTTGTGGTTGAGGACGAGTTCCTCCGCCATCTGCTCCCAGTAAGGCATGGTTTTGTTTGCGCTGCGGGGATGGACGTCGGTGAGGTCGGCGACAGCATAAGTCATGCCGCACATCTTGATATATTCGCCGTCGCGGCTCACCCTGAAGGTCTGGACGTCGCGGCAAGCCATGCGCTGTCCGATCCGAACACCCTCGCGGAAAATCCTGATGGGGCAATCACGCAAGGTGCATTCCTTGCTGTCTATCTTCATCGAGATGGTGAGCGCCTGTTCGTCAGCTGTCGTCTGCACCGTGATGTGGGTCGCGCCCGACTGCAGAATGTCGGGAAACTCCGGCCAGTAGGTTTCGACGTCGGACTCAGTGAATTCCGCCTGGTGGATGATGGGCTTGACGAAATAGTCGTCTGCCGCCGCCTTCTGGGATGGCGTGAATGCGAGGGCAACGGCCTGCAAAGACAAAAATAGAAGTTTCTTCATCTGTTCTTTTCCATCAATCGGCGCCGACGATTTCGAAGGGCGCCCACAGTGCCGGGTGGGACAATTCCTGTGAATCCGACTGCCGCATCTCCTTCATCGCCACACCGAGCGCTGCGGAGTAGGACATTTCGGAGTCCTGCCGGTAGGCGCGAAGCATGGACGTCGTCAGCCTGGAGGCCGCAACCGAGTCCACTGCCCAATGGGATACGAGCAGATTGCGCGTACCTGCGAAGAAGAAGGACTTGGCAAGACCCGACAGACCGTCGGCGCTCTTGGCGCTGGGCGCGGCGGTATTGCATGCCGACAGCAGCACCATTTCAGCGTTCAGCCGCATTTCGGCAATTTCGCTGGCGGCCAGATATCCGTCATACCCTGCCTTCTCGTCTGCTTCGGACGGAGTTAGCACGAGGCCTGGTTCCCGCAGGCTGCCGATTTCGCCCGCCACCAGCCCATGTGTGGCAAAAGCCAGGATCGCGTAGCGGTCGAGGTTCATGGCGCGGACGCGGCTTTCTGTTGCCCGCTGGCCAAGAACGAGGCTTCCCGGCGATGCGCCGAGCGTTACGCTGAGCTGCTGCAGCTCGTCTGCCGTATCCGGTAGCCGAGGCAGCGCGCGCAGCCTTTCAATCTCCGCGCCGCCTCTCAGGCTCAGAACCTCGCCGAGTTCATAGCCGCGCAGATCCGCCGGATTACCTTCGAGCGCAGGATCACCGATCCCCAGAAAAGGTTCCCCGCCGGGGCTTGCGGACACCGCTTCCCGGAGGATCGGCAGAGAGGTAGCGGATGGTAGGCGAGTGATTACATGGCGATCCGCCAACCATTCCAAGCGGCCGTCGCCATTCTTTTCCCCATCCGGCGCCGCGACCAGAATCGAGAAGGGAATCATTTCGAGCGCGCCGTCGGGAACGATGAGTAGCTTTCCGGGAAGTTTGCCGATTGCTGTTTCGACAGGCTTCAGGACTGCGTCGTAAAGCGCGTGGGCGTCGTCATAACGGAAGTTCGGCAGCCGCCCACCACGGATCTGTATGCCACGCCGGGTGGACTGGACGAGCCCGTCGATGACGTCGGCTGAGCTCTTCAATTTCAAGGACGTCGCGTCCGAGGGAGTGATGACGGTGGCGATATAGCCGTCTTCCGTCCTGAGGTACGAGACGAGCGCCTCGTCAGCAGCAAGGGTTTCGGCAATACGCTCCATCGACAGGGAGGCAACGCTCGCCAGTTCGATATATTTCGGAAACTCGGTCTTCAGCCGGTAATCGAGTTCGTCGATCTGCGCCCCGATCTTCTTCCGTTGGTCGGTAGCAGAAGGATCGAGCGCTACCCATTGGCGACGCAGGTCTTCACGGTGCCGTGCGATGTCGGCGAGGGCCGGCGATATCGCGGCGAGACGCGCTCCAAGGCGATTGACCGTGCCGCCGGCGCCGCCGGTATTCAGCAGCTGTGCTATTTGGAATACGGCGTCGGCTTCATCGGCGTCCATGGAGGCGCTATCGGCAAGAATGCTTGCCGCATATTCCAACGCTGGCCGTGCCGTCCTGAGGATGATTTCCTGCGTTTCATTGCGGGAAAAGCTCTGCATCGCCAGCACGGATCGCACATACCGGGTAAGCTTGCCTGCAAAAGCGCGAGCGCCGGCCTCGTCCTTGAGGTCGCGGCTGGCGATCATTGCGCCGTGCGCAGCCCCGATGATCCGTTCCCAGTCAAGTTGATCACGCCCTCCGTTATCCTGGCCGGAGGTGGCCTCATTGCTGTATCGTGTGCCGTTCTCGGGGATCATCTCGCGGAACGTTTGAAGCGCGAGCACCGAATGTCCAGTAATCAGCCAGCGCCATCCATCCCTGTAGGTGTCTTCATGAAAGTCGACGGCGAGGTGCGAAAGAAGCAAGGTCCCGGGGCTGTCACCTGTCCGATAACGTATTCCGCTGAGATAGGCCCAACCGAGAGCCAGGTCGATTTGACCGCGACGGGCAAGTTCGTCCGCAATCAAGGCCACGTCGAAGTCATCCGACGAAAGGACGCTGAAGCGGTCATGCTTCTTTTCGAACTCATCTGCGGAGACGGGATTGTTGAGAAACGCCTGTTCACGCGCGCTCAACGGGCGTTGGCGGAACCCCCGGACCGCGAATGCACGCGAGAAATGTAGCCTGACGGGATCGAATTCGGCGCGCTGCAGCAGCGTCCACAGACGCCAGTCCGGTGCAAGCAAGTCACCGACACCCTTGGGATCATCTTCGATTTTCAGGCTGGCGAGTTCGTTTCTGACGGCGTCAAAATTTATAGCGCTAGCTTCGCCACTCGAGAGGCAGAAGCCGGCCTGATCGGTGATCTTGATCATTTCGGGACGTGACGTGCAGATCTCGCTTGCAACCTTGATGCCTGCGACGGGAACCTTCTGAGGAAGCAATACACGCAAAGTACGCCGTTCTTCGTTCTCCGGAAGCGTCGGGATTGATGCCGTGATCGCACGGAAAGCCTGACTGTCATCCTCGATTATTGCCTTATAGAGCTGCATGCTGAGCGAAAGGCTGGTGCCGGTTGCGGAAAATTGCTCGAAGAGCGACAGGAATGTGTCGGGAGACCCAAAATCCGCTTCCAGCTGGAGGCGCGCCTGGAAAATATCGGCCCGGAATTTGTGTTCTGCTGACGACAGCGGGCGGTCCGTCGGGAGGAGCGCCAGACCAATGTCGAAAAGGGCGATCGCATCGCCATTGTGTTGCATCGACGCAAGTTGCGCTCCCCATTGAAGAGGTCCGATGCAAGCCGAAGGCATCGACTTGTTTGGCAGATCGACTTGGTAGCTAACGGGCTTGCTTGGGAGCAAGCGGCAGAGGATCCTCAGTTCGTCATCCGGGATCCGCTTGTAGTGTGTCGTGACGATGCGGCCGAAGATCAGCTGAATATTCAGCTGGTCCTGATAATCGAGCAGACTGACATCGTTGAAACCGGAGAGATATGGGGGCAGATCACGTTCGACGAAAAACCGCGCCGCGACGCGGTCATAGGCCGTCAGCGGTCGATGCTGGTAGTCATTCCAGGGAACCATTGGCGCGGCATTCGGATCCGGGAACATCAGGAACATGGATGGCTTCATGCGGGCGATGAAGAGCGTCTTTTCCTGCGTGGTCTTCACCTGAGCATGTAGCTTTTCCAATCCGGCATAGGCCGCGTCCATGTCGCCTTTTTGCGCAAGCGCCTCGATCGTCGCACGAGCGTCGTTCAATGCGGCCACGGTTAGTGGGGTTTCGACCTGCTGTTGCGAGCGGCTACGGGCGTTCTGAAGACGCTTGGAGGCATCCGGGCCGGTCAGTTTCGTCGCAAGGTCGATTTCTCTCTGGCTAATTGCCTTGCGCGTCGCCGCTGTGGGGGCTGCCTTGTGCAGAAGTGGATAGAAGGCTAGCCGCAGCCGGGCCGGAGCATCGACTTCGTCCAGAAAACGCAGCCCTTCTTCCAGATCCTGGAGCGCCTGCCGGTTATTTGCCCGCGACAATTGCTCCTGACCCAGCACGATGTAACCGCGTCCGATCTGTGCGATCAGCTTAGGATCGCTCTGCGCCCAATTGAGCAGTTGCGACAATCCGGTCGTCAGTGACTGGATGCCGCGGGAGGACAGGTCCCGCCGTTGCTTGTCCTGATAAAATGATGCTTCGCGGAGCATGGCTTCTCCGACATCGATCAGCAGGATGGCCGCTTCGGAACTATATTTTCCATTACGCTGTTCCACGGCCGTGTGGAGTTGCTTCAATCCCGGAACAATTGCGTCCCTCAGTGCAGCCTGGTCGGGGTTGCCGGCTTGAAGACTGTCTTTGAGGCCGGCGTGGCGATCATTGATAGCAGCCCCCTCGAAGGCCGCAGCTCCGGATGATGCCGAGAGAGTTGCGGCGAAGGCCAGATGAATGAAAAATCGACGGATCATGGCCAGTCCGCATAGTTGACCGCATCGAGCAAGGCGTGACGGACCCGGTCATCAAGTGGCAAGCTTCTAAGGGTTTGAGCCGCCTCAAGCGCCCACGCTCCATTGGAGGCGCTAACGCTCTCGACAATCTTCATGGCGTGCAGGATCGACGCATCGCCGTCTTCCAGGTCGAAAGGCGTTTCCGACGTTCCTCGGATGATATAGGTGGCGGCAATATTGCCGGCGCTTTCCAGCTGCAGCCGGTAGATAGCATTGTCCTCGATCTCGATGCGAAGGGTAGCCGCGCGGTCGCGCTCCTGACGCTGCACAGCAAGCTCCCGCCCACCGGCGTCGAGGATCGCGACCCTGAAAGGCGCGGTCCCATCGACCCACTGGATATGCAGTTGCCGGTCTCCTGCTGCAAGCAAGCTTTCGTCAGCTTCCGCAAGGGCAGGCATCTGTGCCGCCAGTCCTTCGCGGCTTCGCAACGCACGGCTCTCGGTCTTGGGATCCCACCAAGAAAGCACTTTCTGAAAGCGCTGGAAGCGGCCGGTCATCCCGGAAAAGAGCCCGTTTTCGGGTACGGTAAAGGCATACTTGTCGGGCGCGGGTACAGTGCAGCTCTGTGCATCTCTCGGCGCATCGCCAATGGCTACGCATTCTTCGCCGACCAGCAGCTTGAGATAGCCGCCCTTGCTTAGGGAGACGATTTCTCCCGCAGCCAAGCCGGCCCCGAGCTGCAGGGTGATCGGTGATCGAAATGCGATCAGCTCCGCAGTGTTGAAATCGGCCACGATTGCTGCCGGTGCATCCTCTGCTTTCGCGGAGAATGAGGCAAGGCCGAGCAGGATGGAGGCGACGAAAATGTGCTGCTTCATTGTTGCGAGGCTCCGATCAGGAATTGTTGAGAAACGCGCGCCAGCCGAGGCGGTGGTACAGAAGGTCCTTGAAGAAGGCGAACACCGACTCCACTCCGATCAAAATCGCCGTCAGGCCGATCGTTCCGCGAACGATCGTGGTGGCCGTGTTCGCATCGGCAACGTGCAACGCCCCGGCATACACGGCCAGCATGCCGGCAAAATACGCCAGGCCGAAAAAGATCGGTTTCAGCTTCATAAAGCCGACAAGCGCGACGGTCGCAAGCGCCACTGTCAATGCGCTGGTTAGCACCTCCGGAACGTGGCGGGCTTCCAGCATTCGATCGCCGGTGGAGATTGCATTGGCCAGAACCCTTGCACCGTCCATGCGGCCGATCGGCGTATCATGGCGATCGGTCGCCTTGGCGTAGGCGCCGCCGATGATGACGACGCGATCCTCGACGCTGGCCGGCGCGACGCCGCGGCCCAGAACATCGCCGGCTGACCAGACGTAAAAGGCAGGCTTTGATCTGCCGCCGGCCCACACGAAGTCCTGAGAGGGGCCTTTCCGCAAATCATCGCCCAAAACGAAATGCACGGGCGTCTTTTGCCGGGGCAAGAGTTGCTCGCGATCGATCTTCGCATTGCTGTCACACCGGGGAGCCGCAGTGCAGATGTCGTCGGCCTCCGCGCCGACGAGGCAGGCGGCAGCCTGGCGTGTCGCCATCGGGTCGGCTTGCCGAGGGGACAGGTAGAGCAGTAGTTGCGGGGACAGCAGCGCCTCGCAGCTATTCTGCGCTATGGTCCACAGGTTCCATTCGTCGATGGCACCATCTTCCGAATTCTGGAACACAGAGCTGATCCAGAAGATGGGACGGGAGCCACTGAAATGCCGATCGAAAGCCGTGAAAACTGCGGAGGGGCCCTCGGTCAGGTAGGCTTGTTGGGCGAATTCCCTGGGAAACATCAACAGAGGATCGCTATCCGACCATTCGGAAAACAACGTCTCGAGGGCAGCCATGTCATTCGGTGTAGTCGGCAGGGAAATATCGAAATCGACGAGGATCGCTTTGGGCTTCATCGGGCGCAGCTTGTCAATCAAAGCTGCTAGGTAGCGTTTCTGCATCGGGATCGGTTCGCCGAGGCCGGCATAGTCGGCCTCGTCGATCATCACCATTGTTACCGGTTTTTCCGGCCCCGGATCGAGATTCAGGGCGCGCGAAAGGATGTGAAGAGTTTCCGGGCTTGGAAGATTCGTGGCAGCGACCAGAAAATCACCCGTCGACGTTGTGATCGCCAGTGCGAAAAACATTATCGCTGAAACAAGGCCGGCTCTGAACCCTCCCATCATTTTCAGCATGCGACGAAACACGAAACCGCTACTCCACATCACTTCCGTGGAAGTTCCATAGGTCCTAGACGATTAATTTTCGGTTCGATTTAGTCGTCAATACCTGCGGCATGAGGCGAGTGGGAGGCGTCAGCAGTACAATCAGCGATGCGGCCGCCAGCGATCTGTCTCATCATGCGCGATGCGTGTTGGGAAACGATCGGAAACTGAGCGCCTCCAAAGAGGATAACGGTTTGATTCCGATCAAGGCAGTAGTTTGGTCCGATGTTTCCGATTCTTGTTATCCATGTTGTTGGAGCGAAAATTTTCACGCCTAAGGCCTGCCTCCTGGCAAGCCTTACGACAGTTTCCTCCCTTTATTGGAGCGCGCCCGATCCTATAGTGATGCTGTTTTGCGGTAGCTTTAGGAGTTGAAGGTGAGGTGATCGCCTATTCACTCGCTATCGACCAAGTGATCCTCTGGGGTGAATTCGGGTTTACACACCAGCACTTGCGCCTGTTTGGAGGCTTCCTATCTCGTATGCCATCCTCGACATGGAGCCTCGAGATGGATCAGCTTTCAACGAATGTCCTTTCCGCCCCCGAACCGGAAGTCATCCCGCCAGAACGCGATGAAGTTGACTGGGGAAACGCGGTGATATGCCTCTGTTGTCAGAAGAAGCGGTCGGGTTCTCGGATGGACGCCGACGGTTGTGGCATTTGTGACGAGTGCCTGGCGCCATGACGCAGTCGGCGTCTGGTCTATCGCCTGATTTTCCGGTTCAGTTCGACAAGGCGCTTGCAGAGCTCCCCGAGGGCTATCTGGAAGGTGTTTTCGAGGGCCGCCGATTGGGCGCGACCGTCAAGCGATCGGGCGATGGGAAACGAGTGTGGTTGTATGGCGAAGAGCTGGGCGGACGGGATGTCGTCAGCTTCAACCTCTATGCGCTCACTGGCGCGAACGCCATCCTCAGGCCCTGCGAAATGTCCTCGTCGAAGGTCATCGATTTCGTGCTTGGCTTTGAACCCACCTGAACCGTCTATCTGCTCTCGGAGTCACCCGGCTTCTCGCGCGAAATATTGCCCCGCAACTTCAGAGATCTATTTTCGGTTCGGCTTGAGCCCCATTCTTGCGTAAGAGGCGAGGGGCCGAGGGGTGCTGCCCCCTTCGCCCCTTCAAGCGCCCGCCGCCCAGCTTCCTTCGCTCTACTGACGTTGCGCTTCGTGCAGCCGGTTCCCCGCACGGACCGCTTGCACCCCGATCCCCCGCTGTTCCGCACGAGCTCGAAAGCAGGAGCGAACGGCTCCCGCTTCGCGAGATCAGGGAAAGGGCATGGCAATGGCTAGCAAAGAAAAGGCAGCAACATCGATCACCACCAGTGACGTTTACGAGCGCATCACCAACCGCATCGTCGAGCAGTTGGAGGCCGGAACCCGGCCGTGGATGCAGCCGTGGGTCGGGGGAGTGACGCCGGTCCGTCCGCTTCGCCATAACGGTATTGCCTATCGCGGCATCAACACCGTGCTTCTCTGGATGACGGCGGCAGAACAGGGGTATTCCTCTTCCTATTGGATGACTTACAGGCAGGCGGCGCAACTCGGCGCGCAGGTGCGCAAGGGTGAGACGTCGACCCTTGTCGTCTACGCCAACGCCATCGAGCGCAAGGAAACTGACGACGCTGGCGAGGAGATCGAGCGCCGCATCCCGTTCATGAAGGGATACAGTGTCTTCAATGCCACTCAGATTGACGGCCTGCCTGAACACTATCATGCAACCCCGTCCGCGTTGGCGGAAAGCGGCAAGGAGCGCATCGAATTAGCCGACCGGTTCTTCGCCAATCTCGGCGCCGACATTCGCCACGGCGGCAGTAAAGCGTACTACCAACCCGTCGGAGATTTCATCCAGATGCCGCGTTTCGAAGCGTTCGTGTCGGCTGAAAGCCACGCGACCACGCTGGGGCACGAGGCAATCCATTGGACCATGAGCCCGACCCGGCTCGATCGCAATCTCGGCCGCGAGAAGTGGGGCGATGAAGGCTATGCCAGGGAAGAGCTGGTCGCCGAACTCGGAAGCGTGTTCCTTGCTGCCGATCTCGGCCTTGCGATCGAGCCGCGTGAGGATGACGCCGCCCACATCGCCTCATGGCTCAAGGTGCTGAAGAATGACGAACGCGCCGTGTTCCAGATGGCCGCCCACGCCGAACGTGCCGTCACCTTCTTGCACGGCCTGCAAAAGCTCAAATGAAGACGTGGAATACCGTGGGGCCGTTTAAGCGGCAGAGTGGCGAGGGATATTCGAGCGCGCCGCCTCGTATCGTTGCACCGAATATCCCCACGGCTGCCACCGTGTGCCAGTCTCTATTCTTCCGTCGCCGTCGGTGCCATCCCCCAAATGAGGGAGGCGACCAAGTTCGGCATCCCGAAAAAAATGCGGCCCGCAGCTGGGCCGCGGGCCGAGACACCGCGACTGCGGTGGGACGGACACAGACATGAGCCTCACGGCGAAACGGAGCGGATTGCCGGGCCTAGGCTTCCCGGATCCCGGCCTATGGCCGTCGCGATGCTAATCCTCCGAGACGAGGCTTTTAACCGGTCAAGCCGCGCGCGAACGGGCTTTGGCTGCAAAGCTGCCGGCGCCTGGTACGCTCATCATCGTTGGGACAAGTGGCACGCTCCACAGTCACGCGGTCGGCCGGATTAAACGGCGCGGATCGCAGACGCGCCACCTTTCTTGTTCCCTGTGGTAGACGACGAGTCGCCTTTATCCTATCGGTTGCATATGAAAACGAGCCTGGATCACCTGCCGGAGAAAAAGCAGCGCGAGCTTGCCCGCCTCGTGGAGATCATCCACGAGGAGTTTGCCGATGCGCTCGAGGGCGGGACCGCCCCTTTCAAGAAGCGCGGTCGGATCCTGAAGATCATTCTGTTCGGTTCGTATGCCCGTGGAACATGGGTGGACGAACCGCACACGATGAAAGGATACCGTTCCGACTATGATATCCTTGTCATCGTCAACACCCGCAAACTTGCCGAGCCGGAATATTGGGACAAGGCGACCGATCGGTTGATGTGGGACAAGGGCGTGTCGACGCCGGTCGGGCTGATCGTCCATGGACGGCGTGAGGTCAACACGTTCCTCACGGAGGGGCAATATTTCTTCGTCGACATCCTGCGCGAAGGTATCGTGCTTTATGAGCTCGACGACCAGCCTCTGGCGCAACCGAAGCGGCTTTCTCCAGCCGACGCGCTCAGAGTGGCAAAGGAGCATTCTGACAGGCAGCTTTCGAGCGCTGAGTACTTTCGACAGTTGGCGCGCTACTCGATCAAAGATGGTAAGTTTAACCACGCTGCCTTCAATTTGCACCAATCGGTGGAGACCGCGTACTCGTGCTTTCTACTTACGCTGACCAACTACAGCCCGCCGTCGCACAACCTCAAATTCCTTCGCGGGCTTGCAGAAGGCCAGGATCAGCGGCTCGTCGAGGCTTGGCCGCGCGACCAGCACCGCTTTATTGCCTGGTACAACACCCTGAACGAGGCCTATGTGAAGGCGCGCTACGCAAAGCACTTCGAGATTAGCGAGGAGGCACTCGGCTGGCTTCTCGAGCGCACGGAGCACCTGCACCGCCTCGTCGAAACCATCTGCCAGGAGCGGCTGGCGGAGTTGGCCAAGGCTGCCGGCGCCACCTGAGCTTTTTCTCATCGTGGACTGGTCCGGCAGGTCGGTGTTTTGATCCCGTCGTGGACGTCATGCCTTGGGTGGGCGGGACGGGGAGGTGTGCCACATCAGCCTTGCTGCCTTGCCTCCGCCTGGCGCCCTCAAGATCACCCCGGATCGAACTGGCCGGCGAATTCCTTGTCGCTGAAATAGACAAGCTTGCCTGCCATGATGGGGCGCTTGCCCGAAACGAACAACAGCTGTGCGCATGCGGGTATGTTGCGGACCTCGTCAGGCGTGAGCAGGGCGCGGGCTGTGTGTTGTTCACTGAAGCTGAGCCCGGACTTTTCCGCATCGAGCGCACGGCTCATCGTCTGAAACACAACGGTCTCCTGCCCGAGCAGATCGGAAACCAGACGAGCGCTTTCGTGATCGTTGACCCCGAACACCTGGAGAAGGCCGGCGTTGGAAAGAAAGGTGCCCGCGCGCTTGCCATAGATTGCGCGCAGCTGATGAACGTCCTGCAGGATCGGCCAGAGCTGGACGCCGTAGCCGGCCATCAGACCCATGGCGCGTTCGACCGGAGCGAGATATCCGAGCGCGGCGAACTCGTCGAGCAGGTACAGAACCGGCAGGTCGGGTTTGGCGGCATCACGCGCCATGTCAATCAAGCTCTGCGTCACCAGCAGGCGCAACCAGCGTGAGTAGGTCGACAGCCGATCGGGTGGCAAGACCAGGAACACGGTTGCGTTGTGGTGCTTCAGGTCGGCGAAGCGAAAGTCCGATCGATTGAGGACGGCTGTCATGCGCGGGCTGTCGAGGAAATGGGTGTGGCGCTGCGCGGCCGAGAGCACGCCGGCGGCTTCACGATCCGCCTTGGCGAGATGACGGTTGGCGGCCCGCGCGACCAGCCCAGCCGCGGCGTCTGACGATTGCATGTTCTTGAGCAGTTCCAGGAAGGCATCCGGCGCCAACGTCAGCCCTTCTCGAAGCGTGGTCAGCGTTCGCCGCTCGGGAGCTTCTGCCGTGACGATATGCAGGATCATCCCAGCGATCAGCGCTTTGGCTTCTTCGTTCCAATGCGCCTCTCCCGCCATGCCCGGCTCGTCGACGACGAGCTCGTCGGCCAAGCTGCTCGCGTCTTCCGCCAGGTCGAGGCCGGCGGCATCGAGCATGTCGAGCGGGTTGAAGGCGGCCGACGGCTTGCCGCTGACGGCGAAAGGATCGAGGACATGAACCGGGCCAAATCGCGCTCGCGCCCGGCTGGCGATCCTTACATTTTCACCCTTCGGATCAATACAGATGACGGAGCGATCGCAGGCGATCAGATTGGGGATGATTGTGCCGACCCCTTTGCCCGACCTGGTCGGCGCCATTGTGAGCAGATGCGCCGGACCGTCATGGCGCAGAAGCTTTCCCGTCTTCAGATCGCGGCCGATCAACACGCCGGTGCTGGTCCGAGCAAGGGGTGCGACCTCCCTTGCGGTAGCGAAGCGCGCCGAACCGTGGGTGTCGGCTTCGGCAAGATTGCCGAAGCGTGCAATCAGTCGATTGCTGACAAGCCAGAACAGGATGAACAACAGAAGCATCGCCAAGAACACGTTCAGTGCGATGATCGGGACACTGCCTTGTCCAAAACCGAGCTGCTTCAAGATGAAGGTGCCGCCCTGTCCAACGAGCACGACGACGCCGAACAGGATGACGGTTGCACTCGCTGTTGGCATGAGGGCGCGCAACGGCAGTCGGATCAATGCTACGATGGTCCAAACCGGTTCTCGTGCTGCAATCCGCATTAGGTTTTTTAGGGCAATCCAGGTGAGACGCATTCGGTGCATCACGCTAGCTCGATCTCTTGCGCAATCCCGGCGCGGCAGTGTTCATTCCGCCCTCCCGCCGCTTTCGCTCGCTTCAGGCTGACCGAGCACGTCGTCGAACAGCGCCTTGTCGCCGTCGCGAACGAGGAAGCCGGGCAATTCCTGACGAAGCCATTCCCGCAAGCTTCCGGTGAACTCCAGGTCTTTGGAATGCTCCAATCGATGCAGCACGAGTGCGCCGATGAGGATCTTGCGACGCGTGTCTTGAACACGTTCCTGTTTTCCGAGGCGCGCCTGCAACGTCTTCTTGCGCGCTTCCAGTTCGGCGATGCGCTGTTCGATCGACTTGCGCGCCATCCTCATCCCTCTATTTCAGATCGCCCGCCGACGTCTTTTTGAGACGAACCAGGATTGCCTTGGGGTTATCGGCGGCCCGCTCGACATCGACAAGGCCGGAGGCTTTGACGAGATCGCTCAGCCTCGGGAAGCCGTAGTTGCGGGCATCGAAGTCGGGCGCTTGCTTGGCCAGGTGCCCGCCCACTTGAGACAGATTGGCTCGTCCGTCTTCGTCGGCCGTTGCGATTATGGCCTTCATCAGCATCGCCCGTGCCGCCTTATCGAGACCCGTCTTTCGCGGCACGGGCTTCGCAGCGGCAGGTTTGACTTCCGTCGGTTTCTGGCGGTCGGCAACCGCGGCTTCTTCAATCTCTTCGACCGGTGCACTGAGCACATCGAAATAGACGAACTTGTCGCAAGCGGTAATGAACGGGCGAGGGGTCTTGCGCTCACCGAAGCCATAGACCGTGACACCTTACTCACGGATGCGGGCAGCAAGCCGCGCGAAGTCGCTGTCACTGGAGACGATGCAGAAGCCGGAGAAGCGGCCTGTATAAAGCAGGTCCATGGCATCGATGATCATCGCGCCGTCGGTTGCGTTCTTTCCGGACGTATAGGCGAACTGCTGAATGAGCTGAATTGAATGCTCGAGCAGGCACTCTTTCCAGCCCTTGAGGTTGGGACCGGTCCAATCGCCGTAGATACGCTTGACGCTGGCGATCCCGTAGTTGGCGATCTCGGCCATGAGGCCGACGACAATATTTGGCGAAGCGTTGTCGCCGTCGATCAGCAGTGCGAGTGTTGCTGAATTGTCTGTTGCCATTTGACCCTCCACCGGTTGCATCGAGCTTAAACGCCACGACGATTTACGCAACCCTGAATTGGCATGGGGAGCGTGCGTCTTGCATTATCCCGAACGCAGGGAGCGTAGCGAACGAAGTTTACAAGGGCGCACTTACGAGTTGCTGTGCAACTCAGTGCTTGGTATGGCTGTACCACTTTGGAGGGTGTCGCTTGGCCATCTACCATTGCAGCATGAAGCCGATCGCCAGAAGCGGTGGCCGCAGCGCGGTCGCCGCCATCGCCTATCGCACGGCGACGAAGATGCTCAACGAGCGCGATGGCATCGTGCATGACTTCACCCGCAAGCAAGGTGTCGAGCATTCCGAAATCGTCCTTCCCGATGGGGTCGATGCGGCCTGGGCGCTCGATCGTTCGGCGCTGTGGAATGCGGTGGAGAAAGCCGAGAACCGCAAGGATGCGCGCGTTGCTCGTGAGTTCGAAGTGGCGCTTCCGCATGAGATGAGTGCGAGTGATCGCCTGGCGCTGACACGTGACTTTGCCCGTGATCTCGCGAACCGTTATGGCGCCGCCGTCGACTTCTCCATTCACCAGCCACAGGGCGATACCGACATCCGAAACGTCCACGCGCATGTGGTGATGACGACGCGGGTGGTGACGGAAGAGGGGTTAGGTGAGAAGACGCTGATCGAGCGTGAAAACAAGTGGCTGTTGAACAACGACCAGCCGACCTCGCACATGCAGCTTCGCGACATTCGGCAACTCTGGGAACACCAAACAAACCGACATCTGGCAAGGCTCGGTTTGGATGTTCGGGTCGATCATCGTTCGCACCTGGAGCGCGGGCTCGAGATTGAGCCGACCGAGCATATGGGTGTCCATGCATCGCAGATGGACCGGCGTGGGCTGGACGTGTCGCGGGCACGGATCGATGAGAAGGCGGCGCGGTCAAATGCCGATTTGATCCGCAGAAAACCGGACCAGGTTCTGTCGATCATTACCGGCGAAAAGAGCGTATTCGATCGCCATGATGTGGCTCGTGCACTGCATCGGTATATCGACGATCCCCGAGGTTTCCAGAATGCGTTTGCGGCCGTGATGGCGTCTCCGGCATTGGTGGAGTTGAAACCAGAGACTGATCGAGAACTGGCGCGATATTCGACGCGGGAGATGGTGGAGATCGAACACGCCATGGCCAAGAGCGCTGAACGCATGGGCCAGTGCTCTGGCCATGGTGTTAATCGACATCATGTCGATCAGGCATTGAGTCTACAGGACGATGTGATCAAGGCAAGGCTGGCTGCCTCGCTCTCTGGAAAAGTTGAACGCGGTGAAATGCTGCTCACCGATCGGGAGCGGGCAATCGAGCGTTCCGGGTTGAGCGAAGAGCAGCGCGTTGCCGTGCGCCACATCACCGGATCGGAGCAAATCGCGGCGGTGATTGGCTTTGCCGGCGCGGGAAAATCGACGATGTTTGCCGCAGCACGCGATGCCTGGGTAAGGCAGGGTTACAGGGTTCACGGTGCAGCGCTTGCCGGCAAGGCGGCAGAAGGTCTGGAGGAATCCTCCGGCATTGCTGCGCGCACTTTGGCGTCCTGGGAGTATGGCTGGCAGGCGGGCAGGGGGCTGCTTGGCAAGGGCGACGTTCTCGTCATCGACGAGGCTGGCATGGTCGCAAGTCGGCAGCTTGCGAAGTTCGTGATCGAGGCGGAGGCGCGGGGCGCCAAACTCGTGCTTGTCGGCGATCACGAACAGCTGCAGGCGATTGGGGCAGGGTCTCCGTTCCGCGCGATTGCCGAGCGTGTCGGCGCGGTCGAGCTTTCCGAAATCCGTCGGCAGAATGAAGCCTGGCAGCGCGAAGCATCGATCGCGTTTGCCACCCATCGTACGGGTGAGGGGTTGCAGGTCTATGCCGATCGCGGCGCGGTCCAATTCTGCGATAACCGCGACGAGGCGCGAGCCGTTTTGGTTCGCGACTACATTTCCGATTTGGAAGAACGCTCGCCCGGATCGCGCATCGCATTGGCGCATCGGCGCGTCGACGTTCGGGCGATCAATGCCGACATTCGTGCATCGCTTCAGGAGCGCAGGCGGTTGGCGCGTGGTGAGGATGAGCAGGGCGCGCTGGGTCGTGAGGTCGTCTATCAAACCAATGACGGCAAGCGATCCTTCGCGCCAGGCGACCGCATCGTCCTTCTCGAAAACAACCGGGATCTCGGGGTGAAGAACGGTATGCTCGGTACCGTGATCGCCGTCGAGCCGGACGCACTACATATACGTCTCGACGGCGGCGGGCAGAACAATGCCCGTGCGGTGTCCATACCCGTCAACAGTTACCAATCCTTTGATCACGGCTATGCGACCACCATCCATAAGTCTCAAGGCGCGACGGTCGATCGCGCCCTCGTCATGGCGTCCGGTACGATGGACCGGCATCTGACCTACGTGGCGATGACACGCCATCGCGATCATGCGCAGCTCTATGCCGGTCGTGATGAGCTCAAGGACATGAAGGCCCTCAGCGCCAGCATGAGCCGATCGGGCGCGAAGGAAACCACGCTCGACTACACCAGCACATTTGCCGAGCGGCGCAGGTTGGCAGATGAATTCGGCGTCCACAGCGAGATTGCCGTGAACCTGTCGCCAGGTCGGGCCGAATTCAGCGCTCGAGATGAGCTCGTTCTTTCTCCGGCCGGTCTTCAACGCCCAGCCAACGCCGAGCCGCGAACAAGTGGGCAGGTCGAAAAGGTCGAACCGCTCGTGCCGGCGCTAACGAAATACTCCCGCAGCGTCGAGGACGTTGCCCGGGAGAAAGCGAAGCCGGACTTTGAGCGGGCCATGGAGGCGGTGCGCTCCGTTGGTCGTAATGTCTATGCCGATCCGGACGGTGTTGCCGTGAAGCTCGGGGCGGCCCTTGTGGATAAGGGCGCAGACGGTCAGGCTTTGGCGAAATCGGTCGCCGAGCGTCCGGAGCAGTTCGGGGAGCTCCGCGGCAAGACCGGTATTCTGGGTGACAACAAGGAGCGCAAGGCCGCGCGTCATTGCGCCAAGGCGCTCGGCAATCACGTCGCTTGGGCCGCTGAAACCTGGGAGCGCCGGCTTGAGGCCGAGCGCCAATCAGAAAAGTGGAGCCGCGAGAAGCGCGATGTGGTCGAGGTTCCGGGCCTCACCCCTCGAAGTGAGGCCATCCTGAAACAGCTCGACGGGCTATCTCAAGCCGAGAAGCCGAAGTTCCTTGAGCAGCTATCCGGCACTCCCGAGGGAAGGCAGGCAATCGAGGAGGCAAGGAACATCGCCCAAGCGCTCGAGCAGCGGTTTGGCAGCGCCGATCCGCGCGACTGGAAAAAGCAAACCGTGCGGCTCGGGCCGGAGGCCTCCACGAAACTTGATCGCATCAAGGATATTGCCCGCATCACCGATCGGGCGCAGCGGGCTGAGCTGACCCGCAAGTACGAACTCACTCGCGGGCTGAAAAAGGGACTGGGTCTGGGGATGTGAACGATCAGCGATCGAGGACGGCGTATTTTGGTATTGTTTCAGTTCGCACGCGAGCAGCGATAGCATCGCTTCTAGCGTCAGATGCACAATGGAGGTTCATCTCCTCGATTAAACGTATCACGTTTATTCTTGCATTAATAAATAAATGTGATACATAATTACATGAAGATCACCTACGACAACCACAAGCGCCAATCCAACATAGCCAAGCACGGCTATGACTTTGCCGATCTGGACGGCGAGTTCTTCATGTCGTCCCTCGTGATCCCAGCGAAGGAAGGTCGCTTCATGGCAATCGGCGTCCTGGGCAACGGCGTTGTCGTAGTCGTGTTCGCCTACCTTGGAACAGAAGGCATTTCCATCATTTCCATGCGTGATGCCAGCCGGAAGGAAAGGAACCTCTTATGACCAATCAACCTCGCAAGGTCCGCCACCTCTCCAACAAAGAAGAGGCTGAAATCCAACGCAGGATAGCCAGTGATCCGGACGCGCCAGAGGCAACTGACGCGCAGCTAGCACAAGCAAGGCCGTTTGCAGAAGCTTTCCCCGATCTGGCAGAGAGCATCAAGAGGTCTAGAGGGCGTCCGGCCGTCGATAAACCTCGGCAACAAATATCCATTCGGTTGGATCCGGACGTAATCGATTACTACAAGCGCAACTGCGGCAAGGGGTGGCAAAGTCGACTGAACGACGACCTTAGGAAGGTCGCGGGATTGAAGAAGGCTAGCTAGCCACGCCCTCAGACTATCCGGGACGGGTGTGAGCTTGGCGATATGTATTCGACATTTCCGCCAACAAGTATCGCCTGATCATCCACGTTGCCTATCCATATAAGCGGGTGCTGATCAAGTTTGTTGGCACCCACAAAGAGTACGATCAGATCAACCCGGAGACGGTGTAATGGACAACATTCGAGCCATCAGGAATGATGATGACCTTGCATGGGCTATTGCAGAGGTCTCGGCATATTTCGAGAACCAGCCGGAACTCGGGACAGATGAGGCTGACCGCTTCGACGTTCTGTCGGCCCTCATCGAGGCATATGAAGACGCGCACTACCCGATAGAGGCACCTGAACCCGTTGAGCTCATCAAGGCGCACATGGAAATGTTCGGCCGCACGCAGGCCGATCTTGCCGTGATTTTAGGTTCGCGCTCCCGGGCCTCTGAGGTTCTGAATAAAAGGCGCGCTCTGACCGTGGAGATGATCCACCGGCTTCATAAGGCGTGGAATATTCCGTCAGACTACCTTGTGGAGCCGTATCATCTTGTCGGTCGCGAAAGAGAGGTAGCCTGACAAGGCGGGCTTGAAATCCTCACGCCGCGGACTGCGGAACACCCGCGGCAATTTTACATTGATGTCTTTATCATCACCTGCGGCCCAATTTCTCCGAGACGAACGGCTGATGGACAGAATTTTCATCATGGGAAACGGTGGAAGTGGCAAGACGTGGTTGGCCAAAGAGCTAGCCCACAGGCTGCACCATTCAGCACATCACCTCGATGACTTCCATTGGATGCCGAATTTTGCCGGTGAGCGTCCGCGCGACGAGCGTGACCGATTGGTAGCCCAGGCTGCAGACGGCAACTCTTGGGTCATGGAAGGCATTTACGGTTCGATCATCCGGCAAGTACTCCCGCGTGTGACGACGCTGATTTGGCTCGATATCTCTGACGACGAGTGTATTTCCAACCTTTTGCAAAGAGGTCAAACTGGTGGAGGTACGGAGGCGCAGTTCGAGGAACTAATGGAATACACTCGCGGTTGCCGGCTCCGGAAGGGCCACTTGAATTCGTTCGACGCTCATCAATGGTTTTTCGCAGAGCATCAGTTGCAGAAGTTGAAGCTGTGCCGTCGCTCAGAGATCGCAGACTTTCTGGCGACAATCTGAAACGCATGCCGTTGATTGCCCTGTATCTCGCAGAAGTCACGCGCTGGGATCTCGGCGGCAGAGAGCGGGGCGGGCTGTGGGTGAATGCCCCTAAGCCCGCTCGGATGATCGACTTGCTTCGCTCGCCTGGGATTTCCACATGGCCGCATAATGACCCTTACGCTCAAGAAGGTCGGCATGAGAACCTCGTTCGATGATTCCGGCCGCGCCGAGTACGATGATTTCGTCGGCTTCCACAACGGTTGAAAGCCGATGAGCGACAATCATTGTCGTGTGACGAAGGCTGATTTCTCGCAGGTTGTTCTGTATTTCACGCTCCGTCCCTGTGTCCAGCGCGCTTGTGGCCTCGTCGAAGATCATGATCTGCGGGCGTTTAAGAACCGCGCGTGCGATTGCGACCCTCTGTTTCTCTCCTCCGGAAAGCTTCAGACCTCGTTCTCCGACCGGGGTCTCGTAACCATCCGGTAGCCCCATGATGAAGGAATGGATATGGGCGGACCGAGCGGCCGCCTCGACCTCCGCGTGGGTCGCATCTGGTCTCCCATATGCGATGTTGTATCGGATCGTGTCATTGAAGAGGATCGTGTCTTGCGGAACGATGCCGATGGCTGCGCGCAAGGACTGCTGTGTGACGTTTTGGATATCCTGGCCGTCAATGCGGATTGCTCCGCTTGTCACATCGAAGAAACGATAGAGGAGCCGTGACAGGGTCGATTTTCCGGCTCCAGTGGCTCCCACGATGGCGACTGTCTGGCCAGCGGGGATTTTGAAGCTGATGTTGTCGAGGATTTTCCGATGGCCGTCGTAGCTGAAGGTGACATTAGCAAACTCGACCCCACCCTCATTAATCTCAAGCGGACGGGCATCCGTTCGGTCTGCAACTTCCGCCGAGGTGCGCAGAAGCGTCAGCATGTCCTCCATGTCGATGAGGGCTTGGCGGATCTCACGATACATCAGGCCGAAAAAATTCAAGGGCTGATAAAGTTGCAGAAGATAGGCGTTGACCAAAACCAGGTCGCCAAGGCTCATTTCGCCGGCCTTGATCCCCTGCGCCGCCATCAGCATTATTACGACAAGCCCGGCTGAGATGATGAAGGTCTGGCCGATGCTCAGCACGACAAATGTCCACTGGCTCTGAACGGAAGCCTGTTCGTGCTGTCGCAGGGCGTAATCCAGTCGCTCGGCTTCGTGCTCCTCGTTGCCGAAATATTTGACCGTCTCGTAGTTGAGAAGGCTGTCGATAGACCTGCTGCTCGCCTCGGCGCTGGCATCGTTGAGCAACCGGCGAAAGCGGGTCCGCCAGGAGGTCATCACGATCGTAAACCCGGCATAGACAACGACCGTTGCCAATGTGACCAGACTGAAGCTCGCTCCGAAAAGATGCCAAAGGATCGTGCAAACGAGAGCAACTTCCAGTGCGATCGGCACGAGAGAAAACAGCATTCTCGACAGAATGACGGAGATGCCTTCAGTCCCGCGCTCGATGGCACGCGCGAGCCCGCCCGTCTTGCGATCGAGGTGAAATCTCAGGCTGAGTTGGTGTAACTGCCGAAACACTCGCAAACCCAGCAAGCGCGTGGCATTGCCGCTGACCCGAGTGAACAGCGCGATGCGCAATTCGTCAAACACGGTAGCCATGAGCCTCGCGCCGCCGTAGGCTAGGACGAGCCCGATCGGCACGGCAATAGTTGCGGCGCTCCCTTCGAGATGATCTACCAGGGCCTTGTATGTGAGTGGTACAAGCGACGTTGCGGCCTTCGCCGCGATCAGGCATAGCAGTGAATAGACTACCGCGCGGCGCAGCGCCGGAGCATTCTGCGGCCACAGATAGGGCAACAGATCTCTGGCAATCTGATGGGGGTTGTTGCTCGTCATGATCTCACTCGTTCTTAGGTGAAAGTTTGACGGGGCGCGCACCAAGCGTTGGGCGTAAAAAAAGGCCCCGTCGGGAGCCTGCTTGCCGCGCATGGGTGCTTTCGCCGGATGGTTATACCATCCTGCCCATGCGCCCGATCACCACTACCAGAGCTGTTTCCATCCTCATCATTGATCCAGCAAGCCAGAGTTTAGTCGCATCGTCAATGTACCCGCGGCCCCAGCTGACAACTGGCTAGCGAGAATCCCAAGTTTTGTTTGGGCTTTTTGGGCTTGAATATTGCAACGCAGGTCGCAGTCACGACGCGCATCGGGCGCTCATGTCGGGGCTGCTACGGTAGTGGGCGAGATGACGCTTTAGCGATTTTGCGAGGAAGCTTGTGCCGTTGAGCTCCACCCTATGCATCGGATGTGCCCGGACGCCAACCGACTTCCGACGCCCAAAGGTCCGCACGTCGGATAATTCGCCAAAGGTGGTCCGACTTACCCTCAGTGTAGGCTGCCCTATTGTCGCGATATAGACCGGCGAGCGCTCGCTTTAACTCCACGTACGGAGCGTGCTCCTCTGCATGGCTCCGCATGTAGTCGCGGAATAAAAGCGACCATTGCTCATGCCAGCTTCCTGATTGGCGGACATGGATATGGGTGCGCTCATCACCAGGGCGTTCTCGGAAATAACGTTTGGTCAAGTCAGCATTGGCTGGCCGCCATACGTATCCGATGGTCGCCATCCTTTCTGGCAGGATCTCGATTAGCTGTAGGTCTGCAACTGAAATCTGTATGTCGATGATCGGCTTTGCGGCCAGACCTTCGATTGATGTTGAGCCGATATGGTCAATACGGAGAGCATGATCCCCCAAAGTTTGGCGGATGGCCGCTGCCTTGAGAGCGAATTTATTGGGCCACCTCGGAGACCAATCGCAGATCTCAATTTGTTGTGTGGAAGACACCGCGTCTTTGCCTATTCGTAACGCTCCTCGCCCTGGTGCTGCAATATGCCGGTGACTGCGCCATTGTTGATATCGAATACAAAAAATGTTGTAAAAAGAACAGCTTAGTCGCGTAATGTATCGACTTGACCTTATGACCACGGGGCATCCGGCCAGAGGACCGATGTCTTCAAGCGTGGCCCTCTTCAATCCTCGGAAGGAACCACGCGAGGAGCCCCGCAAGCGGGAGGAAGGAGCAGACGTAGTAAACCGTTTCGACACCATAGCTGTCGGCCAGTGTTCCGAGAAGCGCTGCGGCTATACCGCCAAGGCCGAAATTCAGGCCGTAGAACAGCCCACCAATGAGTCCTATCCGGTGCGGCAGCAACTCGATTGCGTAGATCAGGATGGAGGCGAAGGCGCTCGCCATGATCAGGTTGATCATCACTGTCAGCACGCCGGTCCAGAGGAGGTCGACGTGTGGCAGGATCAGCGTCAGCGGAAGCGGCCCCAGAACCGAAATCCAGATGATACGATAACGCCCGATGCGATCACCGACGATGCCGCCGATCAGCGCGCCCGCGGCCGAAGCCAGTAGGAAGATGAACAGCATCATCTGTGCGGAGGGGATCGAGAGGCCGAACCTCTCCATGAGATAGAAGGTGTAGAATGAGCGGAAGCTTTCGCCATAGGCGTTCTTAGTAAACATCAGCAGCGTCAGGACCACCAGGGCTACCCCGATCGTCGCTGGCGCGTGACGAACGGCGCCGCCCGCCTTCTTGCCGTCTGCCCGCAACACCATGAATGCGGCGCTGATCTCCCGCTGCTTGCTACCGATCCATACAAGAAGTGCCATGGCCATCAATGCGAGAACGGCAAACCAGGCGAGGCTCGGCTGTCCCCAGGGAACGATGATCAGCGCAGCGAAGACCGGGCCGAGCGCGCCGCCCGCCTGACCGCCGACCTGAAACAGTCCCTGCGCCAACCCCTGGCGCCCGCCGGCGGCATAGCGCGCCATGCGCGTCGCTTCCGGGTGAAAGATGGACGATCCAATGCCGATCAGCGCAACTGAAACCAGAATCACCGCGTAGCTATGGGCGAAGGCAAGGCTAACCAGGCCAGAGAGTGTAAACATCATCCCCACGACCGGTGAATAGGGCGCGGGATGTTTGTCCGTCACCATGCCGATTACCGGTTGCAGCAGCGACCCGGCAATCTGGAAGGTCATGGTGATCAAGCCGATCTGCACGAAATCCAGCGCATAGGCGTCCTTCAGGATCGGATAGGCCGCCGGAATCAGTGACTGCATCAGGTCATTGAGGAGATGGGTCAGACCCAGAATGACCAGCACAGCGAGATGCGTCTTGGGACGCGTCATGGTGGGAATGGCGACAGTCATGATTGTTGTTCTTGGCCCTTGGGAAATTTGGGGAGGCGGCTTGCAGCGGCATCCGACCGTCATCGGTAGAACGCGGCGCGCCGCGATGGGAGCTTATGCATCGACCGAGGGGCGGGCAACCGTTTATTCGCGCTGCGAGGGCAATGGGAGACAATCCTATCCCGATGGATGTCGCGCGCCGACGTCGTGAGGAAGCCGGAGGCGACATCGGCGGTCTCGTCGATCAGGCGCTGGACTACATCGGAAGACCAGGTGACCTCGACATCGAGATGCAGCGTCGGGTGGCGCCGCGAGAACTCCACGATCAGCGAAGGCAGGAAGGAGAGCCCGACGCTCTCACCGTCTTCAAGCCCCTGAAAATGTCGAGCTCGGACACCGCCGCTTCGAGAGGTGATGCGGCGCGACGGACTGCCGGTGAAGGATTTCGCCGGCGGCCGTCAGTTTGAGGCGATGACCCTCGCGTTGAAGCAGCGCCATCCCCAAGCGATCCCCGATCTGCCGGGATACGGACGACGACGCGACATTGAGCCTGCGTGCGCATTGGCCGCGGTTCGAATGTCACGAAGCGGACCGGCTGCTTCTAGGTGTCCGAACGAACTGCAACGACGTCCGAAATGGTGAAGGGTTTCGGGTGCCGTCAGGCGTACGAAAGCCTCTCATGCAGGAACCCGCGGTCGGCATTCCGTGAGCTATGGGGTTTTGTGTATCG
>NZ_JBNDIU010000033.1:0-46176 GCF_050434565.1 Ensifer sp. 4252
CGAACGGGTCTCCTGTTGAGCACGCGTGGCGACTCCGCCACCCAAGGTCAGGGCGGCAGCGGTCGCACCGAGAAAACTGCGGCGGGTCGGCATCAGCCCACCTCCCCTTTCGAAGGACGGCCGCGCCTCGCCACGTCATGGTCGGTCCCTGTCGGTAGCGCACCGAAAACATGGGGCACGCAGCGACTGTTGAACCAGGAGATGTTGACCGGCGCGCCCGAGACCAATCGCTTGACGAGCGGAACGGCCTGTTCGCCGACGAGAATGCCGAGCAGACCAAGTAGGGCGATGACGGGCGGCGCAGGCGAGCGCACATTGAGCAGTCCGTAGATGACACCAACCAGCAGACCGACACCGAGCGACAGAAGGTACATTTTCATCGATATCTCCTCACGGGACGGGCAAGCCGCTTCTCCGTCCCGCCGATTGGCGAGACGGCAACGTTCGGAAAGACGACGATCAGTGGCCCTCGGAGGCGCCGAACATCGTCTTGGCGTAGATAATTCCGAGGCCGTAGGCGCCACCGAACTTCTTGGCGATGCCCGTCGTCATGTCGTAGGTCTCGGTGCGGGCCCAGTCGCGCTGGAGTTCCAGCATGTATTGCAGCGAGGTCATCGGCCGGACGCCGGCCTGCACCATTCGGTCCATCGCCCGATCATGCGCCTCGTCCGAGACGTCGCCGCAGGCATCGGCAATCACATAGACTTCGAAGCCCTGGTCGAGCGCCGAGAGCGTCGGACCGACGATGCAGACGCTCGTCCAGAGGCCGCAGAATACCAGCCGTTTCTTGCTGATGGCGTTGATCTTGTCGATGACGGCCGCATCTTCCCAGGTGTTCATCGATGTCCTGTCGAGAAGACCTTGGCCTGGAAAAGCATCCGTGATCTCGCTGAACATCGGGCCAGAGAAGGCCTTCTCCGCCACCGTCGTCAGGATGGTCGATACGCCAAAGCCGGCCGCGGCATGGGCGACCAGCGCCGCGTTGTTGCGCAGCAAGACAGCATCGATCGACTTCGTAGCAAAAGCCATCTGCGACTGGAAATCGATCATGATGAGCGTGTGGTCTTTCGGCGAAACCAGAAGGCTGCCAGGGGTCGGCGTGGCGTTTAAGGTCATGGTCGTCACCTCCTCGATGTCTTGGATTCTGAAGATCCGCAGGGAATGACCGGACTATGCCCGTGCCGGGCTGGCCGTTCTTGTCGGATATGCTGATGTTTTGAACATTCTGCCCCCGATGCGTCGCAAGCAAAGCGCAAAAGTCATATTGGAAGCAACGGCATAAGGGTGATATCGAGGCCGCCGCAGGCAAGGCCCGCGCGCGGCAAAACCGCTAGAGCCTGCGACTACGCCGCCAGGCACCAGGGGACGCTCCCGTCGCCCGCGCAAAGACACGCGTGAAATGGCTCTGATCGGCAAAGCCGCTAGCGACCGCAATTTCACCGATCGTCAGCGACGAAAACTCCAGCATGTCGCGCGCCTTGTCCAATCGTTGCTGCAGGAACCATTGGAGCGGCGTGATGCCAAGCGTCTGGCGAAAGGCGCGCAGGAACGTGCCCTGTGAGAGATTGCAGGCCGCAGCGAGTTCCTCGATCGACAGATCGCCGCCAAGCCGGCTTCGCATTAGCTCCTGCACGATCGACAGGCTGCGTGCCGAGAGCCTGCGCCCCTTGATCGCCGCCCCCGACGTCGTGCGGTGGCTGGCATTGCCGTAGTGTTGAGCGACATGGATGCCGATCGCCACCGACAATTGGTCGACGAACAGTGCGCTTCTCTCCAGTTGACCATTCATATTGGCAAACAGCGCCGCCATCAGCCCGCCCAACACGGGATCGGCCCGCTCGCCGACCGCGCACAGTTCGCGGACACCGCTCAGATCGGCGCAGTCGGCCATCCGCTCGATCGCGCTGTAGCCCACCTCCAGCAGCACGAAATTGAAGCTGCCGGAAAGATCTGCCCGATAGGGATCGTGAAAGTTTCGGAGATAGACGGCGTTCTCGTCGAACTCATGCACTGTCTCGTGGTGTTCGTGAACGATCCGCCGGCGATGGCCGCCCGACAGCGACAGGCCGAGCAGGTAACCGCGATTGTTGGCCGGTGTGTGCACGCGCTCCCGCGGTGCCGCCTGCGCTTTCTTGCGATAAAACGTCAATCCGGCGCCATCGATCCGTCGGTCTTCGTCGAGGCCAGCCAATGTACACCCGAAACTGTCGCGGGGCGGAGGTGCGATCGCGATCGAAGAAGCTGCTGTCATGCCTCTGCCTCCCCACAACTTCGCTGCCTGTCCGCTACCACGAGGGCGCCGACTGCGGCGGTCTTGGCTTTTGCGCAACGTCGTTTCGTCAGCGCGCTTGTGCAGCATTGCGTCCGAACATCACGATCATATGAACCGAATGGCTGTCTTGTCGATAGCATCGCGACTATTCGTCTTCCGTTACACGGCCGCGGTTCTCCAGCTGCGGGCGCCGGGCACGCCGGAAGCGCGCAGGCGTTTCGCCGGTGACCGCCGCGAATGTCTTGGTCATATGGCTCTGATCCGCAAAGCCGCAGGATATGGCAATCTCTGCGATCGGCACGTTCTTCAACAACAGCTCCTTGGCACGGGTAACCCGATACTCGGCCAGCCATCGCAAAGGCGTACAGCCGAAGCTCACCTTGAAAGCCTTGATGAAATAGCTTTTCGACAACGCACAGGCTTCGGCAAGCTCGCTGAGCGAAAACTGCCCATCGATATGGCATGAGAGAAAGTCGAGCGCCCTTTTCTCTTGCCACGCAGCCAGCGTCCCCTTGCGCTCCTTGGGTAGATAGAGCCCGCCATAGGTCTGCATCAAATGTGTCAGAATCGCCAGGCTCACCTGGTCGAGAAAAAGCTGGCTTGCCTCTTGCGGCCTCTCGAACGCTGGAAGCAATGCCTGCGCTAGCCCCAGCATGACGCCGTCGTACGCGCCCGGCTGACAGCGCAGACCGGTAAAGTCAGGCCGGCCCTGCTCAGTCGCAAAGGCGCGCATCTGCGAGAACGGTATCTGAAAGCGAACATTGTCAAAGGGCGACAGGTGATGGCAGCGCCATTCCTCGCGCAGGTCGGTGATGGCAAGCGCTCCCTTGCGATGCCCTCCTTCAAAGACAAGGGTGTCGCCCCGCCACAACCGATGCAGGCGAAAATCACTGAGTTGCGTGATGACGTTGAATGCCTCCTCCCGCCTGCTGGCGATCGCCGGGCCGATGTCGTCCGCGTCACTTCTCAACCGCGTCAGGGTTATAGGGGGAACGCGCAGCATCGATCGGCGCAAGGCGCCCACTTCGCTGGCCGTTTCTGGACGAGGCTCTAGGCTCAACAAAATTCCCCGAAGGTGTCACCAGGCATTTAGGCAATGCAGAATACGATATGCTGCCGCCAACAATCAATTCCGTCCCACAAGCGGCGCTAATGCAGAGGTGCGCTCCGCCAAGCTTGCGGTGTCGTACCGGTCTCCCCCAGAAACACCGTCGTGAAATGGCTGATGCTGCTGAAGCCGCAAAGGAACGCGATCGAGCCCAGAGGCAGTGAACTCGCGTGCAGAAGCTGCTTGGCCTGAGCAACGCGCCGGCGCATCTGCAATTGATGGGGCGCCCGTGTCGCTTCCTGCCGATTGTGGGAAGCCGTCGGATCATTGGAACCGTCGAAAGGAATTCCGCCTGCGTCGCCCTGCATCTCAGCCGAATGGTGGTGCAGAAGATGGGCGCAAACGGCCACGGCGACATGCTGCAGCAGCTCGGGCGGGGTGCTGTCCACACGTTCGAAAAGAGCCAGGAGCGCCAGTCCGAGACTGCACAGTATCGAGTCCGCTTCGCCCCGCCGGCACATCAGCCGTTGTGGCCTGGCCGTCGGCGACAGGGCGGCGACTTCCGCGATCAGCTTCTTGGGAAGGACGAAGGCGAGCGCGTTCAGGTCGCTATGGAGCGAGATCGAGGCCCCCTTGCGCAAATCGACGAGACATATCGAGCCGCGCGCGTATCGGCGAGCAGGCGACCTCGCGCCGTTTGCCCTGATGTCTGCGTGTTCGGCATCCTCAAGGTACAGCATAAGAAAATAGGCTTCGCATGCGGGCAGAGCCACCTCCAGCTGCAGCGCCCGCGTCAAACGCTTTCGAATTCGTGTGACCGAAAAGACGGCGGCCTCCATCGGGATCGTCGTGAGGCACGGAGCGTCCGGCGTTCCAAAATAGCGCCCCACGCACCCCATTTCCGGACAAGGAGAAGTCAACGCCAGCCTCCCAAACGATGCACTGCGTCATGCCAAAGCATTGCGAACATTTGATCAAAACCTCGGAGTATCCGAGACTGGCATGCAAGACCCATCATGGTACGAGACCGTTTTTCGCGATCGCTCTGAGCTCATGGATTGCTATCTACCGGTTCATCTTTCGCCCCACCGTAAGGGCAATCCGCGCGCAGCGACAAGGGCTTCGCGCGGATTCAGTCGGGAACGTTCAAAAAGGGAGACCGTCGTTCAATATGATGGGATCCACCGGGCCAAAAGCGCTCTGGGCCAGACGTTTTGGCAGTCATTTGCGAATGACCCCGTTTCGGGCACTTCAAGCCGTTGTTGCGGCGAAAATCGCAAGATGAAAGAGCTTACCGATCGGTACCAGCTTACGTCGCATTAATCGGCCGCCTAATTCTAGCTAACATCGGGCGATTTGCGAAAATCCCCGTGCTTGAAGAGCTCCGCCAGAATCCTGGTCCCCATATCTGCTTCCTGCTCGGAGAGTCCCGAAAATCCAAGAAGCAACCTGGATGTGTCCGATGAAGCGACATTCATGCGGGAAAGGGGCATCACGACGACGCCCTTTTTTAGCGCAGCCTGTGAGACGGCGGTGTCGCTGCTCCAGGTCCCCGTGCTGTGCACGGTCAGATTGATGCCCTGATCCGGCAGCAAAATCCGGAGATGTTCGCTGGTGCGCTCTTTCAAGAGACTTGCAAGCAAATCGCGTGAGGTACGCAGACGCTCTCTGAGGCGGCGCAGATGCGCGGGAAAATATCCCTCATTGAAAAAGTCACCGACGACACGCTGCTGAAACGTTGGAGGACAACGGTCAAGCGCGGGACGCACGGCCCTGAATACCGGTACCAGATCAATCGGAACGACGAGATAGCCGATGCGCAGACTCGGCAGCAGGGCCTTGCTGAATGTGCCCGTATAGAGGACCCGGCCGGCCTGATCGAGGCCCTGAAGCGATGCGATCGGATGCCCATCGTAGCGAAACTCGCTGTCATAATCGTCCTCGACGATCCAGCAGCCATTTTCTCGCGCATAGGCGAGCAACTCCAGCCGCCGGGGCAGTGAGAGGACGGAACCGACTGGGTACTGGTTGGATGGCGTCACATAGAACAGTGTCGGCGGCAGGGAGCAGGCAGCCAGCTTTTCCGTCATGATGCCGTCGGCATCCACGGGAAGACCGATGACTTTTATGCCATTCAGTGCCAGGCATTGTCGGGCCGGCGGATAACAGGGGTCTTCGACGATAGCCGTATCGCCCGGCGTCATCAGAACGCGGAACGCGAAATCAAGCGCTTGCTGTGTCCCGGCCGTGATAAATATCTGCTCGGCCGCGCAATGCACCCCGCGTGAGGCCGCCAGATGGGCCGCAATGGCGCTTCGCAGCTCGAATTCGCCCTGAATGTCGCCATAGCCTCCAGCGGCATAGTTCATGTGCCGGCCGGCGATGCGGTTCAGCAATCTCGCTGTCCGATCGTCATGGGCGATACGCCCCGTGACAAACGGCAAAACCTTCTGCGGTTCTAGGCTAGGCCCGGAGGTGAGAATTCTCGTGGCAGCGGCGGAGACAGCGCGGTGGGTCGAGTAGCTGGTCGTCGCATTGCGATGGTCGATCCTGGAGAGCCCGCCTGGAACGCCTGACGCGATATAGGTACCGGACCCATGCCGGGCGACGGCAAAACCCTCCGCGACGAGGATTTCATAGGCTTCGGCAATCGAGCCGCGTGAAAGCTTCCATTCCTTCGACGCCAGACGTGTTGATGGCAGCCGTTGCCCCGCATCCAGCCGACCGTCCGCAATTGCACCGCGCAGACAAAGATAGAGCTGTCTCACCAAGGGTGCTGGCGACAAGGTATCGATGCTTGGCCGAAAACCCACCGACGGGCTCTCCCTTCGCCGTTTCAGTGCCATGGGTGCCCTCCGCCAGAGTGGCTCATCAAACTCGTCAATAGTGGCTCTGTAATCTTCTCACATGTTGAATTTAAATCAGGCCACTTTCAAGCCTTCGTCATAACGACGTCGGCACCCGCACGGGACACCAATACGGGAGACAACATCGAAATGTGGAATGTCCGGATACCCTGTTTCAGCCAATGGGAACGCCGGAGCTGGCCTTGGCGCTACTGGCGGAAGGTAGCTCCGCTCTTCTCGCCGATCCCTTGTGGCGGAAACGATCCGCTTCCACAACCCGTCCGGGCACGAGCTGGAAAGCCAGGCGGACGTCACGCGGCCGCTTGCCGTCTTCCACCGCTTTCGTGCCAATCGTGGCATTGCCGTGAGTATCTGACCTTTTACGCTCTATCATTTTGGAGACCTTCATGACCACTTCTTCGACCAGGCTGCGTATTGCCGTCCTCTTCGGTGGACGCTCGGCCGAACACGACGTTTCCGTGCTTTCGGCTACCAATGTCATGCGCGCTCTGGAGCCTGCAAAATATGATGCCGTACCGATTTTCGTGACGCGCGAAGGTCAATGGCTGTTGAGCCACTTCGACGATGGTGTGCTTGCCAAACCTGCGAGCGGCACGCAGGTCAGTCTTGTTCCTGGCGGACACGGACGGATGGTGGCGATTTCGGCCGAAGGAAAGATGAGTGATGCCGGCAGCATCGACATTCTGTTTCCGGTTTTGCACGGCCTTCATGGTGAAGATGGCTCTGTGCAGGGGCTTGCAGAGGTGGCGCGCGTACCGCTCGCCGGCTGCGGGATTCTCGGGTCGGCGACGGCACTCGACAAGGATATTGCCAAGCAGCTTTTACGGGCCGCCGGCCTCCCGGTCGCGCGCTCGGTTACGATCCTCCAGGATACGACACCCGATCTCGCCGTGCTCGAAAGCGAACTCGGGCTGCCGCTGTTCATCAAGCCGGCCCGGCAAGGATCATCAGTTGGCGTTAGAAAGGTATCGGGCAGCCAGGAGTTCGCACCGGCGCTGGCCGAAGGTTTCCAGCATGATGGCAAGCTGCTTGCCGAGGAATATGTCTCCGGGCGCGAGATCGAATTCAGCGTGCTGGAAGATCCGAAAGGTGGCCTTTTCGTCTCTCGCCCGGGCGAGATCATCCCGGCTGAATCCCACGGCTTTTACAGCTACAACGCAAAATATATCGACGAGGACGGCGCCGCGCTCAAGGTTCCAGCGGAACTGCCGCCCGAAGTTGAGGCTGAGATGAGGGAGGCGGCTGCAAGGGCATTCAGGGCTTTAGGCTGCGATGCCATGGCGCGTGTCGACTTCTTTCTGACGATGGAGATGACGTTCGTTGTCAACGAGGTGAACACCATCCCCGGTTTTACCGACATCAGCATGTATTCCAAGGCGATGGCGGCAAGCGGCGTCAGTTATGCCGAAATCATCGACAGGCTCATTGCGCATGGCCTGACACGCGCCGGCCGAAGCGCCTGACATGCAAACGCAGACCCTTCAGCCGGTGGGCGGATCAACGGATCCGCCCACAGTCCTGGTCGGCTATGACGACATCCAATTGGCAGGCCTGTCGGCAAAATGGAGAGCCGCAATTTGCAAGCCAGCGCGTCTCTATTGGCCGCCGGTTCGCGATGGGCGTTGCGACAACCAGAACCACTATGCCACGGCCGGTATGGATCAGACGTGATCCAGGAACTCGAGCACTCGGATGGTGAGTAACGCGGTCGCATCCGCGTCGTACGACGGGAGCGAGCTGTCGGCGAAGTAGTGCTGATCGCCGGGGTACAAGAAAAGCTCCGCGCCCTCGACCTTCTCGACGATCTCGCGGGCAACGTCGATGTCGCCCTCCCCGACGAAGATCGGGTCGCTGTCCATACCGTGGATCTGGACCGCGACGCCGTCCGGCCAAGGCCCGAAGGCCCACTCGCCGCTGATCGGCAGGCAAGAGTAGAAGAGCAAGGCTCCGCGGGCTCCGGGCCGCGTCTGTGCCAGCTTCTGTGCCGGCAGCACACCGAACGAGAACCCAGCGTAGACGAGTCCGGGAGGCAGGTCGTTCGCGACACGGACCCCGCGCTCCCGCATTTCGTCGAATCCGATCTTACCGATGTAGGCTAGGCCCTCGTCGATACTCTGGAACGTGCGTCCGTCGAACAGGTCCGGCGTGTGCACGATGTGACCGGTGGCCCGCAAGTCGTCGGCGAAAGCCCGCACACCCGGGGTCAGCCCCTGTGCGTGGTGGAACAACAGGACCTCAGCCATATGGAGTCTCCGGGTGTAATGGTCGGACGCGCGTTTGATCACTCCACGGCTCGGTCGCCTCGCCGGGAAGAATGCGGACACGTTATAGACCTAACGTCTGCGACCCAGCTAGTCTTGGCTCCTGCCGAACTCGTCGTGAACGACCCTGCCACCAAGGAGCGTCAGCACCGAGCGCAGCCTATGGATGTCGGATACCGGCATTGTCAGATACGGTCTATCCAGCACGGCGATGTCAGCCAGCTTTCCCGCCGACAAGCTGCCTCGCTCGTTCTCGTCAAAGGCGGCACACCTCCATCCCTTCCCTCAACTGCTCTATGCCGCATCCGGCGTCATGGGCGTCGCAACGGACGGCGGCAACTGGGTCATTCCCCCCTACCGGGCGATGTGGCTTCCCGCATTTTGCGTTCATGAAGTCCGCATGTTGACGGATGCCAATATCTCATCGTTGATGCTGCAGACGTCGGCGGGCCTTGAGACGCTGGACTGCAGTGTCCTGGAGGTATCCCCCTTGCTCCGGGCGCTGCTTTTGAATGTGCTCACCTTCGACCCGTCCGGGGCGCGGACGGAGCGAGAGCAGCTGATGCTCCAGCTGCTGCGAACCGAGATCATCGAGGCCCGCGTCCGCCTCTCACCCATTCCGATGCCAAAGGAACCCAAGCTCTACGAGCTGTGCCAGAAGGTCATGGCGGATCTCGCCGTCGACTATCCCCTCACACACCTGGCGGCAGAATACGGCAGCGCCGCACGCACAGTCGCGCGGCTGTTCAGCCGCGAGCTCGGCATGTCCTATCGACAATGGATGGATCTGGTGAGGGTGTCCTATGCCCAGGCCCAACTCGATCAAGGCATTCGCATCGGATCTCGGCTACACGCCAAGCGCCTTCTCCGCCATGATGAAGCGGGTTTCGAGCCGAAGACCGCCCGCGCCCACCGCGTCGCCGGCCGGCGAGGTCGTATGGGCCGAGCTTCCACCACTGAACTGGTTCACGCGCATGATGCCATCGGAGATGGTCTCGGGCGACGGACGGTGGGCATAGCTCGTTGATGCCAGGCACGGGTTCACGGTCGACCAGATCGCCGCCACATCTGGGAATACACCGTATCAACACCTGCGTGGCGACCATGACGGATCCCACCCGTCTGATGCCTAACCGAGCGCACCAGGTGCCTTTAGGCAAAGCCGCCAGAACCCGTTCGCGCGCGGCTTGACCGGTTGGCATTTCAAGACTGGTTCGTTCCGGTCGCCAGCGGGCTTTCACTTCGCCCGTGATCGGTGGTTGCCACACCGGCTGCCAGGTTCTACCATGGGTTTCCCTGTCGGTTATCACTTGGGTATATCCTTGATGAGGCCCCCGATGAAGGTATTGCTGTCCGCACTAGCGCTATCCGGCCACTTGATTTCTTCAGCCGTAGCCGAAGAGGGGAAGATTCCAGCCTATTTCGTTCTGGATCAAACCTATGGCGGTGGCTTCGACACTGCCGCGTGGCAGGCGGCGATCGATGCCATCAAGGATCATGGGAGGCTGGTGCATACTTACAATTTCGCTGGAGATAAGCAGGTCGTCAGTCAGGCACAGCAGGATGTCGCCAAGGCAAACGCGCAAAAGCCGATCTACCTGGTGAATGAGAAAGTGGCCAAGGACCCCACCGAACTCCGGCGATCGCTGGCCTCGTTCAAGGAGCAGTTGCGCAACGATGCGAATTCCAAGGGGTCGCAAGTTGTCGCCGAGTGGCCGATGTGCGCGCTTGTCGAGCAAGGCTCGGAAGGCGCGGTCCGAGCGATGCAGGGAGGTGTGATCCTGTTGATCGACCACCCACAGGCCGCAGCCCATTGCTACGCGATGGTACAATCCTATTTCCTGACTCCGACCGCCCCGGACGGCAAGCGGGCTGCGCCGGTCAGCGTCGACGCTACCACCGTCGCGATGCAGGCGATGTTGCCGCCCATGAAGCTCGCCAGGCACATATTGGCAGACAAGGCGGCATCCAAGCCGGGAGATTTTGCCGAGCGCCCGACAAACGTCTTCGCGCCGGGCGAAGAGATCTTCATTTATGCCTATTTCGAGAATGTCGGACGGATCAACGTCGGCACGCCGATGTCAAGCTACGAGATCGGGCTCGATATCGAGGTACGAGACCGGGCTGGCAAGGTTCTCAGAACATTCCCCAACGCGCACGTGTTCAGGGCCGAATCTGCACCGCCGTTTCCGGTTTCCACCAAGTACTTTACCAATTTCGCGACTGCCGGCATCGCCCTGCACGACCCGGGAGACTACGTCGTAGCATACATCTTCCGCGACCGCTCGCGCCCAGAAACGCCGTCGGTGACCGCCGCGTTCGAGGTGACTGTCAAGTAATGGCCCCATGCATATGATGGCGCAGTGTTACTCAGTGTTCGGCGACGAGCAGCCGTTCTCGCGCAGGACCCAGCGGCGCGGCCGCGATCGTCAAGCGCAAGAACAACGAGACTGCGGGGGGCTAGCTTCCTTTGATGATCATAGCCGCGGCTTTTTCGGCGACCATCATCGTCGGGGCATTGATGTTTCCGGCCGTGATGTTGGGGAAGATCGACGCATCAACTACTCGCAACCCATGCAACCCATGCACCTTCAGCGATGAATCAACGACTGCGGTGGAAGCATCCGGCCCCATCGCTGCGGTGCCGCACAGGTGATAGATTGAACCGCTATGCTCGCGAAAGTAGTCCAGGAGCTCGGCGTCGGTGGAAGCTTCGGCGGAAGGAGGCATTTCGCTTGCAGTAATCGACCGCATTGCCGGCGCACTCATGATCTTGCGCGCAAGCCGACTTGCCTGAAGCACCTCCGCCTCGTCATGGGCAGTCGTTAGGTAGTTGGGGTTGATGCGCGGTGCAACGGTGACATCGGGCGACGCGATCGTGACACTGCCGCGGCTTGTGGGCCTGCATGCATTGAACGCCAATAGGAAACCGGAATAGGGCTCCGGCCTCAGACCGGCGCGCGGGTCGGACGGAATGCGATAGGAAAGCGGGTTAAAATAGAGCTGGATATTCGGCCTCTCCTCACCCGGCTCGCCGCGCAGGAAGCCTCCGGCCTGGTTGACGCTGAGGGCCAAGGGGCCACGCCTTGTCAGCACATAGCGCAGCGCCTGCCGAGCCTGACCGAACAGGCTTCCCAACTCGTCGTTCAGCGTCGGAACCCTCGAGCGGTAGTAGAAGCTCGCGCAAAGATGATCCTGGAGGTTTCTCCCAACCGCCGGCAAATGCCGGACGACGGGGATCCCGAACGCTTGCAGCTCTAGGCCATCGCCGATACCGGAGAGCTGCAGCAGCTTCGGCGTATCGACCGCCCCGGCACATAGGATCACCTCGTTCCGGGCGGAATAGAATACCACCCCATCGGGTGTGGCCACCTCCACGCCGGTCGCCCTTCCTTCCTGGACGACGACCCGTCTGGCGTGGCTCTTGCGGAGGATGGAGAGGTTGCGGCGGTTGAGAGCCGGCCGCAGATAGGCGAACGACGAGGACGAGCGCACGCCATTTCGCGTATTGATATCGTAAATCCCTGCGCCCTCGATCGACGCGCCATTGAAGTCGGTATTGAGCGGCAGTTGCAGTTCGGCACAGGCAGAAAGGAACCGCGCGGTAATCGGATGGGTCTGGTCGCGCATCGGCGTGACGTGGATGGGTCCGTCCCCGCCGTGAAATTCGGACTGGCCAAGCGCATGGGTTTCAAGTTTCTTGAAATAGGGCAGCACGTACTCATAGCCCCAGCCGGGATTGCCGGCTTTGGCCCAGTCGTCGAAATCCGCCGCGGCGCCCCGCACAAAGATCATCGCGTTGATCGAACCCGAACCTCCTTGCACCTTGCCGCGCGGCGCATAGATGCGGCGATTGTTCAGGGCGGCTTCCGGCGCGGTCCAGTACATCCAGTTGACGTTCGGGTCATAGTAGGACCGCGCATAGCCGACCGGGATGCGAAACCACGGCGAACTGTCATTGCCGCCCGCCTCAAGCAGAAGCACGCTGTGCTTGCCTGCCTCGCTCAGCCGTGCCGCAACGATACAGCCGGCGGATCCCGCCCCGACAATGATGTAGTCGTAAGTCGTCATGTGTTCCTCAACCGCGCGCCGGGGCAAATGCCTTGATGTCGGCGGGCTTGTCGTCCATCTGCAGGTGCAGACGCTTTCCTTCGTAGGGCGAATGCTTTTCAACCACCTCGAGATTGAGCTCCACGCCGAGCCCCGGTTCGCTTGACGGGATGAGATAGCCATCGTCGAACTGCAACGGCGTCTTGAGGATCTCGGCGTAGAAGCCTGAGAAGTCGATGATCGCCTCGTGGATGAGGAAATTGGGGGTGGCCGCCGCCAGTTGGATGCTGGCCGCCGCCCCGATCGGTCCGTTGTAGAGGTGCGGCGCGATCTGCGCATAATGCGCCTCGGCCATACCGGCGATCTTCTTTGCCTCCAGCAAGCCGCCGCACCGCGCGACGTTCATCTGCAGGATCGACGCTGCGCCCGTTTCAAGCACGCGCTGGAACTCGTATTTGGTCGTCAGCCGCTCGCCGGTGGCGATGGGGATCGAGGTTGCACTGGCGACCGTCGCCATCGCTGCCTCCTGGCCGGGCGGCACCGGCTCCTCGAACCAGAGCGGATCGTATTTTTCGAGCCGACGCGCAAGGCGAATGGCCGAGGACGGCACCATCTGGCCATGGGTGCCGAAGAGCAGGTCGGCACGCCCGCCAACCGCAGCACGGACCTTGGCGCAAAACTCTTCGCACCGCTCCATGACGCCAATCGAAAGCTGGTGGCCGGAATAGACGGTATAGGGTCCGGCCGGATCGAACTTGACGGCCGTGAAGCCCTTCCGGTCGACCATTTCCGCAGCAAAGTCGGCCGCAAGCTCTGGATCGTTGTAGTCGTATTCGCCGGCCGCATTCTTGGGGTAGAGATAGGTGTAGGCGCGCAGCTTCTCGTGCACGAGGCCGCCCAACAGCTTGTGCACCGGCCGGCCGGCAGCCTTGCCGACGATGTCCCAGCAGGCGATTTCGAGACCGGAGACGACGCCCATGATCGTTGGATCCGGGCGCTGCGTGAAGCCGCTCGAATAGGCCGAGCGCCAGAAGCGCTCGATATCGTGCGGATCGTGGCCGAGGAGATGGCGCTCGAAGACGTCCTCGATCAGCGGCACCAACGCGTTCGGATGGAAGGCGGTCGCGTAGATTTCCCCGACCCCTTCGATACCGTCCTTCGTGGTGAGCCTGACGAAGATCCAGTACATGCCGCCGATATGGGGCGGTGGGACGGCAACGACATGAACGGCGAGCGACGCGATCTGCATGTTGAGGTTCCTTCTGGCGAATCCGATCAGTGCTTCAGCACCACGAGACGGGTTTGTGTGAATTCGAGCATGCCGTGCTTGCCGTCATCGCCTCCGAGACCCGAACGCTTCCAGCCTGCATGGAATCCCTGATAGGGATCCGCAGGAAAACGGTTCACATAGAGTTCGCCGGCCTCGATGGCATCGGCAAAGCGCATGACCGTGCTGTAGTTGTTGGTGAAGAGAACCGAACTCAGGCCGAACTGGTGATCGTTGGCAAGCGCCAGGGCTTCCTCAGCGCTGTCATAGGAAAGCACGGCGAGAACCGGGCCGAACACCTCTTCGGCGACGACGTCCATGTCCTGCCGGCAGTTGGAAAGCAGGGTTGGCGGATAGTAGTTGCCCGCGCCTTCCGGCAGTACGCCGCCAGCCTCGATGCGTGCCCCCTGCTCTACCGCATGGCGAACCATCGAGTGAACATTGACCTGCGCCGATTTCGTTTCGAGTGGCCCCATGCGCGACGGGTCGCCGGCACGGTCGCCGAACGCCCTTGCGGCAAAGCCGGCGCGAAGCCGCTCGAGAAGCGCATCGTGGATGGAAGCGTGTACATAGACCCGTTCCGGCGCCGTGCAGACCTGCCCGCAATGATTGGTCTTGGCGGCAACAAGCTGAGCGGCAACCGCATCGAGATCCGCATCGGGCTCGACGATGACAGGTGTCTTGCCGCCGAGTTCCAGCGATGGCTTGGCGATATTGGCCTTGCAATATTCGAGAACCACGCGGCCGGCCTGCAGGCTGCCGGTGAGCGTTATCATGCCGACCGACGGGTGGGTGCAGAGTGTCGCGGCGACGTCATGCGACATGGTCAGGATGTTGACCAGCCCGGGTGGAAGCTCGGCTTCCAGCGCCGCCGCGGCGATCTCGAAAGCGGAGGTCGGCGTCGAATTGCTCGGCCGCACCACGACGGCGTTGCCGGCGATCAGTGCGGGGGCAATCTTGCGTGCCAGCGTATAGACCGGAAAATTGAACGGGATGAGGCAGGCAACAACCCCGATCGGCTCGCGCTTCAAAAGCAGGGTCTCGCCCGGATTGTCGCTCTGGATCACTTCCCCCTCGATCCGGCGCGCCCACTCCGCATGATAGCGCATCAGCTCGGCGCCATAGATCGCCTCCGCCGTGGCATCGGCGAGGCTCTTGCCGGACTCAAGGGCGAGCGCCGCGCCGATCTTGCCGGCGCGCGCTTCGATCGCCGCCGCAAAACGACGCAAGGCATCCCCGCGGGCGATCGCCGGCAAGGCTTTCCACGTCTTCTGCGCTGCGGCTGCGCTTTCAACCGCTGCGATTGCCTCCAGCGCACTTGCCGCGGGAACCCGCGCGAAGGTCTCTCCGGTTGCGGGATCGAGCACCGGGACCAGGTCCGACGCGGGCTGAAACGTACCGGCGACAAAGTTTCGATAATCGATCAAGACGATATCCTTCTATGTTTCCGCCATGGGACAGGCTTCAGAACGTGCCCCGGCCTGGAGCAGCATCGAGCAATGTTCTTGTGTAAGGGTGGCTCGGGTCAAGGAGCATCTTCGCCGCCCCGCGCCGTTCGACAATCTCGGCCGCCGCGGCATCAGAAATGAAGCCGAATCGCGCACTCGGCGGCCTGTACAGCTTGTTTGCAAAGTTCTGCTGAAGGCTCGCCTTGGCAAGACAGTATTCTGAGCCTCACGAAGCCCTTGACCTGGAACTCTCTCACCGCCAGCGGCTTGCCGTTCCCCACTAACAACGCTGTTTCTTCGGAGGCGGGATGCCAAAGGTGAATGCTGTCGGAATCCTTGGTCACATCCAGGCTTTCAGGGGGAGGCTTTTAGCGCAACCTGATGGACAACCGTAGATTCTCGGCGGGCGATCGAGAAGCGTCCAAAAGCCTCCCGTGAGCCTCATATCGTATACAATATTTGTCTCTGATGTTGACAATTTTCTATTTTAGCGCTTCCTTATTATAGCCCGTCACGCCACTTGGCGCCGGATGCCAAAAATGGGGAGTGAGATGATCAACAGACGCTCGACATTGAAATCGTTGGCGCTCAGCGCCGTTTCGATCCTGGCAATTGCAGTCGCAAGCACCTTTCCCGCGCAAGCGGAAAACAAAGAACTCAAGATTGGCTTCGTCGGCGTGACCAGCGGTCCCGCCGCGGCCTGGGGTACATCCAACGTCCGCTCGATGCAGACGCGCGCAGATTGGCTCAACGAGGCCGGCGGCGTGAAGATCGGCGACGACACCTACAACATCACGATCGTGACCTTCGACGACCAGAAGGATCCTAAGCGGGCCATAGCCGGCATGGAGAAGATGGCCCAGGAGGGCATCCATTATGTCGTCGGACCCAATGTCGATGACGGCGCGGCGGCCGTTCGTCCTGTGGCGGAATCCAAGGGGATCATCTATTTCCCCTATGCCTTCCCCAAATCGCTTTATGTCGCACCGGCATCGAATGCGGTCCTCGGCATGGTCGCCAATTATCAGTCCGGACCGGCAATCTACAAATATCTGAAGGAAAACAAGAGCGTGAAGAAGGTGGCTTTCATCGCGGCCAACGAATCCGACCCGATCAGCCAGCGTGACAGCGGCGTCGCTGCCGCCAAGGAACTTGGGCTGGAGGTGGTCGCCGAGACCGACACCTACCAGAACGACACACGCGACTTCACACCGGTGCTGACGCCGATCGTCCAGTTGAAGCCGGATCTGCTCGTCCTGTCCGGTGTGGCCCCCGCCAACGCGCCGCTGTTGATCCGCGCGGCACGCGAACTCGGCTATGAGGGCCTGATTTCGGCAGAAACGGCGCAGGACGCGACCGTGTTGCAGGAAGGCGCTGGCGAACTCGCCAACGGCTTCATCTCGGTCGGCGGCGCTTCGACGCCGGAGATCCGTACGCCACTGATGGAAGAGTTCATCGAACGCTACACTAAGAAGTTCGGCGAATACAACGATGAGTCCAACACCAAGGTCTACGCGCTCGAATACATCATCGAAACGCTCAAGGCGAACCCCAAGGCGGTAGACGACGTGGAGGAGTTCAAGAAGACGATCGACAGCTTCTCCGCGCCCAATCCCTACGCCAAGGACAGCATGCTGAAATATGTCGGCATGACCTCCTTCGGCCAGAAGCGCCAGGTCTCCGTGCCGATGGTGGTGACTGAGTTCAAGGGCGGCAAGTTCGAGACGTTGTTCGTCGGCGAAGTGGATTGACGTTGCCTGATTAGGTCAATCGAGGTTCGGGACCGGTCCCGAACCTCCCCGGTGATCGGATTTTCCGCCATGGAACAGGTCATTGCCAACGGACTGTATCTGGGTGCCCAATATGCGCTGATCGCGCTCGGGCTGACACTGATCTTCGCGCTCATGAACGTTCTCAACTTCGCGCATGGGCAGATGTACGTGCTGGGCGGCTTCGTGACGTACTCGATCTACGGTCAGCTCAAGCTGCCCTTCGTGCTTGCGCTGATCTGTTCTGGGGTATCGCTGGCGATCGTCGGCGCGCTGATGGAGAAATTCCTTTTCCGGCCGGTGATCCGACGCAGCAAGCGCGAGGAAAGCACGATGCTGCTCGCCGCTGCCACCGCATTTTTCCTCGATGCCCTCATATTGCTGCTGTTCGGCGAGAAACAGCGCGGCGTGCCGAAGATAGTCAGCGGCGTTTTCATCTCCGACAGCGTGATCTTGCCTTACGATCGCATCGTCGTCGGCTTGATCGCGATACTGATGATCGTCGCCTTCATACTCTATATGCAATACAGCAAACCGGGCCGCGCCATGCGGGCGCTGGCACAAGACCGAATTGCCGCGCAGCTGATGGGTGTCAAGGTCGAGCGCTATTCCATGATCGGTTTCGCACTCGGGGCAATGCTCGCCGGTGTCGTCGGCGGCTTGCTCGTCAGTATCACCGGCGTCAATTCCGGCATCGGCGGACCGATTTCGATCAAGGCGTTTCTGATGGTGATGATCGGCGGCGCCGGCGTAGTTGGTGGCGCAATTGCCGGTGGTTTCATCCTCGGCATGATGGAATCGGTCGGTCTAACCGTGCTGCGCGAATATGGCGACGTCACCTATCTCGTCATCTTCGCGCTGCTCATGGTCTTCCTGAGCATCCGCCCGAACGGGCTGATGGGCAAACCGTGGGGCTGATGTCATGCGCAAATCGTCGACCGTCAGGATCGCCGCCGCCACCCTGTTCCTGTTGGCGCTGCTTTTGGCCGTCCCGCTGCTGATCAGCGCCACCGGCCGGAGCGACCTCTATTATACGCTGACCTCTGTCGCCCTTCTCAGCATCATCAGCGCGGGCGTGTGGATCACTTTCTATATCGGTCGCATCAATATCGGCCAAGGCGCCTACGCGCTGATGGGCGGCTATGTCTCCGCCGTCCTGGTGACGAATTACGGCGTGTCGTTTTGGCTGACCCTGCCTCTGGCGGGCCTGTTCTGTGCCGTTGCAAGCGTTCTCATCGGTCTGCCGATTCTGCGCCTGCGCGGCGTTTATTTTGCCATGGTGTCACTGGTGTTGACGGAAGTCGCGCGCCTGCTTGCGCTTGCCATGCCGATCACCAACGGCGCAAAAGGCATCGTCAGCATTCCCCTGCCGACCGGCATCAGCCTTTTCGGCATCACCCTCGTTCCGGATTTTTCGAGCCTCGCCAATCCCCGACTTGCCTTCTACATCGTCGCTGTGTTGTTGATGGCGCTTTGCTTCCTCGGTCTCTATCGGCTCGCCCATTCGCGCATCGGACAGCTCTGCCAATCGCTGCAGCAGAACGAGGAGCTCGCCTCGTCGATCGGCGTCAATATCGCCTACCTCCGCGTAATCGCTTATGCGCTCTCGTCTTTCCTCGGCGGCGTCGGCGGGGCGATGTTCGCATCGATCTCCCAGTCGATCTATCCGTCGAGCTTCACGGTCGCAGACTCGGTCAATTTCATGCTCAATTGCTTCCTCGGCGGGCTAGGCTACGTGCTCGGACCGATGCTTGGGACCTTTGTCCTCTATTTCGGTTGGGACGTGCTGTTCCAGGCGGGCGAATTCCAGCTCCTGATCTTCTCGACAGTGCTGATCATGCTCATTCTGGTCCTACCCAACGGCCTGCTGAGCCTAGCCCTGCCCGGAAAGAGGAGCGGCTAGCACCATGTCCAACATTCTCGAAGTCATCGGCCTTACCAAACGTTTCGGCGGGCTCGTCGCGGTTAACGACGTCTCCTTTTCGGTGCACGAGCGCGAGATCCTTTCGGTCATCGGGCCGAACGGCGCCGGCAAGTCGACGCTGTTCAAGCTGATCGCCTCCTTCCTGCGGCCGACCGAAGGCGAAGTGAGGTTCAAGGGCGAGCGGATCTCCGGCCTGTCCCCGCACATCACCGCTCGAAAGGGTGTGGTGCGGACATTCCAGGAAACCACAATCTTCAAGGACATGACCGTGCGCGACAACGTCGTTACAGCTCACCATCTTCGGTCCCGCGCCAGCCTCGTCGGCTTCTACTTCGGCAGTGCCTCGGCGCGCCGCGATCTGGACGCCTTCGGCAGATCCGCCGATGAAATTCTCGCCTTCCTTGGGCTGGGAGCGATGGAGGCCGAGATCGCCAGCAACCTGCCCCACGGGCATCTGAGGGCGCTGGGCATCGCCATCGCGCTTGCCACCGATCCGACCGTCGTCCTGCTCGATGAGCCCTTCGCGGGAATGAACCACGACGAGACCAGGCGCGCGGTCGAAATTGTGCGCAAGCTGCGCAAACGCGGCATTACCGTACTCCTGGTTGAACACGATATGCCGGCCGTCATGAACATTTCCGACCGGATCGTCGTACTCAACTTCGGCCAGAAGATCGCCGAAGGCACCCCGGCGGAAATCCAGCAGAACCCCAAGGTCATCGAAGCCTATCTCGGGGCCGAAGACGAATCGATCGGATTGTAGGCCATGGAACCACTTCTCAAATTCGATGACGTCGAGCTCTATTACGACCACGTCTATGCCCTGAAAGGCGTGTCGATCGAGGTGAAGGAAGGCGAGACCGTTGCGCTAATCGGCGCCAACGGGGCGGGCAAGTCGTCGATCCTGCGTGCCATCACCGGCCTCAGAAAGATCCGCAAGGGCGAGATCCGCTATCGCGGCAACCGCATTGACGGCATCGCGCCGGATGAGATCGTCCGCATGGGCATCTCCATGGTGCCGGAAGCGCGCCGTGTCTTCCCTTTCATGACGGTGCGCGACAACCTTCTGATGGGTGCCTTCACGCGCTCCGACAAGGCTGAGATACAGCAAAGTATGGAGATGGTGTTGACGCGCTTCCCGCGGCTTAAGGAGCGCTACTCGCAACAGGCGGGGACGATGAGCGGCGGCGAGCAGCAGATGCTGGTGATCGGTCGAGCGCTGATGGCGCGCCCACGTTTGCTGCTGCTCGACGAACCGTCGCTTGGCGTCGCGCCGAAGCTGGTCCAAGACATCGCGCGGTCGATCGTGGCGATCAATCGCGACGAAAAGGTCAGCGTGCTGCTTGTCGAGCAGAACTCGCGCATGGCGCTGCGGATCTCCCAGCGTGCCTACGCGTTGACGATCGGCAAGGTGGCGCTCAGCGGAAATTCGGTCGAGTTGCTGAATGACGACCGCGTCAGGCATCTCTATCTCGGCGGCGAAGTGTAGGTAGGACCAGACATGCGCATCCTTGTCATAAATCCCAACACGACGACCTCGATGACCGGCAAGATCGGCAAGGCGGCAAAGATCGCGGCGTCGGCCAGAACCAGCATCATCGCGGTCAATCCCAACGACGGCCCACCAAGTATCGAGGGCTATTTCGATGAGGCGTTCGTGGTGCCTGGCATTCTCGCCGAAATGTTTAAGGCAGGCGATATGGACGCCTATGTGATCGCATGTTTTGACGATACCGGTCTCGATGCGGCGCGCTGCGCGACAAGCGCACCGGTGATTGGAATTGGCGAAGCGGCGTTTCACCTTGCAACGTTGATCGCCGGTAAGTTCAGCGTCGTCACGACGCTCGCGCGATCAGTGCCGGCGATTGAGCATAATTTATCGAAATACGGCCTGTCCTCGCGTTGCGCCAAGGTGAGGGCGTCGGATGTTGCCGTACTCGATCTAGAAAAGCCGGGTTCTGAAGCCCGCCAAAAGATCTCGGTTGAAATTGCTCGTGCGATCGCCGAAGACAAAGCAGAAGCGATCGTACTCGGTTGTGCTGGGATGGCCGATTTGGCCGACCAGCTTTCGAGCGAATATGGGGTGCCGGTGCTTGACGGCGTGGCCTGCGCGGTCAAGCTTGCCGAAGCCATTTGCGCTTTGGGTCTGAGAACCTCGAAGGTCGGCGGTTATGCCACGCCACTCGTCAAGCAATTTGCCGGTCACTATGCGCCATTGTCGCCGGGGTTGAGCAAGCTGCAATAAGGATGCATCGGGATGCCCAAGGATGTTGTTCATCGGCGAGCGAGACAAAAGACGAGCCCACCAGAAACGATGAACATGTCGCCGATCCTCGATCCGGAAATCCAAAGTCGGATGCCAGCCACGCGTTGGTCGCCGATCTATTACGGCCTCCGGGACGCAATCGTCGCACATCGGCTCGCCCCGGGCACGAAGCTGCCGGAAGACGAGCTCGCGTCGATCTACTCGGTCAGCCGCACGGTGATCCGAGCCGCCCTTCAAGCGCTGGCCCACGACCGCATCGTACGACTCGAACCCAATCGCGGTGCCTTTGTTGCTCAGCCGTCAACCCGAGAAGCGCGCGAGGTCTTCGAAGCGCGCGCACTGATCGAACCCAAAGTCGCCGCACTTGCCGCGGAAGTGGCTAAACCGGAGGACATATTGCTGCTGCGCCGCCATCTCGACAAGGAGCATGAGGCGCTGCATGCCGGCCGCGATAGCGACGCGATCATGTTATCGGCGCGATTTCATGTGGGTATCGCGGAAATCGCCGGCCATTGCGTCCTAACCGACTTCGTCCGTGATCTGGTTTCGCACTCCTCGCTGATTATTGCCCTTTACTGGAAGCGGCGGGACACAACCTGTGAAAGCCACGCGCATCATGCGCTCGTCGACGCCATCGAGGCAGGCGAATCCGCTAAGGCTGCCGACCTGATGAAGGAACATCTACTTGACCTCCTGTCGGGCCTGGAGCTCGCCCGGCCGGCGGGCAATCCGAAGAGCCTCGCAGAAATGCTACGCTGATTTTCGGCTGGGAACAGCCACTGGGATGGCAAAAACAACAAAGCGGCGAACGGAAGATGTCGTCGCTTCATGGACGGTAGCTTTCGCCTTACAGTAAGGGCCCATGTGACGGTTCTTTTGGCAACGCACTGCCCGTACACCGGTCTCTTACAGCGCCGCGCGTCACGTCAGACGCGCAAAGGTCGCTGGGCAATCCCACCGACGATCGACTTCAGCCACGAACCGCTCAGGCATCCGGCAAAGTGAAGACGGCGCAAGGCGCCGCGATGCCGCGCAGCGCGTGTTCGCCCAGCGACACCAGCGGCGTGATGGTCTCGGCGGCGACCGCGCCCGAGATCAGCACCGACCGGCCGAGCGGCCGGCACAGGCCCTCCAGTCGGCTGACCAGATTTACCGCGGGGCCGATTGCGGTGAAGTCCAGCCGGTCGGCCGCGCCGATATTGCCCCACAGCATTTCGCCAAGATGCAGCGCCGCGCCGAAGGGCAGCGGCGGCAGGCCCTCTGCTTGTCGCAAACCATCGAGGTGGGCCATGCCTGCGCGGGCGGCGGCGACCGCTCGCAGCGCCGCTTCACAGGCGTCGACCGGCGCACTGGCAACGGGGAAGATCGCCAGCACGCCATCGCCGATGAACTTCAGCACCTCGCCTCCGAAGGCGTGTATCGCACCGGCAACACGGTCGAACCAGGCGTCGAGGACGGCGATCATTGCCGCGGGCTCCGTCGCCTCGGAAAGGGCGGTGAAGTTCCGCAGATCAGCACAAAGCAGCACAGCGCGGATGGTTTCTCCGGTGCCGCGGTGCAACGCGCCTGCCTGCACCCGGGCAGCACTGCGTCGGCCGAGATAGGCCTCGAGCAGCGTTGCAAGTGCCGCCCGCTCGGCCAAGGCAGCCAAGGGCGCGGTGGCGAAGCGCGCGGTCAGCCGCAGCCGGTCGACCTCAGCAAGGTCGAACGGACGCGTCCCGGCCCAGCCCAGCAACCGCCCGTCCGGCTCAAGGCCAACCGCGTCCTCGTGCACCGGGCCAAGTGCGCTCAGCCAATCGCCCCCAGCCTGGCCTTGCTGGCTGCCGGCAAAGCCTAGCGCCTCGATCACTGCTCCGGTCTCGGCTCGCCACAACCAGGTGCGGCGGGTAACGATCGGGTGCGGCACTGCCAGTGTCAGGGTACCGCCGACCAACGGAAAGCCGCCGGCCAGCAGCCGGCCGCCGAGTTCAGCCAAGAACCGGTCGGGGCCAGGCGAGGCGCTGGCCTCGTCCACCAGCCAGGCGAGGTGTGTGGGCAGATCCATGCATGATCATACCGTCAGGTCCCCCAACCTGTCATCCGCGCAGGTGGTAGCGCAGCTGGCCCAGCGGGCATATCATCGTGGAAGGACCTGATCCGATGCCCGTCCATCCTGCGCCGTAGTTTGGGCAGGTCACAGCAACAAAAGGGGAAGCCGATGCAAGAGGCCCTCATCGTCCGCCGTGAAGCGCACATACCGGCTCCGCCCGCCGCGGTATTCGCCCTCTTGACCGATCCTGAGAAGATCCTGCGCTGGATGGGAACGGAGGCGCAGATCGAGCCGCAGCGCGGTGGGCTCTACCTCGTCAACGTCACCGGGGCCCGCTTCGCTCGCGGTTCCTTCCGCGAGGTCGTGCCGGTGCACCGTCTGGTTTACAGCTTCGGCTGGGAAGACAGCGAAGTGGTGCCGCCGGCGTCGAGCCTTGTCGAGATCGACCTCGTCGAACAACCGGACGGAACGCTGCTTCGCCTGACCCACACTGGCCTGCCCAGTGCCGAGCAGTGCGCCGGTCACGCGGAAGGCTGGGCCCATTACCTCGACCGGTTGGCCGAGGTTGCCGGCGGGCATGATCCGGGGCCGGACCCCTGGCACGGCCGCACCGGCAGGGAATGACTGCTTTTCGCGGCCATTATCGCGGCACCTGGGTCTCCCGGCTGCATTGGTTTTGTGATCGATCAACGATCAAAGGATGAAGCCGTTACGCCAGCATGCCGGGTACGGAACCGCTTATGAGACTGCATTCACCGTCGCAAAGCCGATAAAACCCGTCTTGAGGAACGGGCAGTTCCAACATCTCACGCTTTGAAAGGCCAGAATATACGCCGCGCACCAATCTGCCAAACAGCCCATGAGAAATCGCAACTGTTGGTCCAGTTACATCTGCGATCCAGTCCCTTGCACGGGAGCACGCACCGTCGAAGCTCTCTCCGTCCGGAGACTTGAAATACCAGTCGAAAGCGTCGGAGTCATCCAGCATTCCTGGAAACTCGTTATCGATCTCGAACTTGGTCATACCGTCCCAATAGCCGACGGAAACCTCCATTAAGCGAGCTTCGTCGTGGGTTTCGAGTGGCAGCACCCGCTTCACGCGGTCTGCAGTTTGTCGCGTTCGACCCAGAGGGCTAACGTGCATCTGGAATGATTGCCTACTGTCCGAAATTTCCTTCTGAAGGAGCTTCGCCACGCGATCCGCCTGTTCGAAACCACGCTCCGTAAGGGGCGAATCTTTCTGGCCCTGAAACCGACCCAAGGTGTTCCAAATGGTCTCGCCATGGCGAAGCAGGTAAATCATTGAAGTTGCCCCAAACGACGTAGCACATTGATTAAGTGAGTTATTGGACCGAAGGGTTGGTCTCTTGTAGCGGTTAACTTATGGAGCACATCGATAAAAGCGTGATGGCCCAATTGGCGTATTCCTGCTGCCCTGACGTTTGGCGTAGATCGGTTGCATTCTCCAGGGCAATTCCCGCTTTTGAAATACGTGCGGTCGCCAACGCAAAAGAGGCTCGAAGAGCACGAGCGCTTCGTTGAAGTCTAGACGGATTTGAGCTTCATCGTGCGTTTGCGCCATACGGTCTCCGCAGGTGATTTTGGATCGTTATGAACATGACGCGCTCCGTCAGCCGCCAAATTCAAGACGGCCCAACGTAAAACACCTCCGGATCGCTCCGGAGGTGTGGTGGAAAATTGGGGGGCGCCGTCCGAGCGGTGCCTTTTCGCCAATTAGGCCGAAAGAGCCTTGAACTCGGTGAGGATGGCTTCGCCCATCTCGACGGTTCCGACCTGGCGTGCGCCTTCGGCCATGATGTCGCCGGTGCGGATGCCCTTGTCGAGCACGGTGGCGATCGCCTTCTCCAGATTGTCGGCGTCCTTCGTCAGGTTGAAGGAGTAGCGCAGGCACATGGCGAACGAGGCGATCATGGCGATCGGGTTGGCGATGCCCTTGCCGGCAATGTCCGGTGCCGAGCCATGCACCGGCTCATAGAGCGCCTTGCGCTTGCCGGTGACGCCATCCGGTGCGCCGAGCGAGGCCGAAGGCAGCATGCCGAGCGAGCCGGTCAGCATCGCCGCCACGTCCGAGAGCATGTCGCCGAACAGGTTGTCGGTGACGATGACGTCGAACTGCTTGGGCTGGCGCACCAGCTGCATGCCGCCGGCATCGGCCAGCATGTGCTCGAGCCCAACGTCGGAATATTTCGCCTTGTGGGTTTCGGTCACCACCTGGTTCCACAACACGCCCGACTTCATGACGTTGCGCTTTTCCATCGAGCAGACGCGGTTGTTGCGGGTGCGCGCCAGTTCGAAGGCGACGCCGGCGATGCGCTCGATCTCGTAGGTATCGTAGACCTGGGTGTCGATGCCGCGCTTCTGGCCGTTGCCGAGATCGATGATTTCCTTCGGCTCGCCGAAATAGACGCCGCCGGTCAGCTCGCGCACGATCAGGATGTCGAGGCCCTCGACCAGTTCCGGCTTCAGCGACGATGCGGCGGAAAGGGCGGGGTAGCAGATCGCCGGGCGCAGGTTGGCAAACAGTTGCAGATCCTTGCGTAGCCTGAGAAGACCGGCTTCCGGACGGACGTCATAAGGCACCGCATCCCATTTCGGACCGCCGACGGCGCCAAACAGTACCGCATCGGCGGCAAGCGCCTTGGCCATGTCCCCTTCCGAAATCGCCTGGCCGTGGGCGTCATAGGCCGAGCCGCCGACAAGGCCTTCATCGGTCACGAAGCCGGCACCAAGCTCGGCATTCATGTAGGCGATGATGTTGCGGACTTCCGCCATGGCTTCCGGGCCGATGCCGTCGCCGGGAAGGATGAAAAGCTTACGATCGGCCATTTCGGCACTCCTGTCGTTTCAGTTTTTGTATTGGTGCAGAGCGGCTCATGCGGCGACCTTGGGCCATGGCCGCTGTTGCGGACGCAGGGTCTCGAATGCTCGTGCGAGGCGCAGGACGCCGATATCGTCGAACTGCTGTCCGATGATCTGAAGCCCGATTGGCAGACCGCTGGCGGTATAGCCGCAATTGATCGAGATCGCGGGCTGTCCGCCCATGTTCACGGCAACCGTAAACGCGATGTGCTCGAACGGCTTCTGCGGGTCATTGATCGGCGAGGCCCATTCGGCGGGATAGGAGGCTGTCGGTGCCGTCGGCGAAAGGATGAAATCAAAGCCGGTCAACGCCGCGTGGATGGCACCCCGCATGGCGTCGATCTGGGCGAAGCCGGTATAGACGTCGCGACCGGAAAAATCCTTCGCCGTCTCGATCCAGTTGAAGATGTAGGGCAATATCTGCGCCTGCTGCTCCGGTGGCAGGCGCGATACGTCCTCCCAGCCACGCGCGCGCCAGAAGCGATCGAGACCATCGATCATCTCGCGGGTGAGGAACGGTGCGACAGGCTCGATGATCGCGCCGGCATCTGCCAAGAGCTTTGCGGCCTGACTGACCGCCGCTTCCGTTTCGGCGCTGACCGCCTGGCCGAAGCCGGCATCGAGCCACAGGCCGATCTTCAAGCCCCTGACATCGCGGTCTAGGTCAAGCCAGGGGATGTCGGCATAGGGCAAGGACATCGTGTCGCGTACGTCCGGTTTCGACAGCACGGACATGTAAAGCGCCGTATCAGCCACGGTGCGGGTCATCGGCCCGGCCACGCGGCCGATGAAGGGCGGATTGATCGGGATCCGGCCCGCAGACGGTTTCAGACCAACGATGCCGCACCAGCCTGCCGGCAGGCGGACCGAACCGCCGATATCGGTGCCGATATGCAGCGGGCCGTAACCGGCGGCCGCGGCCGCCCCCGCACCGGCGCTCGAACCGCCGGGATTGGTCGTGAGGTCCCACGGATTGCGCGCCAGCTTGTGGAAACTGGAAAGGCCGGACGAGAGCATGCCGTAATCAGGCATGGTGGTCTTGGCCAGAATGACGCCGCCCGCCTCGCGGGTGCGTGCCGCAGGCGGCGCATCGGCGGAAGCCGGCACCAGCGGCACGGCGGCACAGCCAAGCGGCACGGCCGTTCCCTTCGTCGCGATGTTCTCCTTGATCGTCACCGGCACGCCATCGATCGCGCCCAGAGGCTCGCCCCTGGCCCAACGCGCTTCCGACGCTTTTGCGCCTTCACGCGCTTCCTCCGGATCATAGGCCCACAACGCATTGAGTTTCGGCTCCGAGGCATCGATGCGCGCGATGACGGCATCAACGACCTCAACGGGAGAGAGCTTTCTAAGGCGGTAAGCCTCGACAAGGTCGATGGCGGAGAAGTCGGCGAGATCGGACATGGAGCGGGTTCCTGCAATAAGCGCAATTCCAGGGAATTGCAGAACTTTCAAAAAGTTTTAGGCAAAGTGACAGCGGGCGGACCAAGCCGGGGTGACCGGCTTGGCCTCTGGCGTTTGGGTCAGGCAGATATCCTGCCTGCGCGGACAGACGGCGGCATAGGCGCAGCCCTCTGATGTCGTGGCGGTGTGGACGGGCGTTTGCGGCGGTGCATTCGACCGGACCCGCTTGCGGCGTCCGGAAAAGGGTTTCGGTACGGCGGCCACAAGCGCCTGCGTGTAGGGGTGCCGCGGGTTGTCGAACACCTCGTTCGTCGGTCCCTCCTCGACGATCCGCCCGAGATGCATGACGGCGACCCGGTCGGTAATGGCGCGAACCACGCCGAGATCGTGGCTGATGAACAGATAGGAGAGGCCGAGCCTCTCCTGCAGATCCATCATCAGGTTCAAAACCTGCGCCTGGATCGACACGTCGAGCGCCGAAACCGGTTCGTCGGCCACGATCAGTGCCGGCCGGGTAATCAGCGCGCGCGCAATGGCAATGCGCTGGCGCTGGCCGCCGGAGAATTCGTGCGGATATTTGTCAGCTGAAGCAAGCGGCAGACCGACCGCCTCCAGCACCTCCGCAATGCGCCGGTTGCGCTCGGCTGTACCGGTTCCACGCTCCAGCGAAACGATCGGCTCGGAGATGATCGTCCGCACCGTATGGCGCGGATCGAGTGACCCGTAGGGATCCTGGAAGATCGCCTGGAACCCCTTGCGCGCCTCGCGCAGTGCCGCCCGGTCCAGCGAGTAGATATCCTTGCCGGCAATGGAAACCTGCCCTGATTGCGGGCGCTCCAGACCCATGACGGCGCGCGCAAGCGTCGATTTTCCGGAACCGCTTTCTCCGACGATGCCGAGGCTCTTGCCCGCGGCAAGCTCGACGCTGACGCCGTGCAGCACCCGCAAGCTGGCCTGCTTGGAAAAGATCGAGGGGCGCGGCAACTGGTACTCGCGCACCAGATCGGTGGTCCTCATAATGACATCGCTCATGGTGCCACCATCCTTTCGCGTGGATGAAAGCAGGCGGCGCGATGCTCCACATTCCTGTCGGTATCGATCAGATCCAGCGGCGGTATCGCCCGCTGACAGTCCGGCTGAACGAAGGCACAGCGCTGCGCAAAAGAACAATGAGCAGGCCGCGCAAAGGGATCGGGAACGATGCCCGGGATTGCGTTCAGCCTTGGTCTTCCTCCGGCCTGGCGCGGTGCAAGCGCTGCTCCGTGCGGAGACGCGGCAAACAGCCCACGCGCGTAGGGATGCGCCATGCGGGCGAAGACGTCGTCGGTGCGCCCCGTCTCGATGATGCGCCCGGCATACATGACGGCGATGCGGTCGGTCATTTCGGAAACGACACCGAGATCGTGCGTGATCAGCATCAGTGCCGTGCCGGTGTCTTCGATCAGGTCGTCGAGAAGATCGAGGATCTGCGCCTGCACCGTCACGTCGAGCGCAGTCGTCGGCTCGTCGGCGATCAACAGGTCCGGTTCGCAGGCAATCGCCATGGCGATCATCACGCGCTGCCTTTGGCCGCCGGAAAGCTGATGCGGATAGAGATCCAGGTCGAAGCGCGGTGCCGGCAGGCCGACCCGGTCCAGAAGCGCACGCGCCTTCCTTTCGGCATCGGCCCTGGTTTCGCCAAAATGAAGGCGTCGCCCTTCGGCGATCTGGGCGCCGATCGACTTGACCGGGTTGAGCGCCGTCATCGGTTCCTGAAAGATCATCGCGATGCGCCGGCCGCGATATCTGCAGAATTCGGCCTCGGGCAGGTCCGCGAGGTTGCGGCCGTCGAACAGCAACTCGCCGCGCACCCGCATGCGCTGCGGCAGAAGTCCCATCACGGCGAGCGCCGTCATGGATTTGCCGCTGCCGGATTCTCCGACGATACCGAGGCGTTCGCCGCGATTGAGCTCGATATCGACATCGCAAACGATATCGGCCTGGCTCGTGCCCGCTGAGAGTTCGACCGACATGCCGGCCATTTGAAGCAAGGGTGCTGTCATCTTTGTCGCCTCACGCGCGGGTCGAGAATGTCGCGCAGGCCATCGCCGAGAAGGTTGAGGCCGAGCACGGCGAACGTGATCGCAAGTCCCGGGAAGATGGCAAGCCAAGGGGCCTGATAGATGAAGGTCTGGGCGTCGTTCAGCATCTTGCCCCAGCTCGGCATCGGCGGCTGAGTGCCAAGGCCGACATAGGATAGGCCAGCTTCGGCAACGATCGCCAGCGCGAACTGGATCGTCACCTGGACCAGCAGCACGTGGTTGATGTTGGGCAGGATGTGCAGAAACGTGATCGCCACGTCGCCGCGGCCGGCGCAGCGTGCCGCCTGCACATATTCACGCTTCCACAGCCCCATCGACGCACCGCGGGTGACGCGGGCAAAAACCGGAATGTTGAAGATGCCGATGGCGATCATGGCATTGGTCGCGCCGGGACCGAAGATGGCGGTAATGATGACCGCCGTCAGCAGTGCCGGAAAGGCGAAGGCAAGATCGCTCATGCGCATGACAAGCCCATCGACCCAGCCGCCGCGGGCCGCAGCCCAGGCACCAAGCGGCACGCCGATGCCGGCGCCGACCAGTACCGCGACGATCGAGACCGCGATCGAGTTGCGCGCACCGGCCATGATCATCGAAAGGATGTCGCGGCCGAAATTGTCGGTGCCGAACCAATGGGTGAGGCTCGGCCCCTGAAGCTTGTCGCGAAAATTCATCGCTGTCGGCGAGAAGGGCGTCCAGACGGTGGAAACCACGGCCATCGCCACGAGGATGGCGGTGACGGTGACGCCGAACATCAGGCTTCGGCTGCCGAGTAGCTTGGAGAACAGGCCTGGTTCCGAGGCGATTGCGGAATCGGACATCAGTGCCCTCCCCTCGACAGACGTGGATCCAGATAGCCGTAAACGAGATCCACCAGAAAATTGATGGTGATGACGGAAGCGGCAAGCAGCGTCACCAGCGTCTGCACGGTCACCAGGTCGCGCTGCGCGATCGCCTGAAACACCAGCCGGCCGACGCCCGGCAGATTGAAGACGTTTTCGATGATGATCGTGCCGGCGAGGAGGAAAGAAAACTGCAGGCCGATGATGGTGACGACGGGAATAAGCGCGTTGGGCACCGCATGCTTCCACAGGGCGCCAGCGCGCGTAAGCCCCTTGGCGCGGGCGGTGCGGATGAAGTCCTCCCCGAGCGTTTCGATCACGGCCGAGCGGGTGACGCGCCCGAGAATGGCGGCGAGCGGCAGGCCAAGCGCAAAGGCCGGAAGAATGAGCGAGTGCAGGCCGCTCCAGATGCCGCCTTCCCAGCCGGAAAAGCCGGAGGCCGGGAACCAGGCAAGCTTCAGCGCGAACAGCAGGATGAAGAGAAGTGCCAGCCAGAAATTGGGGATGGCGACGCCCACCTGGGCGATGCCCATGACGACGGTGTCGCCGGCCTTGCCACGGTTGGCCGCAGCATAGACGCCAATGGCGATTGCGACCACGACCGAGATCAACATGGAGAGGAGAGCCAGGGGCAATGTCACCAGGATGCGCGGCCCGAGCAGTTCGCGGATCGGAACGGAATAGGTCAGGCTCATACCGAAATCGCCGACGACGAAGCCGCCGATCCAGTGGAGATAGCGGATCCAGATGGGTTGATCGAGGCCTAACTGCCGATGCAACGCCGCGATCGCATCCGGATCGGCGTTCATGCCAAGCATCAGCACCGCCGGGTCCCCGGGCAGCACCTGCATCAGCAGAAAGACGATGACTGAGGCGACCAGTGTCGTCAAAACGAGCGACACGAGGCGACCGCCAATAAAGGAAATCACATCAACCTCCCGGAATGAGCGAGCGTTGACCGGCACCGGGTACGGTCGACGGCTGATCTGCATCAGCCCCCCTTTCGTGAAGGGGGCGGATGCTAGAGCGGGATGAGGAAAAGTGTGTGCGGTTTTCGCCCGCATACCGCTCTACCTCATGAGAATCGATCAATTCTCCCAATAGGTCTGGGTCTGGTCGTCCGCCGGCACCGGCATGTTCTTCCAGAGACCCTTCACCTTCTTGTTCCACACGCCGATCTTCGGAAGGGCATAGAGGAAGACGTTCGGTTCATCGGCCGCCAGCTTGCGCTGGAGCTTTCCGACGAGATCCAGCTGCTCGGCTTCCGTCGACGCGAGCGTGAAGGACTTGTAGAGCGCCTTGTAGTCCGGATTCTGGTAGTTGAAATAGTACTTGTCGCGGGCATAGATATCGAGATCGCGGGCTTCGGCGTGTGCGATGATCGTCGCGTCGAAATCCGAGTTCTTGAACACCTGGTCGAGCCATTGCGCGAATTCGATCGGAACGAGGTTCACCTTCACGCCGACTTCGCTGAGCATCGCCGCGATGATCTCGCCGCCGCGACGCGCATAGGCGGGCGGCGGCAGCATGATGGTCATCTCCAGACCTTCAGCGCCGGCCTCCTGAAGCAATTGCTGCGCCTTGCCCGGGTCGTAAGGGTAGGTCTCGTTGAGATCGACATAGCCGGGCTCCACCGGGGAATAGTGCGAACCGATCGTCGCGCCGAAGCCCGAATAGGTGCCTTCGACCAGCGTCTTCCGGTCGATCGCATGGGCGAGCGCCTGGCGGACCCTGACGTCGTCAAACGGCTTCTTCGCATTGTTGAGCGCGAGCACCACCTTGCCGGACGTGCTGCCGACCTCGACCTGGAGGTTGGGATCGCTCTCAAACTGGCTGACGAGTTCGGCGGCCTGGAACATCGGGAAAGCATCGATGTTGCCGGCAAGAACGGCGGCTGCGGCGGCCGAGGGGTCGCTGATGAATTTGAAGGTGACTTCGCTGAGCTTGGCCGGTTCGCCCCAATACTCAGCGTTCTTCTCAAGCACGACCTTGTCGCCCTTCGCCCATTCCTTGAATTTGAACGGGCCGGTGCCGACAGGCTTGGTCTTGTTGTCGGCGGCCGATGCCGGCGCGATCATCACCGCGTCGCCCCAGGCCATGTTGAACAGGAAATTGGACGCCGGGCGTTTGAGCGTCACGACCGCTGTCGCCGGATCCGGGCACTCGGTCTTTTCGATCGGTTCGAACAGCCCCTTCTGCGCATTGGTGGAGTCCGACGCTACAGCGCGCTCATAGGAGAATTTGACGATCGAGCATTCGAAGGGCGTGCCGTCGTGGAACTTGACGCCCTGACGAAGTTTGAACGTGTAGGTCTTCTGGTCGTCGGAGACAGCCCAGCTCTCGGCCAGGAGCGGCTTGACGGTGCCGTCTTCAACCACGCGCATCAGACCTTCGAACAGGTTGCCGTAGGTGATGTAGCGGATCGGCGCGGCGGCGCCCGCGGTCGGGTCGAGGCCCGGCGGCTCCAGCACCTGGCCGACGGTAATCGTGTCCTTGGCCATGGCCGTCGTCAGCGATGCGGCGATGAAGCACGAAGCAAGTGCCCATTTCGTCAAGTTAAGCATGGTTCCCCCGCTTTGCGGTTTGGTTGTTATCGTCCCACTGCATGTTCCTTTAATCGTATCCGATTGAAGGACAAAAACATGCAGTGAATCAAAGTGCTACAGCGACCTTAGCGCATCTCAAAGGACAGTCATCAGATCGAACGTCCTCCATCGACATCGAGAGCAACGCCGGTGATCATCGACGCCTGTGGCGATGCGACGAAGGCGGCAGCCTCGGCGAGATCCTCGGGCTTCAGCAGGCGCCCCAACGGAATGGAATCGCGGAACTTCTGGCGAATTTCCTCGGTATCCTCACCCATGAAGGTCGTCAAAAGCGGCGTCTCGCCGGCAACCGGGTTGAGCGCAACGACGCGAATGTTGAAGGGCGCAAGTTCGATCGCCAGCGCCTTGGTCGCCGAGACCACCCAGCCCTTGGTTGCATTGTACCAGGCCAAGTTCGGCCGCGGTCGGTTGGCGCCAGTCGAGGCGATGTTGACGATCACGCCTGTCTTGTTCTGTTTCATGTGCGGCAGGAGGGCGCGTGTCATGAGATAGACGCCGCGCACGTTGACGCCGACAATCCTGTCGAACTCGTCCGGCTCCACCAGCTCGGCGTTTTGCGGCTTGTGGCCGATACCGGCATTGTTGATGAGAATGTCGACGCGGCCGAACTTCTCGAGGCTCGCTGCAACGGCGGCTTCGACGTCCGACGACTTGGAGATGTCGCAGACGACGGCAAACGCATTGCTACCGAGCTCGCTAGCCACGCGCGCAGCACCTGCGGCATCGCGGTCGACAACGACCACCTTTGCACCGCCTTCGACGAAACGTTTTGCAATGCCCTCGCCGAAGCCGGAGCCTGCGCCGGTGATGAGAGCGACTTTACCTTCTAGTGACACGTGTTCCTCCCGAGGCAAACTTAGATCATAGGTTAGAGCGGGATGCGGGCGGAAAACCGCTCACACTTTTCCTCATCCGCTCTAGCCGTGGTAGACAGAAATAGTTTTCATGCTGGCAAAGCCGTAGAGGGCTTCGAAACCCTTCTCGCGGCCATGGCCCGATTTCTTGACGCCACCGAACGGCAGCTCGACGCCGCCGCCGGCGCCATAGTTGTTGACGAAGACCTGACCGGCGTGGACAGCGCGCGCCATGCGCAGCTGCCTGCCACCGTCGTTTGTCCAGACCCCGCAGACGAGACCGTAGGCGGTGCCGTTCGCGAGGCGAACGGCTTCTTCCTCGCTGTCGAACGGCATGATCACCTGGACCGGGCCGAAGATTTCGTCCTGTACCGTGCGGTGCTCGTGCGGCACATCGCGCAGCAATGTCGGGGCGACATAGGCGCCGTCTGCGGGTGCGTCGGCGACGATCTCGCCCTGCGCCGCGACCCTCAGGCCATCCTTGGCGGCATCGGCAAGGAAGCCCTCGATGATCGCCTTTTGCCTGTGCGAGACGACCGGGCCAAGCGACAGATCGGCGCTGGCCGGGCCGACCTTGAGCGCGCGATATCTTTCGCTCATCTGCGCCACGACGTCTTCGTAGATGGCGCGCTCGACAAGGATGCGCGACGAGGCCGAGCAGGTCTGCCCGGCGTTCTGGATGCCGGCGTTCACCAAGAATGGCAAGGCCCGGTCGAGGTCCGCATCGGCAAAGACGATCTGTGCCGACTTGCCGCCGAGTTCGAGCGTCACCGGCACTGCATTCTTCGCCGCCGCCGCCTGCACCATCTCGCCGGTGCCCACAGAGCCGGTAAACGAGATGTGGTTGACATCAGGGTGTTCGGAAAGTGCGGCACCTGCTTCTGCGCCTAACCCCGTGACGACGTTCAGCGCGCCTGATGGCAGGCCCTCTTCTTCGGCGATGCGTGCAAACTCCAGGATGGTCAGGCACGCCTCCTCGGCCGGCTTGACCACGGCCGCATTGCCCATGGCAAGGGCTGCGCCGAGGCTCCGGCCAAGGATCTGCATCGGATAGTTCCAGGGGATGATATGCCCCGTAACCCCGTGCGGCTCGTAAACCGTCAGTACGGTGAAGCCGTTCTGATAGGGGATGGTGTCGCCATGCACCTTGTCGGCAGCGCCGCCATAGAATTCCAGATACCGCGCGAGCGCGACGACGTCCGCCCGTGCCTGCGTCAGGGGCTTGCCGACATCCCGCGCTTCGAGCTCCGTCAAGAGGTCGATGTTGCGCAGCACCGCTGTCGAGATCCGGCTTAGCACCCGTCCGCGTTCGGTTGCCGTCAAATGCCCCCATTGGCCTGTGAGTGCCGAGCGCGCCGAGCGCACGGCAAGATCGATGTCGTCCCGGTTTCCCCGGGCAATACGCGCGAATACTTCGCCGTTGGAGGGATCCCTCACGGCGATGTGCTCGCCGCCAATTGCGTCCTGCCACGTGTTCGCGATGAAATTGCCGTAAGTCTTCACATCATGCCTCATTGTCAGTCTCGCCCTGCGGGAGGAGCGTTTTCAATCTCATGGCTGTCGCATGGATATGCGCGCGCGCCAGCTTTTCAGCCTGATCAGGGTTCCTTGCCGCAATCGCTTCGACAATGAGCCGGTGTTCGGCAACAGCCGTGCTGGCGCGTTCGCTGGAAAGCGAAAAGGCCGGAGCGAAGACCTGCGAAGTCATCCGCAGAAGTGGTCCGAGCGACGCCAGGGACGCATTGCGCGACGCGCTGACGATGGCCTCATGAAAGACGACGTTGGACTGGGTGTAGGCGCCGGGATCCCAGCGCTCGACGACCTTCTGCTGCTGCTCGATCTGTTTCGCGAGCGCCTTGATCTCGGATACGGTTGCGCGCTCGGCGGCATTGCGCGCTGCCACACCGTCCATTGCCTCGCGCACGGCATAAGCGTCGAGAAGTTTCGGCAGATCGGCGGTGGCCACCCTGACGCCACTGCCGGGTTTGTTCACCACGAGCCCGTCGCGCTCCAGCACTCGCAAGGCTTCGCGAAGCGGTGTGCGACTGATGCCGAATTCGGCAGCGATCCGCTCCTGGCGCAACGTCGCTCCAGGCGCGTAGACGCCGGCATAGATGCGCTCGCGAAGCGCCTGGGCAACTTCGTCGAGAAGGCGCGACTGGCTTCGCCATTCGAAGGTTTGACTCATTGATCCCTCCCAAGATCGTGGCAAATTGTATCCAGGATACAGACGATGTCAATTGCGATTGATACGCCAGCGAACTGTCCCGTGTGATCAGGGCCGCAGGAGCAGCGACGTCCAGGCGCAGAGCCTCGCTGAACGAAGAGAATTATTTGAGGTTGACAACAGCATTCTAAGACATCAATCTTACAACTAAGATATCAGTTGACGGATAGATATGTCTGAGATTGTCACCATACCCGCCCTTCCACTTGACGAACTGCTTCGTCCCTCCCTGATCGAGGGCGCGGGCAACACGACGTCAAAGGTCTATCGCCTGCTTCGGCAGCTGATCGTCGAGGTGAGGTTGTTGCCCGGCCGCGCACTGCCGGAAAAGGAGGTCGCCGCGATCCTCAATGTCAGCAAGACGCCGGTTCGCGAAGCGATCATCCGCCTCTCGGAGGAAGGACTGATCAAGGTCGTACCGCAAGGCGGCACGTTCGTCGCGACGATCGAGGTCCAGCGCTATATCGAGGCTTGCTTCATCCGCTTTCGGCTGGAGGCCGGGGCAGCAGCCGAAGCCGCCAAGCGCCACACGTTCGAAGATCTCGGCCGCCTGGAGCTCTGCCTCAACCAGCAGATTGCTGCCGTGGAGAGCGAGGATTACACGAATTTCTTCGAGCTCGATGAGAGCTTTCACAAAGCCATCTTCGCAGCGGCGCGTCTGAGCGGCGTGTGGACTTTCGTCAACCAGGCGAAGGGCGAGATCGATCGCATGCGCCATTTGAAGATGGTGTTCGGCGTTCGCCGCACCGCAGAAGTCATCGAGGAACATCGGGCTATCGTCGATGCCATTCGCGAAGCGTCGCCGGATGCGGCCGTAGCTGCCATGAGCCGGCACCTCGGCTCCCTCGAAAGCAAGATTACCGAGCTTTCACGCGACCCGAAGCTGTGGAGCTACATTGAATCGATCAATGCGACAACGACAGAAAAGCGGAGGCCGCGGCGCAACCTGACCTAAGGGCCGGCGCCGTCGGGAGGAAACAAAATGTCTGCAGTTGAACTGAACGACGTAGTGAAACGCTACGGCGCACTCGAAGTCGTGCACTCCATCAAGCTGTCGGTATCACCGGGAGAGTTCGTGGTTCTGGTCGGACCGTCGGGCTGCGGCAAGTCCACGACCCTGCGCATGGTGGCCGGGCTCGAAGACATTTCGGACGGCACGATCTCGATCGGCGGCCGCGTCGTCAACCGGGTCGCGCCGAAAGATCGCGACGTCGCCATGGTGTTCCAGAACTACGCGCTCTACCCTCACCTCAATGTCGCGGAAAACATAGCCTTTGGCCTGCGCGTCCGTGGCGAGAAGAATGACGTCGTCGAAGCCGCGGTCAACGAGGCGGCCGCCATTCTCGATCTGGTGCCTTACCTCAAGCGGAAGCCCGCTGACCTTTCGGGTGGCCAGCGACAGCGCGTGGCGATGGGCCGCGCGATTGTGCGAAAGCCACAGGTGTTTCTGTTCGACGAGCCGCTGTCCAATCTCGACGCCAAGTTGCGCACTCAGATGCGCGCGGAGATCAAGCGGCTGCACAAGCGCATGGACGCCACCAGCATCTACGTCACCCACGACCAGGTCGAGGCCATGACCCTCGCCGACCGCATCGTCGTCATGAATGGCGGGCGCGTCGAACAGGTCGGATCGCCCATGGAGCTTTTCCTCAATCCGGCCAACGCCTTTGTGGCGAGCTTCCTGGGGTCGCCGCCCATGAACCTCGTCGAAGCGCGCGTGGAAGCGGCAAACGGTGGCGCCGTTGCCTGCGTCGACGGCGACGTTCCGGTCCAGTTCCGCATGCCTGCTGCAGCCGCCACCGGCATGCGTGCCGGCCAGAAGGTCTTCGTCGGCCTGCGGCCCGAACACCTCGAGATCGAAGCCGGCCCGGGGGCCGATATCCAGGAGATAGCGACCACCGTGGACCTCGTCGAGCCTCTCGGTTCGGAAGCGCTGCTTCATTGCAGGATCGGCGGCCAGCCGGTCGTCGCCAAGGTTGATACGCCCATAGACGGAAAGAGCCTGTCGGATGTCGCCAGGCTGGCAATCCCCACCACCAGGCTTCACGTCTTCGACGTGGAAACCGGCAAAGCCATCAACGGACAGGCGTGAGGCAGATGATGGCATCGAGGATCGCCCAGCATATCAAGGATCTTACCGAGGATCTTCGCCGAGACTGGCAGCTTTATGTGCTGTTGCTGCCCATGCTCGTCTGGTTCCTGCTTTTTCTCTACAAGCCGATGGAAGGCTTGCAGATCGCATTCAAGGACTTCAGCCCCTTCCGTGGCGTTGCCGGCAGTCCCTGGGTCGGCCTCGACAATTTCCGGACGCTGCTCAATGACCAGATCTTCATCCGCGCCTTCATCAACACGATCACCATCAGCGGCCTCGGGCTGATCTTCGCCTTCCCGGTGCCGATCATCCTGGCTTTGATGTTCAATGAGCTTCAGAGCGAAGTCGGTCGCCGTTTCTCTCAGACGGTCGTCTACCTTCCACACTTCATCTCGGTGGTGATCGTTGCAGGCATCGTCATCAACCTGCTGTCGCCAACCACGGGCGTGGTCAACCTCGTGCTGTCCAGCCTCGGGTTCGATCCGATCTACTTCCTGACGCAGCCGGAATGGTTCCGCACGGTGTTCATCGGCTCCAACGTCTGGAAAGAGGCAGGCTTCGAATCGATCGTCTATCTCGCTGCCATAGCCGGCATCAGCCCGACACTCTACGAGTCGGCCCGCGTCGACGGCGCCTCGCGCTGGCAGATGATGTGGCGCATCACCCTGCCCTGCATTCTGCCGACGATCATCATCATGCTGATCATTCGCGTCGGCAACCTGGTCGAGGTCGGTTTCGAATACATCATCCTGCTCTATCAGCCGGCCACCTACCGCACCGCCGACGTTGTCTCGACCTACGTCTACCGGACCGGCCTGCAAGGAACCCAATACGACCTGGCCACGGCAGCCGGCCTGTTCAACGCGGTCATCGCTTTCGCCCTCGTCTTCACGGCCAACCGGATCAGCCGGAAGGTCTCATCAACCTCGCTCTGGTGAATGTCATGGCCACTTTCAGCCTATACTCGCGCGGCGATCGTATTTTCGGATATGCGAATGCGGCCCTGATTGGACTGTTCGTCCTGTCGACCCTCTATCCGTTCATCTATCTGCTGGCGGTATCGATCTCGTCAGGTGCGGCCGTCACGTCCGGACAGGTCATCCTGTTTCCCAAGGACCTGACGCTTGCGGCCTATGAATTCGTGTTGTCCGACCGCCTCTTCTGGATCGCCTACGGCAACACCTTCATCTACACGTTCGGCGGCACCGCGGTCAGTCTGGCGATCATGATCCCCGGCGCCTACGCGCTGTCGCGAACAAGGCTGCGTGGCCGAAAATTCCTGAACCTGATGGTGGCGTTCACCCTCTGGTTCAATGCCGGGATGATCCCGTTCTTCCTGAACATGCGCGACCTTGGCCTTTTGGATTCGCGCTTCGGCCTGATCATCGGCTTCGCCTGCAACGCCTTCAACGTCATCCTGCTGCGCAACTTTTTCGAGTCCGTGCCGAAATCCTTCGAGGAAGCGGCGAAGATGGACGGTGCCAGTGAATGGCAGCTGCTTTGGAAAGTATTCATTCCGCTGTCCAAGCCGGCCATCATCACCGTCGGGCTGTTCTGCATCGTCTCGCGCTGGAACAGCTATTTCTGGGCCATGGTCCTGCTGCGCGGCGAGGAAAAGATCCCGCTCCAGCTCTACCTGAAGCGCATCATCGTCGACCTCACCGCCAATGACGAGTTTGCCAGCAGCCTGCTGAGCTCGCGCTACTCATTCGAAACCGTGACAGCCGCGATCATGATCGCCTCAATCATTCCGGTCCTGCTGATTTATCCGAGCATCCAGAAGTACTTCAACAAGGGCATCACCCTTGGTGGGGTCAAGGAATAACGGTCAACGACGCCAGTTCTGTTTAAGGAGGAGAAATGGAATGAGACGTTTTGGGAAAAAGCTTTCGTTACTTGCCACGTGCGCGCTTCTGCAATTCGGGAGCGCCGCCGCCGAAGACACGTCGACGAAGATCGTCGATGACCCGCTCGAACTGACGATCCACTTCCATTTCCGTGACAAGTACGTCTACACGGAGAACTGGCCCGTCGAGAAGAAAGCGGCCGAATGGACCGGAATCCATGTCAAGAACGTGGCCTCACTTGCCACCAGCAACAGCCGCGACGCCTTCAACCTGTTGATGGCGTCCGGCGATCTGCCTGATATCGTGGGAGGCGATGTGACAGGTGGGCTCAAGGACGATTTTATCCGCTACGGCATGGAAGGCGCCTTCCTGCCGCTTGACGACCTGATCGCGGAAAACGCGCCCAACCTGAAGAAGTTCTTCGACGATCATCCGGTTGTCCGCCGCGCCATCAGCGCGCCCGATGGGCATATCTACTTCATCCCTTATGTCCCGGAAGGAGAGTATTCGCGTGCCTGGTTCATCCGCAAGGACTGGCTGGACAAGCTCGGCCTCAAGGAGCCGCAAAACGTCGACGAGCTCTACACCGTGCTCAAGGCATTTCGCGAAAAAGATCCCAACGGCAACGGCAAGAAGGACGAGGTTCCGTATTTCGCCCGCGAGCCGATCGAGGCGGTGCGGCTCATCAACATGTGGGATGCGCGCGTCTCGGGATCGGAACGCTACGGCGACTTCATGGTCGAGGACGGCAAGATCGTGCACCCATGGACGACGGATAACTACAAGACCGGGATTTCAAAGGTTGCCCAGTGGTTCGGCGAAGGGCTCATCGACACGGAAGTCTTTACCCGGGGCGCACGCGTTCGCGAATACATGCTCGGCAACAATCTCGGCGGCATGACCCATGACTGGTTCGCCAGCACCTCAAACTACACCGAGGCCCTGAAGGACAGCGTTCCAGGCATCAATTTCGCACCGATGCTGCCACCGAAAACGGCGTCGGGAAAGCGCTTCGAGGACAGTCGGCGCGCGACCGTCCAGCCAGCCGGTTGGGCGATCTCCTACACCAACCAGCATCCCGCCGAGACGATCAAGTACTTCGACTTCTGGTTCTCCGAAAAGGGCCGAATCCTCTCCAACTGGGGTGTCGAGGGCGTCAACTACGACATGAAGGACGGTAAGCCTGTCTACAAGGACAGCGTCCTCAAGAACCAAAAGCCGGTTAACGCCCAGATGTGGGAGATCGGCGCCGGTGTGCCGCGCGGCTACCGGGCGTCCTACCCGTCCGAAGAACAGTGGACCAACAAGATGGCCCTCGACGGGATCGCCATGTACGAGAAGGAACCCGGCCTGCTGCAGCCCGAGTTCACCGGCGTCTCGATGAGCGCCGAGGAACGGGCAGTCTACGACAAGTACTGGCCGAGCCTGCTCACATACATGACCGAGATGCAGCAGACCTTCGTGCTCGGCGCGCAGAATGTCGACGCCTCCTGGGATGCCTATCAGGCGCGTCTCGAGCAGCTTGGTCTGCCCGAGGTCATCGAGGTCATGCAGACAGCCTACGACCGCCAGTACGCCAAGAACTGACACATCAGGGCGCGGCGCGGCCGCGCCCTATTCACTCCCCGACCTGTTAAAGGACGTCATTTTCGATGCCCAAAGCTGACGAAGCCACGCGACTGCATTATCTCGACGAGCCGAGACCCGGCACGCTGACGATCACCTATCAGCCGAACGGCTCCGCCATCCAGGAGAACCCGCCGCGCTTCAGCTGGCTGCCGGCGCTGGACGACAATGCCCGCTATGCACTGAAGGTGTCCCGGGATCCATCCTTTCCACCGGCCGATACGCTGCTGTTCGAAGACCTTGCCTGGAACTTCTTCACCCCGGATGTGACCTTCGAGCCCGGCATCTATCATTGGGCCTTCGCGCTTTGGGATAACGCATCGAAAACCGTTGTGTCCGCCTGGAGCAGCGTGCGAACATTCGAGATCCTGCCCGGCTTGCCGGAAACACCGCTGCCGCGTGCAGAAGTCCGCTGGAAGGCTGCGGATCTTCGCCACCCACGACTTTGGCTCGGTCCGACCGAAGTCAGTGATTTCCGCGAGCGCCTGAAGGCCGACGCCGATCATTGCGGCTGGCAGGGCTTTTTCGACAAGTCCGTCACACCATGGCTCTCGCGCGATTTCATCGCGGAGCCCGCCCTCTATCCGAACAACGTGCGCGTCGCGAAACTCTGGCGGCAGATGTATATCGATTGCCAGGAAGCCATCTACGCGGTGCGCCACCTGGCGATCGCCGCGGTAATCCTCGACGATCCCGCGCTGATCGCCAAGGCGCGCGAATGGCTGCTGTCGATCGCTCGATGGGACCGCGTAGGCGCCACCGCGCGTTCCTACAACGACGAGGCCGCTTTCCGGGTCGTAACCGCGCTCGCCTGGGGCTACGACTGGCTGTGGGATCATCTCGACGACGCGGAACGGACCGAGGTCCGCGAGGTTCTGCTGGCGCGAACGCGCGAGGTCGCCGACCATGTCCTGTGGCGCGCGCGCATCCATGTCTTCCCCTATGACAGTCACGCCGTGCGCTCGCTATCGGCGGCATTGACGGCGGCCTGCATCGCCCTTGCGGGAGAAAGCGACGAGGCGGAAGACTGGCTCGACTACACGATAGAATTCCTGTTCACACTCTACTCGCCGTGGGGCGATGCGGATGGCGGCTGGGCCGAGGGGCCGCATTACTGGATGACAGGCATCGCCTACCTGACGGAGGCCGCCAACCTCATCAAGAACTTCCTGGACGTCGACCTCTACAAGCGGCCGTTCTTCCATAAGACCGGCGACTTCCCCCTCTACACCAAGGCGCCGGGTACGCGTCGTGCCTGTTTCGGCGACGATTCCACCCTTGGCGATCCGCCGGGAGTGAAGGTCGGCTACAATGTCCGCCAGTTCGCAGGCGTCACCGGCAACCCCTACTACCAGTGGTACTACGAGCGCCTGAAGGCAGACGCCGCCGGAACCGAGACGGAGTTCTACAATTACGGCTGGTGGGATCTCAATTTCGACGATCTCGTCTACCGCCACGACTATCCGCAGATCGTAGCGCAGGCGCCGAGCGACCTGCCGCCGGTGAAATGGTTCAAGGATATCGGCTGGGTCGCCATCCAGAAATACATGGACGATCCGCAGCGGCATATCCAATTTCTGTTCAAGAGCAGCACCTTCGGCTCGCTCAGCCACAGCCATGGCGACCAGAACGCTTTCCTGCTCTATGCCTTCGGCGAAGATCTGGCCATCCAGAGCGGCTACTACGTGGCCTTCAACTCCACCATGCACCGCAACTGGCGACGCCAGACCATTTCCAAGAATGCCATCCTCATCGACGGCAAAGGTCAATATGCGGACGGCGACAAGACGATTGCAAAGAAGGCCGGGGGGCGGATCGTCACTGTGCGCGAGGAGCCGTCCTATGTCTTCATCAGCGGCGACGCGACGGCAGCCTATCGGGCCGCAGATCCCGACGTGCTGCGGGCGGAACGCGACGTCTACTTCACCGCAAGCGATTTCCTGGTGCTTGTCGACCGCATCGAATGCTCCCGGCCGAAGCCCATTCAATGGTTGTTTCATGCGACGCGACCGATGGACGTCGGCACCAACAGCTTCCGCCTGACCGGAGAGCGCGCCGGCCTTTACGGGCTGTTCGTGCATTCGACCTCCGGCCCGCCCGACATTCGCCTGGTCGAAGGCTTCGAAGGTGTCGATGCCGCCGACATCGAGGGCCTGGAAACCCAATACCATATCGAGGCCAGCCTGCCGTCGGCGAGCAAGCACACGCTCGTCACCCTGCTCGTGCCCTATTCGCTCGATGAGCGGCGACGGGTCTTCCACTTCATCGACGACCAAGGGTTCAGCGCCGACATCTACTTCACCGATGTCGACGACAACCAGCTGCGTATCGTCATCCCAAAGAACTTCTGATCACGAAAGGATATTTCCATGAACGGACTGAAAGACAAAGTCGTGCTGGTCACCGGCGGCGGACGCGACATCGGCAAGGCTTGCGCCGAACGACTTGCCAAGGAAGGCGCAAAGGTCGTCGTCACCTATTTCGGCTCGGCATCCGGCGCCGAACAGAGCGTCGGCGCGATCAAGGCGGCGGGCGGCACGGCGGTCGCCATTAAAGCCGACATGACCAAAGCGGCTGATGCGCAGGCCGCTGTCGACAAGGCCGTGTCGGAATTCGGCAGGCTTGATGGCCTCGTGCACGTCGCCGGTGGCATCATCGCCCGCAAGACGCTGTCCGAAATGGACGAGGCGTTCTTCCGTGAAGTGGTAGACGTCAACCTGACATCTTTGTTCAACGCAACCAAAGCCTCGGTCCCCGCCATGAGTGAAGGAGGATCGATTGTCACCTTCGCGTCCCAGGCCGGTCGTGATGGCGGTGGCCCCGGCGCCGTCGCCTACGCGACCTCCAAGGGCGCCGTGATGACGTTCACGCGTGGCCTGTCGAAGGAACTCGGCCCCAAGATCAGGGTCAACGCCGTCTGCCCCGGAATGATCTCCACCGCTTTCCACGACACCTTCACGAAACCGGAAGTGCGCGAGCGGGTTGCGGCAGCGACACCTCTCAAGCGAGAGGGACAATCGGCTGAGGTCGCAAGTCTGGTCGCCTTCCTCGTCTCCGACGAGGCAGCCTTCATCACCGGCGCCAGCTACGACGTCAACGGCGGCACGTTCTTCTCGTAGGACCGGAACATGGCAGTCACATCTCCGATCCATGGGAGCAGGGTCGCCCTGCTCGGGACCTCGCTCGTCCAGCAGAACCACGATGCCGGCGAGCGGCATATCCGGTCGTCGGCCAGAGGCTGGTCGACATGGGCGGAGGTGCTGACCAATGGCCAGCTTGACATCGCTGTCTTCCACGACCCGCGCGTTCACCCCGGATGGGAGCCGAGCGGGCGGGCGGGCGTGACACGCGGGTTCACCGGTCTTAACGCCGGCGTCTCGGGCCAGAAGACCCTTGATATCGCCAACCGGATAGACCAGGTCCTCGCTCTCGATTTCGACCTCATCATCGTCGACGCCGGAACCAATGACATGATGGTGGAGACCAAGGAAACCATTCAGGCGACCCGCGAGGCGATCGTGTCCCGCCTGCTCGATGCCGGCAAGCTTGTCATCCTGCTGCCGATCCTTGCCCGCGGCACGCAAAAATGGCCCGCCGGCGGATCGGAGCGTGCCAAGGCGCACTGGATCAACCAGAAAAGCCGTGCCTTCGCGGCCCGCAGAGCCCGCTGCCATATCTTCGACTGGAACAGTACCTGGGTGGACTGGGATAGCGCCGACGGCGTTCCGCATGCCGGATTTTCCGATGACGGCACGCATTTTTCCGTGCCGGGCGGCCATGCGGTCGGCAAGGCGTTAGCCGAGTACCTCAGCGGCCTGCTTGCTCCCCACATTCCGGAACGGTGGGCACGGGACGATCGTTTCGACCCGGTTGACAATCCCCTCGGAAATATCGTTCCCGGCCCACTTCCGCGCAACGCAAACGCGCCTGCGGGCGCGCTGTCATCCGACTGCGAAATCACCGCCAGCCGGACCATCAGCAGCACCGGTCATCCGACGGGCTGGCAAGACGTCAGTCTGGAAAGTGGCCATTGCGTCCTGGAGATCTTGCCGGAAGATTTCATCAATCCTCTGCCGGCCGGCGCCTGGGTCCGGGCAAGTTGCGCGGTCGAGGTCGACGCGCATGACGGCTGGCGAGACGTTTCACTTGTGCTTGAAGACTGTAGCCCGGATGGTCTGACTGCGCAGGCACTCGCACCATTCGATCTCGGCGATGGCGACCTCGCGCCATATCCGAACGAGGCATGGTCGGGCATGCTGAGGACACCGCCGATTAAAATCAAAATGCCATCGCAGAGGCTTCGGCTCGCGCTCAACCTGCGCATTATCTCGTCTGGGCGCCCAGCATCAATGCGGTTCTCCACTCCGGAACTGCGCCAGAACGAACCGCCCGCCCTAGGCTCGCGCCGCTAAACCATCTGGGATTGTCAGGCGACATGTAAAACTGGTCCGGTAGCGACACCTAAAACTGGTCCCTCTTTCAGACCTTAGGAGGGACTAATGGACGTTGAGACAGGTAC
>NZ_JBNDIU010000034.1:0-45994 GCF_050434565.1 Ensifer sp. 4252
TCGCTCATCGCCACCCACAAGAGCGCACGGCATTCCACCGAACCCGCCGCCGTCATGGAGCACGTCAATCTGCGCGGTCCCGGCTACTTTCATTGAGGAGACACCCAACGATGCTGATCAACCCAACCATCGACATGCTGCGCGAACTCGGCCTGACAGGCATGGCAAGCGCCTATCAGGAACTCGAGATGCAAACGGAAGCCAGAAGCCTCGAGCATGGCGAATGGCTTGCCCTGCTTCTCGAACGCGAGGCGACCACCCGCCGCCAGAAGCGCTTCGAGGCGAGAGCCCGCGCCGCCAAGCTGCGCCACGACGCCCAGATCGAGAATATCGACTTCCGCGCCGCCCGCGGCCTCGACCGCAATCTCTTCATGAAGCTGGCCGGCTGCGACTGGGTCAGGCAGCGCCACAGCCTGCTGTTGATCGGACCCGCCGGCGTCGGAAAGAGCTGGCTTGCCTGCGCTCTTGGACACAAGGCATGCCGAGAGGACCTCTCCGTTGCCTATCATCGCCTCCCCAGGCTCTTTGCCACACTCGCCCTGGCGCGCGGCGACGGCAGATATCCGAAGGTCCTAAAGGCCCTGGCCAGGACCGACCTGCTCATCCTCGACGACTGGGGTCCAGAGAAGCTCAACGACGAGCAGCGTCGCGATCTCCTGGAAATCATCGAGGACCGCTACGAGAAGCGATCCACCATCGTCACAAGCCAGGTTCCCATCGATCACTGGTACGACATGATCGGCAACCCAACCATTGCCGATGCCATCCTCGACCGCCTCGTACACAATGCCTATCGCATCGAGCTCAGCGGCGAGAGTATGCGAAAACAGAAAGCCGTGACCACCGGTCAAGCAACCCAGGCTTGACCGCGAAACGCGGTTCAGGTCAAAAACACATACGACCCAGGGGCACGCCAACTGTCCGGCTTCAAATCGGAATCGTGTCCGGCATGAGATTGGAATACCTGTCCGACTTCAGATTGGAATAGCCGTCCGGCATCACCGGAATACGCACCTGTCGTGCGAAGGCACAAGCAATCCACGTCTTTCCGGTGCCTGTTTGGCCGGTCAGGATTAGGTTCTCGTTTGCCTTCAGCCATGCACCTTGCGCCAGAGATAGGACGTTTCGGCGATCAAGACCGCGGTGAGATCCAAAATCGATGTCTTCGATCGAGGCATTGGCAAAACGAAGCTTTGCTGTGGCGAGCCTGTTTGTCAGCCGTCGGTCCGTTCTCACGGCGATCTCTCGGTCGAGCATCAACCCCAGCCGTTCGTCGAAGCTAAGGTCGTTTCCATGCGCCTGCTCGATAAGCTCGCGATAGGCGGTCGCCATCCCGGCAAGACCAAGCGCATTCATCTGATCCAGTGTTGGATGTGTCAGCATCTGATGTCCTCTTCATTGGTAGTAGGTTTTGCCGCGGATATTGCCGTGCGGCGGCGTCGGCTTCACAGCCTCGCTCATGGCCGGAGCCTGATCGAGACCAGATCTGAGAATGTTGGCGACAGACGAATAGCTGAGCGCGTTGATGACCAGCGCCCGCTCGCAAGCCAGTTCCAGCCGATCGGATTCGTAACGGCGCGCCAGGGAAAGAACGCCTTGAGCAGATCGGTAGCCTTGCTCGGGATGTGGCCGATCGCACAGCAAACGTTCGATAAAAATCGCCGTGTTGGTCCCGACCTTTGCTGCTTCCTTGCGCAATGTATGGGGTGTCGTGTTTGCGTAGCGCTGGTGAGCCTTGGGCATATGTTCATTGACGGTAATGTGCCCCGAGCGCTGCGAGCTTCGGATGTGGCTGGCGACACGCTTGTGGTCAAAGAAGATTTCGACTGCCCGATACGTCAGCCTGATATCGACCCGTCTTCCGATGAGACCGTGCGGCACGGAATAGAACGTCTTGTCGACCTCGACATGGTAATCGGGATGGACCTTGGCGACCTTCCATTCCGCATACTCAAACGGCGTTGAAGGCAGCGGCTTGAGCTGGGAGCGCTCGACTTCATCGAACAAAGCACGCCGAGATTTGCCATATCGCCGCATCGTTCGGGTGTTGAGGTCCTCGATCAAAGCGCTGATGCGGATATTGAGATCGACAAGGCTGAAGAAACGGTCGTTTCGAAGTCTGGCCAGAACCCACCTCTCGACGATTAAAACCGACCCTTCGGCGGAGGGTTTGTCGCGAGGACGCCTCGGGCGTGCCGGCAACACCGTCGTATCGTAATGATCGGCGAAGGCCGCAAATGTCGCATTCAACGTCGGCTCGAACCAAAGAGCCTTGGCCACCGCAGACTTGAGGTTTTCGCAGATAGTGGTCTTCGTCACGCCACCGAAGTAACTGAAAGCCCGTTGGTTCGCTTCGATCCAATCGGGCAGCTTTTGGCTGAAGCTGGCATAACAGAACGTCAGTTGTGACGCGCTTAGCACCGCCACATAGATCTGCGCTTCGCGGATCTCGCCGGTAGACGGATCGATGATCGGGATCGTATGGCCGGCATAGTCGCATTCCATCGCCACGCCACCAACGTGACGGCTGCGATAGGTGGGCTTGGCTCGGCTTTCGTGATCGGCAAACCGGCAGCAAAACCACGTATAGCCATAGCCATCCGGATGGGCTTCCCGATATTCCTGCCATAACAGATTGAGCGTCACGCCTTTGCGCTTCACTTCACGCGCAACCGTCGGCCAATTCGGCTCATCGCTATCGCGCGGAGGTCGCCCCATTCGGCGGAACAGTCGTTGCTCGAGAACATCGTCCTCATCCAGGCCTGGTGGAAGGGGCCAGACCGCAAGCCCGGCTTCCCGCGCCCGCAGCAGATACGTCGAAACCGACGTCTTGCTCATCTTCAGCCGTTCAGAAACGGCGCGTATCGACAATCCCTGCTCGAACGTCAGCCGCAGGATCGATCGGATGTCCTTCACGTCGGTATGTCTCGCTTGCTTCCGTCTGCGCATCATGTCCTCGCTCAAAAACACGAGGGCAAAGTGCCAGATCGGCGCTCACGAAAATCGATCTAAATCCGCCGCTATGCCTGTCCGCGACTTAGTGAAATCGCTGTCCCGTACTTTGTGAAACCCGCAATTTGTCCGATGAGATGGCGGCCGCGTTTCGGCAGGGCCGCCGAACTCTGTTCAAGGGGAGGGAAACGTCTTCAGATAGGCGATGATGTCCGCGATCTCTTCGGGTTTCTTCAGGCCGGGGAATGCCATCTTGGTACCCTTGATGTACGCTTTCGGGTTGGCAAGGTATTCGGTGAGATGCGTTTCATCCCAGCTCCAGCCTTCTTCTGCTTTCGCTTTGAAGGCCGGAGAATAGTTGAATCCTTCTACGGCAGCCACCTTCCGCCCCAGGATCCCGTTCAGTTCGGGTCCGACCTTGTTCTTTGCACCTTCGCCGACCGCGTGACATGCCGCACATTTCTTGAACACTGCTGCACCGGTTTCCGCATTGCCATCGGCGAGGGCGGGCGTTGTGGACAGAAGACATAGGACTGTTACAGCAAGACGTTTCTGCATTGTTACTTCCATTTTGGATTGGAGGCGGCGGGCGGCTTTCGCCACCCGCCATTGGGCTCAAGCGGACTTGTATTCCTGCGATTTGAACGAGAGGTGAGCGACGTTCCGGGGGGCATCGGCGATCTTGCGGATGTCCCCCCATGTCTGCTTGTAGTTCGGCAGTATGAGCTCGTTGGTGCCCGCATTCACGACATTGCCCTGAACACCGGTCGGATAGCCGAAGAGCATGAAGGTCTCGCCGCGTCTGGCAGTCGGCGTGGGATAGACCATCGCCTGTGTCGCGCCAGCATCGTTGAACACTTCCACGAGGTCGCCTTCCTTCAGGCCTGCATCGCTCATGTCCTGCGGGTTCATCTGGATGAAGGGGTAGGGCCAGCGATCCATGACGAAGTCGTTCTCCTGATCGAGATAGGCCGATTGCCAGACGTGGTTCGCGCGGCCGTTGTTGATCAGGTAGCGGTACTTGTCTTTCTGCTCCTGTTTTCCAGGGGCCTGCAGACCGCGCCACTCAGAAACCATGAACTTGGCCTTGCCGTCCTCCGTCCCGAACTTCCCGTCTTCATAGAGCCGTTTGGTTCCGATCAGCTTGCCGTTCTCGAACCCCGTTGGCGGTTCCTGCACGCCATTGGTTCCCATCGCCTTCAGACGTTCATAGGTCACGAACTCCCCGCCATGGGCGACCTTGTGGAACCCATCCATGAACGCGTCTTCTTCGGTCTTCCAGTCAAAGCCCTTGAATTTGTCCGCATAGGTTGCGTCACCCATGTCGCGCAGCACTCGCTCCATGTGATTGGCGAGTCTGGCAGCAATCAGGCAGTCGGGCATCGATTGCCCCGGCGGGTCCATATAGCGCTCGGTCAGCCGAAGACGCCGCTCGCCGTTCATGGATGTGAGGTTCATCTCGCCTGCGGTCGCGGCTGGAAGGATCACATGGCAGGCCTGTCCGATCTTGGTCGGGATGATGTCAACATTGACCGCGAAGAGACCGCCTTTGTTGATGGCATCAACTATCGCTTTCACCATGGCATCGCGATCACCATAGGGAACCGCGCTCATCGCGTCTTTCACGATATCGGTGCGCTTCTTGTAGACCTTCTTGAACTCATGCGCGTTCAAGGTCGTCTTGTAGTGGTCACAACCCCAGATGTGGTGGACGCCGCCCTGGCCGCCGATCAACAATTGGTCGACATAGGCCGCAGGCTTACCCACATGCGCGTCGGAGGGGCGGGCATAACCCTCCTGGTGGCCGCCGAGGCGCACGCACCCGCCACCCGGCCGCCCGATGTTGCCTGTTGCCAGTGCGATGTTCACAAGAGCCGCGTTGGTGCGGTAGTTGTCGTTGCCCCAGATGAGGCCTTTCTCGTAGGGCAGCATGGAACGTCGCCGTTTGCCGTCAGCCTTGGGTTCGGCAATCCATTGGACGGCCTTCTCGATGTCGGCTGCTGGCACGCCGCAGATTCTCGATGCCTCTTCGAGGGTGACCTTGTTGCCCTTCACGGCTTCATCGAAGCCACTGGTGCTGGCTTCTATGAAAGCCTTGTCGACCCATCCCTTCTCTACGATGTGCGTGAAGATCGCATTGAACAAGGCGAGGTCGGTGCCCGACTGAATTGCGAGGTGCAGGACGTTCTCGGTACCCGCTTCTGCTTCGCAGGCGTTGATGGAGACAGTTCGGCGTGGGTCGACGAAGACGACTCGACAGGCTGCATGTTCCTCGCCTGGAATTTGTTCCTTTTTCTTGTCGACCGTTGCGCCCCGCATGTTCGGGACCCAGTGGTTGAGGAAGTAGTTCGTCTGGGTCTCGAGCGGATTTGCACCTACACAGAAGATGGTATCGGCCAGTTCTGCGTCTTCGTAGCAATTGTTCAGTTCGCCCACACCCATGTCGCGGGTGGCGTGGACTTCCGAATTGTAGGCGGGCCGGTTGTGGATCCGGATGTTCTTGACCTTCATCGCCTCGAAATAGAGCTTGCCCGTGCCCCAGGTGTTCTCATACCCGCCACCTGCACCACCATGGTCGTAGGCCGACACGTACAGAGCGTCCTCGCCTTTCTCCTTGACGACGGCAGCGGTGACACGTGCGACGAGGTCCAACGCGTCTTCCCAACTTGTCGGCAGCATCTGTCCGTACCGCCAGACGAGCGGGTCGGTGAGACGCTGCTGCTGAGTGTTGCGAGCCTCGGAGAAGCTCATCTCCGCCATACGAGCACCGCGCACGGAACCAAGACCCGAGTTCACGACGCATTCGTGATCCGGCTTGATAACGATATGAACGTCCTCGCCATTCTGCTTGACGAGGTTGTACATGGCAGGGGAATACCACGCGTCGGTTTCGGCCTCCTGCTGCTTGGCGAGATCGACACCGAAGATGTTCTTGCTTGCATCGGTGCCGCCCTGCTTGTTCACCGGCCAGGTGTAGGCATGGTAGCCGCAGCCGACGATGCAGAAATGGCACGTGACATTGTGTTGTTTCGCGTCTGCGGGAATGATCGGCAGACGGTCGATATGACGTTTGTAAGCCATCTGATCTCTCCCTCAGAGCACGTTTGAAAGGCGGCCGTAGAGCAATTCGTCCACGCCCTCGGCAAAGATGTCGCCATTGTCCGCGATCCGAAGCGCATACTGCGGAAGGTTCTGGGTCGACTGGCCCCAGACCTGCTGACCGCCTTTTTCCGGATCAAAGACCGAATAGTGGCCAGGACAGTTGAATGTCTTTTCTTCAGGTGAATAGGTGAGGGGGAATCCCTTGTGCGGGCAGATTGTCGAGAAGCCGACGATGTCTCCATCGGGACCGATACCACCTTCAACCCGGACGCCGAGCTTGAGTAGGACGCCTGCAGCGTCATCATCGGGATAGGTGACATTCAGTGGTTCGTTCACAACAAGGTCGGAAACATTGGCCAGGCGGTTGGAAGGATAATCGACCCGTGCGCCAGGAACGGCAGCTCGTGCTTGCGGCGCAGCTCCAGCAGCAGCAACAGTAGCACCTGCCGCAACCAGTGCGCTTCCGCGCAGAAATTGACGGCGACCGAGATCGACCATGTTTCGACAGCGTGACATTCAAGCCTCCCTTGTTCTCGTGTCCACGTGAACAGGTCAGCAATTCCCATGCCATGTCGGATTAAGGTCGGTTTTCCCGAACGACGTAGTCATCGTATGGTCGAACACACGCTCTGGTGTCCGGAATTGCGGACGTTTCGAAGCATCCGATGTTCAGTTTTCCGGACGTGCCGAGCTTTCGATACCGAACCGGGTCATCTTCTCCCACAGTGTCGTCCGTGACACGCCAAGATGGCGCGCCGCCCGCGATATCTGCCCGTTTGTCATGGTGAGAACCCTAAGTATCTGTCTTCGTTCGGCGGCGTCTCGCGCTTCCGAGAGGGTTTCCACGGGTGGTGCAACAAACGCTACACGCTTCTCGGGAAACAGGTCAATCGGCATCAGAAGGGTGTTCTCCGAAAGAGCTGCTGCACGTTCCAGGCGGTTACGCAGTTCGCGGGCATTGCCTGGCCACTGGTGTTCAAGCATGGCGTCCTCCGCGAGCGCGCTGATGCCGCGGACGGGCGTGTCGCGAACTTCGGTGATTTCCTCGAGAAAGCGCTGCGCTAGCCAAAGGACGTCCTCGGGTCGGTCTCTCAGGGGATGTAAATTTATCGGCAGGGCCGAGAGCCGGAAATAGAGGTCCTGGCGGAAAGCGGAGCGGCTCTCATCCTCGATCTCCTGATGGGTCGCGCATACGATGCGGGCCTTGAACGGAATCGGCTTTTCACTTCCCAGGCGATGGAAATGTCCATCTTCAATGAGACGCAGCAACTTCACTTGCAGAGGAAGCGGCATGTCGCCGATCTCGTCGAGGAACAGGATCCCGTCGCCAGCCCTTTCTGTATACCCGCGATGGAGTTGGTGCGCTCCGGTGAATGCACCCTTCTCGTGGCCGAACAGTTCGCTTTCGAGCAACTCTGCAGGGATGGCGGCGCAATTGACGGCCATGAACGGCGCGGTGGGCCGAGCCGAGGCCTGATGGAGGAACCGGGCGCACACTTCCTTGCCCGTACCGGTCTCGCCTTGGATGAGGACAGGGAGCGTGTGGGACGCATACCGCCGCAGGACCATCTCGACCTGACGCATCGACGGCGAAATGCCGAGCTCCCCGTCAATGGAAGAGCCTGAACTAGACCTCAAGCTGGAGGCGATCCTGTCCAGCAGCGTCGCCATGTCGAATGGCTTCGTGATGAAGTCTACAGCACCGCTGCGCATGAGCCGGACCGCCTGGTCGATGTCTCCATAACCGGACATGAACAGGAACGGTGTGGTTGTTTCCCGACAGCTCTGCCGAAACACATCTTCTCCATCCATATCCGGAAGGCGAATGTCGCATATCACTAGGTCGAAATCGGCCGTACTGCTCGACAGTCCCCGTACGGCATCTTCCCCTCGTGTCCACCATTGAACTTTGTGTCCTTCCAATGAAAGGCGCTGAACCAAGGATTCACCCATGATCGGGTCGTCCTCAAGGAGTCCAATTCGACCCGCGTCACGCTGCATGGCTTACCTCCAAGGTATCTGTGAGAGGCAGGTGCAATTCTACCAACGCCCCTGCAAAAATGCTCTCTTTGACTTCGATGCGCCCGCCTGCCTCTCCGACCATCCCTCGAACCATCCACAGGCCCAACCCGCTGCCAGCGCGATGCGCAGGCTCAATCTCGTTCGACGTCAGCATATCGAGGGCCGGCTGCCCTAAGCCCGGCCCGGAGTCGCCGACGGCTAGAACGAAGGCTCCGTGTTCAATCCGCGATTCGACAATCACGGTTCCATCATCTCCCGCAGCGGAGCTCGCATTGAGTGCTAGGTTTAGCAGCGCTTGTCTCACTGCGACGCCTGAAAGGGCCGCAAGGGACAGCGTGTCGGGACATCGACGCTCCCAGATCAATGTCTGATGACGCCTTGCTATCTCCGGGGCGATGAGAAGACGTACATCATCCAAATCCTGCAGGGTCACCGGCTTGCCCATGCGGTCCGGTCGATAAGTTGCCAGCGCAGCGCGCACCACGTCGCGTATTCCGGTTAGGCCGCGTTCGAGCAGCGACAGACTGCTTCCTCTCACCTCCTCGTCGCTCCCATGGCGCTTGAGCGTGTCTATGCAATTGAAGAGCCCGCCAAGCGGATTGTTGATCTCGTGGGCCATGCTGGATGCGAGCCTGCCCAAGCTGGCGAGCTTTTCTTCCTCGGCAAGCTTCAACGTGAGGGCGTTGCGTTCGCTTTCCGCCTGCACCAGTGCGTTGAAGCCGTGGAACAGTTCCGCAAATTCGCCCTCGCGCCTTGGAAACTCTTCCAACGCGATCGGTCTTGGTGTCGCGCTCGCGCCTGAGCGCATGTGATCGGCAAGAGTCTTGACGGGTTGAACCATGCGCTTGGCGAGGAGATAGCCGACCGTTGCGAATGCTACGGCAAGTGCCGCGTTCGTGGCCAGCAGGGTGTTCAATACTTGACGACGCTCAGCGATGAGGTGGGATATGTCGAAGGAAGCGTGTATCGCGCCGACCGTCTTGCCCTGGTACTCGAGTGCCCGCTTCCCGAAACCTGTGTGCGTCTCCCAGTCTATTTGCATCCCGTCCATCATGGGTGGCCGCTCAGAATAATCCGGGGGGAGTTCCGCGAGTGGTGCTATCGACTTCGGATCGCTTGAAGCCAGCACCCGTCCGTTACGTCCCGTGACAATCGTTTCAACAGGGGCGAGAGAGCCGTAGATCGATCGGGTCCTGTCCAGCACGTCATATGTCTCCCAAATATCTCCGCGGAGAACCGTGGGAATGAGCGCGGTGGACAGCCCGTCCAGATATGTGCCGACGATTGCTGCCATGTGCTGTTCCTGGGTTTCGTGCAGTCTTGTAAGGACGCGCTCCGATATGATGACGCTGATAACGATCATCAGGGTCGCCACCAGTGCGGGGACACGAAACGTCAGGGGGATGCGTTGATAGTAGGCGGCAAATCTCATCCGAGTCTCCGCACCAGCTCGATATTGTCAGAGATGCTGTCAAACGTGGATTCCGGCGCATCTACGAAGCCGTCGAGCTCCAGCCTTGCGAGCACCGACCGTCCGACCGGATCATAAGCCATGTTGAGGAAGGCTGACTGAAGTTGTGCAAGAACGGCCGTCCCCTTGATCCGGGCGGGAGCGGCGATCGGAGGAAACCCGTACCATGGCGATCGCAGGATCACCTTCGTCCTGGCTACCAGGTCGGGTTCGATATGCCGCATCACCTCCCAGACATAGCCATCGACGCTGCCCGAGTTTGCTAGGCCAGAAGCCACAGCACGGATCACGTTTCGATGGCCATAGGTGAAGAAGGTTTTGCGGAAGAACATCTCCTCGCTGAGACGCTGCGCCGCCAGGTACGCTTTGGTTACGAGATATCCGGAGTTGGAATCCGGATCCGAGAAGGCATGGAGGTCTCCTTTGCAGTCTTCAAGCCTGGTCACTCCACGGTCTGAACCAACGATAAGATAGGATTGATAAAGGGGCTTTCCCCGCCACACGGGTGTCGACACCAGCGCGAGTTCGTCCTGGAACTTTCTGTAGGGGTATCCGCAGATCCAAGCGGCCTCGAGGCTTCCTGCTACCAGCAGCGCGGTCACCTCCTGATAGGTTCGCTGAGTGACGAGTTGGACCTCATGACCCGTCACCCGTGTCAGATAGCTGCGCAGATCGTCCAACACTTCGAGATCGTTCGAGAGGAAAACGGGCGTAAGGCCGAAGCGAAGGAAACCCTTCTCGGTGCCGAGTTCATCGGCCACCACACTGAAGGGTGCAGCCGCGGCTGCAAGTATTCCGCCGACGAACGATCGCCGGCTCATGCTGGCGAACGTGCTCGCTCCCGCGAGATGCTCGCACACTTTCTTCGCCATAGAATCCTCCCGTCGGGCACTGCCCGGACGAGCTTTCCGTCTCCCGTCGGAAAGCGCTTTGGCGGAGCAGAACAAGTCTGCCCCGCCCCAAGACGTAGCACTTGCGCTTGACGTTGTCCATATTTCTAGTATTCTGGATATATGGAACAAGAAAACGCAATCCTCGCTCTGGCCGCGCTCGCTCAGTCCACTCGGTTGGATACATTTCGCCTTCTCATCCGACACGAACCGGAAGGTATGCCGGCGGGTGAAATCGCGCGGGCTCTGGCCGTTCCTCAAAATACGATGTCCGCCCACCTCAACATACTCGCTAGGGCAGGGCTGGTCTCCTCCGAACGCCGGAGCCGCCTCATCGTCTATCGTGCAGATACATCACGGCTGCGCGATCTCATGCTGTTTCTCATCAAGGACTGCTGTGGCGGCGACGCCAACCTGTGTGCTCCCTTGATTGCTGAGCTCAATCCCTGCTGTTTACCGGAAAAGGTGTCTTCATGACAAAATCCACCTTCAACGTAATGTTTCTTTGCACGGGCAACTCCGCCCGTTCGATCATTGCCGAAAGCGTCCTGAGAAAGGACGGGGCGGGCAAGTTCAAGGCTTTTTCCGCTGGCAGCCAACCGAAAGGCGAGGTGAACCCTTTCGCGATCGAGACGCTCGCTGGACATCACTACCCGGTCGAAGAGCTGCGCTCCAAGAGCTGGGACGAGTTTGCAGTACCAGGCGCTCCGGAGCTCGATTTCGTGTTCACCGTCTGTGACAATGCGGCAGGCGAAGCCTGCCCTGTCTGGCCAGGTCAACCCATGACAGCGCATTGGGGCATCGAAGACCCCGCGGCGGTCGAGGGCACTGATGCTGAAAAGCGCGTCGCCTTTGCAACGACGCTTCGCCACATGAAACTCCGCATTGCCGCGTTTGCTGCGCTTCCCGTCGAAAGTCTGGAGCGTCTGAGCCTGAAGGCCAAGCTGAACGAGATCGGTCAGATGGAAGGCTCTACGTCAAAGAGGTCCGACGTCGCATGAGCAATCCAATCGATATCGTCATCTACCACAATCCGGATTGCGGCACGTCCCGGAACACACTGGCCATGATCCGCAACGCTGGTATCGAGCCCCATGTCATCGAATACCTGAAGACGCCGCCAAGCCGAACGTTGCTTGAGCAACTCGTTGTCCGCATGGGCATTTCGGTCCGGGAACTGATCCGCGAAAAAGGCACACCCTACGAGGAACTGGGGCTTGGCGATCCATCCCTTACCGACGCGCAGCTCATCGACGCGATGATGGAGGAGCCGATCCTGATTAATCGCCCAATCGTCGTTTCTACGCTCGGCGTGAAGCTGTGCCGTCCTTCCGAGGCCGTGCTCGACATCCTTCCGCAAGAGCAAAAGGGCGCGTTCAGCAAGGAAGACGGCGAAGTCGTCGTCGACGCGAGCGGCCGGCGCGTCTAGCCGCCCATGGCATTACTGGAACCAACTGACGCGGCCTCCTGTGAGGCCGCGATGGACATTTTATTTCAAGGAGCACTCAATGCGTGCGGCTCAACCCACATTACGTCTATCGTTCCTCGACCGCTATCTCACAGTCTGGATCTTTGTCGCTATGGCGCTCGGGCTCCTCTTGGGCACGGTATTCACTGGTCTGCCTGCTGCGATCGACAGCCTTTCGATTGGAACGACCAACGTTCCGATCGCGATCGGGCTCATCCTGATGATGTACCCGCCGCTCGCCAAGGTGCGGTACGAAGAACTTCATCTGGTTTTCGAGGACAAACGAGTTCTGGCACTCTCGCTCATCCAGAATTGGCTGATCGGACCGGCACTCATGTTTGGGTTGGCGGTGCTCTTCCTACGCGACTACCCGGAGTACATGACTGGTCTTATCCTCATCGGTCTCGCTCGCTGCATCGCGATGGTGCTCGTTTGGAACCAGCTTGCCAGGGGCGACAATCAGTACGTAGCCGGCCTCGTCGCCTTCAACTCGATCTTCCAGATCCTATTCTTCAGCGTCTACGCCTGGTTCTTCCTCACCTTTCTGCCGCCTCTGTTCGGGCTTGAAGGAAGCGTGATCGACGTTTCCTTCTGGACGATTGCAGAAGCCGTGCTGATCTACCTCGGCATTCCCTTCCTTGCCGGATACATGACGCGTCGTTTTCTGACGAAGGCGAAGGGGAACGACTGGTATGAGAACACCTTCCTTCCGAAGATCAGCCCCGTCACGCTCGCGGCGCTTTTATTCACGATCGTGGCGATGTTCAGCCTGAAGGGCGCTGATGTGGTGCGTCTGCCGTTCGACGTCGTGCTCATCGCGATACCGCTGACAATCTACTTCGTCATCATGTTCACGGTCAGCTTCTTCATGGCCAAACTGATCGACACCGACTACCCGCGCACCACCGCCGTTGCCTTCACGGCCGCTGGGAACAACTTCGAACTGGCTATCGCTGTCGCCATCGCGGCATTCGGCCTGGCATCGCCAGTGGCTTTCGCAGCAGTCATCGGACCGCTGGTCGAGGTGCCCGTCCTCATCCTGCTGGTGCAATTCGCCCTGTGGCTCGGACGGCGCTATTTCAATGAAACGGCTCCGGCGGCCGTCACGTCGAAGGTATAGGAGACTGACATGAGACTACGCACCCTTTCCGACGTCAGACATATGCCGGCCCTCGATCCAGCCTACTTGTATCGCAATCCGGCTGAGGGGTTGGGACCGCTGGATCACAAGCCGCGTATCCTGCTGCTTTATGGTTCGCTTCGCGAGCAATCCTATTCCCGACTGGCGGTTGAGGAGGCAGCGCGCATCCTTGAGTACTTCGGTGCGGAAACCAGGATCTTCGATCCGTCGGACCTCCCGTTGCCGGACCAGGTGAAGGGCGACAACCATCCGGCTGTGAAAGAGCTTCGCGAACACGCGATCTGGTCGGAAGGCATGGTGTGGTGCTCGCCCGAGCGCCACGGGCAAATTACCGGCATCATGAAGGCGCAGATCGATCACCTTCCCCTGAACATGGGCGGCATCCGGCCGACGCAGGGACGTACGCTCGCGGTCATGCAGGTCTCCGGCGGCTCGCAGAGTTTCAATGCAGTGAACACTCTACGACTCCTTGGTCGATGGATGCGGATGAACACGATCCCTAACCAGTCGAGCGTCGCTAAAGCCTGGCAGGAATTCGACATCCATGGCCGGATGAAACCCTCCAGCTACTACGATCGTATCGTCGATGTGATGGAAGAACTGTTCCGATTCACCGTTCTGCTGCGACCGCACGCCCAGCATCTTGTTGACCGCTATTCTGAACGCAAGGACGCGGGCAAGCCGATCAATCCTGAGACAGATCTTTCGGCGATCGCCATCGCCCCGCAGAAGGGTGCGGCTTGAAGGCGGAGCCTCGGTCGAAGGTGACGGAGCGAGGCGAGGTTCGGCACTTTGGGGAGCCGTTTGCCGGAGGGTCGTCGCAACGGAGGAAGGGATGAAGTGGTTTAAGAAACGAAGCGGCCAGGAAAGGGTCCAAAGGCAGCGCCACTCGGATGATGGAGGGGCCGTGATCATCGTTGCGGTGGGCCTTATCGCTCTTTTGACAGTAATCAATCTGGGTACCTGGTTCGTTGGAGATTTCTTTGCCGGTGCGCAGGCGGGTTCGGTCGCTTTCCTGATCGGATGGTCAACATTCGCGCTCTATTCGGTCAAAACCCAGGGTACTGAGCGCGTGCGGCTGCTGCCTTCGTTTGAGACTTGGCTCAAGTTTGCAGCACCAATAGTCGCTGCCGGCGGTGTGATCTGGCTAGCTTCTTGACGCTGGGACTAGGATGGCGCTTGCGCAAGTGAATCCTTAACCCGCGTGGGCTGTCACACCAGTGACAAGGCCCGTTGCTATTTCGCAGGCAACGGGGTGGTCGGAATGCGAACTGGGCAAACACTCGGATTGGTAATTTGGGCTGCCGCAGTCGGCGGCGTTTCGTATGCGCTGGCGGAAGGTCACGACCGCCACGTCGCGTCCGCCGGCAGCATTCGCGTGATCCATCCATGGATGAGGGCGGCCGATGCAGATGGCTCAACGTTGGTCTTCATGGATATAGTGAACACGGGCTATCCCATCAGACTGACACGCGCCAGAACCGACGCCGCAGAGCGTGCAGACGTCGTGGGCATAACAATGAACGGGACTGAGCTTTCGACGGCCGCTGTTGGTGCGGTTGATGTCCCGGTCGGAGAGCTCCGGCTTGACCCAGGCGGACTCGCTATTAAACTCGATGGCCTGTCGGAAGAACTAGCGGTCGGAGAAGAAGTCGACATCGTCCTCACCTTCGAACCGGGCGGTGAATTGACGGTCCATGCCGAGGTCGAGCCTGCCGACGCAACCGAGCACCGCCACTCCGGCCATTCCCACCAGTGAGTGTCATATAGCTGAAATGAACCCTCAATAGGGTCCCTCCGCGCGGCACTTTCGGTGCCATGAGTTTCAGGTTCTTCGAGGGGTTCTACTGATGATCAGGACACTTTTTTCCGGCGTATGCTGTGCAGCTCTAATGACAGCGTATGTCAGCGCCGCCGATCTCCCGCAAGCCAGCGACAGCTATTTTACAGCGGCAAAGGCCGCACTCGAGTCGAAGCTCTCAGTTCAGCCCATCACGGGCAAGGCGAAGAACATCATCATCTTCGTCGGCGACGGCATGAGCGTGGCCACGGTCACGGCCGCCCGTATTCTTGAGGGCCAGAAGCGCGGCGTTGACGGCGAATCCAACGTCCTGACGATCGACACCTTCCCTTACACGGCGATGTCTAAGACCTACAGCCATGACGGACAGGTTTCGGATTCAGCGCCGACGGCCACAGCGATGGTTGCCGGCGTGAAGACGCGCAACGACATCATCGGCCTGAACCAGGATGCGGTTGTTGGCGATTGCGACGCCTCGAAGGGCAAGGAAGTCAAGACGATATTCGAGATGGCGGAAGAAACCGGCCTGGCGACGGGCGTGGTCTCCACCGCCCGCATCACGCACGCAACCCCAGCAGCCGCTTACGGCCACACACCCGACCGCGACTGGGAAAACGACAAGGAAGTCGGCGACGCGATCGCCAAGGGCTGCAAGGACCTTGCCGACCAGCTCGTCAACTGGCGCGCGGGCGATGGTTTCGAGGTCGTGCTCGGGGGTGGCCGCAGCAACTTCGTTCCCACCGAGACCGCAGATGCCGAGGACGAGGGCAAGACCGGCAGCCGCACCGATAAGCGCGACCTGACGGCCGAATGGGCGTCGAAGAGTAACAACCACCTCTATGTCACGGACAAGGCGGGCTTCGATGCGGCCGACCTTTCCTCCGGTGCCAAGCTCCTCGGTCTGTTCGAGCGCAGCCATATGGAATACGAGCTGGATCGCGCGAAAGATGCCAAGGGCGAGCCTTCGCTTGCCGAGATGACCGCCAAGGCGATCGAGCGGCTTGCCCAGAACGAAAACGGTTTCGTGCTGATGGTCGAGGGCGGCCGCATCGACCACGCCCATCACGCAGGCAATGCCGCCCGCGCGCTCGAAGATGCGATCGCCTTCGATCAGGCGATCAAGAAGGCCCTGGAACTGACCAAGCGCGAAGATACCCTCATCGTCGCAACGGCCGACCACGGCCACACCATGACGATCAACGGCTACCCGAAGCGCGGTAACCCTCTGTTCGGTCTCGTGGTGGATGTCGACGGCTCGGTTGCCAAGGCCGCCGATGGCAAGCCCTACACAACCCTCGGCTATGCCAACGGTCCAGGATCGGTGTTCCCCGCACTGGAGAAGGGCAAGACGGACGCTCCGCCTGCCGGCACGCGTCCCGACCTCAGCACCGTCGATACGCAGTCTCCCGACTTCTTGCAACCCGCCCTGGTGCCGATGGAATCGGAAACGCACGCGGGTGACGACGTGGTGATCTACGCCTGGGGGCCGCAAGCCCACCTGGTCTCGGGCACCGTCGAGGAAAACTACATCTACCACGTCCTCTCGAACGCCTCGGGTCTCGGCCAGCAGGACTGACGGTCCATCCGTCCAGATAATGCTCACGCAACCCGGCCTTGACCGGGTTGCCCTTTCTAGCAGGTGACGCATGCGACGGCTGATCTCGGTTGCTTTATTGATGTTCATCTCCGTTGCCGTTGCCGCGGGCGCTGCCGTGGCCGCGGCAAGCACGCTGACCTTCGCGGAGCTCTATGAAAAGGGCAGTGATCCGTCTGCGAAGACCAAAGCCCTAACAGGCCGCGAAGTCTCCATCGTCGGATACATGGCTCCACCGCTCAAAGCCCAGGCGCCTTTCTTCGTTTTGACCAAGATGCCCATGGCCGTCTGCCCGTTCTGCGACTCGACGCTGGACTGGCCGACCGACATCGTCCTGATCAAGACCTCTTCGATTGTCGAGGCCACGCCTTTCAATTTCCCGATCAAGGTTGTCGGCAAGCTCGAAGTTGGCTTCGAAAAGGACCCGGAGACTGGCTTTGTTAGCTTCCTTCGGCTCTCCGACGCCACTTTCGAACGGCTCTGAACCCCCATGGTCTCGCTTCAACGGATTCGTGTCGAAGTACCGGATACCCCAAACGACCAACGCGCGATTCTCGCCATCGAGGATCTGTCGTTTTCACCCGGAGAACTGACCGTGGTGGCGGGGCCGTCCGGATCGGGAAAGTCCACCCTCTTGAACGTCATTGCCGGAATCACGCCCATTACGAGCGGCTCCGTCACGGTTCTCGGGGAGAAGGTAACCGAGTTACAGGGAAGCCGTCGTGACGCGTGGCGGCGGTGGACAGTCGGCATGATCTTTCAGGACTTCAATCTGATCGGGGAGTTGTCGCCGCTTGCCAACATTCGTTTGCCTGAAAGCTTCGGCAAAGTTGCTGGCGCCGCCACGAATGCGAGCTCGCTCATGAAGCGGTTCGGCATCCCGGAAGATCGAGCGACCGTTTCGCATATGTCGCGGGGGGAGCAGCAGCGCGTTGCAATCGCCAGGGCACTTCTGTTTGATCCGCCTCTCATCTTGGCCGACGAGCCCACCGCCAGCCTCGACACCAAGAACGGCAATTTCGTTATCGATGCGCTGATCGAGGAAGCGGCGAAGGGGAAAACGGTCATTGCCGTCAGCCACGATCCGGAATTCAATGCGCGCGCTGCGACCACCATCCATCTCGATCACGGAAGAGTAGTCCGGAAGGATAGCGCGCGATGAACCCCTTTCCGATGGTCCTCGCGATGATGCGCGCGGACCGCCGTCTTAACCTGATGCTCGTGATCCTCATAATGATTGCCACGGGGCTGGGCGTCGCCATCATTTCGCAGGAGCGCGCCCTGAAGCAGGCGAGCGCGCAGGCTGTCGACAAGTTTGACCTGATCATCGCCGCTCCCGGAAGCATCACCGACGTAACGTTGAAGTCGCTGTTCCTGCGGCCTGGCTCGGTCGAGCTGCTGAACCCCGAGGTCGTCCGACAGGTCCTGGCCGAGAAGCGTGTGGCGTTCGCCGCGCCACTTGCCTTCGGCGATAGCGTCAATGGCGATCCGGTCGTTGGGACGACGCGCGACCTCGTTTTGCACCTGGCGGATGGCCGTTTGGCAGAGGGTAGGGGCTTTCAAAATTGGGAAGAGGCCGTCGTCGGGCAGGCTTCACCACTGAAAGTCGGCGACACGTTTCAAACAAGCCATGGCCATGGTCCGGAGGAAACGACGGGCGGTCTGGTTCACGCCCGTACGTTCACGGTGGTCGGCCGCCTTCCGGTCCAAGGTTCGCCTTGGGATCGTGCGGTAGTGATCCCGGTAGAACAGATATGGAAGCTGCACAATCTCCCGGCTGGGCATGCGCCGGAAGCGGGATCAGCGCTCGGGCCCCCTTTCGACGACGCTTATCTGACCGGAGTGCCGGCGATGGTGGTGAAGCCGGAGAATCTCGCTGCCGCATACGGCTTGCGGAACCTGTTCCGCACGGAAACGTCGACCGCGTTTTTCCCGGCGGAGGTTCTGGTCGGGCTCTACCAAGTGCTTGGCGACATCCGCTTGATGATGACAGCGCTCGCCGGCGGCACGCAGGCTCTCGTCGTTGCCGCAGTAATCGCCTGTGTGTCGGTGTTGCTGCGTGTCCATAAGCGTCGCTTCGCTGTGCTTCGGGCGCTTGGCGCGCCAAGAACCTATGTGTTCACCTGCATCTGGCTCTATGTCATGGCCGTCATAGCAAGCGGCGCAATCGCTGGGCTTCTCCTGGGATTCGCGGCTTCTCACCTGGCCGGACTGTTCGTTGCGAGCCAGACGGGCGTTTCCTTAACACCGTCAATAGGTCTCAGCGAGGTATCGCTGACCGCCCTTATCGTCGTAACAGGATGCGTGTTTGCGATAGTGCCCGCACTTGCGCTTTATAAAGACCGATTGGATCGCGCCCTGCAGACGGTATCCTGATGGGCCAGGCCTGCGGCCTACATCGGTTCAAAAACTCTTGGTGAGTGATGGGACACCCGCGGGTTCTGATCGGGGCGCATGCCTGTTCCAGATCCTGCGGCTGCAGAGTCGCCCGCTTCACCCGCTACAGCCGCGACCAGAGCTTTTCCGTTCTCGGCCGCAACAAGGCGCTCCTCCTGACGATGGCCGCAGGGTCGATCTTGGGAATGTTCATCGGCGGTCGGCTCCTCGAAATCGTGTCCAACGCGCTGCTGTTGCCGTTTCTGACCGTGATCCTGCTCATCTCGGCATGGAGGTCTGGCGACACAAATAGCAGCTGACGTCCTCTGCAGGGCCGAGGTCTTGCCGTTTGCAGGTGCGAACCGCACATGGCGCGGAACTCCGCCACTACCTTCGCCGCGAACTTCTCTTTGAAGTGGTAAGCCATGAACGCCAGGAAACATCCTCCAAACCGCCTAGATGTTCCATAATAGATTTTATGCAATTAAGCCATTGATTTCGGTGGGTTCAAGGATGAAGTGCGACTTGCGATAGATACCAATGGGTTGTCACTCGCAAGGAATGGCTCATGAGACGGACCTACTCCCAAATCGATATGGATGAACGTCGCAGGATCGCTAAGTGGCGAGCGGCTGGCCTGAGTGCCACTGTTATCGCCGAGAAGCTTGGGCGGCATCGCTCGACGATTTTCCGTGAGCTCAGCCGCAATGCTTTCGAGGATGCGCAAATGCCGGAGCTCAGCGGCTACTACTGTGTCACCGCCAATGAGATGGCACGTGAGCGCAGAGCCAAGCTGCGCAAACTTGCTCGGTTTGCGCATGTGCGCCGTTCAGTGATCGAGCGGATCATGCATGGCTGGTCGCCGCAGCAGATCGCCGGCCGCATGCGGCTGGAGCGTCATCCGATTTCAGTCAGCTACGAGACGATCTACAAATTTGCCTATTCGGCAGACGGCCAAGCGATCAAGCTATGGCGGCATCTGCCGGAACGACGTGCAAGGCGTCGACCGCGGCATGCCAGGCGGCGCTACGGCCGCCGTTTCAGCCCGGAACTCAACATTCTCCACCGTCCGGACACTGTCGCGGAGCGCAAGCAGTTCGGTCATTGGGAGTGTGATCTCATTCAGTTTCGCAAGAAGTTAGGCAAGGCCAATGTGACGTCGCTGGTTGAGCGGGTCAGCCGCTTTGCCGTATTCCTGCGCAACAACGACCGCCAGTCGCGGCCGATCATGACCGGGCTGATCCAAGCTCTCCAGTCCCTGCCCCATCTCGCCCGCCGGTCGATTACCTTTGATCGCGGCACGGAATTCACCGAGTGGCCCTATCTGCAGGCTGGCATTGGAACGCAGACATGGTTCTGCGACCCACAGTCGCCTTGGCAGAAAGGTACCGTTGAGAACACCAATCGTCGTGTTCGCAAATGGCTTTCGAGAGACGTTGATCCGCTTTCGATCACCGACGGTGAACTGAAGGACATTTGCGATCGGCTCAACTCGACACCGCGGAAGTGCTTAGGCTACCGAACGCCCGCGGAAGTCTTCCGGAAGAAACTGCTCGCGCAAATGCGACGTGTCGGTTAGCGTTGCACGCGCAAGTCGCAGTTAGGCATGAACTCACATTCATTGTTTAACTTTTCGAAGCCCTGAGCGTCGCCAGATAATTTTGGACTGTGGTCACGCATTCTTGGACTGTGCACCCATAATTTTGGCTTCATGCTCCCTTCTGCCCTAACAACCGTTCATTTCGAGGCTCCAGACGCCAATCGATGTCGTTGCTCCATGCTCGGCTGCGCGATTTCCGTCGATTTATTTGATCGTGTCGCTACTTTTTTCGCAAACTAATAAAGATGTGGTTCGCTGTGGTGCGTTGAAACTTAATACAATAGCCAAGACTATGTTCTATCTTCGTTAGTAAATATCGTATCGATAATAAGTACAGACACCCACTAAGTTATCGAACGCCATCCTCAAGGTCTCGTTTCGGTCAATTTGACCCTTGGAATAGCCAGCCACACGGTTAGTTAGGCTGTTGCACCCATCAAAACGTACCAATCCGTGCGCACCAAAGCGTACCAATGCGCCATATGGTGCGTACCATCCTGCGCCGCGCTCGGCCATCTCCTCTTCTGGGCGGCGCTCACGGTCCGCCCTTCGACCTGCAGGCCGCGAAACACATGGCTCAACAAGCAAGAGCCGTCGCTCTCGATCCTATTGAATTGCATTTCCCTTCGCTGCAAAGATGTCCCGGGGCGGAGGGAAATCGATGAGATCGCTGATAGTGCTTGCAATCGGAATGGTGGCGTTCGACGCCGCCGCCGCCGACTATCCCACCACTGGCATGCTCTATAACCAGCAGGAAGACGCTGACCTAAAACTGCACGCTTCAGGCGGGTCAGCAGCGTCTCAGGTGCGAGTTCATCCAGACAGCGGTGCGAAAGAAGGCGAAGCCAGCCGATCTGGAAAAGAAGCTCTATGAAGCCCGCAAGAACTATCCGGGTGCTGTGAAGGAATTCTCCGATCCCAAGGAATGCAACATGGTGGGCGCGTGGCTCGGCATGGCCACCGGTCAGATTTCAATTGATGCCGTCCTCGCCCGCAATCCCGGAATCACGACGGATGCCGCGAAGTTCAAGGAAGGCATGATCCGTCTGCAAGAGGACGCGAAGGCGAACCCCAGTATGCTCGACACGTTCCGCGCTCTCGCCGGCATGTGCGATCATCCGACCGAGGAGAACTTCCTAAAGATCACAAAGGCCGACCACGACAAAGGTCTTCGGACCTGCCAGGTCAGTTCGAATCCGTTCGCGCAGGAATTCGTCTGGGTTTCCGACGTCGGCAACGGCGGCGCGTGGGTGGTATCATCGCAGCCCGAAGGTCCATGTGGCGTCGTCCAGCTTTCGCGGTTCGAGAAGGACCAGTCCCACACCTCAGCCCTGTTCTGGCGGTACATTGCCAGGAAAGCCGCAACCAATCCGTCGGGCACTGTGTTGCCGGGACTGAGTTGCTCAGCAGTCGATCAGGGCGAATACGTCTAGTGCGAGTTCGTCGAGTTCAGTCCGATCTGACTAAACTGTGCTAAAACAAAAAAGGCCGGGGCGGTCACGAAGTTGCCTGTGACATGCGCAGTAAAAAGCCCTGAAAGAGCCAGGAAGCCGAGCGTATCGACGTAGCCGCCATTGAAACTCAGAAGGGTGGGAAGGGAGGGAAGCTTCATTTCTTGAGCTCTATTTCTGTTAGGTTCCGCGACGTTGCTCGCGACGTGGCTCCAGTTTTGACGCCAGATGCCGGCTTCAACAATTGCATCAATTGTTTCGAGTTCATTGCCCGTGGCGGCATAATGGGCTGGGCGGCTGAAGCCGCCCTGCCCAAGTCTTCGTTAAGCTGCACCTGGTCGAGTGATCGTCAGGAAATGGCGTACGACGGGTTTGTCCGGACCAACATGATAGGCCAGCACCTTGCCCTGCAGGTCAGCGTCCGCATTGGAGACCCGCTTGTGCTGGCGAAGATGTTCAGCCCAGGATTCCACCATGAACCATTCGACGATCTTCTCCGGATCAGCCGAGTCCTCGGTGACACCCCAGCCATAGGCACCATCGCGGCGGCGTTCGTTGGAAAGATGATCGATGGCGTGCAGGAATGCGCTGCGGTGCTGCTTCTCGACCTTGTACTCGATCAGGATCAGAACCGGACCACGGTCATGGGCAACGGGTTCCGCAACAAGCGGCTCAGGCCAGTGGTTGGACGGCACCATGTCGGCATCGCCTGCAGGAAGCTTCACGCGGTCCATGACGAACCCGGCCACAAGCAGTCCGGCGGCTCCGATGAGCAGGGTCGATTGGATGCCGACAGCCTCGCCGACCGCGCCCCAACCAAGGCTCCCGGCAGTCATCGCACCATTGAAGACGGTGAGGTAGACGGCGAGGCCGCGACCACGCACCCAGTTCGGAAGAACAGCCTGGGCCGCGCCGTTGAGCGTGGTCAGAGCAGTGATCCATGCCGCACCAAGGAACAGAAGAACGATGATGGCAACGATCTTCGGCGGGGCGAGTGACAGGACACCCATGATGGCAGCGGTGGTCAGCGCGGCGCCGAGAAGCAGGCCGTCAGAACTCAGGCGTTCGCGCAGCTTCGGCATGACCAAGGCGCCACCGATCGCACCAGCTCCGACCGCACCAAGCAGGATGCCGTAGAAGCTGGCATCACCACCCAGCAACTGCCGGGCGACGAGCGGGAGGAGCGCCCAGACGGCGCTGGCGAAGGCGAAGAAGATGGCGGCCCGCAGCAGCACGACATGCAGCGGTCTGCTGGAGCGGGTGTAGCGAAGTCCGGCACGGAAGGCACCGAAGAAGTTCTCCTGAAGCGCGTCGTTTGCATTCTTCGCCCGTGGCCACCAGACCAGAGCTGCGATCACCACGGCGTAGCTTGCGACATCCGCGCCGTAGGTGATTCCGGCTCCAAAGGCTGCGAGAAGCAGGCCGCCCGCAGCGGGCCCGATGGAGCGGGCAATATTGATGCCGAGCGAGTTGAGCGCGACCGCGCTCTTCACGTCCTCACGCTTCACCAGTTCGGGAACAATGGCCTGCCATGTCGGCCCCATCAGAGCAGCGCCAATGCCGCCGAGGAAGGTCAGACCGATCAGCGCGCTGACCGACAGCATGCCCGTCTGGGACAGGACCACCAGGGAGATGCTGACGGATGCCAGCAGGAGCTGGACGGCGATCAGGAACTTGCGGCGATCAAGGGTGTCGGTGAGAACGCCCGCCGGAATGGCAAGCAAGAAGACCGGCAGGGTTCCGGCCGCCTGGACCATGGCGACTGCGGCCGGCGATGCCGACAGATCCGTCATCAGCCAGGAGCTGGCGACGTCGCGCATGAAGCTTCCGGTGTTGCCAAGGATGGTGGCGATCCAGAGAACCGCAAACACAGGCTGTGCGAGTGGCGCGAAGGTTCCGCCGGATGCTTTTGCGGCGCTCATTTGCCTGCTCCCTTGGTGAGGTCGAATGCGGCGACGAAGAGGAATGCGCCAGCAAGGCCAACATGTTCAAAAAAGGCGTTGGTCGCCATCATGCGGTCCATGCCGGGCGCCATCTCCCAGAAACGGAGGGCGATGAGCGTTGCCATGAGCGTGAAGGCCGCGAGGGCCAATGCTCCAGCCCAACGGAAGAAGCCCGAGACCACCATGGCAGAAGCCGTCAGCTCGAACACCATGACGGCGACCGCGAAGAAGGCGGCTGGGTGGAGACCGAAGTGGTCCATTTCGGCCAGTGCGCCGTTGAAATCGAAGATCTTGGTGAGCGGGCCCTGGATGTAGGCGGCGCAGAGCGCAAGCAGCGACACGGTTCGCGTGACCGGAGAAGCGGCGATGCGTGTCAGACTGCTTCGGACTGGATTCGAAATATGGGATTGGTGGGTCATATCTGCTCCTGCATGTTCGCCGATCTGATCGAGCGGCTGCGTTTGATGGGGCGATATTGGCTGGTCACCGTCTTGCCAACAATTGCAGCAATCGTTTCGATTTCATTGCGGTTTTTGAAATTATTGGACGGTCGCTCGGGCGGCGACGTGGCCGCCCGAGCGCAAAGCTCAGTTTAGACCGCCCAGCAGGAGCAGCCGAGTGCGCCGAAGAATCCCTTGAGGTCGGCGATCGGAAGTTTGGATGTCCAAGCCCCGGCATGGTCGTGACCGTGCACGCCGCAATCGCTGGCGCATCCGCATGTGGAGATCGCCGTGCGGCGCAATGAACGAGCGCCCGCCCCTTCCGGTTCGCCCCAGGCGGCATAACCGCCGAACTTGCGGACAGGAGACCAGTCTGGCATCGCAGGCGGGATGTCGTTCTCGTCGAGCGTCTTGAAGTCGCCCGCGCCGTAGACGATCTTGCCACCGACCATCGTCAGTTCCGACACGAGGAAGGAGATCTCATCCTCGGCGCAGGAGAAAAAGTCCTTGTTGGGTACCACGAGGTCGGCGAACTGGCCCTTCTCGATACGGCCCTTCTTGCCCTCTTCGTTCGAGAACCATGTGACCTTTTCGGTCCACATGCGCAGCGCCGTCTCGCGATCGAGGCAGTTTGCACGCGGGTAGAGCTGCATTCCGCCGACTGTCTTGCCGGTCACCATCCAGGAGAGCGAGACCCACGGATTGTAGGAGGCGACGCGGGTGGCATCCGTACCTGCCGAGACATTCACGCCCTTGTCGAGCATGCGCTTGATCGGCGGCGTGGCTTCCGCCACTCCATGGCCGTAGCGCTCAACGAAATATTCGCCCTGATAGGCCATGCGGTGCTGAGTGGCGATGCCGCCACCGAGTGCGGCGATGCGGTCGATCGAGCGATCCGAGATGGTTTCGGCATGGTCGAAGAACCAGTTCAGCCCTTCGAGCGGAATGTCCTTGTTGACCTTCTCGAATACATCGAGGGCGCGGGAGATCGTCTCGTCATAGGTGGCGTGGAGACGCCAGGGCCAGCGGTTTTCTGCCAGTACGAGGACGACCTCTTCCAGCTCGCCTTCCATTTCCGGAGCCATTTCTGGACGGGGCTGGCGGAAATCCTCGAAGTCGGCAGCCGAGAAAACCAGCATCTCACCGGCACCGTTGTGACGGAAGTAGTCGTTGCCCTGCTTGTATTTGACCGACTGCGTCCAGTTCAGGAAGTCCTGTTTCTCTTCCTTGGGCTTCTGGGTGAAGAGGTTGTAGGCCAGACGCACCGTCATCTGGTTCTCATCGGAGAGCTTCTGGATGACCGCGTAGTCGTCCGGATAGTTCTGGAAGCCCCCGCCCGCATCGATCACGCCTGTCACGCCGAGGCGGTTCAGTTCGCGCATGAAGTGACGGGTCGAGTTGACCTGGTAGTCCAGAGGAAGCTTCGGCCCCTTGGCCAGCGTCGAGTACAGAATGCCCGCATTCGGCTTGGCCAGCAGCATGCCCGTCGGGTTGCCGTTGGCATCGCGCGTGATTTCGCCGCCGGGTGGGTTCGGCGTATCGCGGGTGTAGCCGACGGCACGCAGGGCCGCGCCATTCAGGAGTGCCCGGTCGTAGAGATGCAACAGGAAGACGGGGGTATCGGGAGCGATCGCATTGATCTCCTCGATCGTCGGCAGGCGCTTTTCGGCGAACTGATGTTCAGTGAACCCCCCGACGACGCGCACCCATTGCGGCGCGGGCGTAATCGCCACCTGGCGCTTCAGCATGTCCATCGCATCGGCGAGCGACCGAACGCCGTCCCAGCGCAGTTCCATGTTGTAGTTCAGGCCGCCGCGCACGACGTGGGTGTGGTTGTCGATCAGACCCGGCAGGACGCGCTTGCCCCTGAGGTCGACGATCTTCGTGTTGGCACCAGCCAGCGCCATAATCTCGCTGTCGGATCCGACTTCGAGAAACAGGCCATCCTTGATGGCGATCGCCGTGGCGTTCGGATTGGTCCGGTCGAGGGTCGTCACGCGGCCGCTGTGGAGGATCAGGTCGGGATGCATGGTGTCTACTCCGGTCTGGTTGGGATCGGCGGCTTTCGCCGGGGAGAAGAGGTTCGAGAACGCCAGGCTCGACGCGCCCCCAAGAAAGGATCGACGAGTCGTCATCAGCTCCGCTCCTCCGCTTTCGCCTCCGCCTGATGGGCGAGGTCGATAAGATCGCCGCCCTTAGGCAGGTGGCCGAACATGTGTGGCTTGATCTGATGAAGCCATGAAACGGCTGCTGGCTCCCTGCTCCACAAGGTCTTTGCGAAAGGGATGATCTGTTCACCGACGAGAATGCCGAGAAGGCCGACCAAGGCGATGACAGGCGGAGCCGGCGAGCGGACGTTCAGGAGGCTGTAGACGATGCCCACAAGCAGACCTGCACCGAGAGAAAGAAGATAGATTTTCACGGGATGCCCTCCACGGTTAGAGAAAGGCCGCTCCGACGGGGTTATCGGAGCGGCCTGATCAGCCCCTTACTCGGCGGGGTTCGGGCCGATGCGCTTGCCGTGCTTGACGCGTTCCTCTGCGCCGTGAACCATCGTGTAGGCGTAGTCGACGCCCATGCCGTATGCGCCGGAATGCTCCTTCACGAGGGTGGTGACAGCATCGTAGGTTTCCCTGCGAGCCCAGTCGCGCTGCCACTCGAGCAGGACCTGCTGCCAGGTGACCGGGATCACGCCTGCCTGAACCATCCGGTCCATCGCGTATTTGTGTGCGTCGGAGGACGTGCCGCCGGAAGCATCCGCGACCATGTAGATCTCATAATCTGGAACATCATGCAGGGCCGAGAGTGCGAAGGTGGTGTTGCAGACCTCGGTCCAGAGACCGGAGACGACGATCTTCTTGCGGCCCTCGGCGGCGTTCTTCGCCAGCGCGTCACGGACGTTCTGGTCGTCCCAGGAGTTCATCGACGTGCGCTCGAGAATATCGTTCTCCGGGTAGACGGCAAGCAGTTCCGGAAAGGTGTTGCCCGAGAAGGATTGCGTCTCGACCGTGGTGATCGTGGTGGGGACGTTGAAGATCTTGGCGGCCTTGGCGAGGCCGACGACATTGTTCTTCAGTACCTGGCGATCAATCGACTGGACGCCGAACGCCATCTGCGGCTGCTGGTCGATGAAGATGAGCTGGCTGTTCGCGGGGGTCAGGACTTCGAGCTTGGACATGAGATTTTCCTCTTCGGTTGTTTGGACCGCGAATGCGGCGGGTTATAAACTGGGCAGGGCCTGTTGGTCGGACACCATGTCCTGGAACACGGCTCGTAAGGCCCTGAGTGGGTCGAAACCAATGCTTCCATTCACTGGTTGCCTCGGCTGCTGAAAGGAAACGTAGTGTGGTTTGCGCTTGTGCGAAATTGGAATATTAATTGCGAATGAATTGCCTTTATCGCAATAATTACTCTGGCGTTCGGTTGACCTGCGAACGTCGCACGAGGCTGCGCAACGCGACCATTCGGTCCAAGATTTGCTCAAGAAAATTTCCTTCGGACAGGCGGCTCCGAGGTAGTTTGCAGTGTCACTGTTATTCGGCGTGGAGCGATTTGGCTGAATTCGATTGGGGCGAAACAGCCCGTGGACAACAGGGGAGCGGTGTGTGAGCCGCGAAATGCTTGGCAGTCTGCCATTGAGCATTGACGCGACTAGATGGTGACTACGCGGTACGCGCAGGGGTTCCATATCGCGATTACTTTGTCTTCTGCTTACTCTCAACAGCGTCGCCCACTCCGCGCCGTCTGTCCGACGATGGATCAAATCAGCCGGGGGAAATATCTTCAAAGGAGAGATGGGAGAAGCCCGTGATTGTGGAGTAACCATCCATGGACATGGACAAAGCCACTAGGGTGTGCCGGTATCATGGTCGTAGGCAGAAAACACGCCCGCAACCCAGTCTGCAAAGACCCGATACTTAACGCTCGGAAACCGGCCCGCTGGCCTTACTATGTGAACAGGATAACGTGGTGGCGCCCAATCGGTCATGATTGGGACCAGGGCGCCACGAGCGATATGGGGCTGTGCCAAGAATTCAAATGTCTGCCCGATGCCCAGTCCTGCTAATATTCCATGCAAATGCGCCGTCGCATCACTGGTGGAGAGCTTGATGGGGCTGTAAATCTCGATTTTCTCATCGCCTTTAATCAGTCGAACGGGTGCAGCTTTCAGACTACGTGCATAAAAGTACTGCACGAAAATATGATCACGCTGCAGATCCGATGGCGAAGCTGGCACGCCGTGTTTTTCCAGGTACCCCGGGGTTGCGCAGGTCACTATCTCAACGCTGCATAACTTCCTCGCAACAAGAGATGCGCTGGGCAGATCGCCGGCACGAATGACGCAGTCTATGCCCTCTTCGACAATGTCGGCCTGACGTTCTGTTACACCAAGATGCAACTCGATCTCTGGATAGAGCGCGTAAAACTCTGGCAACCGAGGGATCAGAATCGCGTTCGCGAAGGTCCCTCCTACGTCAACCCGAAGTTTTCCCCTGGTGGCTAGGCGCCCACGGGTCGCCTCATTGTTCATTTCGTCGAAATCGGCGATCAGGCGAATGGCGCGCTCGTAGTAAGCAACTCCCTCAGGTGTCACGGTGACTGAACGTGTCGTGCGTTCGAGCAGTTTGAGGCTCAAGCTTGCCTCGAGATCCTGAACAAGCTTACTCACGGTCGACCGCGGCGCTCCCATCGTGTCTGCAGCCTTTGCAAAGGATCCGGCCTCGACGACGCGAACAAAGGCTCTGATCGCTCCCAATTGATCCATTGTCATCTCTCCATCGAATGTGTGCGAATGCCTTGGGGCTCAGTTATCGATCAGTTGCAAAGGGCATCAGGCGTAAACGAATGTTTGAAGATCTTCCCTGCAAATACCCAGGGCGCGGCCGGGTAGACATGCGGCGTCCAAAACTCGAAATGCCATCAGTTTGTCAGGCACCCAATGGCTCGAGATTTGCCTGGATCTGATGGCGGAAAGCTTCATATCGGCCCGGTAGCTTGAGTGCTTCCCCAAGGTGAGCCGTGTCTTCGTCGCGATTGAAGCCCGGTTCATTGGTGGCGACTTCGAACAAAATGCCGCCCGGCGTGCGGAAGTAGATCGCCCAGAAATAGTCGCGGTCGATGACGGGCGTGACCTGATACCCGGTATCCATCAGCGCTTTGCGCACCTCAAGCTGCTTCTCTCGGTTGTCGACCGCAAACGCGATATGGTGTACCGAACCCGCACCCTGACGCGCAAAGGGCGTTTTCGGCAGCGATGCGAGATCGATCGTATCCGCTCCGTTGCCATTGGGGATGATGAAGCGAGTCACGTCGCCCTTCTTCTCGGCGCGCTGGTAACCCATGAAGCCGAGAAGCTCTTCCGTCGCTGCGGTGTCATGCAGGCTGAAGCGAGCGCCGGCGAAACCGCGGATGGCCGCATCGTCGGGAATTCCATCCGCCAGCCATGGCGCGCGGTTGTCGTCTGCGGACTCGATCAGCGCAAGACCGTCGCCATCCGGACCCATGAAGCGAAGACGGTTGGCGCCGAAGACAGTATCCTTTTCCAGACCGTCGACACCTTGAGCCGCGAAGCGATCCTGCCAGAACTTCAGCGAGCCCTTTGGAACCGAGAACTGCGTCTCACCGACCTCGCCTACGCCCGGACGCCCCAGCATCATGTTGGGGAACGGGAAGTAAGTCATGACCGTCCCGGCTGAACCGTTCTCGTCGCCGTAATACAGGTGATAGACGCTCGGGTCGTCGAAGTTGACTGTCTGCTTGACGCGGCGCAGGCCCAGCGTGTCGGTGAAGAAGCGGTTGTTCTGCCGCACATCCGATGCCATGGAGGTCACGTGATGCAGTCCCTCGATATCCTTGATCATGTCGATGCCTTTCATCGGGCGTTGGTGCTTCATGTGTTGATATGAATTTAGGCTGGTTGATCCTCGTCGAGAATTGCAATATTTCTTGTGATTGAATTGCCAATTTTGAAACAATGAGATGAACGACTACAAAGCCCTCCGAACCTTTCTGCTCGCCGCTGAAAAGCGGAACTTCGCTCAGGTCGCCCGCGAACTGGACATGACACCCGCCGCGGTGACACGGGCGATCGCCGCTCTCGAGGCGGAACTTGGCGTGCAGCTCTTTGTGCGCACGACCAGGCAGGTGTCCTTGACGACCGACGGGGCGATCTTTGCCGCACAGATCCAGCCTGCGGTGAAGACGTTGGAGGACGCTCGGCGCGAGGTGATGAACGCTCACAAGGCAGATGAGGGGCGGCTCCGGATCAGCGCGCCGACGTGGTTCGGCAAGGCCGTGCTCCCGCCAATCCTTTCAGGATTCAAGGAGCGCTACCCGAAGATGAGCTTCGAAATCTCGCTGTCGGATGGATTGGTGAACATCGTCGATGACGACTACGATCTGGCGATCCGCATCTCCTCCCAGCCGTCCGACAAGTTCACGATCTGGCGCAAGATCAGGGTGGTGCCGCGCATCCTGGTCGCCGCCCCCGGGAGTCGGTTCGTCGACATGCAGCACCCAAACGAACTGACACCCGATGACTGCCTCGCGTATAGCGGCGAAAGCCGGCGTGAGAACTGGGTGCTGTCGGACGGCGGATCGAGCATGACGATTTCGGCTGGCCGGGCCTTCAGCGCCAATAGTGGCGAGGTTCTGGCGGACATGGCCGCCGACGGTGCGGGCGTTTCCATGCTACCGGGGTTTCACATCGCCGAACACCTGCGCACCGGACGCCTGGTACAGGTCTTTAAAGGATGGGCACCCCCAGAGTTGTGGCTGACGCTTTATTATCCCCCATATCAGGCCCTGCCTCCCCGGATCGCATCCTTCTCGAAGTTCTTCGAAGAGCAGGTCCCGGCGCACATGGTCATGCTGGATTGACGCTCGGTTAGGACGACGACCTCAGGCTGCTTCTTTGCCTTGATCCGCTCGGCCACGAGCGCCTGCAGATGCCAGAGGTTTCGGTCTCAGATCCCCTCGGCCTCAAGATCAACGATCGTGTTGTGCAGATATTGCGCGCATGATCCGCCCTGCCCGCAGGCGTTTGCGATGAGCTCCGCGGTGGTCTGGATTGGCAATGGCTTGGTGAGGCCGGATCGTCTGGTACTTGCCCAGAACGTCAGGGCGTTCTTCATGCCTTCAGGCGTCTGCACGCGAACCCACCGGACCATGTCGGCGACTTCGTGGTACTTGATCTCGCGCGCCACGAGCGCACGGAGATCCTGGCGGCGACGCTCTTCCGACAACCGGAGTAGCACGCCATCACACCTCCCGCCGCGTTCGAGAGCCATCATCAGGCCTGGTTGTTCGCTGGTTGCCCGCCAACGTTCGATCCTCAGCGAAAACGATCGGTGCCATCCATATGCGGATGCTCGCATTCGGGCTGTCGGCTTGAACTCAGGATTCCAGATAAGGGAACCGTAAGCGAAGACCCAAATTGGTTCGCCGTCTACCTCTCGTTTAATCCTGTCCACGAGGCAGTCAAGTTCCGCCTCGGAGAGTGGTGTCCAGCCCGGTTCGGGGCCATCGTCCAGGACGTCTCGCAACGTCAGGGCAACAAGCTCTGGGGTCAACAGCATCATGGTCCCGTTCAGAAATTCGTTCTGTGTTCAATAAAAGATCGGAGCCGCGATTGCTTTCACATCGCGGCTCCGATCTTGTTTAGGCCTGAACGAAGGCCAGAAGATCGGCGTTCAGCACGTCGGCATTGACTGTCAGCATGCCGTGCGAGAAGCCTGGATAGGTCTTCAGCGAGCCGTTCTTCAGAAGCTTGGCCGACTTCAACGCCGAGTCCGCGATCGGAACGATCTGGTCGTCTTCACCGTGCAGGACGAGCGTCGGAACCGTGATCGCCTTCAGGTCTTCCGTCTGATCGGTTTCGGAGAAGGCCTTGATGCCGTCGAAATGGTCCTTGGCACCGCCCATCATGCCCTGACGCCACCAGTTCTGGATCACACCCTCGTGAACCGCCGCGCCATCACGGTTGAAGCCGTAGAACGGACCGGCCGGAACGTCGCGGAAGAACTGGGCGCGGTTGGCGGCGAGCGCCGAACGGAAACCATCGAAGACTTCGATCGGCAGGCCTTCCGGATTGTCATCGGTCTTCAGCATCAGCGGCGGTACGGCGGAGACGAGAACCGCCTTAGCGACGCGGCCGGCGGGCTGACCGTGCTTGGCCACATAGCGGGCAACCTCGCCGCCACCCGTCGAGTGTCCGATGTGGACGGCATTCTTCAGGTGGAGCGCTTCTGCGACGGCAAAGGCATCGGCCGCGTAATGATCCATGTCGTGACCATCGGCCACCTGAGCGGAACGGCCGTGACCGCGGCGGTCATGGGCGACGACGCGATAGCCCTTCGAAAGGAAGAACAGCATCTGTGCGTCCCAGTCGTCCGACGACAGCGGCCAGCCATGGTGGAAGACGATCGGCTGCGCATCCTTCGGACCCCAGTCCTTGTAGAAGATCTCAACGCCGTCCTTGGTGGTTACATATGCCATTGTCTTGTTTCCTTCGATTGGGTTGGTGGCGGGAGCAGCCGTGGCTGCGAAGCTGAGAGCGGGTGAAATTGCCATGGTCGCTGCGGCGGCGCCTGCGGAGAGCAGTGCGCCCCTGCGTGTCATGGAAAAAAGGTTCTGGGTCATCTCGCGTCCTGCGATTTCATCATTGAGAACTTCAGGCGACACTCAGTTCGTCTGAGGGATGGATAATGCGGCGGGATTCACGAACCTACAATTGCGATAATAGTTTCCACTTTATTGTCGATTCGCAATAATGCGCGTGGCTTCATATCGTGGGGTCCTGCTTCTGACCGGCGATGTGCTGGCATTGTGGTCGCTCTGGCAGTTACGTGCGGAGCTCGTGAAGAAACACGGATCCAGCGTTACGTTCGGCAGGTTAGGCTGTGATCGCTCGGCGGATACCAACGGTGACTGTTGCGAAACACGCTTCCCATGCCCGAAAGCCTAATCAGGAGCCCGCTGACCGCTCGTCGTCCCTCACGCTCGCGTCCAGCTCAACGAGGAGCGCGTCCGACTCTAGGCACCCGCAACAGATGCCGCACCCGTCTTCGTCGAAGTCGCTCACGCTTCTTGCCCGGCGGCAACAATCGCAGATGACGGTGCCGCGACCGGAACGGGCCGGTGCCAGAATCTCAAGTACTGCGCACGCCTTCCGATGCCGCGTGAGGATCTCTTTCGCCCGGTCAAGCTGCTCCTGCAGAATGCCATCGACCCCGCGCCAGCAGCCTTGGATCGAGATGGCCGAATCCCTCGAGGTGTCGTCGGCTGAGGTCTCCGTAGGAGGCAAGCTTTTCGCCCATCCCATATGATCGCTCGAGGGCAATCGCCGTCTTCGTCGCCTCGAAGAGATCGGACAAACGGCTTGTGACGCACTCAATCGTGGTCTTTGCTTGGAGCTGCGTTATGACGGCTTCTCGCGCATCGTCGAGGTTCATGCCGTCGGAACCACGAGGTATGGAAATGACGTTATGCGTGTTAGGCAGGTGCGAGGAGGAAGCAACAGCGGCGGTGATAAGGTCATCGCCTGGCTCTCCGATGCGAGATCTAAGTTAGACAATCGCGGCCCAAGGGATTGGTGCTGGTGCTCAATCGAAATCGTTCATGCCCTACTCGAGGCAGATCGTTATCACTCAAATCCCTAGTCAAATCCCTAGCCCTAGTCCCTTCTTCAATCCTCGGGAGAGCTCGTACTTTTGGCTCAGCTCCGCCCGGTGCGCCCGATCGACAATGCGAGCGACGTCGTTGATATGGTCGATCTTCGCTGCGTCGGCCAACCCGAGCCGGTCAAGCTCCTTCTTGAACGAACGTGGGTCCGAACTGCCGAAGCGCTGTTCGAGAGCACGGGCGATCCTCCTTGCCTCCTCAAGCGCCTCTTTTCCTTCTGGACTTCGGGCCAGCTCTTCCACGAATTGCGCCTTCTGCGCTTGCGGCAAATCGTCGAGCTCCTTCAGCATGCCTTCGCTGCGCGGAGTGAGACCGGGAACTTCGACGACGTCTCGCTTCTCCCGCTGCCAGGTCTCAGCGCCGCGCTCCGCATTCAGTCGCCGCGTCCAAGTCTCGGCCGCGGCTGCAACGTGGTTGCCAAAGGCGGGTGCGAAGTGGCGAGCCTCCTTGCGCTCCCTGCTCTCGCCAAACAACCCTGCCCTGCCCCTGAGCTCACTGAACTGCTCCGGGCGTCCGGCAACAGACTTCGCAAGCGCGTCGCCATTCATGCCCTTTTCGACAATGGCGAAAGCGATCTTCGCAGCGGCACCATCTGGATCTTGATAGATCTTGCGTGCGAGCGATCGCACCGTTGCAATTTCGCGGTCGAAGTTGGGTTTAGCTTTTTCGCGGGCAATGTCGTCGACGCTGCGTTCGTAGGAGGTGATTGCCGGGACAAGCGGCGCCACTGTTTGGCGCTCCCCACCTGGCCCTTCTGTCGACACTCGATCGTCCGTTGCCTTCGACAAACTTGCCTGCGACGTGAGCTCATGGACAGGCGTAATCTTAATCTCGCTGGGAATCCCAAGCTGCGCGGCCAGTCCCCGCCGTTCGGCAAAGGCACCGGTATAATCAAGCGTGGTTTCCTTCACTCCTGATCGTCCCATGCTGAGGCTCAGCGTCTTCATGTCTTTCAGCTCGTCGCGGCCGGCGTAGAGCTGGACCTCGTCGCGATGGCGCGTCATCGCCACGTAGGAAAGATGACGGTCCATGGTGCTCGACGCCATGACAAAGGCACGGTCGACCGTTGCCCCTTGAGACTTGTGAATGGTGGTGGCGTAGCCATGGTCAAAGCTCTGGTAACTGTTGACCGGTAGGGAGATGTCGCGGGCGCTCTTGCCCCCGCCAGTTCCGCCGTCGAGACATATTTGTAGTGCGTCCGGCTCGACGGCGATCACGGTCCCGAGCATGCCGTTCTTCACCCCGAGTTCGCGGTTGTTCTCGAGAAGCACGATGCGATCGCCGCGGGCAAATGAGCGCTCGCCTTCATTGGTCCGATAGGCGACTTCCTTCCCAAGCAAGACATGTCCTTCGACGCCCTTCGCCAACAGCCCACGTTCTTGAAGACCGGCGCGAATGTCGGCATTAATCGCCCTGACATCCACCCGCCGGTGGGCGAGTGCGATGCGTGAGCCTAACGGCCGTGCATCGTTGTCGACGAGATAGTCGCGCACCAGTGCCGCTCGCGCTTCATCACGAGTCTCACGAAACTGCACCGCACCGTGCTCATCATAAAGTGTAAGGCCCTCCCTCGTGCGATGTGTCGCAAAGGCGATCGATGCTTCGCGCTGCCAGGCTGTCTGTTGCCGGCGAATTTCCGAGAGTTCGACCGCGCCGACCTGTTCGACAATCGCGCGGAACGGCGAGCCGGCGCCGATCGCTTGCAGCTGTTCGTGGTCACCCACCAGGACGATTTTGGCGCCAGACACCTCGGCCTGCTTGACGAACCGCGCCAGCTGACGGCTTCCGATCATGCCGGCCTCATCGATGACGAGCACGTCGCTGCTTGAAAGCAGACCCTTGCCATTCTGCCAGCCGTATTCCCACGAGGCGAGCGTGCGGGCCGCAATGCCGGATGACTCCTCCAATCCTTCGGCAGCCTTGCCGGCAAGCGCGGCACCATGCACGCGGTAACCTTGGGCGGCCCACGCCTGGCGCGCGGCGGCAAGCATCGTCGACTTACCTGCGCCAGCAAAGCCGATCACGGCGGCAATCTGCTCAGAACCCGTGATGTGATGCACAGCAAGTCGCTGTTCATCGCTTAGCCCCTCACGCGCCATCGGTCCGTCGCGATCTACCGCTCGTCCACCCCCAGGTTGCTCCGACATTTTGGAACTGGACGCAGAGGCGTTTGCCTGAATGGCCGCGTCTTGAACGCTCAGCGCCCGCTCGACATGCGGACGATCGACCGGGTGCCTGGCCGATTGGCTCATGCGCGCCGCACCCGCCGCCATCGTGTGCTCGATTTCCACCATCTCACGGGTCGAATAGCGGGCAAGCTCGGTCTCGGTTTCAGGCTTCAGTTCGACAAGCGCCGACGATGCCATGACCGCGGCAAAGGCGTTTCTGAACCGTTCCGGATCGTCGATATAGCGATGCAGCGCGCGAGCCACGTCGTGACGATCGAACACGCTCTTCTCGCCGGTGATGATCGCCAGCACCTGCTCGGGTTTTTTGCGGATCAGGTCGGCATTTGATCGCGCCGCCTTCCGGTCAATCCGTTCGCGCGAGACGTCCAACCCGCGTCGATCCATCTGCGAGGCGTGAACGCCCATATGCACGGTCGGCTCGATCTCGAGACCACGTTCCAGATGAGAACGATGATCGACCCGAACGTCCAGTCCGAGCCGGGCCAGATGTCGGTTGGTGTGGTGCTCGAAGAGCTCTCTGATTTCGCGCAGCTGCATGTGCGAGCTCGGGTGATCGTTGTTCAGCAGCCATTTGTTCTCGCGCTCGAGCAGCGTCTTCTCACCTAGCCCCTCTTCCGTCGCCACCCGCGTCGTCATCACCACATGCGCGTGGACGTTTCGGATGTCGGTATCGCCCTGTGGCTGGTGAATGGAGAAGTCGACGGCGGCGCCATAACGGTTCGCGAGATCACGGGCAAAGTCACGTGTCAGCGCCAGGCGATCACTCGCACTCATCTCATGCGGAAGCGCCACTTCGAACTCACGAGCAACGCGCGCATCCTTGCGGTTCTCGGCTTTCTCCACCGCATTCCACAGCGCCGAACGATCGAGCGCCCAGGCCGCCTCGACCCCATCCGGCAGAACGATTTCGGAATGCTCGACACCTTGCTTGCGGGTGAAGTCATGCACGATGCCATCGCGCTCGTTGACGATCTTCGTCGCGGTGCGATAGGCGATGGCGGCAACCGCGCTGCGGCCACCACTTCTTGCGATCGGCTTCATGCTGCAATGGTAGATGGCCAAGTGACACCCTCCAAGTCGCACAACCATAACAAGCGCTGAGTTGCACAGCAACTCGTAAGTGCGCCCTTTAAAACTTCGTTCGCTCCGCTCCCTGCGTAGGGGATCATGCAAGATGCACCGTTCCCATGCCAATTCAGGGTTGTGCATTCCGCACTATCAAATACCTTCGGATACAACGCGCAATCGCAAAACTCTTCGCCGGTACAATCATGAGGAGGATCTCGTGGCCCGCAAATCGATCAACCAGCGCCTCGCCGAACTGGAAGAGCGCAAAAAGACGCTGAAGGCTCGGCTCGGAAAACAGGAACGTGCGCAGGACACGCGCCGCAAGATCCTGCTGGGGGCGTTGGTGCTGCATCGACTGGAGAACTCCAACGATGCCGAGTTCACCCGCCGACTGAGAGAATGGCTGCAACGAGAACTGCCCGGCTTTCTCGTGCGTGACGGCGACATGGCGCTGTTCGACGACATCCTCGGCGGGGCTGACAACGGGGTGAACACTGGGGCGGCTGAATGAAGATCACCGCGTTCCTGAATTCGCTGATGAAGGCACCCTTCCTTGCGATCATCGCTGCCATCCTCGGCTTCGTCTTTTCGGCGCTGATCGTGCTTACGAACTTTGTCGTACACTTCATCGCTGGGGCTGAACACGGCATTGCCAGTGACATCGTCACTGCCGTCGCCAAGCACCTTCCGATCGTGTTGGGCGTGCTTGGATTTTTTCGCTGCCTTCGTCGCGGACGACTTCGCCACGTCGGTCTTCGGAACGGCGCGTTGGGCGAGCGACCGCGAACTGAAGGCGCTGGTTGCTGAGGGGAGCGGCCTGTTGATTGGACGCGATCCGACGACAGGAGGGCTGTTGCGTTACGACGGGCCAGCCCACCTTCTGACGATGGCACCGACGAGAACCGGTAAAGGCGTTGGCACGATCATCCCGAACCTCCTGACCGCCGAGCGCTCGATCATTTGCATCGACCCGAAAGGCGAAAATGCTGAGATCACCAGCGAGGCCCGCGCGCGATTTGAACCCGTCCATATTCTTGGTCCCTTCGAGGCCACCGATCAGAAATCGTCAGCCTACAATCCGCTCGATATGCTCGATCCCGAAGGCCTCGATGTTGCCGAAGTCGCAAGCACGCTTGCCGATGCACTCGTCTATGACGAACCGGGTATGGGTGGCGAAGCGCACTGGAACGAAGAGGCGAAAGCGCTGATCGCGGGCTTGATCCTGAAGATCGTCGTTGCGGAATCTCCAGGGCGCCGGCACCTTGGAACCCTGCGCGAATATCTGACCCTGGCGCCCGAACGCTTCCTGGCGCTGATGGCACGAATGCAGGAGATGGACGAGGCCAACGGCCTGATAGCCCGGACAGCTAATCGCCATCTCAGCAAGTCGGACCGTGAAGCCGCGGGCGTGCTGTCGGCTGCCCAGCGCCATACCCATTTTCTCGACAGTCAGCGCATGACGGCGGTGCTCAACCGATCGGAGTTCAGCTTCGCTGATCTCAAGCATCGCACGGTCTCGATCTTCCTCGTTTTGCCACCGGATCGGCTTTCGACCTATGCCCGTTGGCTTCGGCTTCTCGTCTCGCAAAGCCTCGGTGCTATGGCGCGTGAACGCGCCACCCCTGCCCGTCCCGTGCTCTATCTTCTCGACGAGTTCGCAGCGCTCGGCCACCTCGCGCCGGTCGAGCGCGCCATGGGGCTGATGGCTGGATACGGCGTTCAACTCTGGCCGATCCTGCAGGACATCCACCAGCTGCGCGCGACCTACGGCCGCCGGGCTGGAACCTTCCTGTCGAACGCCGCCGTGCTGCAGGTGTTCGGCGTCAATGACATCGAGACGGCGGAACTGATCGCGCGCACGGTCGGCAAGACGGATGTTAACTACATCACCCAATCCTGGAGCAAAGGCGCCACATCCAGTGCCGAGCATATCGCCGCGCGCGACCTCATCAACGCCGACGAGATTTTGCGACTGTCGGGAAAGAAAATGATCCTGCTGCGCCAAGGAAAATTACCAGCCGTCGTCACCAAGATCCGCTACTTCGAAGACAGGGAGTTCGACGGTTTGTTCTCGCGCACGACATAGCATTGCCTGCAAGCCTTGTGTTCCGGCCTGCACGCTATAGATGCTTCGGAACTGGATTGATGGCGTCGGCTCATGATGTCGATGACGTATCTGGACGACGACATTTACGGATTGGCTTGAACTGCGATGGGTGAAAAACCAGCGACGACGAAAACTCCCCGAAAGGACTTCGGCCCGGTTCTCGCGCGGGAACGGGATGTCGCCAAGACCGAGGCGATCAACGCGCTTCTTATCCGGCCGATCGCCATCCTTCCGGCCAAGGTCGGCGATCCAATCCGACCATTTGCGCTTGGGCTTTGGAACGACATCCGCCCTCTCCTCAAACCCGAGATCAGCGTGACGGCTCTGCGCAAGGCGATGGCAACCTACGTGCACTCGCGGAGCTACCAGATCGCGGTCGCGCGATCCGGCTCCCTCCGCCATGACATCAATGGCCAACCTGTTGAACCTGTCTCGGATGTCGACCGACTGGATGCGCTAAAGAAGTACGAAGGCTTCAAGGCCCGGGATGGATCGAGCACTTTACCGCCGGCTTCTCCTCTCGCAACTTCAGCGTCAAAGCGAGGTGCGATCCGCGCTCACCTCCTCCGGCGGAAGGACGCTCCGCGCTGAACGCTGGAGCCGCTGGCCGGCGGAGCAGGCGCAACACGAATGCACCGGCATTCGCTTGGCCGCTCATCACGAAAATGAATCGATGGCGCGTGATCGATTCATAAGTGTCGTTGGACGGGCGCGTAGGAACGCGCGACTCTGGGCTCATGATCACGCAGCCCTATCGCCTCTACATCGAACGCAAGGATGCGACCCGCAACATGGCGCGATTCTATTCGCTCGAAATCGGCAGCAACCTGTTCGGTGAGGTTTGCCTCACCCGCCGCTGGGGACGTATCGGGACGCTCGGGCAGACGGCAGCCCATCAGTTTTCAAGAGAGGATGAAGCGATCCGCCTGTTCCTCGATCTTGCTCGCCGAAAGATCAGGCGTGGGTATCGGCCGCGGACAGAGGCGCTGTAGACGAGGCGTCCGCTTGTTTGGTCGCCCCGCTTGCGGGGCCGACTGCCAAAATTCCGCCAGGCTGGATCTCGCAAGCAAGACCCAGCCTGGAAGCAAACAGATGAGCGGCACCCTCTCTATGCGGCGGCTGGATCTCGCTCCGTCGCCGCGACCAGGCCGGGCTGCAATCCGTGCAGGTAAGCAACCGCGCGTTCGGCGTGAGCGGCCATCTGGAACACGGCGCGCTTGTCGTTCTTCAGGACCTTGAGCCAGGAAGCGATGTACGACGCATGGTCCTCGCGCGGTTCGATTGAAAGAGCCAGGTCGGCCGAGAGAAAGACGCTGCCGAGCTCGGCGACCAGTTCTTCCCGGGCATAGCCTTCGTCGCCCCACTTCTCGCGGCCAAGGTTACGGTCGAGACGCGTGCCCTTCAGCGTCCAGTGAATGCATTCGTGCCCAAGTGTCGCTGCATGCGCCTCGGCCGATACGAAGGCCGAAAACGGCGGCATTTGGATGAAGTCGCCGGCGGGGTGATAGAACGCCCGGTTGCCGCCATGGCGGATGTCGGCCCCGAGATTGCCGAAGAACTGGTCGGCGGCGTCGATGCGCTGTTTGTCCTCGCTATTGTTCGGCTCGGTCTGAATAGCGTAATAATGCGACGGCAGTCCATCGATCTGATCGGCGTTGAAAACATTGTACCCCTTCATGAACGGGATGCGGCGCTCGACCTCTTCGCCATCGTCGTCGGTCTCTTTGCGCTCAATCGCATTGGCATAAACGACGAGGGTGGATTTCTCGCCCTTGCGGACGTTCGCGCCCAGCTCCTGCGCCTGCCGAAACGTCATCCAGTAAGTCGAACCGTAACCGCGCTCGGCCGCCGTCATCCACAGCAGCACCGTGTTGATGCCGCGATAGGCAATGCCGTTGTGACGAAGTGGCCGAACCGGCGTGCCGCCGGCGCCCCATGGCTGCATCCAGGGTCGTGTGCCCGCCTCCAGCTGCTCGACAATGCGCGCGGTGATGCGTTCATAGATGTCACTGACGGTCGTGGTGGTCTCGGTTGCCTTTGCCTTGCCCATGTCCTTGCCCTTTCCTTGATCTCGCGAAGCGGGAGCCGTTTGCTCCTGCTTCCCGAGCTCGGGCGGACCAGCGGGGGATTGGGGTGCAAGCGGCTGCGCGGGGACCCGGCTGCACGGAACGCAACGTCAGTGGAGTGGAGGAAGCTGGGCGGCAGGCGCTTGAAGGGGCGAAGGGGGCGGAGCCTCCCGGCCCCTCCCCTTGCGTGCGATGTCGCGGCTGAAGCCGCGTCACCCGGGATGACGGCGTCTTCGAAGAGGTTGCTGGGCGGAGAGTTTCGAGATGTGCACTCGGCGGCCGCCGGCCACCAGCTCACCCGTTTGCGCGATTGCGGGCGACGATCGCGTTGAATAAGCTCCGCGCCATTGCGACGTCCGCACAACGAGGTTGATTATGGCAATTGGTACGGTGAAATTTTTCAATCACGACAAGGGTTACGGCTTCATCTCTCCCGAAAACGGCGGGACAGACGTGTTCGTCCGCGTGTCAGCGGTCGACGCGGGAAGCCTTCTTCGCGATGGTCAAAAGGTCATCTACGACATTGGCCAGGATCGCAAGACCGGAAAATCGAGAGCCGAAAACGTCAGATCAGTCTGAGTTGGCTGATCCGGACCGTGGTCGCCGATGGTGGGCGGTCGATCTTTTAGCAGTGAAGCGTCGCGATGAAAAACAGTTTCACCGCATTCACTTCAGGCCGCCAGGCACTCTTCGCAAATGCCACAACCGTCCACGTCCATTTTCGAGGCACGATGCTTCTTTTGACAGCACAGGCAGGTCGCGGTGTTCCGCTCGCGCCCGAGATCCCCCTGGGGCGGGATGAATTTGATGTCATGGTCGGAAAATGCGTCTGTCGGCGATTGATCCATCTCGAGGCTCCGTGTCGAGGATGGCCCCTGAGATAGGAAGCTTCGACGCGGACGCAAGTGTGTATGAGCGTTTCTCTCGAGGCATCCGTACACCCGTCTATGCTCACGGGCGGCAGCGCAACGTTCACTGGTTCGCGCAGCCTGGAAGGAGCATTCAGCCAAGGTGTCCCCCACAGCTAGTAAACTCATCCCGTCTTGTGAATTTGATCTTTTGGTTTGGAGAAGCGCACGCCGGCGCCGCCACCGTTTTCTGGGATGAACTCTATTCCAGCGACTTCGAAGGCAGCTCGTATCGCGTCCAAGGTTGCCGCATACCCGGGACGCCCAGCTTCAATCCGCGAAACGGTGGCCGCCGTAATATTGGCGCGATTTGCCAAATCGCGGACACCCCATTTTAAAGCGGCCCGTGCCATTCGGACTTGATCGGCTGTCAACATTATAACCTTGACATAATCTTTGAATGATTCAAACTCTGTGTGACGGTTCACTGCAGCCACGCACGGTGCTTGCGACACCTTGCGTGGCCTGACCGCAATTCAAGCTATAGGGAGCTCGGATCATGGCTGATTCTGAGATTAGCAGAACTTTGCCTGCAATTACGCGTAGAAAAGAACGCGCGGAGAACCACCCCCCGGAAAACCTGCCGCACCAGATCGATCGTCGGAACCTTCTTCCCGTTGCCGCCGGCCTCCTCAGCGCACGGATCGCAGAATTTGGCGGCGGTCCCAGAGAGAGCGGCCCCACTCCCGTGAGAGAACTTTGGCCCCAATGGTACGCGTGCCAACAGCATTGCGCGCGAGCCACTCGTCTTCGAAAGAAGCATGCCACGGAGATGCTAAAAGAGGTCGGCGGTTCTTCGGTCGGCTCTTTCGCTGATCGCCGCACGCGAGTCGATGGTGGACAACTGTCTCAGCCAAGGGCCGAACTTCGCGAACGTCGGAAACTATGGCAAGAGGCCGACCAGCGTCTTGGCTACAGTGCGGCAGCCGCCCTGGAACAGGAACTCGCGGAGCAAGCCGGGGTGTTGGGGCGGGTGATGTTGATCATGCGCCCCTCCTCGCTCATCGAAGTCACCGCAAAGCTTCATTGCCTGATTGTCACGCATGATCCGGGCCTCAAGCTCGAAGATCCTCCCTGGCCAGAGCTGCGAACGATGTTGAAGGATCTCATTCGCATTGCCGGGGCGCGCAGCTCAAAAGCATCTGCCTCGCGCGGCTGATGACGCGCGGACGAACCAAGCAGAACTTTCACTCGGACTGGAAGGGCGATCAGGATGGACCTTGTTTATTCTGGTGAGACAGCAAGCGTGCGAGAGATTCTAAACCTGGCGGCGCAATACAAGGACGCCGCCGTCAAACTTGGTGAGAGTTCATCGAAATCCAACCACATTCCGCGACGCCTCCTGGCTCTCCATGCAATCGAGCTCTATCTGAATGCTCTACTGCGCGCCCAAGGCGCTGATCACGAGACGATCCGTGACATTCGGCACGATCTTGGCGAGAGCACCCGAATAGCCGTGGCTGCCGGGCTTGTCCTGCGCAAACGTACGCTGGCGCACCTGGCAGCTCTCTCCGCAAGCAACGAGTACCACGTCATCCGGTATGCCCCAGAGCTGACAATCAAGCTCTCGCAGGTGAACCGGGTTATGGCGACGCTCGACGAACTCGCGCAAAAGGTGCCAAGGATGTTGAGGATCACGTCGCACTCGCAGAATGTCTAGATTCCGCAGTAGTCTCCTGGCATCCACGGTGCGCCTGCCGTTACGACGGTGGCGATCGGCGGGACACAATCACAGTTCAACAAAAGCCGTCTCGCTCCAAGCGGCCGCCGGTGGACAAGTACGGCGCCGCTTCGACCGGAGACCGCGTTGTTCACATGAACCGTTCGAGCATCCTTCGAAGCTGTGCATTCTCCTGTTGCAGCCGTCGCGCCAGAAGTCCTTTCAGTCTGCGGTTTTCCTCCTGGAGCGCGGCAAGATCGTCGACGGAAACTTGAATTGGGGTATCCAGGGTCTTGCTTCGTGCGGGGCGAACGCGCGCTGGCCGCGGGAGCTTCGAAATTTGTGGCACCGCTGTCGTCACCGGCCTCACATCAACGAGCGAAGCTTCTTCAGAAGGATCCGGCAAAACTGTCACCTCTTCCGGCGCAGTATTCGGGTTGAGGCGTGGGACACTATCGAGCGTGATTTCCTCCTGGGCGCGGACCTCCGCACCCTGCTTCGGAGCAAGGTCGACCGCTCGGCCGTCGATTTCAAACAGGTGCGGAGCCTCACTCTCAGCCTCGCGCGCAAGCGCCTTCAGATCGGTATCGCCCCAGATAGAAGGCGCTTGAACTGTCGAGCGTCGGCGAGACGATTTGAATTCGACGATAAACTTTCGCTGCTGTGGTTTCATCGGTATCCAATGGACAGGGGCGATAGGCCAGGGCATGGCATCAAAACCGCTCGAGCATCTTCTTGAGTTGGGCGTTCTGCGAAGACAGTTTTTCTGCCAGCTGCCGCCTCAGTTGTCTGATGTCCTCGTCCAGTGCGAGAACCTCTTCGGAAAAGGTTAATGGCGGCACGTGGACGTCGGCGTCATCCTGTCCATACTCGACGCCAGCGGGCACCGCAACATTCCGGGCGCTCGATCTCCTGGCTGGGGCTTGCCGCTTGATTGGCGGGTTTTCGGGCAGATCTTCACGTTCGCCGGCGGGTGTCCGATCAGCCGAAACGGTTGACGGCTCGTTGCTACCGACTGCTTCCTCGAAGATGGAAGATGTTTCGACGTTGCGATCGCTTGCGGCCAAATTCGACGCTGCCACCGCCGGCGCCGCGGCATCATCGGGCGAAACGATCGGCACTGCGTCAGGAGCTGCAGTCGGCGTTGATGACGCCTCGTCTAGCTTTGCGACCTCAGCGGCAGTCGCGCTCGCTGGTTGCTCGGCCGCTCTCCCTCGAGACGCCAGATCAAGCAAGAACTTCCATGGTGATTTCATGATACCTCGTCACCCCGGGCATGACCGCCCGTCCTAGAGATGTGATGACGAAGGCCGACCGCAGAAACGATCGGCCTCTCACGAAATGCTCAGGCAATTCCGAGCCGCTTGCGCAGATCGGCGTTCTCCGCCCGCAGTTTCTCGCCAAGCGCCTTGCGCAGCCGCGCATTCTCTTCTTCGAGCTGAAGGAGATCCGAGATTTCGTCCACGACTGAAGCCGGTGCTTCAGCCGACGATTTCGGCGCCGCGCTTTTTTCGCTGGCCTTTGCGACGCCCTTTGCCCTGGTCTTGGCAGCAGCCGTAGACTGTTCCGCAGCCTTCAGGTCGGTCGGTTTTTCCTTGGGCTTCCTGCCTCTCTTGGCCTTCGGCGGGGCACTTGCCTCTTCCGAGGCTACGTCCGAAGCGACTTTCTTCGCCCGCGGACCGCGCTTTTTGGGCGCGGCCGCTTCGGCGGCGACAGCGCTGTCGTCCGGTTTGATCTCGTCTGCCATGAGTTGTCTTTCCTCTCCAAGCCTACATACTTTTCCGATGGGCGAAGCGCGGAGTCAATGATTGCACCGGTCAACGCCGTCGAGACCTCGGTATCGGTGCTACATTGCGTGGCGCTGTCGCACACGAACGAAAACTGGGTTGGCGGCAGCACAGCCGGAAGCGATGGAAGCCAGGCGACGCCCCGCAAGGACATCGCGGAACGTCGCGTCTTAACGAGGCACGGTAATCCCCCCGTTTTCAACGGGGCTCCGCGGTAGAATTCACGCGGCGATTTTCAGTTTCTGTGCGGGCGTGATGCCGCCGATGCCCATATTGG